>NZ_JBIRVQ010000006.1:0-646560 GCF_044386975.1 Nocardia sp. NPDC020380 | reverse complement strand
CCCTCACACGGGGGGTGAGGAATCGGAACCAAATAAAATATTTGGCACTGACATTCATCGACACACTATTGAGTTCTCAAAGAACACACGCACAAGCCATCTCCCGGGCGGTGAGCCCGTTCGATCAGCTAGGCAACTTTTCAAGCTTAACCCCAGCCGCGCAGCAGAACCAAATCCGCTGGTTGGTTGGGAGCTAGTGTGATCATCAGGCGCTCTCGTCTCACCGGAGTCGGTGTCCGTGTCGCTCTGACCTGGAATAAGTTACGTGTTGGTGGTTCGCATGTCAAATCGCCTGTTCAGGACCATTTTTCGCGAACACGTACCGACACGAGCTGTTCAGTCTGCGGTTCCGACGCGTTCGATCTCGGCCCCTAGGGACCGCATGTTCTCCACGAAATCCGGGTAGCCCCGGTCGATGTGGAAGACGTCGTGCACTTCGGTCACCCCGTCGGCGACCAGACCCGCGAGCACCAGGCCCGCGCCGGCGCGAATGTCCGACGACCAGACCGGCGCGCTCGACAACCGCGGAATCCCGCGCACCACAGCGTGATGCCCATCGGTCCGGGCATCGGCGCCGAGCCGGATCATCTCTTCCACGAAACGGAAGCGCGCCTCGAAGATGTTCTCGGTGATCATCGAGGTGCCGTCGGAGATGGCGGCCAGCCCGATGGCCATCGGCTGCAGGTCGGTGGGGAAACCCGGGAAGGGCAGCGTCGAAAAGTTCACGGCACGAGGCCGATCCGACTGCACCACCCGGAAACCGTCCGGTTCGAACGAAATTCGCGCGCCCGACGACCGCAGCTTGTCCAGCACCAGCGAGAGATGCTTCGGGTTGATACCCGTCACCCGCACATCCCCCTGCGTCATCGCCGCGGCGATACCCCAGGTGGCGGCGACGATGCGATCACCGATCACCCGGTGCTCGGTCGGCGACAGCTTGTCCACACCCTCGATGGTCAGCACCGAGGTGCCGGCGCCCGCGATCTTCGCGCCCATGCGGATCAGCATGTTGCACAGATCCACGATCTCCGGCTCGCGCGCCGCGTTGTCGATGACCGTCTCACCCTCCGCGAGCACCGCGGCCATCAGGATGTTCTCGGTCGCACCCACCGACGGGAAATCCAGGCGGATCCGCGCACCCTGTAGTTCCTCGGCACGCGCTACCAGGCAGCCGTGCTCGATCTCGCTGGTGGCGCCCAGCAGCCGCAGTCCGGCCTGATGCATGTCCAGCGGACGCGAGCCGATGGCGTCACCACCCGGCAACGCCACCACCGCACGCTTGCACCGCGCCATCAGCGGACCCAGCACACACACCGACGCGCGGAACTGCGTCACGGCCGGAAAGTCCGCGTGGTACTTCGGTTCCGGCGGCGTCGTGATGGTCACGGTCTCGTGGTCGACCGTGACATCGCAGCCGAGGCCGCGCAACACGTCCGCCATCAACGGCACATCCAGGATGTCCGGGCAGTTCGTGATCGTGGTCGTACCCTCGGCCAGCAGCGCAGCGGCCATCAGCTTGAGGACGCTGTTCTTCGCGCCGCCGACCGCGACCTCACCGACGAGCGTGCTGCCCCCGGTCACCAGAAACCGTTCACTCACGGGGGTCAGCCTAGTGGTCCTCTCCCCCGCCCGTGGCTTCTCCGCCCGGCCGCCAGAGGATGTCGCCTTCCGGATTGGCGACCCGGCCGAGAATGAACAGCAGGTCGGACAGCCGGTTCAGGTATTTCGCGGGCAACACGTTCGTGTCGTCCGGGTGCGCGTCGACCGCGGCCCACGCGGAACGCTCGGCGCGCCGCGCCACCGTGCGCGCCGTGTGCAGCAGCGCGGCCAGCGGCGTGCCGCCCGGCAGGATGAACGAATTCAACGGCGCCAGAGGCTCATTGAACTCATCGCACCACTGCTCGAGACGATCGATATAGGGCTGGGTGATGCGCAGCGGCGGGTACTTGGGGTCCGCGACCAGGGGGGTGGAGAGATCAGCGCCGGCATCGAAGAGGTCGTTCTGTATGTGGCGCAGCACAGTAAGGATCCGCGTGTCCGGCTGACCCAGAGCAATCGCCACCCCGAGGGCGGCATTGGTCTCGTCACAGTCGGCGTACGCGATCAGCCGCGGGTCGGTCTTCGGCACGCGCGAGAAATCGCTGAGGCCGGTCGTCCCGTCGTCGCCGGTGCGCGTATAGATCCGCGTCAGGTGCACACTCACGAGATCACCGTAACCCGCGATGGCCTCAGTGCGCGGGCCGCCGCCGGATACGTTCGGACGGTCGCGACTCCACCCAGGACAGCAGAGCCGCCAGCGCGCCGCGATCCAGAGCCAGCTCGTAACTGCCGTTGCCGTCGGCGATATTGACGATCGCCTCATCGGTCATGATGTCGTATTCGTCCCCATCCGGGGACCGCCGCGGACCGACCTCGATCGCCAAGCGGCGCAATGTCGAATCGGGACCGAGCTTCAGACTGGAGAGTTTGTAGAAGACGAGGGTGTCCTCGTCATACCGGATCAGCCCGTGCCGCCAACCGCCGCCATGCCCGCGAGCAGGCAATACCCGCAGCAATGCCGCCGTCCCACCGCGGCGCAACATGATCAGCCGATAGGTGGAAGCCAAGGCCAAGGCGACAAGCAACAGCACCAGAATGATCAGAAGCACCATCCCGGTTTGCAATGCCGCTCCGTCCCTTCGATTCGCGTCGGTCGAACCATCCGGCCGATGGCCGGACCCCGCGTGTATTCGGTCGATACTAGCGACCGCCGAAACGCCGGGTCCGGCCATCCACCGAATGTGACGTATGACCAGGTCAGCTGCTCCGGCAGGTTCAGCCCATGCTGAACGGCTGACCCCACACCGTCACGTCACCGATCTGGGTATCGGTGTAGGCCGAGATGAGCACGAACGACCGCGCCTGCGCGTAACCGCCGCAGCCGTTCACCTCGAACGCCTCGTCCACCCAGGAGACGCTGGCGTGCGGACCCGGAGTCTTGTTGTAGCGGTTGTGCTTTTCCTGCCCGTAGTCGTCGGGCGCCTCGAGGTCGAGCATCAGGCGGGCCACCGCCTGCCCGGGCCCCAGCGAGAGACCACCGCCGAAGGTCTGGGACGGGGTGAAGGTAGGCGCGGCGCCACCGCTGCCGGGCGCACCCGTGCCGGTCCCGTTCTCGGACTCGCTGAACTGGCCGATATCGACCTGACAGCCGACGATGTATCCGGGCGAGATCTTGATGGTGCTGGTCGCCGCGCTCGGTCCCGAGACATCCACGCTGCCACGTCCGGTCACCCAGACGTTCCGGTGCGCGGGCGTCGATCCCATCGAAGGACTGATCTTCGCCGATTCATTGTCGATCCGGACCGTCAGCACGGTGCCGTCATCGAGTGTGCGGCTGATTTGCCCGCCGGGCAGCGGAATGAACGTATCGGCATTCGCCGCGCCCCCGGAACCCGAACCCCATACCACCGCGGCGGCCATGGCGACGCCGAAAACCTTGCCGCCCCGCGCGTATTCAACCCTGCCGAACATACGATCCCTTCGCGTCGGAGTGAATACGGATCAGCCGATACTGAACGGCTGGCCGTAGAGCGAGACCTTGGCGTAGTCGGCACCGATGATCTCGACCACCGAGAATTGCCGGGCCTGCGCATATCCGCCGCAGCCCTGCACGTCCATCGGAATGTCCTGGTATTGAATGTGATACGTGCCGCTCTTGGGAGTATCGATATTGTCGATCTGCACCCACGCCACCTGCCCCGCCGTCAGCGGGATACTCACACCGCCGCTCACGGAGGGCGATGTCGGGCTGATGGTGAATCCCGTCGAGGCGCTGAGCGAACCCACCGCCACCTGGCAGCCGACGATATAGCCGACGGTCAGCCCCGAGGAGCCGTGCGTCGACGAGTTGTTGGTACCGGGAAAGTTCTTGGCGCCGTTGTTCGGCCCGATGGTGCCGTCCGGGGTATCCACCTCCGCGGTGATATTCCCGGAGACCCAGGTCGAGCGGCCGGCGCCGTTGGACGCCAGCGAGGGCGAAACTATCGCGCGCTCACCGCGACTCGTGATCTTCACACCGGGGCCCTCGATATGCCCGTCGGGTAGCGCGACCCAGGCGTCGGCGTTCGCCGCACCGGGCGAAAAGAATCCGAGGGCGACCATGGTCGCGACGGTCGTGATGATTCCGCGGAGTACCCGCGGCCTGCGTACAGCTCGAAACCCGCTCATTCACCCCTCGCTCTGCGCATGCTCATGACGGTAAAGCTGGGAAGTGCTTGTAATAGCTAAGGTTTAGCTAAATGCGCTAGATCACAGAAAAGACCGGCGAAGGAATTCAATCACACCGCTATCAATAGAAAAAGCAGCGGCCCCAGGAAAATCCTGGGGCCGCTGCCTATTTGCTCCGGGGCAACAAGCGTCAGTGCGCTGCGGCCGCCTTCTCCAGGGCACGCAACCGGCCCTGCGCCTCGGCCTTCGCCGCCTCGCTCGCATCGGCGTCGGCGAGCACGGCCTTGGCGGCCGCCTCGTCGATATCGCCCGCGAACTCCGCGGATTCGGCCAGCACGCGCACCGCGCCGGCCGTGACCGAGAAGAACCCGCCGTGCACGGCAGCGACGATACGCTCGCCCTCGACGGAATCGATGGTCACGGTGCCGCCCTCCACGAGCTGCCCGAGCAGCGGTTCGTGGTTGGGCATGATGCCGATCTCACCCTCCGTGGTCTGAGCGGAGACGAAACTCGCCCGCCCCGACCACAGCAGCCGCTCGACGGCGACCAGATCAACAGACATATCCGCCATGGTGGACTACTTCCCGGCGATCTTCTTCGCGGCCGCCTCGACGTCGTCCAGGCCACCACAGGAGTTGAACGCCTGCTCCGGCAGGTGGTCGAACTCGCCCTTGCAGACGCGATCGAAGTCGTCGATGGTCTGCTCCAGCGGCACGACCGAACCCGGCTGACCGGTGAACTTCTCGGCCACGATGAAGTTCTGGCCGAGGAACTTCTCCAGACGACGGGCACGGCCGACGAGGACCTTGTCCGCCTCGGAGAGCTCGTCCATACCGAGGATGGCGATGATGTCCTGCAGTTCCTTGTACTTCTGCAGGATCCGCTTGACCTCGTTGGCCACCGCGAAGTGCCGATCGCCGACGATGGACGCCTCGAGAATACGAGAGGTCGAGGTCAGCGGGTCGACGGCCGGGTAGATGCCCTTCTGCGAGATCGGGCGGGAAAGCTCGGTCGTCGCGTCCAGGTGGGCGAAGGTGGTCGCCGGCGCCGGGTCGGTGTAGTCGTCGGCGGGGACGTAGATCGCCTGCATCGAGGTGATCGAACGGCCACGGGTCGAGGTGATCCGCTCCTGGAGCTGACCCATCTCGTCCGCCAGGGTCGGCTGGTAACCGACGGCCGAGGGCATACGACCCAGCAGGGTCGAGACCTCGGAACCGGCCTGGGTGAACCGGAAGATGTTGTCGATGAAGAGCAACACGTCCTGGTTCTGCACATCGCGGAAGTACTCCGCCATGGTCAGGGCCGACAGGGCGACGCGCATACGCGTGCCCGGCGGCTCGTCCATCTGGCCGAAGACGAGGGCGGTGTCCTGCAGGACGCCCATCTCTTCCATTTCCAGGTGGAGGTCGGTGCCCTCACGAGTACGCTCGCCGACGCCCGCGAACACCGAGGTGCCCGAGAACTCGCGCGCGATACGGGTGATCATCTCCTGGATCAGCACGGTCTTGCCGACACCGGCACCACCGAACAGACCGATCTTGCCGCCCTTGACATACGGGGTCAGCAGGTCGATGACCTTGACGCCTGTTTCCAGGATCTCGGTCTTGCCCTCGAGCTGGTCGAAGGCGGGCGGCTGGCGGTGGATGCCCCACTGCTCGCCGTCGCGGCCCAGGCCGGGGGTGTCCAGGCAGTCGCCCAGCGCGTTGAACACGTGACCCTTGACGACGTCACCGACGGGCACCGAGATCGGCTTGCCGGTGTCGCGCACCTCGACGCCACGCACCAGACCGTCGGTCGGCTGCATGGAGATGGTGCGAACGATGTTGTCGCCCAGGTGCTGTGCGACCTCGAGGGTCAGGGTCTTCGCCACGGACGGGAGCGCGATGTCCACGTTCAGGGCGTTGTAGAGCTCAGGGATCGAACCACGCGGGAACTCGACGTCCACGACGGGTCCGATGACGCGGGAGACGCGGCCTGTGCCGGCGCCAACCCGGGTTTCGTTAGTGACAGCTGCGGTCATTGCTTCTCTTCCTACGGCTTAGTCGCGGTCCGAGCTCGAAGCCAGCGCGTTGGCGCCGCCGACGATTTCCGTGATTTCCTGCGTGATTCCGGCCTGCCGCAACGAGTTCGCGGTACGGGTCAGTGAATTCACCAGTTCCGTCGCGTTATCGGTGGCAGCCTTCATAGCGGTGCGGCGCGCAGCCGACTCCGATGCCGCCGCGTCCAGCAGCGACGAGTAGATCCGGGTGTTGATGTACTTCGGCAGCAGCGCGCCCAGCAGGCGGTCCGCATCCGGCTCGAACTCGTACTGGGCGTGGACATCCGCCGTCTCCGAATCGGAGAAGCTGTCCGGGCCCATGTCGAAGCTCTCGTCGACGAAGCTGATCTGGATGGGCGCCAGGCGGCGCACCTCCGGCACCTGCGACAACATCGACACGAAACGCGTGTAGACGATGTGCAGTTCATCCACGCCCGGCATGGTGCCGACCCCGTTGGGAGCGGCCACCTCGCCCTCGGCACCCGCCATGAACGCCTCGACCAGGTGGTTACAGGCAGCGGACGCGTCCAGGTAGTTGGGCGACTGGGAGAAACCGACCCACGAACCGTTCACCGCGCGGCGACGGAACGTGTAGTAGGTCAAGCCCTTCGAGCCCATCACGTACAGGATCGGCTCTTTGCCCTCGGAACGCAGCGTGGTCAGCAGCTCCTCGGTGCGCTTCAGCACATTGGAGTTGTAGCCACCGCACATGCCGCGGTCGCTGGTGATCACCAGCACCGCGGCACGCCGCGCATTCGGCCGCTCGGTCAGCAGCGGATGGGTGAGATTACTGCTGGCGCTTGCCAATTCGGCGAGCACCTTGGTGATCTCCTCCGCGTACGGCTTGGCAGCCGCGACTCGGGCCTGCGCCTTGCTGATTCGCGAGGTCGCGATCAGCTCTTGCGCCTTGGTGATCTTCTTGATCGAGCTCACGGAACGAATTCGGGAGCGCAGTTCGCGCACGCTAGGCATTAACGGTTCACACTCCCTTCATCTCTACTCGATGGGCGGCGTGCGCGGGCACTACGTGGTTACGCAGGCTGCCGCCTGCGTACCCTGAGCGCACACCGCCGGAGTCAGTCAGTCGCATTCGCTTCGCCCGTCTTACTTCTCGACGTGCTTACGAGTGACGGACAGCGACTCGACCTCTTCGTGATCGAGCTGGCCGGCGGCGGCTTCGTTCACGACGCGGCTGCCGTCGGAGGCCAGGAAGCCCTGCTTGAACTTGTCGGTCGCGGCCTTGATGGCCTCGGCCGGCTCGCCCTCGAGCTTCTTGGCGCCACCCTGCAGGGCGTCGAAGGAGGACTGCACGGAACCGTGCAGGTACTCCAGCAGCTCGCCATTGAAGCGGCGGATGTCGCCGACCGGCACCGAGTCGTAGAAGCCGCCGTCGACCAGGAACAGCGAAACCACCTGGTCCTCAACGGAAACCGGGGCGTACTGGTCCTGCTTCAGCAGCTCGACCCAGCGGCCACCGCGCTCCAGCTGCGCCAGCGAGGCCGCATCCAGGTCGGAGGCGAAGGCGGAGAACGCCTCCAGCTCACGGTAGGAGGCGAGCTCCAGACGCAGCGAACCGGCGACCTGCTTCATGGCCTTGGTCTGCGCGGCGCCACCGACACGGGACACCGAGATACCGACGTTGATGGCCGGCCGGACACCCTTGTTGAAGAGGTCCGACTCCAGGAACACCTGGCCGTCGGTGATGGAGATGACGTTGGTCGGGATGAACGCCGACACGTCGTTGGCCTTGGTCTCGATGATCGGCAATGCGGTCATGGAGCCCGCGCCCATCTCGTCGGACAGCTTGGCGCAACGCTCCAGCAGACGCGAGTGCAGGTAGAAGACGTCACCCGGGTACGCCTCGCGGCCCGGCGGGCGACGCAGCAGCAGCGAGATGGCGCGGTAGGCCTCGGCCTGCTTGGACAGGTCGTCGAACACGATCAGGACGTGCTTGCCCTGGTACATCCAGTGCTGGCCGATGGCCGAACCGGTGTACGGCGCAAGCCATTTGAAGCCGGCGGAGTCCGAGGCCGGGGCCGCGACGATGGTGGTGTACTCCATCGCGCCGTGTGCCTCCAGCGCGGCCTTCACGCCCGCGATGGTGGAGCCCTTCTGGCCGATCGCGACGTAGATGCAGCGCACCTGCTTGGTCGGATCGCCGGTGGCCCAGTTGGCCTTCTGGTTGATGATCGCGTCGATGCAGACCGCGGTCTTGCCGGTCTTGCGGTCGCCGATGACGAGCTGACGCTGGCCGCGGCCGATGGCGGTCAGCGCGTCGATGGCGGTGATGCCGGTGGCCATCGGCTCACCGACCGGCTGGCGCTCCAGCACGGTCGCGGCCTGCAGCTCGAGCACGCGACGCTCGTCGGCCTCGATCTCGCCGAGGCCGTCGATCGGGGCGCCGAGCGGGTTCACGACGCGGCCCAGGAACTTGTCACCGACGGGGACCGACAGCACGTCGCCGGTGCGGCGGACCTGCTGGCCCTCCTCGATGGTGTCGAACTCACCCAGGACGACGGCACCGATCTCGGTGTCCTCCAGGTTCAACGCGACGCCGAGGACGCCGCCGGGGAACTCCAGCAGCTCGTTGGCCATCGCGGACGGGAGGCCGCTGATGTGGGCGATACCGTCGCCGGTGTCGGTGACGACGCCCACTTCCTCGATGGAGGTTTCCGGGGTGTAGCTCTGGGTGTAGCTCTCGATCGCGCTACGGATCTCATCGGGGGAGATCGTCAGCTCCGCCATGTTCTTCCTGCTCTCGCTGTGGTCTCGAATGTCGGTGTGTTAAGGCCGGCCGGCGTGCCGGCAATCATGCGCAGTGGAGCGTTGGTCTCAAGCGAGAGACTGACGCAAGCGCTGCAGCCGTCCGACGGCGCTGCCGTCGATCACGTCGTCGCCCACGCGCACGACGACACCGGCCAGCAGGCTCGGGTCCTCCTGCACGTGCACGGTGACCGGCTTGTCGTAGATGCGCTGCAATGCGGCCGCCAGGTGCTCGCGCTGCTGCGGCGTCAGAGCCGCCGCGGCGCGCACGTGCGCCACGATCTGGTCGCGAAGCGACGCCGCCAGGTCGGACAGCTCATCGATGGCCTGGCCGACATCGCCCTTGTGGCGCAGCACGGCCTGTTCGGCCAGCTGCAGGGTGATGTCCTCGACCTTGCCCGCGAGCAGCCGCTGCACCAGGGCACGCTTGGCCGAGGCCGGCTTGCCGTGGTCCTGCAGCGCCTGCTCCAGGTCCGGGTTGTCGTCGATGATGCGGCCCAGCCGGAAGAGCTCGTCCTCGACGGCATCCAGGCGGCCCCGCTCGTCCGCGGTGCGCAGCAGCGCCTCGCGGCCGAGCACCACCAGGGTGTCGACGAGGTCGCGAGCCCGCGACCAGTCCTGGGCCACCGCGGTGGTCAGCACCGCCTGCGTGGCCGCGCTGATCTTGCCGCCGAACAGGCGTTCCGCCAGCTCGGCGCGCACCGAACTCGACACCGACTTATCCGCGAGCGCCACACGCAGCGAACGCTGGTCGTCGAGGACGGCGACAACGGCGAACAGTTCGGAGCCCGTCGTGGCCGCGACGGAGTCGCTTCCGGTCAGAGCGGCCCGAAGAGCTTCCCGCGCACGGGAGCTCGCCTCGCGGCTCGCTGCGTACATGCTTCCCACTTTCGGTTCGTTACCTTCCGACCCCGATGCCGGCGTTCGTATCCAGCTCCCGGAGGAACTGGTCGATCGACGCGGCCTGCTTGGCCTCATCGGCCACCGACTGGCCGATGATCTTCTCGGCCAGGTCGACCGCGGTACGGCCCAGCTCGGAACGCAGCTCGGTCACGATCTGCTGGCGCTGTGCCTCCAGCTGCGCGTGACCCGCGGCGACGATGCGGTCGGCCTCGGACTGCGCCTCGGCGCGCATCTGGGAGAGGATGGTCTGGCCCTGGGTACGGGCCTCCTCACGGATGCGAGCAGCCTCGAGGCGAGCCTCGGCCAGCTGCTCCTGGTACTGCTGCAGCGTGGCCTGCGCCTCGGCCTGCACGGTCTCGGCCTTGGCGATACCGCCTTCGATCTTCTCGGAACGCTCGTCGAGCACCTTGGTCAGGCGCGGGACGACGTACTTGGCGAAGACGACGGCGATAACGATGAAGACGACCGCAGACCAGAGGATGTCGTACGGCTCCGGGATGAGGGGGTTCTTGTCCGCCCCCTCAGCCGCGAGCAGGTAGGTGCTGTTCATCGTTGATTCCTAGTCGTTTTGCCGGAATCAGAAAATGAAGCCGGCGACGAGACCGATCAGCGCCAGGGCCTCGGTGAACGCGATACCCAGGAACATGGTGGTCCGGATGGTGCCCTGCAGCTCGGGCTGGCGGGCGATGCCCTCGATGGCCTTGCCGACCACGATGCCCACGCCGATGCCGGGGCCGATCGCGGCGAGACCGTAGCCGATGGCGCCGTAACCCTTGACGGTCGGAGCGTTCTCGGCCAGGAAGGTCATGGTGCTGCTCATTGGTGTTTGTTCCCTTTCTGTCGCCCACCCGCCGAAGCGGCGTGTGTGGCAGGTTTCTGGTGTTGGTGCAGTTGGTCAGTGGGAGTCGGCGTGCTCGGCCAGACCGATGTACACAGCGGTCAGCAGCGCGAACACGTACGCCTGCAGGAAGATCACCAGCACTTCGAAGAGGGTGAAGCCGAAGCCCGCGAGCAGCGAGAACGGCGACAGAACCTTCATCCATGCGACGGCATCGAACAGGAAGAACTGGGTGGCACTGAAGAACAGCACCAACATGATGTGGCCCGACAGCATGTTCGCCATGAGACGAACGGTCAGCGTGAAGGGGCGCAGCAGGAAGGTCGAGATGAACTCGATCGGGATCAGCAGCACGTGCAGCGCGGGCGGCACGTTCGGCACCACGATGGACGAGCGCACGTACTTGACGAAGCCGTACTTCTTGATGCCCACATAGTTGAACGTGATGTAGGCGACGACGGCCAGCACGAGCGGCATACCGACACGGGCGTTCGACGAAATGTTCAGGAACGGAATGACGCTGGAAAAGTTCAGGAACAGGACGCCGAAGAAGATCGACGCGATCAGCGGGAAGAACTTCTTCCCGGTTTCCTTGCCCAGGATCTCGTCACAGATCTGCTCCTTGACGAACACCAGACCGTATTCGGCTGCATTCTGAAGGCCGCGCGGAACCAGCTGCGGCCGACGGAATGCGGCCAGCATGACGATCACGAGAACGGCCGCCATGAGGATGCGAATGAGCATCAAGCGATCGAGATCGAAGAGCCCGAAAGGCGTGTCCCCGAGGATCTTCTCGGGGAAGAAGTCGTTAAGCGACGGCGCGTGGAACTCGCCCGCCAAAATGGTGACGCTCAGCGTTCTCTCCCGTGGTCGGGCCGCAGGAGATAGTTTTCTCCTGCGGATCGATCGGACATTGACGATCTGGTGGGTCGACTCAGGTCGGCTCGAAGTTCGTCAGCAGCTGTGGCAGTCACGCCCTGGCGTCTGTACGCGCGTCGGCGACATCGTCGACGGTGCAGAACCATGACCCTGGGGGTCAGGTACGGCTGTAAGCATAACCTGGTCTCAGGCGGGTCTCACGACCCCCCCTGTTGATTCGGTTGGCTACAAGTAAAGAGTTTATCAAGTTATCTACGACAACGTGTAGGGGGTGGCAGAAACTCCCCCGCGAAAGTGTCGCGGGGCTGTTTCACGCAGGTCGGGAGGCTAGAGCTCCCGCTCCACCTGCACGGTCGGAACCCGGTGGCGCAGAAGGCCGTACGTCTCCGCGCCGAGTACCACCAGCAGCGCCCCGACGACTGTGAAGAGCAGTGCGTTGTGGCTGTAGAAGTCGTACCGCTTGAGCACCGCGATGACGATCACGGCGATCAGCAGTTTTCCGACCCAGCTGCCGAGCAGGACGATGCCCTGCAGGCCCGATTGGATTTTCGCGCTGAACAGCACGGCGGCGGCGGTGGTGAGGATGAATCCGCCGCCGATGGCGCAGCCGAGCAGGGCGCCCCACAGGCCGTGCAGGCCCGCGAGGATCGACGCCAGGACGGCCGAAACCACAACGAGCACAGCCAAACCCAGGAGGCCGTAGCGCAGCGCTGCCCGCAGCGGGGCGTCGGGATCGGTTTCAGAAGGCGTGCTCACAGCTGGCAACTCTACCCGGCGGCGTGATCATGACTGCGGGGCGGTTTGCTGCGTGGTTTCACCTTCAGTTCGCGCCAGGACGGCACCGCGGTGACGACGAGCGCGAAAACGAGCCCGGCAGCAAACAACAGGACGACCATGCGCCGATCCGAAATCAGCGAGGTGCCGACCGCGCCGAATGCGAGCACGCTGACCCACAAGTAGATCAACAAGACGACGCGACGCTGCGAATGTCCGATTTGGAGCAATCGGTGATGCAGATGCATTTTGTCGGGAGTGGAGAAACTCACACCTGCGCGAACGCGCCGCACGATGGCCAGAACAAGATCAAGTACCGGAATGAACATCACCGCGCCCACCAGCAACAGCGGTGACAGCAGACCCACGATGTCGCGCGGCCCGTAACCCTGCAGCGGAATTCTTCCGGAAGCGCCGGTGGATACCGCGGCCAGCATCAAACCGATCAGCATCGAGCCGGTATCGCCCATGAATATTCGGGCCGGCTGAAAATTGTGCGGAAGAAATCCCAGACAGCCGCCCGCGAGTGCGGCCGCCAGCAACGCGGGCGGATAGGTGTCGGTGGAACCGCCGACTTCGTACAGCAATCCCACGGTGAACACGAAAACGGCCGCCGCGCAGATGAAACCCAGCCCGGCCGCGAGCCCGTCCAGGCCGTCCACGAAATTCATCGCATTGATGATCGTGACCGTGAGACCCACGGTCACGAGGCCGCCCTGCAGCGGATCCAGCACCACCGTCTCATTGGTGAACGGGTTGTAGATGGCCACCCAGCTCAAACCCATGACGGCCATGACGCTGGCCGCGGTGATCTGGCCGACCAGCTTGGTGAGCCAGTCCAGCCCCCAGCGGTCGTCGAGGATGCCGACCAGCACGATCAGCGTGCTCGCGGCGAGTACCGCGGGAATGTCCTTCGGGTAGTCGAATCCGCGCCGCAAGGCGGGCAACTGATGGGCGAACAGCACGGCCGTCACCAGGCCGAACCAGATGCCGAGGCCGCCCATCCGCGGCGTCGGCTTGACGTGCACATCCCGCTCGCGCGGCACGGCCACCGCGCCGAAGGCGATGGCGGCCACCCGGGCGCCGCCGGTGCTCAGATACGCGACGACCGTGGCGACGAGCAGTACCAGCAGCAGCTCGCGGAGCGGGACCACCGCTCCTTGGCTGAATACGCCCTGACTGAGCAGCATCTATCGGGCCGTCACCGCGCGTCCTGCGCCAGGAGTTCCTCGGGCGACATGCCGAGGACCTCCGCGATCTTCGCCGCCGGGATCGCACCCTCGCGCAGGATGCGCGGCAGATCCGAGGTCAGGTCGACGATGGTGGAGGCGACGCCGTGATCGGCCGGGCCGCCGTCGAGGTACACCCCGACCAGCTCACCCAGCTGTGCCTTGGCGTCGTCCACCGTGGCGGCCGGCGGCTGCCCGGAGACGTTGGCGCTGGACACCGCGAGCGGGCCCACCTCGCGCAGCAGTTCGAGGGCCACCGGATGCAGCGGCATGCGCAGCGCGACCGTGCCGCGCGCGTCGCCGAGATCCCAGGCCAGCGAAGGCGCCTGCTGCACAACGAGAGTCAGGCCGCCGGGCCAGAACGCGCGGATCAGCTCGCGGGCCTGCGGGCGCACCGAGAAGACCAGGCCGTCGATCGTGGTCCACGATCCGACGAGCACCGGCACCGGCATATCGCGCCCGCGCCGCTTGGCGGCCAGCAGGGCGTTGACGGCCTGACTGTCGAACGCGTCGGCCGCGAGGCCGTACAGCGTGTCGGTCGGGATGACAGCCAATCGGCCGGACTTCAGGGTGCTGCGGGCAGCGGACAGGCCGGCGGCACGGGAGTCGGGATCGGCACAGTCGTAGACGGTACTCACGGCTGACATCTTGGCACGTCTGCGCGGGCGCGCGGCAATGTGTCTGCGCTAGGTGGTATCCAGGCGCTCGCGTGAACTGCCATCGAGCTGCCAGTACCCCGCCATGAGTTCGTGTGACCATGCGGGCTGGCGGATTTCGCCGCGTGCCGCGAATTCGGTCATATAGGGCTTGATATCGAGGACCGGGGTGCCGTCGATGGCATCGAGACCGCGCACGGTGAGGGTCAGCCCGTCGACGCCGAGCAGTTCGCAGACGGTGACGCCGATCCGGTTGGGACGGGCCTTACCGCGCTGCGCGAAGATGCCGATGCGCGGCCAATCCTGGTTGCCACGCGGATGCCGGGCCCCGGTGTGGATATCCGTTTCCTCGACGCGGTCGAAGACGTAGACCACCTCGATATGTGAGAAGGCGTCGAGACCCGCCACCGCGTCGGGCGTGAAACGCGCCCCGTCGAGGGTGATGGTGGACGTGACGGCGTCCCAATCATCGTCCAGCGGTTCGGTTCTCGGCGACTTCACCCAGGCAATCGGTGCGACTTCGATCATGTCCCCGAACGTACTCCGGTGCGGGCCGGACGGTCAGGCGAGAATGCGCCGCGCCACCACGAAGCGCGGCTTGCCCGCGAGGTCGGGATGCTCGGCGATATCCGTGAAGCCGCCGTGCGCGGCGAACAGGGCCGCCACGTCCGAGCCGTTGGTGTCGTCGTGTTCGACCGCCACGGTGCCGCCGTCGCGCAGCAGCCGGGCGATGGTGGTGATCATGGGCCGGATGACGTCCAGGCCGTCGGGCCCACCGAAGAGCGCCCGGTGCGGATCGTGGTCCATGACTTCGGGATCCAGTTGCGCGGCCTCGGGAATGTAGGGCGGGTTGGAGACGACCACGTCGACGCGGCCGTCGAAGTGTCCGAGGATGCCGGGATCGGTGACGTCCCCTTCGTGCAGTTCGATCGGGGTATCGCCCTCGTCGGCGAGCTGCCGGGCATTGCGTTTGGCCCAGGACAGCGCTTCCGGGTCGAGTTCGACCGCGTGCACATCGGCGTCGGGCCGGGCGTGCGCGACCGCCAGGGCGAGCGCCCCCGAGCCCGTGCACAGATCCACCACGACGGGCGGATGTTCGTGGCCGATGTCCTCCAGCTGCGCGAGCGCCCAGGCGAACAGCAACTCCGTCTCGGGCCGCGGGATGAACACGCCGGGCCCGACCGCGAGATCGATCTCCCCCATCGCGGCGGTGCCCGTGAGGTGTTGCAGCGGAACGCGTTCCGCGCGCCGGGCCACCAGCTTGCGGTACTCCTCGAGCTGGTCCGGAGTCACCATGGGGACCAGCAGCAGCCGCATGCGGTCGACCCCGAGCACATGCGCGGCAAGTAGTTCCGCGTCCGCCTGCGGGCTGTGCACGCCGGCAGTCCGGAGCGCCTCCACAGCCTCGAGAATCGCGGGACGCAGCGGCACGCGGCGCCCGCCCGCCTCTCCGGGTATTTTGCCGATCAGTTGGGAGCCTCGCTTCTTACGATGCGGACCGGCGGTCGTGTGCCGCACAGCCTTTGGTCGTACCCGATGAGTTACCCATACTCTCACGAAATCAGTTGTTGCGTCCCGATCCCCCAGCCCGGCCGCCGAGAATTCACTCGGCAGCGAGGCGGGCGGCGCGGTCCGCTTCGCCCAGGGCATCGAGCAGATCGTCGAGGTTGCCGTCCAGCACCGAGTCCAGGTTGTGCGCTTTGAAGCCGATGCGGTGGTCGGCGATGCGGTTCTCCGGGAAGTTGTAGGTGCGGATGCGCTCGGAGCGGTCCACGGTGCGGATCTGCGAGGCGCGGCCGGCGGCGGCATCCTGGTCGGCCTGTTCCTCGGCGAGGGCCTGCAACCGGGCGGCGAGCACCTGCTTGGCGCGGATCTTGTTCTGCAGCTGCGACCGCTCGTTCTGGCAGGTCACCACGAGCCCGGTGGGCAGGTGGGTGATGCGCACGGCCGAGTCGGTGGTGTTGACGCCCTGACCACCCTTCCCCGAGGACCGGTACACGTCGATGCGCAGATCCTTCTCGTCGATCTCGACTTCCTCGACCTCGTCGGGTTCCGGATAGACGAGCACGCCCGCGGCCGAAGTGTGAATGCGCCCTTGGGATTCGGTGACCGGCACGCGCTGCACGCGGTGCACGCCGCCCTCGAACTTGAGCCGGGACCAGACGCCGTCGCGGGCGGCCTCCTTGCTCTTGATCGAGAAGCTGGCCTCCTTGTATCCGTCGAGGTCGGAGTAGGTGACGCCGAGTACCTCGACCTTCCAGCCGTGCCGTTCGGCGTAGCGCAGGTACATGCGGGCCAGGTCGGCGGCGAACAGGGCCGACTCTTCGCCGCCCTCACCGGATTTCACCTCGAGCACGACATCGTCGGCATCGTGCGGGTCGCGCGGCGCGAGCAGGTCGGTGAGCTGTTTGTGCAGCTCTTCCGCCTGCGCCTGCAGGCCGGGCACCTCGGCGGCGAAGGACGAGTCGTCGGCGGCCAGCTCCTGGGCGGCCGCGAGGTCCTCGCGTGCGGTCTTCAGCTTGTTGTAGGTGGCCATGATCGGCCCGAGTTCGGCGAATCGCTTACCGACGCGGCGGGCGGCGCCCGGGTCGTTGTGCAGCGACGGATCGGCCAGTTGGAGTTCCAGCCCGGCGTATTCGGCCAGGATGTCGTCGATCGCGTTCGGGGCCGCGGACTTGTCGGCCATGGCGTGGAACTCCTTCAGGGACTTTGTTGACGGGGTGAACCGCCCGAATGTTCGCGGCCCGCCCCGATTCTGGACTGACGGAGCGGGGGAGCGAAGCGGAGGAGCGGAGGAGGGAAGAATCGGGGTCACGAGGGCCGCGAACCGCCGCAGCGAAGCGGAGGCCAAAAACACCGACGCCCGGCCTGCGGAATGCAGGACGGGCGTCGGCGGGACAGCTACTTGGCAGCCTTGTCGCGCTTGCCGTAGCGAGCCTCGAAGCGGGCCACACGGCCGCCGGTGTCCAGAATCTTCTGCTTACCCGTGTAGAACGGGTGGCACTGGGAGCAGACCTCGACCGTGATCTGGCCCGACTCCTTGGTGCTCTTCGTCTGGAAAGTGTTCCCACAGCCGCACACCACGGTGGTGTCGACATAGGTGGGGTGAATTCCTGCCCTCATGGGTGTCCTTTCAATGGTCGCCGGGTCGCCGCCGCGAAGGTGTGTAGCTGTCCTCGCGAGGACGTGAACCGGAACCGACTAGGCATGGTTGCCGACTGGCAAGTATAGACATCGGCCGGACCCTGCTTATTCCTGGGACGGGGAAAACGCCGCGACCAGCGGTTTCACCGCCAGTTCGGAGGAACTCATCGGTCTTTTCACAGCCGGTTCCCAGGGGTGCGGGCGTAATGTCTGTTCGTGGACGAAAGGCGTCCCCCCAAGAACTACGGGCACGCATATTTCGGGGTCTCGAGCGAGGCTGAAAGACGAGTAGTCGGCTACTCAGGAATGCGAACACTGATGTTCATAGAGTTTGCACCAGGTGAGAGATAGCTCTGCGACTACGGAAGGAACGGCCGTGACCAGGCAGGACGCGACAGCAGGGGTAACTACCCCGGTCGGCGCGCACGCCGGGACCGGAGATCGGAGCCGGCGCCGCGCGGAAACCGTCGCGGGGGTGGTCCTGGCCACACTGAGCCTGCTCGTAGTGCTGGGCTGGCTGACGGCTCCCGGAGAGTCGGCCGCCACGGCGGGGACCCAAACCCTGGCCCCAGCCCCGCCGCAGGGGGACGGCACTCTCACCTACGCAGCGGTTGCGGTGCCGGGCGGCCAGCCCGGCACCGCAACCGCCCTCATCCTCGGCTTCATGATCGTCGGAGCCGCACTGATCGGGCTGTTCTTCTACAGCCCCCGCCCGCTTCCGGCAGCGACACCTACGCTGCCGGAAATGCGACGGCGACCCCACCCGAGCGGGGTCGCCGTCGCAACCAAATTCTTCTTACCGGCTGTGCGCCAGGCTTATTCGTCCAGCGCGCCCGGTGCGGTCTTCGAAACCGTCATCAGGAACTCGATATTGGACTTGGTCTTCTTCAACCGGTCCACCATCAAGTCGATCGCCTGATGCGAGTCCAGGCCGGACAGCACGCGCCGTAGCTTGTGCAGCACCGCCGCCTCGTCCGGCGACATCAGCAGATCGTCGCGGCGAGTACTGGACAGGTTGACGTCCACGGCCGGGAACACGCGCCGCTCCGCGATCTTGCGATCGAGCTTGAGCTCGGCGTTACCCGTGCCCTTGAACTCTTCGAAGATGACGGTGTCACCGGTGGAACCGGTCTCGACCAGGGCGGTCGCGATAATGGTGAGCGAGCCACCGTTCTCGATATTGCGGGCCGCGCCGAGGAACCGCTTGGGCGGGTACAGCGCGGTGGAATCCACACCACCGGAAAGGATTCGGCCCGACGCCGGCGAGGAGTTGTTGTACGCGCGGCCCAATCGGGTGATCGAGTCGAGCAGCACCACGACGTCCTGGCCCATCTCCACCAGACGCTTCGCCCGCTCGATGGCGAGTTCGGCGACCGAGGTGTGATCGCTCGGCGGGCGGTCGAACGTGGAGGCGATGACCTCGCCGCGCACGGAGCGCTGCATATCGGTCACTTCCTCGGGACGCTCGTCCACCAGCACGACCATCAGGTAGCACTCGGGGTTGTTGGTGGCGATCGCGTTGGCGATGTCCTGGATGACCATCGTCTTACCCGCCTTGGGCGGGGACACGATCAGTGCGCGCTGACCCTTACCGATCGGCATGATCAGGTCGATGATGCGCGTGGTCAGCTTGTTGGGCTGGGTCTCCAGCCGCAGGCGCTGGTTCGGGTACAGCGGGGTGAGCTTGTTGAATTCCGGTCGGCGCTTGGCACTTTCGGTGTCCGAGCCGTTGACCGTGTCCAGCCGCACCAGCGGATCGAACTTCTGGCGCTGGTTGCTCTGATCGCCGTCCCGCGGAGCGCGGACCGCGCCGGTGATGGCGTCACCGCGGCGCAGGCCGTTCTTGCGGACCAGGTTCATCGACACGTACACGTCGTTCGGACCGGCCAGGTAGCCGGAGGTGCGGACGAACGCGTAGTTGTCGAGCACGTCGAGAATGCCGGCGACCGGCTGCAGGACGTCGTCCTCGCGGATCTCCATCTCGCGGGTCTCGCCACCGGTGGCGGTGCCTTCGCGGTCCCGCCCGCGGCGACGCTCGCGGAAGCGACGTCCCCGGCGGCCGCGGCCGCCTTCCTCGTCGTCGTCGTTGCGGTCATTGCGATCGTTCCCACGATCGTTGCCGCGGTTGTTGTTTCGATCGTTGCCGCGCGCGGTGCCGTTCTGGCTCTGCTGGTTCTGACCGCCACCGTTCTGGTTGTTGCGGTCGCGGCGACGCTCGCCGCCGTCCTGATCCGCCTTCTCGGCGGTGTCGGCGGCATTGCTCTCGGCATTGGCGCGATTGCTCTCGGCCCGGGTGGCTTCGGCGGCGCGATTGCCCTCGCCGCGGTTACCCTCGGAACGGTTGCCCTCGGCGTTGGCAGTCGCGGCGGCGGCCCGCTGCTCGCGGCCCCGGCGCTGCCGTCCGCGGCCGCGCTGGCCACCCTCGCGGCTGTCCTCGCCGCCCTCGGCGCGAGCGCCGTCGTTCTCTTCGCGCTTGGAGCCCTCTTCGCGCTTGGATTCGCGCGCCTCACTGGCGTTTTCGCGCACCGGCTCGGCGGTCTTGGCCGGAGCCTGCGCCTGCACGGTCTTCGCCTCGGCCTTGGCCGGAGCGGTTTCCGCCTTGGGAGCGGCGTCGGCGGCAGGCGCGGAGGTCGCGGCCTTCTCGCCCTTGGCGTCGGTGCGGGTCCGGGTGGCCTTGGCCTCCGTGACCGGCTTGGCGGCGCCTGCCTGGTTCTCCTTTATGGCGGCGATGAGATCACCCTTACGCATCCCGGAAGTGCCTCGGATACCGAGTTCTCCCGCGAGCGCACGCAACTGCGGCAACAACATTCCAGTCAGCCCCGATCGTGCGACGTCGGTTTGTTCACTCATCTTCGAAATCTGTCCGGAGTCACTATCGCGGTCCGAGGAGTCTGAATCACTGTCCACCCCGGGTGTCGCGAGCAGGTCCGTATCTGTCACGGAAATCCTTTCCTTCCCTCGAGTGCCTTTTGCCTGTTCGAGGGTTCCTCCTGCAGTCCGGTCGTACGCCGGACTCGGATGCCGTATCGCCTGCCCCGCCGGGTCGGTGGGGGCACCACCGCGTGGGCTCCGCCACCGAGAAAAAAGGTGGGAGAGATCATTCCAGTTGACTGGCTACCCCCAAGTTTCGAGCCTCAAGCCTCGAGCCTGAGCAAGGAGCCTCTGGAGCGATTGCCCTGATGAAGCACCGGCGTCTGACGCGCACGATGTACGGACTCGCTCAGGATAGCTCCCGCCTTTTGCATCGGCAAGGCAGGCACGCTGTCAATCCACGGATACGCCGTCGGCAATTCCGGGTTCGAGTACGCGCAGGCCGTCGGCGATGGCGAGTTCACGCAGTTCGGACGGGAATTCGCTGGTCGCGAAGGCGAGCACGGTCGGTCCCGCGCCCGACACGGTGGCGGGGATGCCGGCGTTGCGCAGTCGTTCGATCCATTTGGTGGTGAGCGGCAGCGCGGAGGCGCGGTAACCCTGGTGTAGCCGGTCCGCGGTGGCGGGCATCAGCAGATCGGGGCGCTGCGTCAAGGCCACTACCGCGAGGGCCGCACGACTCGCATTGAAAGCCGCATCCACGTGCGGAACCATGTCCGGGAGCAGGCCGCGGGTGTGCGCGGTGGAGGAGCGCTCCTCGGGGATCAGCACGACCGGGCGCAGGCTCGCATGCGGCGCCAAGCGTACGGCGCGGTACAGGCGGAAGCGCGGGTCGACGGAGCGGTGGTGCTCGGCGCCGTTTCCCTCTGCGGGGCGGTCGGTTTCGGTCCAGGACACCACGATTCCCCCCAGCACGCTGGCCGAGGCGTTATCGGGGTGACCCTCGAATTCCGAGGCCAGCTGCACCATCACGGCGTCGTCGTAGGCGAGTTCGGGATCGAACTTGGCGGCCAGGCCACGCCCGGCGGCCAGCCCGCCGACCACCGCCGAGGCCGAGGAACCCAGCCCCCGCGAGTGCGGAATCACGTTGCGGCACACCACGTCCAGGCCGTCCGCCCAGACCCCCGCGGCCTGCAGGCCGCGTTCGATGGCGCGCACCACCAGATGCGAAGGGCCCCAGGGCACGTCGTCGGCGCCCTCCCCCTCGACCCGGATGGCGAGCCCGGTGTCCGTGGTGGACACCGTGATCTCGTCGTACAGGCCCAAAGCGATTCCGAGGGAATCGAACCCCGGGCCCAGATTGGCGCTGGACGCCGGAACCCGCACGGTGACGGAGATTCCGGCGGGCAGCGTCCTCGTCATGAGCTGACCTTCGCGCGAATTCAACTCAGGCCAGCTCGAGTTCGTGCGCCACGGCCACGGGGTCGACGGCGATGGGCTTGACCTCGGGCATGCCCTTGAGGGCGTTGTCCGGGTCCTTGAGGCCGTTGCCGGTCACCGTGCAGACCACGGTGAGGCCGGAATCCAGCCAGCCCTCCTGGCGGGCGGCCAGCAGGCCGGCGATCGAGGCGGCGGAGGCGGGTTCCACGAACACGCCCTCCTTGGCCGCGACCAGGCGGTAGGCGGCCAGGATCTCGTCGTCGGTGGCCGCGCGGAAGGCGCCGCCGGACTCCTCTTTGGCGGCCATCGCACCGTTCCAGGACGCGGGCGCGCCGATCCGGATGGCGGTGGCGATGGTCTCCGGGTTCGACACCGGAGCGCCGTTGACCAGCGGTGCGGCGCCGGCGGCCTGCACGCCCAGCATGCGCGGGCGCGAGGTGGTGATGCCGTCGGCGTGGTACTCGCTGTAGCCCTTCCAGTACGCGGTGATGTTGCCCGCGTTGCCGACGGGCAGCGCGTGCACGTCGGGCGCCTTGCCGAGCGCGTCCACGATCTCGAAGGCCGCGGTCTTCTGGCCCTCGATGCGGGCCGGATTCACCGAGTTCACCAGGCCGACCTCGGGGAAATCGGAGGTGACCTTGCGGGCCAGTTCCAGGCAGTCGTCGAAGTTGCCGTCGACCTGGATGATCTTCGCGCCGAGCATGACGGCCTGGGCCAGCTTGCCCATGGCGATCTTGCCCTGCGGAATCAGAACGGCGCAGTGCAGGCCCGCACGGGTCGCGTACGCGGCGGCCGAGGCCGAGGTGTTGCCCGTGGAGGCGCACAGCACGGCGGTCTTGCCGTTGTACTTGGCGTCGGTCATGGCCATGGTCATGCCGCGGTCCTTGAAGGAACCGGTCGGGTTCGCGCCCTCTACCTTGAGGTACACCTCACAGCCGGTGAGCTCGGAGAGGTGATGCGCGGGCACCAGCGGCGTGCCGCCCTCGAAGAGCGTGACGGCCTGCCAGTCGGCGGGAATCGCGAGGCGATCCCGGTACGCATCGATGAGGCCGGGCCACGGCTTGTGGGTAGCAGCCCGTGCGGTTGCACTCATTCCTCGGTGCCTTCCAATCTCAGAACACTGGTCACGGACGTGACGGAGTCCAGTTCGGCCAACGCGGCAACCGTATCTGCCAGCGCTGATTCCTGCGCGTGGTGGGTCACCACGACCAGGCGCGCGCCCTCGGTGTCGTGGCCTTCCTGGCGGACCGTCGAGATGCTGACGCCGTGCTTGGCGAATTCGCCCGCCACCGCCTGTAAAACGCCGGTGCGGTCGGCGACCTGCATGTTCACGTGATAACGGGTGGGGGTGTCGCCGATCGAAGCGATCGGCAGCTCAGCATAAACCGACTCGCCGGGCGCCCGGCCACCGAAGAACTTGTTGCGCGCCGCCATGACCAGGTCACCCATCACGGCGGAGGCGGTCGGCGCGCCGCCGGCGCCCTGCCCGTAGAACATCAGGCGGCCCGCGTTCTCGGCCTCCACGACCACGGCGTTGAACGCGCCGTTGACGGTGGCGAGGGGGTGCTTGCGCGGGATGAGGGCCGGGTAGACGCGCACCGAGATGGATTCCTTGCCGCCGTCGTCGGTGACGCGCTCGGCCATGGCCAGCAGTTTCACCGTGCAGCCGACGGCCGCGGCGGTCTCCAGGTCCTCGGCGGTGATCTGCGAGATGCCCTCGCGGTACACATCGCCGGAGGTGACGCGGGTGTGGAAGGCGACCGAGGCGAGGATGGCGGCCTTGGCGGCGGCGTCGTAGCCCTCCACGTCGGCGGTCGGGTCGGCCTCGGCGTAGCCCAGGCGGGTGGCCTCGGCGAGCACGTCGGAGTAGTCGGCGCCGGTCTCGGACATGGCCGAGAGGATGAAGTTGGTGGTGCCGTTCACGATTCCCACCACGCGGTTCACCCGATCGCCGGACAGCGACTGGATGAGCGGGCGCACGACCGGGATGGCGCCGGCCACGGCGGCCTCGAAATACAGGTCGGCGCGGTGGTTTTCGGCCGCGTGCGCGAGTTCGCCGGTGTAGTCGGCGAGCAGCGCCTTGTTGGCGGTGACGACGGACTTGCCGTGGTTCAGGGCCTGGGCGATGAGGGCGCGGGCCGGATCGATGCCGCCCATGACCTCCACCACGATGTCGACATCGTCACGGGCGATGAGCTTTTCGGCGTCCGTGGTGAGGAGTTCGGCCGGGATGCCGCGGTCCTTGCTCGCGTCGCGGACCGCGACGCCGCGCAGCACGACGGGGGCGCCGACACGGTTGCACAGGTCGCTGGCGTGGTCGCGGATGATGCGCACCACCTCCGTGCCGACCGTGCCCATGCCGAGGACCGCCACGCCGATCGGATGATCCGATCCCCACACGCCCTGCGCTGCAACCTTTGCACGGCTCGCCGTGGTGCTGTTCTTCGCCTCGGTCATGCCTTCACCTCCAAGCTCAGTAGGTCCTCCACCGTCTCACGGCGAAGGATCAAGCGCGCCTTGCCGTCTCGCACAGCGACCACCGCGGGCCGGGTGAGCAAGTTGTATCGGCTCGACATCGAATAGCAATACGCGCCGGTCGCCGCCACCGCCACCAGGTCGCCCGGGCCGACATCGGCCGGGAGCCAGGTATCGCGGATGATGATGTCGCCACTCTCGCAATGCTTTCCGACCACTCGCGCCACGACGGGCTCGGCGTCGCTGGAGCGCGAAACCAGCCGGCAGTCGTATTCGGCCTGGTAGAGCGCGGGCCGGAGATTGTCGCTCATGCCGCCGTCGATGCTGACGTAGCGGCGGCGAGCGCCCGCGTCCAGCACCACATCCTTGATGGTGCCGACCTCGTACAGCGTGACGGTGCCGGGCCCGGCGATGGCGCGGCCCGGCTCGACCGCGATGGTCGGCACGGGCAGTCCGGCGCGATCGGCTTCCTCGGCGACGATGCGGCGCAGGTTGGCGGCGAAGTCGTCGAGAGCGGGCGGCGCGTCGTTCGGCAGGTACGAAATGCCCAGTCCGCCACCGATATCCAGCACATGCACCTGGGCGGCGCGCTCGGGACCGAACTTGTCGGCGACCTCGCGCAGCAGGCCGAGCATGCGGCGCACGGCGATCTCGAAGCCGTCGATCTCGAAGATCTGCGAGCCGATGTGCGAGTGCAGGCCGACCAGGCGCAGGTTGTCGGATTCGAAGACCCGGGCGATGGCCTGCATGGCGTCGCCGGCGGCGATGGAGAAGCCGAACTTCTGGTCCTCGTGCGCGGTCGAAATGTATTCGTGGGTGTGGGCTTCCACGCCAACGGTGACGCGGACCAGTACTTCCTGGACCTTGCCCGCCCGCTTGGCGACGGCTTCCAGCCGCTCGATCTCGATGAGCGAGTCGAGCACCACGTCGCCGACGCCGGTCTCGACCGCGGTCTCCAGCTCGCGCACGGATTTGTTGTTGCCGTGCAGGGCGATTCGCTCGGCCGGGAAGCCGGCGTTCAGCGCCACGGCCAGCTCGCCGCCGGAGCAGACGTCCAGGCGCAGGCCCTCGTCGCGGATCCAGCGCGCGATCTCGCCGCACAGGAACGCCTTGGAGGCGTAGTGGACTCGTGCGCCCGGACCGAAGGCGCGGACCATATCGCGGCAGCGGGAGCGGAAGTCGTCCTCGTCGATGACGAAGAGCGGGGTGCCGAATTCGGCGGCCAGTTCGTGCACCGGCACGCCCGCCAGGCGCACCACGCCGTCGGCGTCGCGGGTGGCGTTGCGGGGCCACACGTTCGCGGGCAGGTCGATCATGGTCGCCGAATTCGCCGGGCGCTCCGGCAGATTCGGGGCGGGCGGGATGCCTTCGTGGCGGGGACCTGCGGGGTGGGCACTCATCACATACGCTCCGGAGCACTGACGCCTAGCAGCCCGAGGCCGTTGGCGAGAACCTGACGGGTGGCTTTGACCAGTTCGAGACGGGCCGCGTGCACCGGGGTGACGGGCTCGTCGCCCTGCGGGATCACGCGCAGCGCCTTGTCGGACTGGAACGGGTGGTACGCGCCGGCCAGCTCCTCGAGGTAGCGGACGACGCGGTGGGGTTCGCGCGTTTCGGCGGCGGTGGCGACGACGCGCGGGTATTCACCGAGGGTGCGGATGACCTCACCCTCGCGGTCGGACGTGAGCAGGGCGAAATCCGGTGTCACCGACGCGTAGTCGAACGCGGCCGAGTTCCCGATGATCTGGTTCGTGCGCGCGTGCGCGTACTGCACGTAGTAGACCGGGTTCTCGCTGTCGGCCTTGGTCCACAGGTCCAGATCGATGTCGATGCTGGTGTTCACCGACCAGCGCACCAGCGAGTAGCGGGCGGCGTCGACGCCGATCAGTTCGACCAGATCGTCCAGTGTGACAACGGTTCCCGCGCGCTTGCTCATCTTGACGGCCGTGCCGTCCTTGACCAGGTTCACCATCTGACCGATGAGCACCTCGACCACGTTCGGGTCGTCGCCGAACGCCGCGGCGGCGGCCTTCAGCCGGCCGATGTAGCCGTGGTGGTCGGCGCCCAGCATGTAGATGCACAGGTCGAAGCCGCGCGCCCGCTTGTCCTGGAAGTAGGCGATGTCACCACCGATGTAGGCGGACTTGCCGTCGCTCTTGATGACGACGCGGTCCTTGTCGTCGCCGTATTCGGTGGAGGCGATCCACCAGGCGCCGTCCTTCTCGTACAGCTTGCCGGAGGCCTTCAGCGTCTCGATGGCCTTCTCGACCGCGCCGGAGGCGAACAGAGAACTCTCGTTGAAGTACACGTCGAAGTCGACGCCGAACTCGTGCAGGTTCTGCTTGATCCGTCCGAACATCAACTCGACGCCCTCGCGCCGGAACAGTTCGTGCTGCTCGGCGGCGGATTGACTCAGCAAGCCGGGGTGCGCGGCGACTACCGTGTCGGCGATCTCACCGATGTAGGCGCCCGCATAACCGTCCTCGGGCGTCGGCTGCCCGGTGGCGGCGGCGACCAGCGAGTTGGCGAAGCGGTCGATCTGCGCGCCGTGATCGTTGAAGTAGTACTCGCGGGTGACCTCCGCGCCCTGCGCCGACAGGATCCGGCCCAGCGCGTCACCGACGGCGGCCCAGCGGGTGCCACCCAGGTGGATGGGGCCGGTCGGGTTGGCCGACACGAATTCGAGATTGATCTTCGAGCCCGCGAGAGCGGCTGCGGTGCCGTACTTCTCGCCCGCGGCGAGGATGGTCTCGACGATCGCGCCCTGGGCGGCCTTGGCCAGC
Source organism: Nocardia sp. NPDC020380 (assembly GCF_044386975.1). NCBI lineage: Bacteria > Bacillati > Actinomycetota > Actinomycetes > Mycobacteriales > Nocardiaceae > Nocardia > Nocardia sp. NPDC020380. The sequence goes on along the minus strand of NZ_JBIRVQ010000006.1, from coordinate 619,621 downwards.
CGGATGTTCAGGAAGCCGGGTCCGGCGACCTCCGCGACCTCGATGCCCTCGGCTTTCGACAGCGCCTCGGCGAGTGCGGTGGCGAAGTCGCGGGGGTTCATGCCCGCCTTCTTACCTACCTGCATGGCCACATTCGTGGCATAGTCACCGTGCTCGGGATTGCGGGGACGCTCCACCTTGACCTCGTCGGGCAGGACCGCTGGGTCGGATCCGCGTTCGACAAGTACCTTCGCGGCGACGCTACGAAGGAGATCTGCAAGGTCAGCTGGAGTCACGAGTCACTATCCTATGGTCCGAGCAGGTGAACACAGTAAGCGGGCACCTACCGGGCAGGCGCCCAGCAAACGATGCGGCGGCATCGTTTGATTGTCCGACACGTCGAAAAGAGCGCAACGAGCGATGCCGAGCAAGACCAGTGCCAAGTCGGCCAAAGCGATCAAGGCCGCGGGCAAATCCTCGAACTCGTCCAGGAAGAGCGGCTCCGGCGGCAAGTTAGGCGGTAAGCGCCAGCTGCCCTGGATGATGATCGCCGCGGTGGCCTGCATCATCGCCCTGATCGGCGGTATCGCCTGGGTGCTGGTGCCGAAGATCCAGGACAAGCAGGAAGCCGACAAGTTCACGCCGACCGCGCAGGACAAGGATCCGTCGGATCACATCTCCGGTGTGGTGAAGAAGGAGTACCCGGCCGGTCTGCATGTGGCGGCGACGCAGCGGGTGGCCTACGACCAGGCACCGCCGTTCGGCGGCCCGCACGATGCGTCGTGGGCGGCGTGCACCGGTGTGGTGTACCCGAAGGCGATCCGCACGGAGAATGCCGTGCATTCGCTGGAGCACGGTGCGATCTGGATCGCCTACAACCCGGACAAGGTGAGCAAGAGCGGCATCGACACGCTCGCCGCGAAGGTGAAGGGCAAGCCGTACAGCCTGATGTCGCCGTACCCGGGCCTGGATTCGGCGATCTCGCTGCAGTCGTGGGGTCATCAGCTGAAGCTGAACAGCCCGGACGACAAGCGCATCAACGAGTTCTTCACCGCGCTGCGGCTGAACCAGAACACCTACCCCGAGGTGGGCGCCGACTGCGCCAACCCGACCTTCAATGTGGACAACCCGCCGCCGTTCGATCCGACCCCGCCGGGTGCGGACGCCATTCCGATGGACGGTAAGGGTATTCAGCAGGATCAGACCGAGCTGGGCGGCGGCATGCCGGGTGGCGGCCTGCCCGGCGGCGGTCTGCCGGGTGGCCTGCCCGGCGGTATTCCGGGTCTGCCGAACGGTATTCCGTCCATTCCGGCACCGACCGACGCGCCCGGCTCCCAGCAGCCGGAGCAGCCGGCTCCGACGCAGTGACGCCGCCGTTCATGTCCGACGTACCCGATCGCAGTTCCGAGCCGGATCCCACCGCCGAGCCGATCCAGCAGCCGGGCCGCAACCAGCGGTCGGTGCTGCTGATCCTGGCGGTGGTGGGTGTGCTGCTCGTCGGTTTCGCCGGCGGCATGCTGGTCAGCAACTCCACGCACAAGGCGTCGGACACGCCGAACGCGGTGGATGTCGGCTTCTCCCAGGACATGTCGGTGCATCACACCCAGGCGGTGCAGATGTCGAGCATCGAATTGGCGGGCGCGGTGGATCCGGAGGTGAAGCGGCTCGCCTACGACATTCTCACCACGCAGGCGAATCAGGCGGGCCGCATGCAGGGCTGGCTGCAGCAGTGGGGCAAGCCGTTCCTCGGCGCCGACGGCTACATGGGCTGGATGACGGACATGTCCGGTCATGACGGCATGAACATGGGCGGCGGCACGAAGATGGGCCCGGTGCAGTCCATGCCGGGCATGGCCTCCAACCAGGAGATGGCCACCTTGCAGCAGACCACCGGCCCGGCGCTGGACACCATGTTCCTGCAGCTCATGTTGCGTCACCATCAGGGCGGCATGCCGATGATCGTGTACGCGGTCAAGCACGCCGACACCGACGAGATCCGTTCCCTGGCCGAGAGCATGCAGAAAACCCAGCAGAACGAGGCCGACCAGATGACCCAGATGCTGGCCGCCCGCAAGGTCTCCCCCCTCCCCCTCAGCTGATCCACTACCCGGCAACGATGTGCCCGGACCGGGCGCCGATCGAGAAACGCCCGGTCCGCTAATGTTTTTGGCGCATCGCACCCGATGCGATACGCTTTCCCAGCCCGACCGGGAGACCGGACGGGACCATCCCCGCCCTCGTAGCTCAGGGGATAGAGCGTCTGCCTCCGGAGCAGAAGGCCGCAGGTTCGAATCCTGCCGAGGGCACAACGAACGGCCCCGATCGGAATTTCCGATCGGGGCCGTTCCGGTTTTCCGGGTGTGTGCCGAATCCTGTTCAGCGGGCGGTGAATCCGCCGTCGATGGCGAGGGCGGCGCCGGTGATGAAGGAGGATTCGTCGCTCAGCAGGAGGGCGACGAGGGGTGCGATTTCTTCCGGTTTCGCGAGGCGGTTCACCGGGTGCAGGGCGGCGATCTGGGCGAGGACTTCGTCGGAGCCCGCCGAGCTGCGGCCGAGTGGGGTGTCGACGCCGCCGGTGTTGATGGCGTTGATGCGGACGCCCGAATCGGCGACTTCGAGGGCGGCGGCTTTCGTGAGGCCGACCACGCCGTGTTTGGCGGCGATGTAGGCGCTCATGCCGGGGAGGGCGACCGATCCCATATTGGAGGCGTTGTTGACGATGGCTCCGCGGGTGCGGGTGACGGCCGGGATCTGATGCTTGAGGCAGTGGAAGACGCTGGTCAGGTTGGTGGTGAGTTCGGTGGCCCAGTCGGCCGAGCTCAGGGTCCGGACCTCGCCGGGGGCTTCGATGCTGCCGGCGTTGTTGAAGGCGCCGTCGAGTTTCCCGAACCTGTCGAGCGCTTCGCCGACCAATCGTGCGGCGTCGTCTTCCCGTGTCACGTCCGCCGGGACGAAGACGGCTTTGCCGCCGCGGTCACGAATGTCCGCGGCGGCTTTCTCGCCCACTTCCGTACGGCGCGCTCCGATTACGACGGTCGCGCCTTCTGCCGCCAGCCGATCCGCCACTGCCAGGCCGATTCCCGAGCTGCCGCCGGTGACAATGAATACCTTCGATTCGAAACGCGAATTCATGGTTTTCACCTTGCCGGGGTGGCCGGATGGTTGCTGGCGGGTATCGGACGCTGCGTCCGGGACCGTCAGGGGCGGCCGAAGAGCAGACGGCCGGCGTAGGCGGTGTCGAAATACTCACGGCCCGAGGCGATTTTGCCGTCGACGACGTGGAAGACGATGGCGACGTCGTTGTCGTACGGTTCGCCGTCGATGGTGGTGGCGTGGGTGGTCCATTCGGCGAGGGCGCGGTCGCCGTCGGCGAGGACGGTGTGGACCTCCTGGCTGACCGGCTGGGTGAGGTCGAAGCGGGCGACCATCTGGGTGAGGAAGCCGCCGAAGATCTCGTCGCGGCCCTTCCAGGTGCGCGAGGTGGGCAGGTCACCGCCCAGGGTCCAGGTGGCGTCCTCGGTGAAGAACTCGGCGCGGCGGTCGGCGGCCTGGCCGGTGCGCAGGGCTTCGATGTAGTCGAGGATGAGGGTGCGGGTCTGCTCGGTGGTCATGACGTCGATCCTTGTCTGGTGCAGGGGTTTTCGTGGTGCGGGGGTCAGGCGATGGTGAGGGCCGCGTTGCCGCGAATGCGGCGGTTCACCAGATCCGTGAGGACCGTGGCGGTTTCGGCCCAGTCGGCGGTGCGGCCGAGTTCCGGGTGGATGACACCGGTTCCGGCCAGCCGGACCAGTTCGGCGAGGTCTTCGGCGTCGGTCCGGTCCGACACCCAGTGCGGGAAGTGGTGCAGGGTGAAGGGCGTCACGCCGAACAGTGCGAAGAAGTCCAATCGGATCGGCTCGCGGCCTGCTTGGCCGAACCAGATTACGGTGCCGCCGGGGACCAGCCGGCCGAGGGCGGCGGTGAAGGTGTCGCCGCCGACCGATTCCATGATGAGGTCGAATTGCCCGGCGTTCTCGTCGATCTCGGTGATGATGCGGGCGCCGAAGTCGGCGAGGCGCTGCCCGCGTTCCCGGGTGGCGGTGACCGCGGTGACGGTCGCGCCGGCGGCGAGGGCGAGTTCGACCACGAGGTGGCCGACGCCGCCGGTGGCGCCGGTGATGAGCAGCCGCTTGCCGTTCAGGTCCCCGGCCCGCCGGATGAGGCGCAGCGCGGTGAGGCCCGCCAGCGGCAGGGTGGCGGCCGCGGTGGCCGGAAGGCCTTCGGGCAGTTCGGCGATGGCGTCGGTGGTGACGGCGACGCGTTCGGCCCAGCCGCCGCCGGCGGCGTGTGCGATGACGCGGGTGCCCACGGCCGGCCCGGTGCCGTCGGCGGCGGCGTGCAGGACGCGGCCGGTGACGTCCTGTCCGGGGACGTGGCCGGGCTCCGGGTCGGTGCCGTAAACCCCGGTGAGCGCGAAGAAGTCGCCGCGGTTGACCGAGAACGCGTCGACGGCGATGACCGCCTGGCCGGCGGCGGGTGCGGGTTCGGCGACCTCCGCGAAGGTGATGACGCGGTCGTCGGCGGTGGCGGTCAGTGCCTTCATGGTGTTGCTCCTTGTTCGTTCCTGCTTGGTACGAACGTTATGGCGGCCGGTATCTCCTCGGAAGAAGGCAGTATTTGGTGGTATAGGTACCTGGTGGAAACCATCGAGGTAGAAGGCGTTCCGGAGTGGGATGTCTTCAGCATCAACTGCCCGTCCCGCCAGATTTTCGATCGCGTCGGCGAACGCTGGACGGGTCTGGTCCTGCTGGCCCTGGAGCCGGGCACGCAGCGCTTCTCGGAGTTGCGCCGCAAGATCCAGGGCATCACGCAGAAGATGCTCACCCAGACCCTGCGCGCGCTGGAGCGTGACGGCATCGTGGAGCGCACGGTCTTCCCGACCGTCCCGGTCACGGTCGAGTACACGCTGACCCCGCTGGGCCGCAGCCTGGCGTCGGCGGTGGCGGAACTGCGCGCCTGGTCCTATGCGCACATCAGTGAAATCCATTCCGCGCGATCGGAATACGATGAGCGTGAGCTACCGGCGCACTGAGGCCGCCAGTGCCGGGAGCAGTGCGTCGAGCAGCGTGTCGAGGTATCCCGGCTCGAGGGTGCCGCCGCGGACGGAGAGCCGCCAGTAGATCGGCGCCGCGACGAGATCGAGGGCGAGTTCCAGGTCCAGGTCGGCGGGCAGTTCACCGCGTGCGATGGCCCGCTGCAGGACCCGGGCGCCGCGTTCGCGGCGCGGGTCGCCGATCATGGATGTCACGATGTCGCCGAGTTCCGGATTACGGACGGTCTCCGCGACCAGGTCCGGCAGTATGCGCGAAAAGCGCGGGTGCGCAAGCCATTCCAGCACGCCTTCGAGCACCGCGTACAGGTCGCCGCGCAGTGATCCGGTGTCGGCGATGTCCGCGCGTCCGACGCTGAATTCCGCGAGTACCGCGATCACCATGGCCTGTTTGGCCGGCCAGCGCCGGTACAGGGCGCTCTTGCCGACGCCCGCGCGTTTGGCGACGGCCTCCATCGAGAGCCGCGCGTAGCCCTGTTCGGCGAGTTCGTCCAGCACCGCTTCGGTGATGGATCGGGTGAGTTCGGGCTGCAGCACGGCTGCGCCGGTGGCCGGGCGACGTGTCATGAGGAGCAGCCTAGCGTATGGACGGGACGGTACCGTCCCGCCTATCCTGACGTCGGGACGGTACCGTCTCGTCCGATCCTTTGGAGGTCTCGATGAACCCTCGTGAACTGGTACATCACGCACTCGCACTGCTGCTCGCCAAGGACATGACCGGCTTCGCCGGACTCTGGTCCGAGCAGGGCGTCCTGGAATTCCCCTTCGCCGCACCCGGCTATCCGCCCCGGATCGAGGGCCGGGCCGCGATCGAGGAGTACCTGCGCGACTACCCCGCACTCCTGGATATCCGCGCCATCCCCGAGCCCACGGTGCATCAGAGCACCGATCCCGAGGTGGTGATCGCCGAGTTCGAGGCGTCGGGCATCGTGGTCGCCACCGGCCGGGACTACCGCCTGCGCTATATCGCCGTGATCACGGTGCGCGACGGCGAGATTCAGCACTATCGCGACTATTGGAGTCCGCTCGCCGCCGCCGAGGCGATGGGCGGCCTCGATACTCTGACGACCGCGTTCGGCGGCAGTCATGCGTGAGGTGCTCGTCCTCGGCGCGACCGGCACCACCGGCAGCCGGGTAAGCGGCTTCCTGCGCGAGCGTGGTGTCCCTGCCCGGCTGGCCACACGAAAGCCTTTGCGGGAAGGTGATATTCGCTTCGATTGGTCCGATCCTGAATCCCACGGGCCCGCCCTGGACGGCATCTCGGCCGTCTATCTCATCGCCCCGATCGGCGTGGCGGATCCCCTGCCACTGGTGGAACCGCTGCTCCGCCAGGCGATTCGGCGGGGCGTACGACGCGTGGTGCTGCTGAGTTCGAGCGCGATCCCCGAGGGCGCTCCGGGCCTGGGTGAGCTGCACAGCCTGGTCCGCGAAACCGTCCCCGAATGGGCGGTACTGCGCCCGTCGTGGTTCATGCAGAACTTCACCGGCGCCCACGCGGTCGCCCAGGGCGTCCGCGCCGGCGAGTTCGTCACCGCGACCGGCGAGGGCCGGGTGGGTTTCGTCCACGCGGCCGATATCGCCGCCGTGGCGGGTCACGCGTTGATCGACGACCTCCCCCACAACACCGATCACGTCCTCACCGGGCCGGAGGCGCTGAGCTACACCGACGCGGCCGCCACCATCGCCCGGCGGACCGGACGACCCGTCCGGCACCGCACCCTGACCCCGCCCGAGTTCGCCCGGCATCTCACCGCGCACGGCATCCCCGCCGATTTCGCCGCGGTGCTGGCGGACCTGGACGACGGCATCCGCACCGGCGCCGAGGACCGGGTCACCGACACCGTCGAGCGGGTGACCGGTCGCCCGCCCCGCTCTTTCCGCACCTTCGTGACCGAGGAGTTCCGATGAGACGACTGCTGTTCGAGGACGACGCCCAGTTCTGGTTCGAGACCCTGCGCCTGTTCGGTCATGCGAGTTACGGCGGCGCCGATTTCGGCGAGGTCTTGTCCACCGCTTCCCGGATCACCGCCGGTGATTACGACGGCTGGCACGATGCGTGGCTGGCGACGGCCGAGCGGGTGGCCGCCGAAGCGGCTGCGGCCCAGCCGATCAGCGCCCGCGACGGTTTCCTGCGGGCCTCGACCTACTTCCGGGCCGCCGAGTTCTTCCTGCACGGCACTCCCGCGGATCCGCGCATCGACTACGCGTACCGGCGCGGCGTCGAATGCTTCGATGCCGCCGCGGCCCGCATCCCCTGGCTGGAGCCGGTCGAAATCCCTTACGAGACGACGACATTGCGCGGTTACTTCTATCGCGCGCCGGGTCCGGGCCCGCGGCCGACGCTGGTGATGCACAACGGATTCGACGGCAGCGCCGAGGAATTGCACTACTTCGGCGCGCTGGGCGGGCACGAGCGCGGCTACCACGTGCTCACCTTCGATGGTCCGGGGCAGCCGGGCGCGATTCACCGGGACGGCTTGGTGTTCCGGCCGGATTGGGAGCAGGTGGTGGGCCCGGTGCTGGATTTCCTGCTCACCGATCCGGGTGTCGATCCGGCGCGTATCGGTCTGCTCGGGGTGAGTCTGGGTGGCGTGCTGGCGCCGCGAGCGGCCGCTTTCGAGCCGCGGCTGGCGGCGGTCGTCGCCGTGGACGGCGTGTACGACGGGAGTTCGGTGTTCACCGGATTGCTCGGTCTCGAGCGTGCCGAGCTCGAACGGCGGGCGCGCGCCGAGCGTGATGACGAGTTCGACGAGCTGATCGCCGCCGCGCGGGCGAAGAGTCCGGTGCTGCGCTGGGCGTGCGATCACGGCCGCTATGTGATGGGTGCGCCGACCGATCGCCGGTTCCTCGCCGCTTACCTGGACTATCACGTGATGGACGGCATCGCCGAGCGGATCACGTGTCCGGTGCTGGTGTGTGAGGCCGCCGATGATCTCTTCTTCGCCGGTGACACGCCGGAGGAGTCGGAGCCGCGGCGGCTCTATCGGGCGCTGACCGGTCCGAAGCGGTTGTCGAGCTTCACCGCGGAGGAGGGCGCCGACGCGCACTGTCATGCGGGGGCGCAGCGACTTGCGGTGGGGCGCATATTCGATTGGCTGGACGCGACGCTCTGAGCGGCGGGGCCGGTGGTCGTTCTCGGACTGCTCGTCTCGCCTTCCCGCGAGAAAGGGCAACGGACCGGTATGTTTTGGGGTATGTACCGACGCACCGGCCACCTCGCTGTCATCCTGACGGCCGCCCTCGCGGGCGTGGCCGGACCGGCGAGCGCCGCACCGGTTTCCGGGGACGCGCTCGCCGGTGCGACCGGACCCGCCCCCGCGGCATCGGTTTCCGACGAGCAGGGCCTCGCCTTCTATACGCCCGAGGCGGATCGGGTCCCCGGCCCGCACGGCACGGTGATCCAGCTGCGGCCCATCACCGGCGATCCCGGGCTGCCGGGTGCGCGAAACTACCTGGTGCTCTATCGATCCGTCGATATGCGGGGCGAGACGGTGGCCGTCTCGGGCACCCTGGCCGTGCCGGAAGGTACGCCGCCGCCGGGTGGCTGGCCGCTCATCTCGTGGGCGCACGGCACCACCGGCGTGGCGGACGTCTGCGCGCCCTCCCGCGACACCTCACCGGAATTCCCGGCGCACGACTACACCTCGCTGGTGCGTACGACGCAGGCGCAGTGGATCGCGGCGGGCTACGCGATCGCGCAGACCGACTATCAGGGACTCGGCACGCCCGGCCCGCACGGATATCTCATCGGGACCGCGGAACAGCGGGCCGTGACCGATATGGCAAGGGCCGCACGGGAGGTCGAGCCGGAGATCGGCACGCGCTGGGTGGCCATGGGGCATTCGCAGGGCGGGCAGGCGGCGGTCTTCACCGATGCGCGGGCCCAGGCGTGGGCGCCGGACATGCAGCTGCTCGGCGCGGTCGCCATGGCGCCGGCCTCGCATATCGGGACGGGTGTGCAGGCGTCGCAGGCGGCCACCACGGCCGGGGCGGCGGCCGTGCTGGCTCCGGTCACCGGCGGTTCGACGTCGTTCCTGCCCTTGCTCATTCGCGGTGCGCAGACCGTGTCGGACCTGGACCCGGCCCGATTCCTCACCCCGCGTAGCGATTCCATGCTGCCGCTGGCGGATGCGACCTGTATCGGCCAGTTGCGGGGCAAGGATTCGTGGGGCGGCATCTCGGCGGCGGAAGTCTTCACCCCCGGCGGTGACGACAGCGCGCTGTCCCGTGTCCTGAACGAGAACGACCCCAGCACACTGACTTTCGCGCAGCCCCTCCTGGTTTTGCAGGGCACGGCGGACACCACGGTCCCGGCGGTCGCCACCACCGCCATGGTGGCGCAGCAGAAACTGGCGGGACAGCCGGTGCAGTACCGCACCTATCCGGGCGCGGATCACCGCGGCCTGCTGGCGGCCTCCTACCCGGACGCGGTCGCCTGGGTGAACGCCCGATTCGGCCGCTGAACCTCGCGAATCGGTTTCGACTTTCGCGCGACGATCCGGCGGCGCACGGCCGGTGAGGTCCGCAGCCGATAGAGGATGAACATCCCGATGCCGCAGCCCAGCGTGACCGCCAGCGCCACCCAGCCGGGCACCGCGGACGCCGCGCCCTCCGGATCGCGGTACCACTGCGGCGAATACGCGATCCGCCCGAAGCTGCTGCCGCGCAAGGCGACCACCAGGGACGGCACGATCAGGACGGCGATGGCCACCACCGCGCTGCCCGCACTGCGGGGTACGGCCGCGCCGAAGCAGTAGCCGACCAGCAGCCCGGTCGCGGTGATGCCGAGCACCGGCACGAGCGCGGTCCCGTGCGCGGTACCCGCGGTGCAGGCCGCGAACACCGACAAACCCGCGGTCCCCCACAACCCTGCCCAGGGCAGCGGCCACCGGCGACCGGCGAAGAGTCCGGCCACGACCGCGATCATCGGCAGCGGCGCGGACCATTCGGGCCGTGGCACGGCGATGATCGCGCTGCCGGCGTTGGCGATCGCGACCGACAGCAGCACCAGCATCCCGTCCCGGCCCGGTAGCAGCAGCGCCGCCACCAGCGCGGCGATCACCGTGATCACGGCGGCGATGGTGACCTGTGTGGACGTCCCGGTATGTCGCACAACCCATTCGGTGGACAGTTCGGTGGCGGCGACCAGCAGCAGTGCGGCGACGATCGGCCCGATGGGCAGATCACTGTTCGGATGATGGTGCGGCGCCGGCCGTTGCAGCAGCAGTCCGGCGGCCAGCAGCGCGACGGCGAGGAAGAACATCCACAGCGGCGGTATCGCGGTGGCGGCCCAGGAGATCAGCGGATCGTGCCGGTTCTCGCTGGGTAGCGACGTCTGGTCGCCGAGCAGAATCGCGCCGAGCGCGCCGATGAGATAGGCGGAAGTGGCGGCGCGCCTGCCGAAGACGGCGACCGCGAGCGCACCCAGCAGGATGCCGCTGAAGATCGAGTCGACGTAATTGACGGTGGTGAGGTTCCCGTTGTCGACGGCCTGCCCGGTGAACAGGCGATCGAGCAGCAGCACGAGCGAACTGCCGGCCGCCGCCACCCAGGCGGTACGCCGGCCGAGTGCGATGGCCAGCGCGGCCGAGACCACGGCGAAGACCGCGCCCGCCGCGGCGGCGCGCGGCATATTGAGTACCAGCAGATCGAGCTGGAAGCTGGGCCCGGTGGTGGCGCCGACGTCGAGGGGCGCCATCAGCAGCAGTCCGGCGATGACCGCGCCCACGAAGGCGCCGATGGCCTCCACCGCCCCGGCGTACCGGCGGATGTCCCGGGCCGGGTGCGCGTTGACGGGTTGTGCCGACGCGAACTTCGCGCCCATGTCGTCACCCTCCCTCGGTGACCCGACGCCTATCGCGATCGAGCAATACGAGCCAGCTATCTCTCGCCGAGGTTAACAGTCACTCCCTGAGCGAGCCCTGAGAAGTGGCTTCGGTCACAGCCCCGCGCAGACCGGTGATGTGACCGATCACCGCAGGTCAAGGGGGCTGTCAGGCGCAGCGGAAGCGGAACAGCGCGGTAGGGGTGAGGCCCGGGAGGGAGGTGACCTGTTGTGCGGCATCGCCGTCCAGTGAACAGCCGATCGGGGCGGAGACCTGCACCTTGTAGCAACCGATGGCGCCGTTGTAGGTGGCGGAGCCGTCGTTGCCGGTGGTCAGGGTGGCCACGCTGGCGCCGCCCGCGCAGGGTGCGACGTCGGCGGTCACGCCGGCCATGGGGAACTGTTCGGGCCCGAAGACGGCCTGGACCTTCACGACCGGATCGGCGGGCGGCTGCGCGGCGGCGAACGGCGCCGCGGCGACCGCGGCGGCGAGGACGGACGTGGTGAACAGCAAGCGGCGCACCGGGTCTCCTTCGATCGGGTGGAGGCGAATCGACCTCCGCGCCAATATAGGTGGTGTTCGGTCCCGGGCCGCGTTTTCGAAATCCTCGTGCCGTAGTCTGCGGTCATTCCTCGTGGCCCCGAATCGATGAAGGATCTCGATGACCCTCGTACGGCGTACTCCCCTGACCATCGGACTCGGCGCCCTCGCGGTGGTGCTAGTCGGAGGGGGTATCGCCGCCGCGGTGACCTTGGGCGGCAATGATTCCGCGCCCAGCGAGAATCAGCGCATCGAGTCGGCGGTCCGCGATTTCTACGGCACGCTCTCCACGCAGGGCGCCTCGGTGGCGGTGAACCAGACCTGCGCCGGTGACCGCGCCCAGTACGCCGCCCTGCCGGACGCGCAGAAGAAGGCCATGGACGACGGCAAGGTCGTGATGAAGGTCGATTCGGTGCAGGGCTTCGTGATCAACGGCGATCGCGCCACTGCCACCACGGCGGGCGTCCTCAGCATGCCGGGCGCCCAGGACGACAAGCGCAGCACCACCGAACATCTCCGTAAGGAAGACGGCACATGGAAGGTCTGCTCCTCCGACGCCCGGTGATCCGGCCATGAGCTGCTGCGGGCCGAGCCGCCGGCAGCTGCTCGGCCTGGTGGCCGCGGCCGCGGCGCTGCCGCTGCTCGGGTCGAATCCGGCCCGCGCACAGGCGGGTTCGCCGATCGTCACGGATCTCGAAGTGGTCACCATTACCGAGCGGTCGGTGGTGCTGACCTGGACGACGCTGGGACCGGATGCGAATCCGGTGGAGGCCGACAGCGAGGTGTGGCTGGGTCCGGCGGACGGCGGCGCCCTGCGCCAGGTCTACGGTGATTCGGAGCCGACCGCCTACCACTATGCCGAGGTAGACGGCCTGGAACCCGGCCGCACCTACCGTTTCGAAGCGCGTTCCGCAGGTGTGCCCGCCGCGCCTTCTCCGGCCGCCCTGACGCTGCTGGCGAATACGCCGGAGTCGCAGGGCATGTTCACCACGCTGACGCCGCCGCCCGGCCGCCTGCTGCGAACCCTGGCGCTGTCCAACGACATTCACTACGGCGAGGAAGTGAGCGGCATCATCTCGGGCGAGCTCCCGCCGGGTGTGCGCCAATTGCCGGGTCTCCCACCGTATCCCGAGGTCATGCTGACGGCGTTGCTCGACGATCTGCGCCGTCCCGATCGCGGCGTGGATCATCTGATCGCCGCCGGCGACCTCACCGCCGAGGCCACCCCGGATCAGGTGCGCGGCGTGCACGATCATCTGCTGGCCTGGGGTGCGCAGGGCCGGGATTGGTTCGCCTGCCGCGGTAATCACGATCGTCCGCACCTGGGTGCGGACTATGCCTCGTGTTCGCCGTATCTGGATCATTTCGACTGCTGGGGCGATTCGTTCGGCACCAGACAGCAATTGGGCGAATACGAGGTGGGCGAACTGCGCCTGCTGGGCCTGGACACCACCGAGCTCGACAACTCCGGCGGCACCATGGATCGCGAGCAGCTCGACCGGCTGCGGACGGTCCTGCGCGCCGATCCGGACCGCCCCACCCTGGTTTTCGGCCATCATCCCGTCACCACTCAGTCGGGCCTGTCGAATGTCGCGGGCCCGGGTTTCATTCTCGATGCCGCGAATTCCGCCGAGCTGCAATCCCTTTACGCGTCGGCGCCGGGTGTGTTCCTGCATCACAGCGGGCACACCCACCGCAATCTCCGTACCCGGCCGGACCAGCCGATCCCGGTGGAATTCCTGGAAGTGGCCGCCTGCAAGGAGTATCCGGGCGGTTATGCCCGGGTCCGGTTGTACGAGGGCGGGTACACGCTCAATTTCTTCAAGACCCGCACCCCCGAGGCGCGGCAGTGGAGTACTCGCACGCGATCCGAATATTGGGGCCGCTGGCCGGATTACACGCTGGGCAGCGCCGCCGACCGCAATCACACTGTCCTGCGCGATTTCTCGGGCCTGACCGACGCCTGAAGCATTGAAACGATAGGGCCCCCGATGAATTCATCGGGGGCCCTATCCTTCTCAGAGCGAGCGGCGGGATTCGAACCCACGTAAACGGCTTTGCAGACCGGTACCTAGCCACTCGGTCACGCCCGCATCATGATCAATAGTGCGGTACCCGGCGTGGTCCGGCGAGGGTTGGGATCAGCGTGATTTCTATCAGCCGTGTTTGGGCGGTCCGACGACCTCGACGCTGGGTTTGCTGTCGCCGTGCCCGCCGGTGTCGCGGTCCATGGCGAGGGCGCCGACGATGGTGCCGCCCAGAGTGGCGGTGACGGCCACGGCGGCGACCAGCTTCTTGCGGGAAACCGGTCCGTCGTTCGATTCGGTGGGCGTGACCACCGGTCCGGTCCGGACACTTCGGACACGGCGGGCGGAGGGTCGTTCGGCGGCCAGCAGCACCGCGCCGCGGGTGGAGACGAATTCGGGCTCCGGGTCGTAGATCATGGGTAGCTCGAGCTGCTGTTCCAGTTCGTCCCGGATGCTCTTGTTGCGGGTGCAGCCGCCCAGTAACGCCATTCCGTCGGGGTGGATACCCGTCTCCTCGACCATGTGCCGCACGAACGAGGCCGAATGGTGGATACCGGCCTCGACCAGGTCCGCGAAGTCGCTGCGGGTGATGACGGCCCGCTGCCCGGAGATGGGGTCGCAGACGGTCAGCACGCGTTCGGAGGCCAGCGCCTCCTTGCTGCGGCGGGTGGTGTTGAGGTCCACGGTGACGCCGCCGCGGGTGAGCAGCCAGCGCAGCAGCGCGTCGTGCCCGTCACCGCCGAGCACGGTACTGCGCTTGCTGGCCAGCACGGCATCGGTGCGGCAGTCGATCTGGGTGAGGGTCAGACCGGAGGCGCCCAGGTCGTAGAGCAGCACGGAACCCTCGGTCGGCAGCCGGCCGGTGAATCGGAGATAGCGGAGTTGGGCGACCGGTTCGTCGATCACGGTGAGGCGATTGCGCCCGGCGGTGGTGCGGACGGCCTCGGCGTGCGAGGAACTGCGGGTGGTGACGGCGATGCCGGTAATGAATTCGTCCCGCTTGGCGGCCGATTTCCGCATGAGCCGAATGGCTTCGAAGACCGCTTCCTCCATGCTGCCGCTGCGGCGGCGTAAGACCTTGCAGCGGTCGATGGGAGGGAGATGTGGCTGGTCGGAGTGGGTGAGCATGGCGCGCGCACCTGCCGCGCCCGCCGACACCCCGAGGACCAGCACCATGGCCTCAATGGTGAACCTTTTGCCGTCCGATTCCAAGACTATGACGCAGGAAATTGGCTGCGTGGATGCTGGACGGTTACTGTTCCGACCAGCGAGCAGCCCGGTTACCGGTATCGAAGTCGCCTGCGGACTGCCGGAACTCCGACAGCAATTCCAGCAACAATTGCAAACGTTCCGGCGGCAGGCCGGTGTTCGCGAATACTTGCCGATTCAGCTGACTGGTGGCCTTGGCCACCAATTCTCTACCGGCATCCGTGATTTCGATGAGCGTTGCCCGCCGGTCACTCGGATGTGGCACCCGCTTCACCAACTTCGCAGCCTCGAGGCGGTCCACGGTGTTGGTGACGCTGGTCGGATGTACTTGCAATCGGGCGCTGGCGACAGCCATGGGCAGCGCACCCGTTTTGCTGAAACTCAGCAACATCAGTAGCTCGTAGCGGGAGAACGTCAATCCCGACGGCTTGAGCGCCTCGTCGACCCGGGCCATGACGATCTGCTGGGCGCGCACGAGCGAGGTCACGGCGGCCATGCCGTCCGCGACCTCGCCCCAGCCGTGCTCGGTCCACTGGCGATGCGCCTCCTCGATGGGATCGAGCGGCAGAGGGCGGGGCCGAGACATGACTCCGATCATCGCATGTGGAAGGTTCGAATCACTTGTTCGTGAAGTCAGCGGGCCGCTTCTCGACGAAGGCGGTCATGCCTTCCTTCTGGTCTTCGGTGGCGAAGAGCGAGTGGAAGACGCGGCGTTCGAAACGCAGGCCCTCGGTGAGAGTGGTTTCGAAAGACCGGTTGACGGCTTCCTTGGCGATCATCACCGACGGCAGGGACATCGAGGCGATGGTCGCGGCCACCTCGAGAGCCGTGGAGACCAGGTCGGCGGCCGGAACGATGCGGGATACCAGACCCGCGCGCTCGGCCTCCTCGGCGTCCATATTGCGGCCGGTCAGCACCAGATCCATGGCCTTGGCCTTGCCGACCGCCCGGGTCAGGCGCTGCGACCCGCCCATGCCGGGGATGACACCCAGCTTGATCTCGGGCTGCCCGAACTTGGCGGTATCGGCGGCGAGCAGGATGTCGCACATCATGGCGAGTTCGCAGCCGCCGCCGAGGGCGTAGCCCGCGACCGCCGCGATGAGCGGCTTGCGGAAGGCGGCGAGGCGGTCCCAACCGGCGAAGTGGTCGGTCAGGAACATGTCCATGTACGACTTGGACTGCATCTCCTTGATATCCGCGCCGGCCGCGAAGGCCCGGTCGGATCCGGTGAGCACGACCGCGCCGATCTCGTCATCGTGTTCGAGCTCGTCGAGCGCCGCGGTGATATCGGTCAGCACCTGCGAGTTGAGCGCATTGAGGGCCTTCGGCCGGTTCAGCGTGATGAGAGCGACGCGGCCCTTGCGCTCCAGCAGAATGGTCTCGAAGTCGGTCACGCCGATTCCCCTTCACTTCGCTTGCGGATATCGGTGACGATAGCCGAGAAGTCCTTGCCCGCTTCGTCCTGGTTGAAGCGGTTGTAGATCTCCGCGGCGAGCAGACCGATCTGTCCGTCAACGCCGTTGGTGCGCAGCGCATTAGCGGCCAGGCCGAGGTCCTTGTTCATGAGCGCGGTGGCGAAGCCCGGCTGGTAATCGTTGTTGGCCGGGCTGGTCGGCACCGGACCCGGGACGGGACAGTACGAGGTCAGCGCCCACGACTGTCCCGATGCGGTGGAGACCACGTCGTAGAACTTGTCATGCGTCAGCCCCAGCTTCTCGCCGAGCACGAGCGCCTCGGAGAGCCCGATCATGGAGATGCCGAGCAGCATGTTGTTGCAGATCTTGGCGGCCTGGCCGACGCCCGCGCCGCCGCAGTGCACGACCTTGCCGCCCATGATCTCGAGCAGCGGCAGCGCGTCCGCGAAGTCCGCCTCGGGGCCGCCGACCATGAAGGTCAGAGTGCCCGCCACCGCGCCGCCGACGCCGCCGGAGACCGGTGCGTCGACAGCCCGATGTCCCTGGGCGACAGCGAGTTCCGCGGCCGCCACGGCGTCGGCGACGTCGATGGTGGAGGAGTCGATGAACAGGGTGCCCGGCTTGGCCGACGGCAGTACCTCGCGGTAGACGTCGAGCACGATGCGCCCGTTGGGCAGCATGGTGAGGACGATGTCCGCTGCCGCAACGGCTTCCGCGGCGGTGGCGACGACGGTCGCGCCATCCCGGCGGGCCTGGTCCTGGGCGGCGGGTACGGGGTCGAAGGCGAGGACCTCGTAGCCGGCCTTGATCAGGTTGGCCGCCATGGGCCCGCCCATGTGGCCGAGGCCGAGGAATCCGACCGTCTTGCTGGTGTTCTCGGTGCTCACTGTGCGTCCTTAGGTGCGACCAGTCCCAATTCGCGGTCGCCGAGTTCCTGGAAGTAGGCGTCCACGTCCGCGCCGGTGACATCGGCGAGGGTGGCGGGCGACCACCGGGGGTTGCGGTCCTTGTCGACGACCTGGGCGCGAATGCCCTCCACCAGGTCGTGGGTGCCGAGCGAGGCGACGGACACCCGGTATTCCTCGTTCAGCGCTTCCTCGAGGTTCGCCGCGGTGCGGGCGTTGCGCAGCGAGCGCAGCGTGACCTTGAGTGCCGCAGGCGATTTCGACAGTACGTCGGCGGCGGCCTTGGCGGCTTCGGCGCGGCCGTCGTTCTGCAGCCGGTTCACGATCTCCTCGACGGTGTCCGCGCTGTAGCAGGAGTCGATCCAGTCGCGGTGTGCCACGAAGTCCGAAACCGGTGCGGGCTGTGCGAATTTGGCGATGGCGACGTCCACCTCGGCGGTCTGCAGGGCTTCCAGCAGCGCCGGGATCTGGTCGGACGGCACGAAGTGGTCGGCGAATCCGGCCGCGATGGCGTCGCCGGCGTTCATGCGCGCGGTGGTGAGCGCGACATGGGCGCCGATCTCGCCGGGCGCGTGCGCGAGCAGGTAGGTGCCGCCCACATCCGGGATGAAGCCGATACCGGTCTCGGGCATGCCGACCATGGACCGTTCGGTGACGATGCGGTGCGAGGCGTGACCGGACAGGCCGACGCCGCCGCCCATGACGATGCCGTCCATCACGGCCACATACGGTTTCGGGTAGCGGCCGATGAGCGCGTTCAGGATGTACTCGTCGCGCCAGAACTTGCCACTGAGCGAATCCGCCCGCGCCGCAGCCGAACTCACTCCCCCGTTTTCTCCATCTCCGCCCCCCGCTGCCCCGGCAGCGGGGGGCGGGCTGTTGAGATCCTTTTGAGCGTGCTTGGCGTCATTGTGGATGGCGACGATATCGCCGCCCGCGCACAATCCACGCGCCCCTGCCCCGGTGAGCACGACCGCACGCACCTCGTCGTCGTCCGCCCATGCGCGCAACGCGTCGAGGATGGCCAGCGCCATCGGGTGATTGAGGGCGTTGATGGCCTTGGGCCGGTTGAGCGTGATCAGGCCGAGCCCGTCACGCTTTTCGATCAGGACCTCAGGCTCGACCACGCCGGATTTCTCGCTCGTACTCATGCCGCTCCTACTACAGCGCGCGCCACTACGACCCGCATGATCTCGTTCGTCCCTTCGAGAATCTGATGCACCCGCAGGTCGCGGACGATCTTCTCGATTCCGTATTCGGCCAGGTACCCGTAGCCACCGTGCAGTTGCAGGGCC
Source organism: Nocardia sp. NPDC020380 (assembly GCF_044386975.1). Classification (NCBI taxonomy): domain Bacteria; kingdom Bacillati; phylum Actinomycetota; class Actinomycetes; order Mycobacteriales; family Nocardiaceae; genus Nocardia; species Nocardia sp. NPDC020380. Next base: position 601,337 of record NZ_JBIRVQ010000006.1, on the reverse strand, counting down.
TTGTTGGCCACCTCGAATCCAGCGTCGGTGGTGAACCGTTTGGCCATGGCGCAGAGTTCCACCTTGTCGGGTGCGCCGGCGTCGAGGGCGCCGGCTGCGCGCCAGAGCAGGGTGCGGGCGGCCTCCAGGGAGGTGCGCATATCGGCGAGTTCGAACTGCAGGGCGGTGTTGTCCAGCAGCCGGGAGCCGAAGGCCTTGCGCTCGGCGAGGTAGGCGACGGTCCGGTCGAGCGCGGACTGTGCCCCGCCGAGCGAGCAGGCGGCGATGTTGAGCCGTCCGCCGTTGAGCCCGTTCATGGCGATGCGGAAGCCGTTGCCCTCGGCGCCGAGCAGGTTGGCGGCGGGTACCCGGGCCTGCTCGAGGATGACCTGCCGGGTGGGCTGCGCGTTCCAGCCCATCTTGCGCTCGTTGGCGCCGAAGGACAGTCCCGGCGTATCGGCCGGGACGATGAACGCCGAGATCCCGCGCGCGCCTTCGGTTCCGGTGCGCGCCATGATCACGTAGACATCGCTGCTGCCCGCGCCGGAGATGAATTGCTTGACGCCGGTGAGCAGGTAGTCGTCACCGTCGCGGACGGCCTTGGTGCTCAGGGCCGCCGCGTCGGAGCCGACGCTCGGTTCGGTGAGCGCGTAGCTGGCCAGCAGGTCCATCGAGGTGAGCCCGGGCAGCCACTGATTGCGTTGTGCCGCATCGCCGTACGTGTCGATCATCCACGTGGCCATATTGTGGATGGAGATGTAGGCGGCGATGGCGGGGCAGCCGGTGGAGAGCTGTTCGAAGATGCGCACGGCATCCAGTCGCCGCAGGGCCGAGCCGCCCACGTCCTCCTGCACGTAGATGCCGCCGAGGCCGAGCGAGCCGGCCTTGCGCAGCACGTCGACCGGGAAGTGCTTGCGCTCATCCCATTCCAGGGCGTTGGGCGCGAGCAGCTCGTCGGCGAAGGAGCGGGCGGTCTCGACGATCGCCTTTTCGTCCTCGTCCAGTACGAACATGATCAGTCCATGGTCGGGATGACGAAGGCGTTCGCGGCGGCGGAGCCGCCCGGAATCTCAGCCTTGAGGCCGGAGGGCCAGCGCTGCGTCACCGTCTTGGTCTTGGTGTAGAAGCGGATGGAGTCGGGGCCGTGCTGGTTGAGGTCGCCGAAGCCGGAACGCTTCCAGCCGCCGAAGGTGTGGTAGGCGATCGGTACCGGGATCGGGACATTGATGCCGACCATGCCGACCTGTACGCGGGAGGCGAAGTCGCGGGCGGTGTCTCCGTCGCGGGTGAAGATGGCGACACCGTTGCCGTATTCGTGCTCGTTGGGCAGGGTGAGCGCTTCCTCGTAGTCCTTGGCGCGCACCAGCGCCAGCACGGGACCGAAGATCTCTTCCTGGTAGATCCGCATCTCGGGGGTGACGCGGTCGAAAAGCGAAGCACCGGCGAAGAATCCGTCCTCGCCGCCCTCGACGACCAGTCCGCGCCCGTCGATGACGAGTTCCGCGCCCTCGTCCACACCGATCTGCACGTAGTTGTTCACGCGGTCCACGCCGTCGCGGCCGACCAGCGGGCCGAAGTCGGCGCCCGGGTCGTCGGAGAGGCCGACATTCAGCTTCTCGATGCGTTCGATGAGCTTGGCGCGCAGGCGATCCGCGGTCTCCTCGCCGACCGGGACCGCGACCGAGATGGCCATGCAGCGCTCGCCCGCCGAGCCGTAGCCGGCGCCGATGAGCTGGTCGGCGACATCGTCGAGGTCGGCGTCGGGCATGACGACGGCGTGGTTCTTGGCGCCGCCGAAGCACTGGGCGCGTTTGCCGTTGGCGGTGGCGGTCTCGTAGATGTACTGGGCGATCGGGGTGGAGCCGACGAAGCCGACGGCCTTGACGCGCTCGTCGTGCAGCAGGGCGTCCACGGCTTCCTTGTCGCCGTTGACGACATTGAAGACGCCCGCGGGCAGTCCGGCCTCGAGGAAGAGTTCGGCCAGCCGCAGCGGGACCGAGGGGTCGCGCTCGGAGGGCTTGAGCACGAAGGCATTACCGCAGGCGAGTGCCGGTCCGGCCTTCCACAGCGGGATCATGGCCGGGAAGTTGAACGGGGTGATGCCGGCAACCACGCCGAGCGGCTGCCGCATGGAGTACACGTCGATGCCGGTGCCGGCGCCCTCGGTGTATTCGCCCTTGAGCAGATGCGGGATGCCGGTGGCGAATTCGACGACTTCGAGGCCGCGCTGGATGTCGCCCTTGGCGTCGGCGAGGGTCTTGCCGTGTTCGCTGGACAGTAGCGCCGCCAGCGAATCCATCTCGTCCTGCACCAATGTCAGGAACTTCATGAGCACGCGGGCCCGCTTCTGCGGGTTGAACGCGGCCCAGACCCGCTGCGCCTCGGCCGCATTCGCGATGACCGCCCGCACCTCGGCCGTGGCTGCCAGTGGCACCCTGGCCTGCACCTGTCCGGTGCTGGGGTGGTAGACGTCGCCGAACTTGCCGGACGTTCCCGCTACCTGCTGCCCGCCGACGAAATGCGTGAGTTCGCGAACCATGCCAGTCCTGTCTCGATGCTTGCGCGCCGATTGCGCGGTATGTGGCGATCCTATAGTTGGACATCCAAGTATTGGCTGTGGGATAATTCACAGCACCAAACGACTCTGCCTGCGGAGGCTGACGTGCCCGATCTGCATGTCCCGGTCCATCCCGTGCGGTTCGTCACCGCTGCGGCGCTGTTCGACGGCCATGACGCGGCCATCAACATCATGCGGAGGATCCTGCAGGCGCAGGGCGCCGAAGTGATTCACCTGGGGCATAACCGGGCCGTGAGCGAGGTGGTGGACGCGGCGCTCACCGAGGATGTGCAGGGCATCGCGGTCAGCTCGTATCAGGGCGGGCACATCGAATACTTCGAGTACCTGGCCAAGGCCTTGCAGGAGGCCGGGGCCGGGCACGTGCAGATCTTCGGCGGGGGCGGCGGGGTCATCGTCGAGGAGGAGATCGCGCGGCTGGCGGCGGCCGGGGTGACCATCTTCTCGCCCGAGGACGGGCAGCGGCTGGGGTTGCCGGGCATGATCAATCGGCTGATCGCGGCGTGCGATGTGGATCTCGCGCAGACACCGCCGCGGGTCGAGGCGGTGCTGACCGGGGATCGGGCGGCGCTGGCGCGAACCATCACCTGCCTGCAGCAGGGCACCTTGCCGGAGGCGGATCTGGCGGCGCTCACCGCCGCCGCAGCGGCGCGTCACGTGCCGGTGCTGGGTATCACGGGCACCGGTGGCTCCGGAAAGTCCTCTCTCACAGACGAACTCGTGCGGCGGCTGCGCAATGATCAGCAGGACAAGCTGCGCGTGGCGGTGCTGGCGATCGACCCCACCCGCCGGCGCGGCGGTGGCGCGCTGCTCGGCGACCGCATCCGGATGAATTCCCTGGACGGTGAACGCGTCTACTTCCGCTCCCTCGCCACTCGCGGCGAACGCGAGCTGCCGAACAATATCGACGAGATGGTGATCGCCTGCAAGGCAGCGGGATTCGATCTGGTGATCCTGGAGACGCCGGGCATCGGCCAGGGCGACGCCGAGAGCGCCGAGCACGTGGACGTCTCGCTGTATGTCATGACGCCCGAGTTCGGCGCGGCCTCGCAGCTCGAGAAGATCGACATGCTGGATTACGCGGATGTCGTGGCCATCAACAAGTTCGAGCGGCGCGGCGCCGCGGACGCCCTGCGCGATGTCTCCCGGCAGCTGGTGCGGAATCGCGAGGACTTCCACGCCATGCCCGAGGACATGCCGGTATTCGGCACCAGCGCCGCCACTTTCAACGATGACGGCGTGACGGCGCTCTACCAGCATCTGAGCGGACTGCTGGCCGAGCACGGGCTGCCGCTGGAACAGGGTGTGCTGCCGCGGGTGAATACCCGCGCCTCGACCCGCTTCGCGCAGATCATTCCGCCCGCCCGGGTGCGGTATCTCGCCGAGATCGCCGAAACCGTACGGAACTACCACGCGACCACCGCGGATCAGGTCGCGGCCGCGCAACGGGTGCAGCGTGTCGAGCAGGTGCTCGCGGAACTACCGGACGACGTCCAGGTGTCGGAGCTGCTCGCGAAGGCGAGGACCGGGCTGCAGCCCGAGAATGCCGCCCTGCTCGCCGAATGGCCCGCCCTCGCGGAGTCGTATCGGGGTGACGAGCAGGTGATCCGGGTACGCGACCGCGAGCTGCGCACACCCCTGCGCCGGGAAACCTTGTCCGGCAGCTCGATTCCGCGGGTGGCGCTTCCCCGCTACACCGATCACGGGGAGCTGCTGCGGTTCCTGCGGTCGGAGCATCTGCCGGGCCGGTTCCCGTTCACGGCGGGCGTCTTCCCCTTCAAGCGGGACAATGAGGATCCGGCGCGCATGTTCGCCGGTGAGGGCGATGCCTTCCGGACCAATCGGCGGTTCAAGGTGCTGTCGGAACATTCCGAGGCCAAACGGCTTTCGACGGCCTTCGATTCGGTGACCCTGTACGGGCACGATCCGGCGGAACGCCCCGATATCTACGGCAAGGTCGGCACCTCCGGCGTTTCCATTGCGACGCTGGACGATATGAAGGCGCTGTACGACGGATTCGACCTGGACGCGCCCGCCACCTCGGTGTCGATGACCATCAACGGGCCCGCGCCGACGATTCTGGCGTTCTTCCTGAATGCCGCCATCGATCAAGCGCTGGAACAGTTCTCGGCGGCGGAAGGCCGGGCGCCGACCGGGGCGGAGGCGGACGATATTCGCGCCCGCACGCTGGCGACGGTGCGCGGGACCGTGCAGGCCGACATCCTCAAGGAGGATCAGGGGCAGAACACCTGCCTGTTCTCCACCGAATTCAGCCTGCGGATGATGGGCGACATCCAGGAATGGTTCGTGCGGCAGGGCGTCCGCAACTTCTACTCGGTGTCGATCTCCGGCTATCACATCGCCGAGGCGGGGGCGAACCCGATCAGTCAGCTGGCCTTCACGCTGGCCAATGGATTCACCTATGTGGAGTCGTATCTGGCGCGCGGCATGCGGATCGACGATTTCGCGCCCAATCTGTCGTTCTTCTTCTCCAATGGCATGGATGCCGAATATTCGGTGATCGGCCGGGTGGCGCGCCGCATCTGGGCGGTCGCCATGCGCGACAAGTACGGCGCGGACGAGCGCTCGCAGAAGTTGAAGTACCACGTGCAGACCTCCGGGCGGTCGCTGCACGCACAGGAGATGAACTTCAACGACATTCGCACCACGCTGCAGGCGCTCATCGCGATCTACGACAACTGCAACAGCCTGCACACCAATGCCTATGACGAGGCGGTGACCACGCCCACCGAGGAATCGGTGCGCCGGGCGCTGGCGATTCAGCTCATCATCAACCGGGAATGGGGGCTGGCGATGAACGAGAATCCACTGCAGGGCAGTTTCGTCATCGAGGAGCTGACCGACCTGGTCGAGGAGGCGGTGCTGCGCGAATTCGAGCGGATCAGCGAACGCGGCGGGGTGCTCGGGGCCATGGAGACCGGATATCAGCGCGGGCGCATCCAGGACGAATCCATGCTGTACGAACGGCGTAAGCACGACGGCAGCCTGCCCATCGTGGGCGTCAACACCTTCCGCAATCCGCACGGCGAGGAGCATCGGGTGCTGGAATTGGCGCGCGGCACCGAGGACGAGAAGCAATCGCAACTGCGGCGGGTGCGGGAATTCATCGAGCGGCATCGCGGCGAATCGCCGGCGGCGCTGGCCCGGTTGAGCGCCGCGGCGGGCAGCGACGACAACGTGTTCGAGGTATTGATGGACGCGGCGCGAGTGTGCACACTGCAACAGATCACCGATGCGTTCTTCGCGGTGGGCGGTCAGTATCGGCGCAATGTGTGACGACACCGAGGCCAGTGCATGCAAAATGCATGCATGACGGTGGCTCTGGAGATCCGTGACGTATCCAACGAGGTCCGCGACGCCCTCGCCGAACAGGCGGCCCTCCGCGGCCAGTCCCTGCAGGCGTATCTCCTGAACCTGGTAGTACGCGAAGCGAGACTGCTGCGCAATCAGAAGATGTTCGCGGAAACGTCGGATATTCGCGTCGCGATCCCGGCGGACCTGAGCCTCGAGCGCATCATTCGGGAGGGCCGCGAGCAGGGTTTCGGACTCGACCGATAGGACGACTGCCCGTGATCGTCGTCGTCGATGCCGCCACATGACTGATCGGGCTTTTCCAGCGACCGCGGTCCCAGCGCGTGGAAGAATCCGGAATGGGCCGACCCGGACTGAAGGGACATCATGGACCTGGCGGGAATGACTGTCGTCGACGCGCACATCCATCAGTGGGATCCGCTGACGACGCCGCGCGAGTTCAGCGGGCTGGCCAGACTGTTCCGGTACGTGCCCCTGCCCATGGATATCGCCAAGCGGCTGGCGCCGCGGCGGGACCGCGAATTCGTGGGCGATCCAACCCCGTTCGTGCATCCCTATCTCCCGGCCGACTACCGCGAGGACGCGGGCGAGGTGCCGGTCGAGGCCATCGTGCACATCGAGGTGGAGTGGAACGGCCCGGGCCGCCTCGCCCAGGCGGACGAGACCCGCTGGGTGGCCAGCCTGCCGTTCGGCGTGGACACGCCCGCGCTGGGCGCGATCGTCGGGGCTGGTGATCCGGCCGCACCCGAATTCGCCGAACTGCTGGATGCGCATCAGGCGGCCTCGCCGCGCTTCCGCGGCATCCGCGCCCGGGTCGAATACCACCCGGATCCCGATGTGCGCGCGCACTGCGCGGCGCCCGGGGCGCTCACCTCGGCGGCTTTCCTGAACGGCTTCTCGGCACTGGCCGAACGCAAGCTGTCCTTCGAGGCGTGGGTGTACTCGGGTCAGCTACCCGAGGTCACGGCGCTGGCCGGGCGTTTCCCCGACGCGACCATCGTGCTGAACCATCTCGGCACGCCCGCAGGCATTTTCGGGCCGGTCGGCGACGATACCGGGCAGAATCCGGGCCAGCGGCGCGAACTGTTCGTGCGCTGGCGCGACGATCTGACCGCGCTGGCGGCGCATTCGAACGTGGTCGCCAAGGTGAGCGGCCTGATGATGCCGATCCTCGGGCATCCGGTGCCGCCGCGCGGCCGCCCGACACCGGTTCCGGTACTGGTGGAACGCATTTCGCCGCTGCTGCACCACGCGCTGGACGTCTTCGGCGCGGAGCGGCTGCTGTGGGGTTCCAATTTCCCGGTGGACAAGCCCATTACGAGCATCCCGAACGCGGCCGCGGCGGTGGCCACCGCCCTGACCGAGCACGGCGCGGATGCCGCGGCGCTGGAGCAGGTGTTCCGGACGACTGCGCAGCGCGTCTACGGCATCGACGACCTCTGACGACGCTCCGGCGCGGCGTCGAGCCTCCCCGGATCGGTGCGGCGCGGTGGCTAGGGTGGGTCGCCATGGAGCGGATCCTCGGGATCGGAATGGGTTTCTGGGAGTCCCGGACGCTGCTGAGCGCGGTCGAGCTCGGCGTGTTCACGACGCTCGGCACACGGTCCCTGACCTGCGAGGAACTCCGGGACGAGGTGGGCCTGCACCCACGCGCCGCCCGCGACTTCTTCGATGCCCTGGTGGCCATGGACATGCTGCGCCGCGCGGACGGGCGCTACGCCAATACCAAGGACACCGGTCAGTACCTGGACCGGAATCGGGACGAATACGTCGGCGGCTTCCTGGAAATGGCCGCCGCCCGCCTCTACGGATTCTGGGACGGGCTGACCGAGGGCCTGCGCACCGGTCAGCCGCAGAACGAGGCCAAGGCCGGCGGTGACTTCTTCGTCGCCCTGTACCAGGATCCGCAGCGACTACGCGATTTCCAGCGCGCCATGACCGGCCTCTCCTTGCCCAGCGCGCACGCCATCGCGGAGGTCTTCCCCTGGCAGCGCTGGCACACCCTGGCCGATATCGGCACCGCCCAGGGCGCCCTGCTCCGCACCATCCTGGACCACAACCCGCACCTCACCGGCATCGGCTTCGACCTACCGGTGGTTGAACCGATCTTCGCCGAATACACTGCGGCCCTTGGTGATCGGTCCCGCTTCCACCCCGGTGACTTCTTCACCGACGAACTCCCCGCCGCCGCTGTCCTGGTCTTCGGCCACATCCTGCACGACTGGGACCTCCCCACCAAACGGATGCTCCTGGACAAGGCCTACCGCGCCCTCCCCGCGGGCGGTGCCGTCCTCATCTACGAGACCCTCATCGACGACGACCGCCGCACCAACCTCGCCGCGCTCCTCATGAGCCTCAATATGCTCATCGAAACCCCCGGCGGCTTCGACTACACCGCCGCCGACCTCCGGAACTGGCTCTCGGAAGCCGGATTCCGCGACCCCGTCACCGAACACCTGACCGGCGCCGAATCCATGGTCTGGGCGGTGAAGTAGCGCGCTCAGTCCGGGAAGGCCAGGTACTGGGCGCCCATGAGGCGGGCGGTGCGGGTGACGTGGTCGATGATGTGCGGGGCGTCGGTGGCGATGGTGCCGGTGCGCCAGGCGGTGAGGAGTTCGGTGAAACCGCCGATGCCCATGAGAGTGCCCATCCGGAGGTCGGATTCGTCGACGCCGGGGCGCAGGTAGGGGCGGCCGGTGGCGATGAGGAAGTCGGTGGCCTCGGTGAGGGTGGTCTTGCGGCGTTCCTCGAGGATGCGGCTGCCGGCGTGATCGCCGAAGAGGATGCGGGCGGGGCCTTCCGATTGCAGGGCGACCGCCCGGGCGATGGCCAGGTGCAGGATGTCGAGCGGGGGTTCGCCGAGGTGTTCGGCGAAGACGGCGGAGAGTTCGCCGAAGACGTGGAAGCAGACCTCGTCCCAGACCGCGCCCAGTAGTTCGTCGCGGTCGGCGAAGTGCTCGTAGAAGTAGCGGTCGTTGAGGCCGGCGCGGGTGCAGACGCCGCGCATGGTGACTGCCGCCCAGCCGTTTTCGAGCCAGACGGCGAGGGCCGCGTCGATGATGCGGGTGCGGCGTTCGGTGCGGCGTTCCGCCTGGGTACGGCCGCCCCAGGTGCCGTTCCGCTTGGCGGCGGCCGGGTCACCGTGCTGTTGCGAAGACGGGACTGCGTGCACGTCCATGGTTGACAAAATACCGCACCACGCGCCTAATTGGTGGCAGGTGCGGCCAATGGTGGCACATGCCACCACTTGACTGCCGGATGCACACCCCCCGGGAGTTCCCATGCGTCTCAATCCCTTCGGCGGCACTCGCCGCACCCAGCACGCCGACGCGGTGGTGACCGGCGCCGGCAGCGGCATCGGCCGGGCCTTCGCCATCGAGCTCGGACGGCGCGGCGGGCGGGTGATCTGCTCCGATATCGACGCCGGAAGAGCCCGCGAGACAGTCGAACTCGTCACCGCCACCGGCGGCAAGGCCTTCGACGCCGTCTGCGATGTGAGCAGCCTGGACCAGGTCACCGCACTCGCCGACGCCGCCGAACAATGGTTCGGCAAGACCGCCGACATCGTGGTGAACAATGCCGGCATCGGCCGCGGCGGCGCCCTCATCGGCGATACGCCATTGTCCGAATGGCATCAGGTGCTCGACATCAACCTGTGGGGCGTCATCCACGGCTGCCATGTCTTCGCACCCCGCCTGCGCGCGGCCGGGCACGGATCGATCGTCAATACCGCTTCCGCCGCCGCCTTCGGCTCGGCGCCCCGCATGGCCGCCTACAACGTGAGCAAGGCCGGCGTGCTGGCCCTGTCCGAGACCCTTTCCGCCGAACTGGCCGGCACCGGCGTGACCGTCACCGCCCTGTGCCCCACCGGCGTGAAAACCAATATCCTGGAAGGCGTTTCGCTCGGCGACCCCGGCATCGAGAAATGGGGCGACCGCCTCATCCGCTGGACCGGACGCCCGCCCGCCGGCATCGCCCGCGCCACCCTCGACGCCGTGGACCGCGGCCAGCTGTACGTGGTCCCGCAACTCGAGGCCAAGTTGATCTGGCAGTCCAAACGACTGCTCCCCGAGCCCTACACCCGCGCCGCCGGACTGCTGGAGCGGCTGGTGCGGTAGTTCGCGGCACGACCGTGCGGTAGCACGCAGCAACAAGGAGTTGAACAATGGCGTTCGCATATTCCGACATGCTCACCACGATCAAGGATCGGCAGTGGGCCCTGGCCGACCTCGACTGGGACGCCCCCGGAGCCGACCTCATCACCGACGAGCAACGGCCCGGCCTCACGAAATTCATGGCCGACCTGGTGTGGATCGAACACGTGGGCGCGCGCGGTTTCGCCGCCCTCACGCTGCGCGCACCCGACGGGCCGCTCGAGGAGATCTACCGGTACTTCCACGCCGAGGAACAGAAGCACGCCAATGCCGAGCTCGCGCTCATGCGGCGGTGGGGCATGCTGCGCGGCGACGCGATGCCGGTGCCCAACAAGAACATCCGGCTCGTCATCCAATGGCTGGACCGCTACGGCGACAGTCTCTCGCTGCCCGTGCTCGGCACCGTCATTCCGTCCCTGGAATGCGCGCTGGACGGGGCGCTGGTGAAATTCCTGCTCGACGAGGTGCAGGATCCGTTGTGCCACGAGGTGTTCCGGCACATCAACAGCGACGAATCCCGGCACCTGGCCGTCGGCTTCCAGGTGCTCGAACAACTCGGCGCGGGACCCGCACGCCGGATCGCCATCGAATCGGCGGGTTACGCCCTGCGGCCTACCCTGCTGATGGGCGCACTGCTGTACACACCGCTGCTGTCCCGCATGTCCACCAACATCATGGCGATGGGGCTGGACGAGGAGAAACTCTGGAATGCCGTGCGGCGCTACGAGAAGGCGGGCGAACGCGCGCCGGATATCAAACGCCTGCCGTTGTTCCACATCGTACGGCTGCACGGCCGCGCGACCATCAACAAACTGCAGCCCATCCAGGGCATCAACGACGCCCTCAACAAGGCCATCGACCACTTCCCGGTCCGCATCCTCGGCCGCACCCCGTCCTGGTCCGAGGAACTCACCTACGAGCCGGTGGCGAAATGACCGCGCCACTGCGCCGGGGCAATTCCGGCAGGGTGCGCGAGAGCGGCTACGGCGGGCCGCAATTCCACTGCACACGCTGGCGCGGCGCCCTCGAGCTGCGGGGATTGCACGTCGCCGTGGTCGGCAGCGGCGCGGCGGTGGCCAGGGTGCTACCGCCCGTAGCGGCGCGAGCCCGCAAAGTGACGGTGTTCCAACACGATCCGGTCTGGGTCCTGCCCACGCCACCGCTCCCCGGTGTGCGGCCCCTGCTCCGGCTGCTGCCCAAAGATCTGGTGGGCCCACTACCGGCGGCGACCGCGCCACCTCTCCTCGATGCGCTCACCACCGAGGCGGCACCGCACCCGGCCGGCAGCGCAGCCCGCATCGGCGCCTCAGCGAATCGCCGCGCTGTCCCGGCGAGTCACCGCACCGCCCCAGCGGGCCGCAGCACCGGCGCCACCGAGCCGGCGAGCAGCAGCGCCGGCACCACCGACCGCCGGATCGACACTGCGTGGCTCGGGATCGGTACGGGGTTCGCGGCCGCTCTTGCCGGCCGGGTGGGCGGGCACGTGCTGCGGCGGGTCGCGGCCGCGAATCTCCGGGTACAGGTCGGCGATTCGTGGCGGCGGCGGCAACTCACCCCGGACACCGCGGCCGGGCTGCGGCTGCACAGTCACTACTACCGCGCCCTGCGGCAGCCGAACTGCCGCCTCGTCACCTGGCCCATCGCCCGGCTCGCACCCCTCGGTATTCGCACCGTGGACGGCATCGAGCATCGGGTGGACTGCATCATCTACGCGGAGGACACACCGTGAACAGCACCGTGGTGGATCACGAGATCATCATCGTCGGGGCCGGATTCTCCGGGATCGGCACCGCCATCGCCCTGCGCAAGGCCGGATTCGACGACTTCGTCATGATCGACGAGGCCGACGGGGTGGGCGGGACATGGCATTGGAACACGTATCCCGGTATCGCCGTGGACATTCCGTCGTTCAGCTACCAGTACTCGTTCGAACAGCGGCCCAACTGGTCCCGGGTGTACGCGCCCGGGCGGGAACTCAAGGCGTATGCCGAGTACTGCGTGCAGAAGTACGGGCTGCGCCCGCGAATCCGCTTCAGCACCACCATCTCCCGCGCCGATTTCGACGACGCCCTGCACCTGTGGCGGGTGCGCACCTCCGACGGCGACGAACTCACCTGCCGCTATCTCATCGGCGCGACCGGGGTGCTGACCCGGCCGAAACTGCCGGAAATCCCGGGCGCCGAACGCTTCCGGGGCATCACCATGCACACCGCGCGCTGGGATCACGGCGTCGATCTGCGCGGCAAACGGGTCGGGATCATCGGCACCGGCGCCTCGGCCATCCAGGTGATTCCGGAGATCGCTTCCGAGGTGTCGGAACTGGTGGTCTTCCAGCGCACCCCGATCTGGTGCCTGCCGCGCCCGGACGCGCCCATGCCGTCGGCGGCCCGCACGCTCATGCGGCTGCCCGGCGGACAGCTGCTGACCCGCTGGCTGAGCCAGGCTTTCGTGGAGATCACCTTCCCGCTCGCGGCGCACTACTACAAGGTGCTGCCCATGTCGAAGGTCGGCGAGCGCACCGGACTGGCTCATCTACGCGACCAAGTGGAGGATCCGGAGGTGCGGGCGAAGCTCACGCCCGAGTACGCGCTCGGCTGCAAACGCCCGTCGTTCTCCAATGACTACCTGAAGACCTTCAATCGCGAGAACGTCACGCTGGAGACCGATCCCATCACCGAGATCACCGCCTCCGGCCTGCGCACCACGAGCGCTCACCACCAGGTGGACGTGCTGATCATGGCCACCGGCTTCAAGGTCATGGAATCCGGCAATATGCCGACCTTCGACCTGCACGGCAGCAAGGGCATCCGGTTGGAGGACTGGTGGGACACCCGCCGGCTGCAGGCCTACGAGGGTGTCAGCGTGCCCGGCTTCCCCAACTTCTTCACCATCATCGGCCCGTACGGCTACAACGGCGCCTCGTATTTCACGCTCATCGAAATGCAGACCACGCACATCCTGCGCCTGCTCCGCCAGGCCCGCCGCCGCGCCGCGACCCGGATCGAGGTCACCCAGGAGGCCAACGACCGCTACTTCCAGGAGATGCTGAGCCGCCGCGGCACCCAGGTGTTCTGGCAGGACAGCTGCGCCCTGGCCAACAGCTACTACTTCGACAAGAACGGCGACGTCCCGCTGCGCGCCATGTCCACGCCCGAAGCCGCCTGGCGTGCGGCCCATTTCAGCCTGACCGACTACAGCTTCGAGAAGGCAGGCCGCCGCCGCACCGCCGACACGCCGGCGACGCGCGCCACCGCGAGCTGATCAGCTGATCACCGGGCATTCATCGCGGCGCTCGACGGCGTGTCGCCGCGATGAGTGCCCGGTGATCAATCGTCCAGGGCGCGATAGAGGGCGCGGAGGTGGCGGAGGCCGGAAGCCGTGGTGGGTTCGTCTTCGGCGGTCATGCGGAGGGCCTGGCGGAGGAGGACGGCGTCGAGATCCTCGGGGGCGGGGCGGAAGTCGGGCTTGGGCAGGGCGGGGAGGGTCGGCTCCGCGCCGTAGAGGTCGCCGGAATCCGTTGCGGCCGAGTCCTGTTGGACGCTGCCGATGAGGGCGTCCAGTTCGACGCCGCGCAGGGTCAGCAGGTCCTTGGGCCGCTCGTCCAGGCGTTCGGCGATGACGTAGCAGACCGCGGCCACATGCTTGCAGGGCCAGCCGTGGTCGGGGCAAGTGCAGGAGAAGTCCAATTCCGATGCGGTGGTGGGCAAGAGCAGCGGGCCCAGCGTGTGCGGCAGCGCCCCGGCGGCGATCTCGCCCAGCATGCCGGGGGTCCCGCGCACCAGATCGACGAGCTCGTCCAGGCGATCGTCGCGCAGCTGCCGCATGGTCAGTACCGAGATGAACGGGCGCGGCTGACTGCCCTGCACCTCCGCGCTCACCGCGCCCGGCTCCAGCCGGTAACTCACCACCTGGCCGGTCCGCGCATACGACCGCCCACGCGTCAGCCGCCCCTGATCCGCGACCTTCTCGACCGACTCCAGAAACGAACGCCCCCACCAGGTTCGTGCGAAGGCCGCGCCCCGCTGACTGCGCGCCTGCACGCCGCCCCGCACCGGGCGGCGCGGACCGAACTCCGAGAAGTCCATGTGGTTCCTCATTCGCCCACCGCCTCGGCGCCGAGCGCGAAGAGCTCACGGAGTTCGTCATTGCTGAGCTCGGTGATCCACTTCTCGCCGGAGCTGACGGTGAGGTCGGCGAGCCGGCTCTTGCCCTTCAGCATGTCGTCCACCCGCTCCTCGATGGTGTCGACGCACACCAGCTTGCGGACCTGGACGTCCCGGCGCTGGCCGATGCGGAAGGCGCGGTCGGTGGCCTGGTTCTCCACCGCCGGATTCCACCAGCGATCCAGGTGCACCACATGATTGGCGGCCGTCAGGTTCAGGCCCGTCCCGCCGGCCTTCAGGGACAGCAGCATGAGGGGTGCGCCTTCCTCCTCCTGGAAGCCGGTGACCATGGCGTCGCGGCGCGTCTTGGAGACACCGCCGTGCAGGAAGGGCACCTCCGAGCCGAAACGCTCGGACAGGTAGGGGGCGAGCATGGTGCCGAACTCCGCGAACTGGGTGAACAGCAGCGCCCGTTCACCGTCCGCGATGACCGACTCCAGAATGTCCTCCACCAGCGCCAGCTTCCCGGACCGATGGTGGCCGCGGCGCAGCAGCGTGGAACCGTCGCCGAGGTAGTGCGCCGGGTGATTGCACACCTGCTTGAGCCGGGTGAGCGCGGCCAGCACCGCGCCCTTGCGCTCCATGCCCTCCGCGGACTTCAGCTTGGCCGACATATCGTCCAGCACCGCCTGATACAGCGCGGCCTGCTCCACGGTGAGGTTGGCCCGCACCGTCATCTCGATCTTCTCCGGGAGATCGGAGATCACCTGCGGATCGGTCTTCACCCGGCGCAGGACGAACGGCGAGGTGATCGCGCGCAACCGCTTCAGCGCGTTCTCGTCCTGTTCCCGTTCGATCGGCACCGCGAAGCGGGCGTGGAAGTCCTTGGGCCGCCCCAGCAGTTTCGGATTGGCGAAGTCCAGGATGGACCGCAGTTCCTCCAGCCGGTTCTCCACCGGAGTTCCGGTGAGCGCCAGCCGATGTCGCGCCTGCACCTGCCGCGCCGCGCGGGCCTGCCGCGTGCCGGCGTTCTTGATGTGCTGCGCCTCGTCCAGCACGACTCGCTGCCAGTGCTGTTCCTTCAGCTCCTCCACATCTCGCGCCAGCAGGGCGTAGGTGGTGACGACCAGATCCGAATCCCGCACCGCCGCATCGAGTTCCGTCCCGGACCGCCGCCCGGCCCCGTGATGCACCAGCACCCGCAGGTCCGGCGCGAACTTCTCGGCCTCCCGCTGCCAGTTGCCCACCACCGACATCGGGCACACCAAGAGAGTGGGCCCGACTCCCGCCACCGATCCGGGACGGAAGTTCTCGCGCTCGTGGAGCAGCAGCGCGAGGACCTGGATGGTCTTGCCGAGGCCCATATCGTCGGCCAGCACGGCGCCGCAGCCGAGCCGGCTCATGGTGGCCAGCCAGCTCAGTCCGCGCTGCTGATAGGGCCGCAGCTGGGCCTTCAGACCGGCCGGGTCCGGGACCGGTTCGATGGTGCGTTCACCGTCGAAAAGCTGTGCGGCCCAACCGGTCGCGCTGACCTCCTCGAGCGGGACGCCGAGCACCGGGTGGGCGGCGAGCTCGGCGAAGAGGGCGCCGATGGTGGTCTCGGTGCCGTCCGTGCGGGCGGACACATAGTCCGCGGCGGCGGCCAGCATGCGATGGTCGGCCTGCACCCATTCGCCGCGCACCTGCACCAGATCCGATTTCGCCTGCACCAGCCGGGACATCTCGGCCGGGGACAGCACGATATCGCCGAGGGCCAGTTCCCAGCGGAAGGACACCAGGCCCTGCAATCCCACCGCGGTCTCGGTGGCGGCGGGGCTCTGCACCTTCAACTTCATGGTCGGCGCCGCGATCCGCCAGGCCCGCGGCAGCATCAGGCGAATCCCCATGCCCTGCAAGGAATTCGCGCCGTGCGCCACCAGATCCATCACGACCTCGGTGGGCAGGAAGAGATCCATGCTGCGGGCGTCACCGGGCAGGTCCCGCAAGCGCGGGTACGCCTGCTTGGCCGCCGCCAGCTTCTCCCCCGCAATGCGCACCAGATGCGGATCGCCGGGCAGCAGCACCGGTTGCGGCGCCTCGCCCTCCACCCGCAGGCACACCTCCAGCCGCCACAGCCCGGACGCGTCCTCCTCGGCCGGTTCCAGCAAGCGCAGCACCAGGTCCGGCTCGTCGGCCGTCAGGCTGGTCCGCCAGTCGTCCAGCACCGCCGCCAGCCGATGCGAGCCGGACTCCACCGGCCCGCCCTCGAGCAACGCCGCGACCAGCGGATGCGCCCGCGACCCCGCCGCTTCCGCGTCCGGCAGGGCCAATGCCGGGTACCGGGCGAGGCGCAGGCGCGTGATGGGGTCCGCGAGTTCGCCGATCAGGTCCTCCAGCAGCGCGGAAGGCCGGCCCGCGACCTTCAGTGCCGCGGGCATGGCCACGGCGAGTTCGGCCAGCCAGGCCCGCTGCCGCTGACCGCCGAGCAGTCGCCAGCGCACCCACCATTCGCCGTCGTCACGCCGCACCTCCGGCACGACGCGGCCCGCGCCCGCCCAGCGATCCACCCCGCGCGCCACATGCGAGAGGAACCGCAAATCTCCTGCGGCCGCCGCGCGGGGCAGGGTCTGCAGCAGCACCCGCGCCGCCGAATCGGGCGCGAGCGCGTGCGCGCGGACCTTCGCCTTCTCCGGCCCGTACGGGCCCGGAACCAGTACCTCCGCCTGGTGCCGGAACTTGGCCGTGTGCAGGATGGCCCCCAGCGGCTCCGGCACCCCGGCCGCATCGCCGCTGGTCTCGGGGTCGTGCCAGAGCACCAATCCCGATCCCGGCGACCACAGTCCGTGCAGCATCAGACCATCCAAGCAGCCCGCACCGACACCGCTGCGCGGCCCCGTTCCGTCATCGAACGGCAATCCGGCAAATCACCACCCCTGCCGGGTCTTCATTTTTGATCGGATCCGGAGAATACTGGATATATCCGCAGGTCACCGCATTCGGCGGTGTTTGCTGTGCTCAACGCCGAGTGGCGTTCAGTGACGCCGAAGCGGGGGAACACCCAACAATCAACCGCGACTCGAGCCGGAGCCGTGGCACTTTCGATACCGTAGGGAGGCCGTGAAGATGACGATTCTGCTCCAGGTGCTCGAGCAGAGCTTCACGCCGACAACACAATGGGAACGGCGGAAATTCACTTTCGTGGACACCAGCAAGATCGTGGACATGCGCCTGGACGGCCAGT
Source organism: Nocardia sp. NPDC020380 (assembly GCF_044386975.1). Taxonomy (NCBI): domain Bacteria; kingdom Bacillati; phylum Actinomycetota; class Actinomycetes; order Mycobacteriales; family Nocardiaceae; genus Nocardia; species Nocardia sp. NPDC020380. Next base: position 583,973 of record NZ_JBIRVQ010000006.1, on the reverse strand, counting down.
CCGGGGTGTGGCTGGATCTGTCCCGGCCCGGTGAATCACAGCGGCTGGCGCGAACCGCCGACCCGCGCGACGCCATCACCTTCCTGCTCACCACCTTCGCGAAGATCGCCGAATGCGAGGAGCGGGGCGGGGCATGGCTCATCGGTCATGACGGAGCGCATGCCGAATCCATTGCGGCCATGCGTTTCCCACCGCAACTCTCCGAAACCGCGGCGGACGACCTTTTGGCCCACGCTTGGCTCTAGGCAGGCCACACCGCACTTCGCACCCCTCGAGAGGGGTGCGAAGTTGCGGAAGCGCGTCAGCGACGCGCGGTGAGCGAGTACATGTAATCCGGTGTGGCCCAAGGGCGCTCCGTCCAGCTCGTATGCTCCGGCGTGCGCGGCTCCTGCTCGCGCGATCCCGCGGTCGATCACCGTCCGGGTGGTCACCGCGCGGTTCGCGGCGGTCGTGGTGGTCGGTATCGCGTTGCTGCTCGGGGGTATCGCGTGCGATGCCATCGGGTTCGTCACGCCTGCGCCGGGGAGTCCGAGCCGAATTCAGCTGGAACAGTTACTGACTCGGATCCGGGTGGTGCCGTCGCGGCCGCGGCCGGGCGGCTACGAACGGGGCTGCTCGGCGGGGCAGGGCTGTGTGTTCGGGCCCGCGTGGACCGACGATCACGACGGGCCGGGCGGGCACGACGGCTGCGACAGTCGAAATACCGTGCTGGCCCGGCAGCTCACGGGGGTGACGTTCCGGGCCGGAAGTACCTGCGTGGTGTCCGCCGGCACGCTGCAGGATCCGTACACCGGGCGGCGTATCGGCTTCGCGCGCGGCGATGCCAAGGCGGTGCAGATCGATCATGTGTATCCGCTGGCCGCCGCCTGGGATATGGGCGCGTCCGGCTGGCCGCTGGAACGCCGGGTCCGCTTCGCCAATGACATCGACGTCAATCTGCTGGCCGTCGACGGAAAGACCAACGAGGACAAGGGCGATCGGACACCCGCGGACTGGCTGCCGCCCGCCCGCGCCTACCACTGCTTCTACGCGGGCAAGTATCTGACCGCGGCGGCCCGCTACGGCCTACCCGTCACCGCGGGCGACCGATCCGCGCTGCAGCGCGTAGCCCGAGCCTGCCCATAGCCGGCCCAGGTGGTGGTATGCCTGTACGGCGGTCATCGGCCGGTGCGGATCGATCACCGCCTCCTGCAGGCCGAAAAGGCCCCATGACAGGAAAGTGACGGTCGCGTCCAGGTCCTCGGGCGCCAGGTGCAGCCGCGGGCCGAGATGTTCGGCCAGCAGCTCGGCGTAGGTGCGCTGCATCGAGCGCAGCACGGTCGCGTTCGCGCGCTGGCCGACCAGCGGGCGGTAGATCTCCGGATTCTCGGCGGAGAGCCGGAACATGATCTCGATCGGGGCCAGCAGCGGGGGCTCGCCGGTCCAGGCCGCGAGTTCGGCGGAGATCACCCCGCGCATGTGCTCGGCGCAGCCGACCATGAGCAGATCGTCCTTGTCGCGGTAGTGCGCGTAGAAGGTGGACCGGCCCACATCGGCGCGATCGATGATGTCCTGCACCGTGATCCGCTCGTAGGGGCGCTGCTTCATGAGCCCCATCAGGGCCATGTGCAGGGCCATGCGGGTGCGGCGCACCCGGCGGTCCGGGGCGGCCGCGGTTTCCGCACAGTTCCCGCCGTTCTGTGCGGAAACGGACGGAAATCCGGATTCTGCGTCTGGCCTGGGCTTTTCCACACTTCGATGATTGGCCACATGACATACGACAAACAAGCCCCGGCCCGCGAAACCGCCGAAATCGGCGAGCTGATCACCTGGCCGCGGCGCTACGTCCTGATGACCACGCTCTACTTCCTGGGCCGGGACCGGACGCTGCGGCGCGAACTGGCCGCCGCCAGCGGGGCCCGGCCCGGGGACCACGCCATCGATATCGGCTGCGGGCCCGGACGGCTGGCCGCGGCGCTGGCCGAGCGGGTCGGACCGCAGGGGCGGGTACTGGGCGTGGATCCGTCCGGGCCGATGATCGACTACGCGCGGAAGCACGCGCCGGCCGCTATCCGGTTCGAAGTCGGCTCGGCGCAGGCGATTTCGGCGGAGGATGCTTCCTTCGACGTGGTGACCGCGACCTACGTCATGCACCACATTCCCGAACCCGAGCGAAAGACGGCCCTGGCCGGGATGTTCCGCATGCTGCGGCCCGGCGGGCGGCTACTGCTCGCCGACGCGCATCCCACCGATGAGGTGCTGGGCGCGCTGGTCGGTGTGATGGCGCGGCGGGTCGCCCTCCGGGTCGCCCGGCGCGCCGCACAGCAGCAGCACGACCACAACCACTCCCATGGCCACGAGCACGGCCACGGTCATGATCACGGCGCGGACCCGGCGTCGGTCATCGACATCCGCCAGTATCAGGAACCGTTGCGGCAGTTGGGTTTCGAGCAGCTGGAGTTTCGCACCAACCGCTTCGCCACCGCCATCCTGACGGCCGTCAAGCCGGCCTAGTCTACGGAGTGGCTCCGGTCGCGGCGGGGCGCTTGGGGTCGTTCGACCACTGCGACCAGGAGCCCGGGTACAGCGCGGCGTCGATACCCGCTTCCGCGAGCGCGGCCACCTGATGGGCGGCGGTCACACCCGAACCGCAGTAGACGGCGACCGGTCCCGGCCCGAATGCGGCGAAGCGGGCACGCAATTCCTCGACGCCCTTGAAAGTTCCGTCGGCCGTGAGGTTTTCGGCGGTGGGGGCACTGTGCGCGCCCGGAATGTGGCCGGCGCGCGGGTCGATCGGCTCGGTCTCGCCGCGGTAGCGCTCACCGGCGCGGGCATCCAGCAGTACGCCGTTCCAGCCGGCGGCGCCGTCGGCGTCGATGGTCGGCATGTTGCCGGGGGTCAGCACCACGGTGCCGGGCTCGGGATCGGGTTCCTCACCGGCGACGATCTTGCCGCCGGCGCGCTCCCAGGCGGGCAGGCCGCCGTTCAGGATGCGCACGTCGGACAGTCCGGCCCAGCGCAGCAGCCACCAGGCCCGGGCGGCGGCCAGGCCGCCGGTGGCGTCGTAGGCCACCACGGTGTCACCGGTGCGGACGCCCCAGCTGCGGACGCACTTCTGCAGGTGGGCCAGTTCGGGCAGCGGGTGGCGGCCCTTGGCGGTGGAGGCCGGGTCGGCCAGCTCGGTTTCCATGTCGACGAACACCGCGCCGGGCAGGTGCCCGTCCAGATAGTGCTGGGGTCCGTCGGGATCGCCCAGGGCCCACCGCACATCCAGCAGTCGCACCCGGGAATCCCCGTCGTCCAGCAGCTCTCGCAGTTCCTCGGCCGAGATCAACACCGCGCTCAAGCCAACTCCTCCTCGCCGAATCCCCCCAACCCATTACGTCAACCTCCCCACCCTACGCAGCCCGCCCCCACCCCGCAGGCGACCCGCCCCGAAACCCGCGCCGCCCCTACGCCTCAGAGCTCACCGCCTCCGCCCCCGCAGGATCCGATGTCGCCGTATCGGACTCCGTCTCTCCGAACCTCGGTACACCCGCCTTCGCGGCATCGGTACTCGCAGCGCGGGAGCCCCCGGCATCGGACATCGCCGGACCCGTGCCCACACCATTCGACATCGCGGGGGTTGGGCTCGCTCCATCCGACTTCACGGGGCTCGAGCCCACGCCATCCGAGTTCACGGGCGCTGGACTCACGCCATCCGACTTCACGCGCGCTGGGCCCACGCCATCCGGCTCGGCGGCGGCGAGGCTCGCGCCATCCGGTTTCGCGGGGGCGGGGCGGAGCAGCCAGCGGACGAGGAGGCCGGCCACCAGGGCCCAGAAGGCGGCGCCGATGCCGAGGAGGGTGACGCCCGAGGCCGCGACCAGGAAGGTCAGCGCCGCCGAGAGGCGGTGGTCGGCGGGGGCGAGGGCGGCGGTCAGGGCGCCCGCGAGGGTGGCGATGAGGGCCAGGCCCGCAACGGTTTCCAGCACGCCCTTCGGGGCGGTGGCCACCAGAGTGACCAGGGCGCCGGAGGCCAGGGCCAGGACCAGGTAGGTCAAGCCGGCGGTGCTCGCGGCGATCCAGCGTCGTTTCGGATCCGGATGAGCGGAAGGCCCGGCCGAGAGGGCGGCGCTGATGGCGGCCAGGTTGATGGCGTGACCGCCCGCGGGGGCGCCGATGATGGTGCCGAGGCCGGTGACCGCCATGGCGGCGCGCCACGGCACCCGATAGCCGAACGAGGCCATGACCGCCGTGCCCGGAATGTTCTGCGCGGCCATGGTGACGATGTACAGCGGCACCGCCACGCCGATGATGGCCTGCCAACTCCAGTGCGGCACAGTCAATTCCACGCGCGGCACCATCGCGGCCACGTCCAGGTGCCGGTGCGTGACGGCAATATCGATGCCCGCACCCGCGGCCGCCACGGCGAAGGCGGCCAGTACCGCCCAGCGCGGCGCGAACTTCTGCAGCACCAGCCAGGTGACCACGGTCGGCACCACCACCGCGGGGCTCACCTGCAGCGCCTTGACGGGTGCCAGGCACATGGGCAGCAGCACGCCCGCCAGCATGGCCTGCGCGATCTCCACCGGGATCGCGGCGATGAGCGCGCCCAGCCGCTGCCAGAACCCGGTCAGCACGATCAGCAGTCCCGCCACCACGAACGCGCCCACCGCCGCATGCCAGCCGCCCGCCACCGCGCCGGTGCTCGCCAGCAGCGCGGCGCCGGGCGTGGACCAGGCCAGTGTGATCGGCATGCGGTAGCGCCGGCACAGCAGCAGCATGCCCGCGCCCTGCGTGACGCTCACCGCGAGCAGGCCCGAAGCCGCCTGTGCCGCAGTCGCTCCCATGGCGTTCAGACCCGCCAGTACCACCGCGAACGAGCTGGTGAATCCGACCAGGGCGGTGACGATGCCGGCCCCGATCGGCTGGCCGATGCCCGCCGTGGCCGGACGCTCGGCGGCGGGACTGCTCGTGGTGCTCATCGGGTCATCGTCCCGGTCCAGTTGGCCCCGGGTCTGTGGCCAATCGCCCGAAACTGGCCTGAATTAATCGATTTCGGGTGGCCGGATCAATCGACGTCGAGCAGCTGCGCCGTGCGCGGGCCCACGAACGACTGCATGACCAGGGACATGTTGGTGCGTTCCACGCCCGGAATCTTCAGGATCGCGCCGGTGACCCGGTACAGATTGTCGGCGTCCTGTGCGACCACGCGGACCATCAGATCGGTGGGCCCGGTGGTGCCGCAGACCTCGGTGACCTCCGGAATCCGGGCCAGTTCGGCCACCACGGCATCCAGCCGATGCTGATCCACCACCACTGCAACGAACGCCGCCAGCGGATAGCCGATGGCCCGCGGATCGACCCGGCGTTCGAAGCTGGCCAGCACCCCGTTCGCATCCCAGCGGGCCAATCTGGCCTGCACGGTATTGCGGGAGAGACCCAGGCGCGCGGCCAGTTCCACACCGGTCGCGCGGGGATTGGCCACCAGTTCCAGCAACAGCCTGGCATCGGTCGAGTCCAATGGCCCGTTCACGGGTTCCCTACTGCTCACGAGGGGCAGTATGACACGCCGGACACCCCTCCTACCGCGCATTCTGCACAGTATGTCGCCAGTTGCTTGCGCAGATCGCTCGATGGAGGATGCTGGGTGATACAGGACACATCGGGTTGCTCACGGGACACAATCCCCCGGCACAACGAGCGCATTTGAAAGCCCGTAATCAATACGGGTGACTGACGAGCCGGCAACCCCGGTGCTCAGGAGGCGATACCCATGGCCGAGAAGAACACCTATCCGGTGCAACTCGTACAGCCCGACGGCCGCCGCGTACTCGACCGAGTGCACGCCCCGCTCGTCGCGGACGTCGATGCCGGGCGATTGCGCGCCATGTTCACGGATATGACCGTGGCCCGGCGCATCGATACCGAGGCCACCGCATTGCAACGACAGGGCCAGCTCGGATTGTGGCCGCCGCTGCTGGGCCAGGAGGCCGCGCAGATCGGTTCCGCCCACGCCTTGCAGCCCGATGATTACGTCTTCTGCAGCTACCGCGAGGCCGGCGTCGCCTACTGCCGCGGGGTACCGCCCGAGCAGCTGACCACGCTCTGGCGCGGCGCCGCCCACTCCTGCTGGGACGCCGACGCCGTGCGGATGACCAATCCGGCGATCGTGGTGGGCGCCCAGGGATTACACGCCACCGGATACGCCTACGCCGCCCATCTGGAGGGCGCCGAGATCGCCACCATCGCCTACTTCGGCGACGGGGCCACCAGTCAGGGCGATATCGCCGAAGCGCTCGGCTTCGCCGCGAGCTGGAGTGCGCCCGTGGTGTTCTTCTGCCAGAACAATCACTGGGCCATCAGCGCGCCGGTGCGGGTCCAGAGCGCTACCCCGATCGCGCGCCGCGCCCTCGGCTACGGCATTCCGAGCGTCCAGGTCGACGGCAACGACGCCCTCGCCGTGCTGGCGGTGACGCGGCAGGCACTGATCCGGGCGCGGTCCGGCGGCGGGCCCTCGTTCATCGAGGCCATCACCTACCGGATGGGCCCGCACACCACCGCCGACGACCCCACCCGCTACCGCGAACCGGCCGAACTCGAGCTCTGGCGGCGCCGCGATCCCATCGACCGGCTGCGCCGGCTGCTGGAGCGGGAAGGCATGTGGGACAGCGACTTCGAACAGGATGTGGTGATCCGCGCCGACGAGGTGGCGGCCCGGCTGCGCAGTGCCACGCTCGGCATGCCGGATCCCGAACCCATGCGGCTGTTCGACCACGTCTACGCCACGCCGCACCGGCTGATCGAGGAAGAGCGCCGCGAGTACGCGGCCTACCTGGAACACGAGGCCCACCTGGAAGGAGCCCAATCATGAAGACGACTTTCGCGGGCGCCATCAACCTCGGACTGCGCCGGGCTTTGGAGGACGATACCAAGGTGGTGCTGATGGGTGAGGACATCGGCCGGTTGGGCGGCGTCTTCCGGGTGACCGACACGCTGCAGAAGGATTTCGGGCATCACCGGGTCATCGACACGCCGCTGGCCGAATCCGGCATCATCGGAACGGCTTTCGGAATGGCATTGCGCGGACTGCGGCCGGTATGTGAAATACAGTTCGACGGATTCGTGTATCCGGCATTCGACCAGATCGTGTGCCAGGTGGCCAAGATTCACTATCGGACACAGGGAAAGGTGGTCGCGCCGATCACCATTCGCATTCCGTTCGGCGGCGGCATCGGATCAGTAGAACACCATTCCGAATCGCCGGAAGCCTATTTCGCGCACACGGCCGGTTTGCGGGTCGTGTCGCCGAGCAATCCGGCCGACGCGTATCTCATGATGCGGCAGGCCGTCGCGCTCGACGATCCGGTCATCTACTTCGAGCCCAAGCGCCGCTACCGGGACCGGGACGACGTGGATTTCGACGCGCTGGACCGGGACGGCGGGCTGCCGCTGGACATGGCCCGCGTCTGCACCAGCGGCGAGGACGCCACCGTGGTCGCCTACGGCGGCACCGTCGCCACCGCGCTGACCGCGGCCGATATCGCTGCCGCCGAAGGCCATTCGCTGGAGGTCATCGATCTGCGCAGTCTCTCACCCATCGACTTCGACACCATCGAGGCGTCGGTGCGCAGGACCGGACGGCTCATCATCACCCATGAGGCGCCCGTATTCGGAGGATTGGGAGCGGAAATCGCGGCGCGCATCACCGAAAGGTGCTTCTATCAATTGGAAGCGCCCGTCATGCGCGTCGGCGGCTTCGACATCCCCTATCCCCCGGCTAAACTCGAAAAGCACCACCTGCCCGACCCCGACCGCATTCTCGCCGCGGTCGATCGCACGCTCGCAGCCTGACGGTCACCTTCGGAGGACGCTCGGTGGAAGATCAGCAGCACGTCATGGAATTCCGTTTGCCCGATCTCGGCGAGGGCCTGGTCGATGCCGAATTGGTGTCGTGGGCGGTGAAAGTCGGCGATACGGTGACGTTGAACCAGACCATCGCCGAGGTCGAAACCGCGAAAGCTCAGGTGGCGCTGCCCTCCCCGTACGCGGGCACCGTGCTCGAGCTACTCGCGCAACCCGGCGAGACGGTACCGGTGGGCGCGCCCCTCATCCGGATCGGCACGGACGCCGACGCCGGAGCGGCGCCCGCCCAGCGGCAGGCCGTCCTCGTCGGCTACGGCCCGGACAATGAGACGGTTTCGCGGCGCGCCCGTGCGGCCGCCGCCAAGAACGACGCGACCCGAGCCGCCACCGGACCGGCCGGCACTGAACCGGACAACTCGGTCACCCTCGGAAACGCAGCGGCAGAGGGTGAATCGAACGCCGCGTCGCTCGCCGCGCCCGGGAACGCCGCGAGCGCGGCGGCAGCCGCGTGGGGAACCAATGCGGCGGGCGGTGACACCATCGGGCGCGGGGCCGGGGGTACGGCCATCGACACGCCCGCACGCGGAATCGCCGGGGCGGCAGGTGATCTCGGGCGGCGACTGCCGTCGCCGGCCGGACGACCCGCCGCCACGCCCGCCGCCCGGAAGCTGGCGCGCGAGATCGGCATCGATCTCGCGGCCGTGCTCGGCACCGGACCCGACGGCGCCGTGACCGTGGAGGATCTGCACGGGGCGCAACGAGGATTCAGTACGCCGCGGGAGCCGCTGGCCGGGAGCGAGCACATCCCGATCCACACCGTGCCACCGGTGACCCCGGTCGGGACGGCCCGGAGGACGCCGTCCGAACGCGAAACCCGCACGCCCATCGCGGGAATCCGCAAGCGGACCGCGGCGGCCATGGTGGCCAGCGCGCAGCACATTCCGCAGGCGAGCACGTTCGTGACCACGGATTTCACCGGGTCGATGGAGCTGCTGGATCATCTGCGGGCCACGTCCTCGTTCCAGGGGCTGTCGCTCACGCCGCTGGCGCTGGTGGCCAAGGCGGCGCTGGTGGCGCTGCACGAATTCCCGGAACTCAATTCGTACTGGGACGACGAGAATCAGCAGATCGTCGTCAAGCACTACGTGAACCTGGGCATCGCGGTGGCCAGTGAGCGCGGGCTGCTGGTGCCGAATCTGAAGGAAGCGCAGACCATGAGCCTGCGCGATCTGTGCCTGGAGATCAGCCGGGCCGCGGGCACGGCGCGCTCGGGCACGGCCACGCCGGCGGATCTGACCGGTGGCACGTTCACCATCAGCAATGTGGGCGTGTTCGGTGTGGATGCCGGTGTGCCGATGGTGAATCCGGGCGAAGCGGCCATCCTGTGCCTGGGCTCGATCCGCAAGCGGCCGTGGGTGCATCGCGACGAGCTCGCGGTGCGCTGGGTGACCACGCTGGGCATGAGCTTCGATCACCGGCTGATCGACGGGGAACAGGGCTCCCGATTCCTCGCGAGTGTGGCCGCGCTGCTGGAGGATCCGATGATTCTGCTCGGGAAGGTCTAGCCCTCGACGGGGACTACCACCAGCGGTTCGGCGGCGGCCCGGATGACGGCCGGGATCGGGATCGGCTTGCGGGTCTCGTTGTCGACGTAGACGTGGACGAAGGTGCCGGTGGCGGCCAGATGCAGGTCGTCGCCGGTGTCCCGGAAGATGGCGAGCTCATAGCTGATGCTCGACTTGCCGAGACGTTTGATGCGAATACCGACCTTCAGCATGTCCGGGAAGCTCAGCGAGTCCAGGAACTTGCAGGACGTCTCCGCGACGATGCCGATGGCCGGCAGATCCCGGATGTCGGTGCCGGTCGCATGGATCAACCAGGCGTTCACCGCGGTGTCGAAGTACGCGTAATAGGTCACGTTGTTCACGTGACCGTAGTGATCGTTGTCGGCCCATCGCGTGGGCATCGGCCAGAGCACCGGGTATTCATCGTCCTGCGTCACCGTGCCGACGATAGCGGCAGCACTTGCAAGGTTCGCGGCCCGTCTCGTTCTGGACTGCGGCTGGAATAGACCTCCGCCTTGGAGCGGGGGAGCGCACGGCTCCATAGACCTGCGCCTTGGAGGAGCGGAGGGAGGGAAGAACGAGACGTTCAGGGCCGCGAACCCGCCCGGAGCGAAGCGGAGGGCAGATCAAACCCAGCGCGCTGGTCGGCGTTGCGGTGGTCGCGCGGGCTGAGGCCGTAGTGGCGTTTGAAGGCCGTGCTCAGGGCGAAGGCGCTGCCGTAACCCACCCGGCGGGCGATGGCCTCGAGGGTGGCGTCGGATTCGTGCAGCAGGTCGGCGGCCAGGGCGAGCCGCCAATCGGTGAGGAAGGACATGGGCGGCTCGCCGACCAGTTCGGTGAAACGCCTGGCCAGCGCGGCGCGGGACACGCCGACCTCGGCCGCGAGGGAAGCCACCGTCCAGGCGTGCGCGGGATTGTGCTGCATGAGCCGCAAGGCCCGGCCGACCAGCGGATCGGCGTAGGCGTGATACCAGGCCGGGGCGTCCTCCCGGGAGAACCAGGCCCGCAGGGTCGCGATGAGCAGCAGGTCGAGCAGGCGGTCCAGCATGACGCCCTGTGCGGGCAGATCCTTGGCGGCCTCCTCCACCAGCAGATCCAGTACCCGCGAATCGATTTCGCCGCGGCCGAGCACGGCGATCGGGGGTAGCGCGCGTAGCAGGCGGCGGCTGGCTGCCGATTCGTGCTCGTAGGTGCCGGTCACCAGGACGGTGTCCGCATCGGCGTTGGTGCCCCAGTTGCGGACGCCGAGACTCAGTGTCTCGCACAGCACTTCGCCGTCGGGGGTGGTGGTGATCTGGCCGGGGTGAATGATGGCCTGCGGCGCGGTGCCCGGATCGTCCGCAATGGTGTAGTGGTCGGGGCCGCGGAACACCGCGATATCACCGCCCCGCAACTGCCGCGGCGCAACCGGTTTGCCGCCCTTCGGGTCCGGCACGATCCAGCCGCCGCCGCGCGCCACGGCCACCAGGGTCAGTGGCGCCTCGTCGCGAATTCGAAGGGACCAGGGTGGGTCGAACGACGAGCGCATGACGAACGCCGCCCGTGCTCGTGGTCCTTCGAGCAGGCTGGCCAACGCATCCATACAAAGACGATGGCAAATGCCCGGGCGCTTCTCAACCATGTTCGATCACGAGCCCGGCGGGTGTACTTGGTTCATGACCACGAAACACATTGCTACCAGCGCAAACACCGTTCTCGTCCTGGGCGCCACCGGAAAGACCGGCAGCCGGGTCGCCGCCCGGCTGACCGCCCGCGGCGTCACCGTGCGGCCCGGCTCGCGGTCCGCGGCCGTTCCCTTCGACTGGACCGACCGCGGCACCTGGGCGGCGGCCCTCGCCGGCGTCGACGCCGTCTACCTCGCCTACCAGCCGGATCTGGCCGTGCCCGGCGCGCCCTCCGACATTCAGGCCTTCACCGCGCTCGCCAAGGTGTCCGGGGTGCGGCGGCTGGTGCTGCTGTCCGGGCGCGGCGAGCCGGAGGCGCTGGAATGTGAAGCGATCGTGCGGGATTCGGGGCTGGAGTGGACCGTCGTGCGGTGCTCCTGGTTCGCGCAGAACTTCGACGAGGGGGCCTTCGCCGAGTACATCCTGGCCGGGGAGGTGGCGCTGCCGGCGGGTGAGGTGCCGGAACCCTTCGTGGACGTCGACGATATCGCCGATGTCGCGGTGGCGGCGCTGACCGAGCGGCGGCACGGCGGGCAGGTGTACGAGCTGACCGGGCCGCGCGCCCTCACCTTCGCCGAGGCGGTCGGGGCGATCGCCGCGGCGACGGGGCGGGAGATCGCGTACATTCCCGTGCCGCGAACGGATTTCGCGGCGGCGCTCACCTCGTACGGGGTGCCCGCCGATGAGATCAGCCTGCTGGACTACCTGTTCGGCACCGTGCTGGACGGGCGCAATTCGGCCACCGCGGACGGGGTGCAGCGGGCGCTCGGGCGGGCGCCGCGGGACTTCGCCGACTATGCCCGCGCGGTGGCGGATTCGGGGGCCTGGGCGGTCCCGGCGCAGGCATAACCTGTCCGTGCCCGGGAATACACTGGAAGGCGAAAAAGATTGTACTACACACGATTCGGACTCCGGCCCGCCATGCCGACGCTGTCGTGACGGGCCGGGGGAACGTGGAGCTGCCGGGTCCGCCCGGTACCGTCGTACCGATGGCCGTTACGACGCTCGCTCCGCGTACCCGACGCGCCCGTGCCGCCTTGTTCGCAGTGTTCGGACTGAACGGGATGCTGGCCGCCGTCTGGATCGTCCACATTCCGGCCGTGACCGAACGGACCGGGACCTCGCACACCACGCTGGGCATGCTCATCCTGCTCATGGCAGGGTGCGCCATCGTGGGCATGCAGGCCGCCGGTCCACTGGCCGACCGCTTCGGCAGCCGCGCCCTCACCACCGCCGCCGCCCTCGAACTCTCCCTCGCCCTGCTGGGCCCCGCCTTCGCCGGCTCCACCGCCACCCTCGCCCTGGCCCTGGCCGCCTTCGGTTTCGGCAACGGCGCCCTCGACGTCTCCATGAACGCCCAGGCAGTCCACGTCGAACGCGCCTACCCGCGCCCCATCATGTCCGCCTTCCACGCCTTCTTCTCCTGCGGCGGCTTCCTCGGTTCCGCGGCCGGCGCCGCCACCCAGCAACTCGGCTGGACCACCCACCTCACCCTCCCCCTCTTCACCCTCCTCGGCCTCACCATCACCGCCCTCGCCACCCCACGCCTCCTCGGCCACGCCGGATCCGGAACACGCACAACGAATTCGGTGCCAGCACCGGCCGCCGCCATGCCATTACCCACGACGAACCCGGCGCGCGGCACGATCGAGCGGCTGCCACCACACACAGGAAGCACTCCGCCGGGAGCAGCGGAGCGCTCGTCCGCATGCGCCACGGGATGTTCGGAGCCGCAGCACAACACGGATGCCGAGCAGGCCGCAGAGCCGCTCGGCACCGCGTCGGAACGAAAGAGCAGCGCGATTGCCGATTGCAAGCGCGACAGACTTGTCGGACCGAGACTCCGCCGCGGGTGGCGGAGGCCCCGACGCGGGTCTCAGGGTTCCACGCGGAAAGTGCTGGCGCTCGGGGGGATTGCGTTCGCGTTGCTGATGGCCGAAGGGGTGGCGGCGGATTGGAGTGCGCTGCAGTTGCGGGATCGGCTGGATGTGGGGGTTGCGACGGCTGGGCTGGCTTATGCGGGGTTCTCGCTGACGATGACGGGTGGGCGGTTCTGTGCGGATCGGGCGAGTGGGCGGGTCGGGCGGGTTGCCGTGGTGCGGTGGGGAACCGCGCTGGCGGCGATCGGGTTCGCGCTCGTCGTGGCCAGTGGGTGGTTGCCGTTGACGCTGGCGGGGTGGGCATTGTGCGGGATCGGGTTGTCCGGTTGTGTGCCGCAGGTGTTCTCGGCCGCGGGGAATCTGGGGTCGGCGGCGCATGCGACGGATATGTCGCGGGTGTTCGGGCTCGGCTATGTCGGGTTGCTCGCGGGGCCGGCCATCATCGGGTGGATCAACAAGCTGGTGCCGCTCACCACGGCCATGCTGGTGCCGCTGGTGGCAATGGTGTTGTGCGCCATCGGGGCTCGCGCCGTGGGCACTGCTACCGCCGGGAAGCGAAGCGCAGGGGTCGAGACCGCCGGGTGATCAGCGGCGGGGCCGATCGCGGGCGGTGGCGCCGTCGTCGCCGTTGACCTCGGCGTGGTCCAGGAAGGCGTCGACCATGCGGTGATTGAGGACCGCGAGGGCCTTCAGGTCCTCGGAGGTCCAGTCCGACAAGGCTTCTTGCATCCAGCCGCGCAGTACATCCCGGACGGCGTCCACGGCGCGGCGGCCTTCGACGGTGGGGCTGACGCGCTGGGCGCGACGGTCGGCGGGGTCGGCGACGCGTTCGATGTAGCCGGCGCGTTCCAGTCGCTGGATCTGGCGGCTCACGTGCGGGGCCTCCACATCCAGTCGCGTGGCGAGTTCGCCGAGGCGTAGCGGTTCCGGGGAATCGGCGAGCAGCCGCATGAGCGGAACGCTTGCCCGATCCATCTGCACACCGCATTGCGTGAGCGCCTGTTCGTGGCGGCGGACGCGGGTCAGCAGGTACGCGACCCGGGCCAGCGCGCGCTCCAGTTCCACGATATGACCTGCGTCCACTGGACTGGCTGGGGTGGATTCCGGATGCGGCATGTGGTTATCTTACGAAACCCATTTACTTAATTTTGGTAAGTAAACCAAAGAGGATTGCCAGCATGACTACGACCGCAAGCGGTCAGGTCTCCACCAGCAAGACGGACGACCGCCCCCAGGCCCATCTCGGCCTGACCCTGCTCGCCCTGTCCGCGGCCGGTCTGGTCGTATCACTGCAGCAGACAGTGGTGATCCCGCTGCTGCCGCGGATGATCGTCCAGCTGCACACCGACGTCTCCGGTGTCACCTGGCTGTTCACCGCCGCACTGCTCACCGGCGCGGTCTTCACTCCCCTGCTGTCCCGCTTCGGCGATATGTACGGCAAGAAGCCCATGGTCATGGTCGCCATGACCGTGCTCATCATCGGCTCGGTGGTCTGCGCCCTCGCCGACACGCTCGGCGTCTACATCATCGGCCGCTCGCTGCAGGGCATCTCCTCGGCCATGATTCCCTTGGCCATCGGCATGATTCGCGATACCTTCCCGCGCGAACGACTGGTCAGCGCCATCGGCATCGTGTCCGGCACCATGGGCGTCGGCGGCACGGTCGGCCTGCTCATCACCGGCGTCATCGCCAACCACACCACCGATCCGCACCCGGTCTTCTGGATGACCGCGGGCCTCGGCGTGGTCGCGGTCGTGCTGATCCAGTTCAGCGCCAAGAACAATGGCGTGCGGCACGGCGGTAAGCCCGACTTCCTCGGCGCGGCACTGCTCGCCGGACTGCTGATCTGCCTGCTGCTCGGCATCAGCGAAGGCCCGCGCTGGGGCTGGACCTCCGGCTCGGTCATCGGACTGTTCGCGGGCGCCGTCGCGCTCACCGTTATCTGGGTGCTGGTGGAGCTCAAGGTCGCGCAGCCGCTGGTGCGGCTGCAACTGCTGGTCGGACCGCAGTCGCTGTCCGCCAATATCGCCTCGGCCACGCTCGGATTCGCGCTGTTCGGATCGTTCACGCTGATCTCGAACTTCATCCAGACCCCTTCGGACAAGGTCGGATACGGGCTTTCCGGGTCGGTGCTCTCGGTGGGGTTGTACGGCATTCCCAGCGCCGTGCTCATGACGTTCTTCTCGTTCAATACCGGCAAGATCGCCGCCAAGATCGGGCCCGCCTACACGCTGGCCATCGGGTCCATGTTCGCGGGACTTTCCATGGGCTGGCTGACCTTCTCGCATGATCACGGCTACGACATGATCATCGCGAACATCCTGCAGGGCACCGGTTTCGGCATCGCCTACGCGGCGCTGGGCACCCTGGCCGTACAGCATGTGCCGATGAGCGAATCCGGCATCGCCTCCGGCATCAACTCGCTGGTGCGTACGGCCGGCGGCAGTATCGCCGGCGCGATCACGGCCTCGATCCTGTCGGCGCACGTCATCGCGCACACCCAGGTGCCGACCGTGAACGCCTACGTGGCGAGCTTCGCGGTGCTGGCCGTCGGCGCGTTCGCCGCCGCCGCCGTCGCGCTCGGACACGGCTTGCGCCACAACGGAAAGTAACAACTCTCATAACGCTCAGGGGCCAAGCCCCTGAAACCCCAGAGACGACGCCCGCGCACTCCTCGAGTGCGCGGGCGTTCTGCTATGTCAGCAAAACGGGTGCGCCGCCGCTGTTGTCGACCAGTACGACATGGTCGTCGGTGAGGGCCCAGTGCGGGATTCCCTCGGCGGTGAACTGGCGCACCAGTTTCCGGGACAGGCCTTCCGGCTCGGTGGGTGAGTCGAGGTGGGGGACGATGCGCTTGCCGACCAGACCCAGTCCGTCCCAACGGGGTTCGATGCCGCAGGCGGTGCGGACCTCGGCGGGGTCGTCGGCGGATTCGAGACCGTGCAGGTCGGGGGTCATGACGCAGGCGCCGGCGCTGTAACCGGCGTAGACCAGGGCGTCGGCAGCCAGCAGGCGCTGCAAGGCGAGATCGGCTCCGCTGCGGGCCAGCTGGGCGCGCAGCACGAAGGTATTGCCGCCGCGGACCCAGAGCAGCGGGTACGCGGCGAGGGCCTGCTCCACTTCGGCGGGACGGCCGACGAAGTCACGCAGGTCCAGTACCTCCGGCTGGAAACCCGCGCGGCGCAAGGGATACAGGTCGCTGGTGACGGCGCTCTGCCAGGCGGTGGGCCAGGCATCGCAGGCATTGGCGATGACGGCGACCCGGCCGGGCTCGCCCACCAGGTCGAGCAATCGCTGCTGGTGGGCGCCGAATCGGTAGCTGGACAGGAATAATCGCACCGGCGTCAGAGGGTGAAGGCCAGGCTGTGGGCCAGCCGCTCACCGAGGTCGAAGTCGCCGGCGACCGCGTATTTCCACTTCGACCCCGCGAACAGGGTACGCCCGCCGCAGAACCGCGCGAAGAGGCGGGAATCCAGGCTGAGGGTGGTGTCGGCGGGATCGTCCAGGGATTCCACCAGATTCGCGCGCTTGCCGGTCACGGCGATGTGCAGGTTCCGGGTGACCGGGCCGGTCAGCTCGATGGTCAGGGTCGCACCGTCCAGTGCGCCCGCGCCTTTCACCGCGCTGCGGCCCAATCCGGTCAGCAGTTCCGGGAATCCCGCTTCCGCCCGCGGGCCGCCTTCGTCGACGGAAACGCCCAGGCCGTCGGCGATATCGTGCTCGTGCATCCAGCAGTCGAAGAGCCGGATGCGCATGAACCGGCCGTAGGACGCCATGCCGACCGGGGTCGGCAGTTCCTCGGCCCAGCGCTCCGGGCTGATCTCGGCCAGCGCCTGCGCGCGCTTCGCGGTCACCTCCCGGAAGCGTTCCAGCAGTTGCTGTCCGGTGAGCGGGCGCAGCGATTCGATCCACTTCTCGTTCAGCGTGCCGACGTCGTTGCGGATGTGCTCGCCGGTCACGTCGAGGTCCGGGGTGGGTTCGCCGAGCAGGATGGATTCGGTGCCGATGATGTGGGCGAGCACGTCGAAGACGGTCCAGCCGGGCAGCGCCGACGGTTTCCGCCAGGCTGTTTCGTCGAGCCCGTCCACCAGCCGGGCCAGAGCGTCCCACTGGTCGGTCAAGGCGGCAACGAGCTGCGCGCGGTCCGGCACGGTGTCGGTCATGCGTGGGTTCCCTTCGATTTCAGACGGCTTTGTCTTCGGCGGCGAGGCGGTCCAGGCCGGCGCGCAGTGCGGCCGCGGTGGATTCCCGGTCGTGTGGCCGGCGCAGCACGAAACCTTTGGCGAAGATCAGGGTGTCGCCGCGATGCCGCGGGATGACGTGCAGGTGTACGTGATGCACGGTCTGGAAGGCGGCCTTGCCGTCGTTGAGCAGCAGGTTGGCCGCGTCGGCGCCGAGGTCGCCACGGCGCACGGCCTTGGCGAGCCGGTGCCCGAACGCGAAGACGTGGGCGGCGAGCGCGGGATCGAGTTCGTCGAGATCGCTCGCGTGCTGTTTGGGGATGACCAGGGTGTGTCCCCTGGTGATGGGCCGGACGTCCAGGAACGCCAACAGGGTGTCGTCCTCGTAGATCTTGGTCGCGGGCGCGCGGCCCGCCACGATCTCGCAGAAGATACAGCCACTCACAGGGCAGAGGTTACGGTGTAAAGGTGATGCGCGACACCCCCGGCGCACGCATCGGCCGCCTCAACTGGGCACTCACCCACCGGTAGGTAGCCCACTCGATCGTTCGTACTTGTCGCCGATAAGAGTGCCGCCGAGCATGGAGTTGTCCGGATTTCTCGCCACACCATGTGATACCTGTCTCCGCTACGCTCACCGCGAACCGGGTACAGTTGCGAGAATTCTCACGAACTTACCCAAAAGTAAGTTCGGCCCACCGTTGGACCGGTGACACGGCCCATCATGGCAACAGGGTGGCCTGGGCTCACCACGAGAAGGAAGTTTGACAAGTGGACACAACGCAGAGCGCACAGACGGCTGCGCCCCGCGGTGCGCGCGTCGGCGTGGTTCGCGAGACCAACGCGGACGAACGACGTGTCGCATTGGTGCCGAAGATCATTCCCTCCCTGTTGAAGCAGGGCGTGGAAGTGATCGTCGAGGCCGGTGCCGGTCTGGGTGCATTGATTCCCGACGAGGCCTACACCGACGCGGGCGCGACCATCGGCGATCCGTGGAGCGCCGACGTCGTGGTCAAGGTGGCCCCGCCCAATGATGCCGAAATCGCCAAACTGTCCGCCGGGCAGACGCTGATCGGCTTCCTCGCCCCGCGCAATGCCGACACCAAGATCGGCGCGCTGAAGACCGCGGGCGTGCAAGCCTTTGCGGTGGAAGCGATTCCGCGCATCTCCCGCGCCCAGGTCATGGACGCGCTCTCCTCCCAGGCGAACGTCGCCGGCTACAAGGCCGTGCTCCTGGCCGCCTCCGAATCCACCCGCTTCTTCCCCATGCTCACCACCGCCGCCGGCACCGTGAAACCCGCCACCGTGCTGGTCCTCGGCGTCGGCGTCGCCGGCCTGCAGGCCCTCGCCACCGCCAAGCGGCTCGGCGGGCGCACCACCGGCTACGACGTCCGCCCCGAGGTCGCCGACCAGGTGCGCTCGGTCGGCGCGCAGTGGCTGGACCTGGGCATCGACGCCGCCGGTGAAGGCGGGTACGCCCGCGAACTCACCGAAGACGAACGCGCCCAGCAGCAGCAGGCCCTGGAGAACGCCATCAAGGGGTTCGACGTGGTCATCACCACCGCGCTGGTGCCCGGACGGCCCGCGCCGCGGCTCGTCACGGCCGCCGCCGTGGAGGGCATGAAGCCCGGTTCCGTGATCGTGGACATGGCCGGTGAGACCGGCGGCAACTGCGAGCTCACCGAACCCGGCAAAACCATTGTGCGCCACGGGGTCACCATCGCCTCGCCACTGAACCTACCCGCGACCATGCCGGAACACGCCTCCGAGCTGTACTCCAAGAACATCTCGGCCCTGCTCGAACTCATGCTGAAAGACGGTGCGCTGGCACCCGATTTCGAGGATCAGGTGCTGGCGGACTCCTGCGTGACGCGGGACAAGACCGAGCCGAGCGAGAAAAGCGCCGCTGAACCGAGCGAGAAAAGCGCCGCTGAGCCGAGCGAGAAAAGTGGCACCGAACCCGAGGTGAAGGCCTGATGTACACCCAACTCCTCGCGAACATCGCGATCCTGGTGCTGTCCGGATTCGTCGGCTTCGCCGTCATCTCCAAGGTGCCCAACACCCTGCACACCCCACTCATGTCCGGCACCAACGCCATTCACGGCATCGTGGTGCTCGGCGCGCTGGTCGTGTTCGGCAAGGTCGAGCACCCGTCCGTGCTCATGCAGATCATCCTGTTCGTCGCGGTGGTGTTCGGAACCCTGAACGTCATCGGCGGTTTCGTCGTCACCGACCGCATGCTCGGCATGTTCAAGGCCAAGAAGCCTGCCGCGCAGGAGAAGAGCACTGTGAAGGCGGGCGAGTAACCGATGGACAATCTGGTCAACGTTCTCTACATCCTCGCCTTCGCACTGTTCATCTACGGTCTGATGGGCCTCACCGGGCCCAAGACCGCGGTGCGCGGCAACTGGATCGCGGCCACCGGCATGGTGATCGCCGTCATCGCGACGCTCATCTCCATCCGGAACACCAACAACTGGATCCTCATCGTCGCCGGCCTCGTCGTCGGTGTGCTGCTGGGCGTGCCGCCCGCGAAGTTCACCAAGATGACGGCCATGCCGCAGCTCGTCGCCGCGTTCAACGGCGTCGGCGGTGGCACCGTGGCGCTCATCGCCTGGGCGGAATTCGATGAGACCACCGGGTTCTCGAAGTTCACCCACGGGGAATCCCCGACCGTGCACATCACGATCGCCTCGCTGTTCGCGGCGATCATCGGCTCGATCTCCTTCTGGGGCTCGGTCATCGCCTTCGGCAAGCTGCAGGAGATCCTGCCCGGCAAGCCGATCACCCTGGGCAAGCTGCAGCAGCCGCTGAACCTGCTGCTGTTCGCCGGCGCGGTCGCCGCGGCCGTGGTCATCGGGATCGGCGCCATGAACGGCGGTGTGCCGCAGTACTGGATGATCGCGCTGCTGGTGCTGGCAGGCGTGCTCGGCCTCATGGTGGTGCTGCCCATCGGTGGCGCCGATATGCCGGTCGTCATCTCGCTGCTCAACGCGCTCACCGGTTTGTCCGCCGCCGCAGCGGGTCTCGCGCTCAACAACACCGCCATGATCGTGGCGGGCATGATCGTCGGCGCGTCCGGCACGATTCTGACCAACCTGATGGCCAAGGCCATGAACCGGTCCATCCCCGCCATCGTCGCGGGCGGATTCGGTGGCGGCGGAACGGCTCCCGGCGCCTCCGGCGACGGCGAGCAGAAGCAGGCCAAGGCCACCTCCGCCGCCGACGCCGCGATCCAGATGGCCTACGCCAACCAGGTCATCGTGGTGCCCGGCTACGGCATGGCCGTCGCGCAGGCCCAGCACGCGGTCAAGGAGATGGCGGCGCTGCTCGAGGCCAAGGGCGTCGAGGTCAAGTACGCCATCCACCCGGTCGCCGGTCGCATGCCCGGGCACATGAACGTGCTGCTGGCCGAGGCCGAGGTGTCCTATGACGCCATGAAGGAAATGGACGACATCAACGGCGAATTCGCGCGGACCGATGTCGCCCTGGTCATCGGCGCCAACGACGTCACCAACCCGGCCGCCCGCGAGGACGCGTCCTCGCCGATCTACGGCATGCCGGTGCTGAACGTCGACCAGGCCCGGTCGGTCATCGTGCTCAAGCGGTCGATGAACTCCGGCTTCGCCGGCATCGACAACCCGCTGTTCTACGCCGACCACACCTCCATGCTGTTCGGCGACGCCAAGAAGTCCGTCGGTGCGGTCACCGAGGAACTGAAGGCGCTGTAAGCAGCTGCTGGACAAAAGAATCGGCCCGTGCCCAGGGGTGCGGGCCGGTTCTTTCCACTCATTCTTGACCTACAGGTACAGAACTTGTACGGTTGCCATATGGGCAGGCCACGCAACTTCGACACCGGCACCGCCGTCGAGCGGGCGATGGAGACGTTCTGGACCCATGGCTACGCCGGCACCTCCCCCGCGCAACTCGCCGAGGCGATGGGAGTCGGAAAAGGCAGTCTGTACAACACCTTCGGCAGCAAGCGGGAACTGTTCGAGCTGGTACTCGCGGAATACGACCGGATCGGCGTCGCCCTGTGCCGGGACACGCTCGCGCAGCCGGGAAGCACGCGCGAACGATTACAGGCATGGATGCGGTTCACGGTGGATTCCGACCAGACCGAACCGGTCAAACGCGGCTGCCTGATCGCCAATACGGCATTGGAACTCGCGGCGTTCGACGCGGAGGCCACGCGCGCCGTCCAGATCGCCAACGGGCACATGGCCGATGCGTTCGCCGAACGCATCGAACAAGGATTACGGGACGGCGACGTGCGGGACGGGACCGATCCACGCGCCTTCGCCGAATTCGTGCTCAACACCATCCAGGGCATGCGGGTGCTGGCCAAGTCCAGCGACGCCGCGGTGTTGTACCGGATCATCGACACCGCACTCGCCGCACTCTGAATTCTGGGCCGCTACCTGCGGCCTTTTCTTCTACCCCAGTTTTTGACCTTAAGTTCAAGAAAGGCAGCATCATGGATCTCGGACTGCACGGCAAGACCGCCCTCGTCACCGGCGCCAGCCGCGGCATCGGGCTCGCCGTCGCCGAAGCACTCGCCGAGGAAGGCGTTCGCGTCGTCGGCGTGGCCCGCACCATCACTCCTGAGCTCGAAAAAGTCGCGGCCGCAACCATTTCCGCTGATCTCAGTACCAGCGAAGGCGCCCGTGCCGCCGTCGAGGGAGCGCTCGCCGAACTCGGCGGGATCGACATCCTGGTCAACAATGTCGGCGGCGGCGATGCGCACGACCTCGTTCTCGGCGGCGTGCTCGACATTCCCGACGAGCAGTGGCGGAACCTGTTCGACCTCAACCTGTTCGGCGTCGTCACCACCACCCGCGCGGCACTGCCCAGCATCATCGAGCGGCGCGGCGCCATCGTGACGGTCTCCTCGATCAACTCCCGTGTGCCCGCGGTCGGACCCGCCGGCTACAGCGAGGCCAAGGCCGCGCTCACCGCCTTCAGCAAGCGGGTCAGCGAGGAGTTCGGGCCGCAGGGCGTGCGGGCGAACACCGTCGCACCCGGGCCGGTGGCCACGGCGATCTGGCTGTCCGACGACAATATCGGGGCGAAACTGGCCGCCGCCAACGGCATTACGCAGGAGCAGTTCGTGGCGGCCATGCCCGGGCAGTTCGGCATCGCCTCCGGGCGCATCAGCGAACCCGCCGAAGTGGCCGCGCTGGTGGCATTCCTGGCCTCCGAACGCGCCGGGAACATCAACGGCGCGGACGTCGTCATCGACGGCGGCACCATCAAGACGGTCTGACCACGGCCGGCGATCCCGACCCGGCGGACTACCACACGGGAACGGCCCGTGCGCCCGAAAGGGGCACGGGCCGTCGGCATTACGACGGCAGCTCGGCGATCAACGGACTGCCGGCATCACGCAGACAGCTCAACGGTTGACGTGCCGTGGCGTTCACGACAGCTCGGCGATTACAGGTACAGGCCGGTGCCGTGCTCGGAGCGCTCGTTGGCCACCGCGTGCAGATCACGTTCGCGCAGTACGTAATACGCCTGCGCCTGGATCTCGACCTCGTACTGGTCCTCGGCGCTGAACAGCACCTGATCGCCCACCTGCACCGCGCGGACATGCGAACCCACGCCGCACACCTCACCCCAGGACAGGCGCTTGGCGACCTGCGCGGTGGCCGGAATCAGAATGCCGCCGCTGCTGCGCCGTTCGCCCGCATCCTGGTTGAGCCTGACCATGACGCGGTCGTGCAGCATTTGAATCTCTAGCTTGGGATCGGGCACCGCGGCAGTGTACTGCGCGGGCGGCGGGGCGCCGCGCGGGTGTCAGGCCTCGGTCTCGGGTGGGGCCGGGTCGGCCGGCTGCGGCGGGGCGACGATGCGGCGGATGGCGTCCTTGGTCCAGGCGCGCACCTCCTCCGGATCCGCGTCCGCGCCGAGCACGAAGCGCGCGACCTGCGGCAAGGCCACCGGATAGTTGATGACGCTGGTGAGCAGCATCAGCGCCTGACCGGCCGGCATGTCCTGCCGCAGCAGGCCCTTGTCCTGCGCCACGCCGATCTTCTCGCGCTTCTCCTGGTAGCGGCCGCAGCGCAGTTCGGTCGAGCAGGCATTGGCGGTGCCCAGTTCCAGGGCCTCCCACATCTGCAGGCGCAGCAGTTCCGGATGGTTGCGCTGATAGTCGATGTGCTGGTCGATCCAGGTGTCCAGGTCCTCGATATCGGTGGTGACCGAGGCCGCGACCTGCAGCATCGTCTCCTCCAGGACCTGTTTGAACAGGGTTTCCTTGTCACCGAAGTAGGCGTAGATGAGCTGTTTGTTGGCCTTGGCATTGCGTGCGATGCGGTCCATGCGGGCGCCCGCGATGCCGTATTGGGCGAACTCGGCCGTCGCGGCCTCGAAGATGCGGGCCTTCGTAGCCTCCGGATCCCTGGTAGCAGCCATGCCCTCGATGGTAACCAACTAATTGGTTGACAAGGCGGGGATGCGGATGGAATTCTTCAACCAACCGGTTAGTTACAACCCGCAAGGCCTCCGGCGCAATGAAGCGCCACCCCTCCCACCCCTGCTTCCCCAACGGGAGACTGTCGTGACCATTCTCGAAAACAGGACCGCCGCAACGGTTCCGGCGCTCGGCGGAACGGAATTCGCCGCCCGGTGGCGCGTCCTGCCGGTCATCCTCACCGCCATGTTCATGGCCATGTTCGACTGGTTCGTCGTCAATGTGGCCGCTTCGTCGCTGCAGCACGATCTGCACGCCGGCGAAGCCGCACTCGAACTCATCGTCGGCGGCTACGGATTCGCCTACGCCAGCGGGCTCATCACCGGCGGGCGCCTCGGCGACCTGCACGGACACCGGCGACTGTTCGTCATCGGCATGCTCGCCTTCACCGCCGCCTCGCTGCTGTGCGGCCTCGCACCCAACGCCTGGGCCCTCGTCGGATTCCGCATCCTGCAAGGCGGCACCGCGGCGCTGATGGTGCCGCAGATGCTGGCCCTCATCAACACCCTCTTCCCGCCGCACGAACGGCCCCGCGCCATGGCCGCATTCGGCGCCACCATCGGCATCGGCGCCGTCTCGGGACAGGTACTGGGCGGCGTGCTGCTCGACCTCGACCTCTTCGGCTGGGGCTGGCGGAGCATCTTCTACATCAATGTGCCCATCGGACTCGCCGCGGCGCTGCTCGCCTTCCGGTGGCTGCCCAAGCACGAGCAGACCCACCGGCCCAAGCTGGATCCCATTGGCGCGCTCGGCATCTCGGCGGCGCTCGCCCTCCTGCTGGTGCCCATCACCCTCGGGCGGCCGGAAGGCTGGCCGGCGTGGACCTGGATCAGCATGCTGGCGTCGATCCCGGTACTCGTGCTCACCCTGCGCTACGAGGCCCGGCTGCGGAACCACGGCGGTGAACCGATTCTCGACACCGAGATGGTGAGCGAGCGCGGCTTCAGCCTCGGACTGGTCATCGCGGGCGGATACCTGACCTTCTTCGCCGGATTCATGCTGTGCCTGACCCTCATGCTGCAGAACGGACTCGGACTGTCGCCGCTGCGGGCCGGACTCGCCTTCGCACCGCTCGGCGTGTGCTTCGCGAGCGCCTCGTTCTTCCTCGCACCCCGGGTGGCGCGGCGGATCGGCAACCGGGTGATGGTGGTCGGCACCGCCACCAGCCTCGTCGGACTGGGCATCACCCTCACCGTGCTGATCACCATGGGACACGACGTCACCGCGCTCGCCCTCATCCCCGGCATGATGATCGTCGGCACCGGCAACGGGCTGACCATTCCCTCGGTGGTCGGGGCGGTCATGTCGTCGGGCATCCCCGCCAAGCAGGCCGGCATGGCGGCCGGGGTGCTCACCACCTCGCAGCAGTTCGGAAACGCCATCGGCGCAACGGTTCTCGGCGTGATCTTCTTCACCGCGCTGGGCAACAACCACAGCACCGGCGGGTACGTGCGCGCCATGGAGATGGCTGCCATCGGCGGCGTCGCGGTACTGGCGGTCGTCCTGACGGCGGCGCTGGCCCTGCCGCGGGCGGCTCGCAGCAACTGAAAACCGGAGAATAGGGGTGTGACATCCGCGGGATGTCACACCCCATTCGGCTACTTTCGGAGAGTGGACCCGAACCAACTCTCGGCGCTCTCAGGGGCTACGCCCCCGAACCCCCCGAAGTCCCCCGTCGATCTCGACACCCTGCGTGAGCTGCTTCCGGCAGGCACGGTGGTCACCGATCCCGACATTCTTGCGGCCTATCGCCAGGACCGGGCATTGGATCCGGACGCGGGAACCGCACTCGCACTGGTCCGGCCGACGACCACCGAACAGGTCGCGGCAACCGTCCGATGGGCGCATGAGCATCGGGTGCCGATCGTGCCGCGCGGGGCCGGGACCGGATTGTCCGGCGGGGCCACCGCACAGAACGGGGCGCTTCTACTCAGCACCGAGAAGATGCGGGAGATCAGCGTCGACACGGTGACACGCACGGCGGTGACGCAACCCGGGCTGTTGAACGCCGAAGTCAAACGGGCCGTTGCCGAACAAGGGCTTTGGTATCCGCCGGATCCGTCGTCGTTCGAGATCTGCTCCATCGGCGGGAACGCCGCCACCAATGCGGGCGGGCTGTGCTGTGTGAAATACGGTGTCACAACCGATTACGTGCTCGGGATGGAAGTCGTGCTCGCCGACGGGACCGTGGCGCGGCTGGGCGGGCCGCGGCTCAAGGATTCCGCGGGGCTCTCGCTGACCAAACTGTTCGTCGGCAGTGAAGGCACGCTCGGGATCATCACCGAGCTCACGCTGCGGCTGCTGCCCGCGCAGCCGCCGCAGTCGACCGTCGTCGCCACGTTCCCGACACTGAGTGCCGCTACCTCGGCCATCCTGGCCATCACCGGCGAATTGCGGCCCTCCATGCTGGAATTCATGGACTCGGTCGCCATCAATGCCGTCGAGGACGAACTGCGGATGGGGCTCGATCGGAACGCGGCCGGGCTACTGGTGGCCCGGTCCGACGCGCCCGGCAAGTTCGCGGGGCACGAGGCCGACATCATGCTCGCGGCCTGCGAGAAGGCCGGGGCGACAGAGGCTTTCCGCACCGACGATCCGGACGAGGGCGAAGCCTTCTGCGCGGCACGGCGATTCGCCATTCCCGCGGTGGAGCGCAAGGGGCCGCTGCTGCTGGAGGATGTCGGGGTGCCGTTGCCGCGGCTCGGTGACCTCGTGGACGGGATCGCGGAGATCGCGCGGCATCGGGACGTGCTCATCTCCGTCATCGCGCACGCGGGGGACGGCAACACCCACCCGCTCATCGTGCACGACCCGAACGACCCGGACGAATCCGAGCGGGCGCATCTGGCCTTCGGCGAGATCATGGATCTCGCGATCGGGCTGGGCGGCACCATCACCGGGGAGCACGGCGTCGGTCGGCTCAAGAAGGCGTGGCTGCCCGATCAGCTCGGGCCGGACGTGATGACGCTCACGCGCCGGATCAAGGACGCGCTGGATCCGCACGGGATACTCAATCCCGGAGCCGTGCTCTGACCGACTGCCGGAACAATCACCGTCCCGAGGGAGTTTCCACCCGACATGAGCAGTACCAGGCTGGAACACAATATCGACGCCACCCGCTACGAGATCTACCTCGACGACACCCTGGCGGGCTACGCCGACTACGCGGAGCGTGTCGAGGGCGACAGGAAGATCCGCGACATCCAGCACACCCTCACCTTCCCCGAGTTCCGGGGACGCGGCGTGGCGGCGCAGGTCGTCGAATTCGCGCTGAACGACTCCCGCGCACAAGGCTTCTCGATCATTCCGACCTGCTGGTATGTCGAGAAGTACATTGCGGCGAACCCCGAATACGCCGACCTGGTCGGATAGTTCGCGCCCTAGTTGAGGCGCTGGCGCGGAAGCGGCCGGCGCCACACCAGGAACTGCCGGTCGGCGACGGTCAGCATCGCCTCCAGCACCTTCTCGTTGTCGAATCCGGGTAGCCGCTGCAACTTCGACAGGAACGCGGTATCGGCCGCCGAATGCGGCACCACACAACCCTTCCCCGTCGCGCCGATCAAGACGAAGAACACGTCATCGGCGAACGGACCGTCCGCCGTGGTGATCAACCGGACCTCCGCCAGCTCCGTCCACGCGACCTCTTCCACCCGCCCGTCGGCCAGGGTGCGCCGAACGAATGTGTCGTTGATTTCGACTCCGGCCATGGGTCCATAGTGCCCCCGGCATTCCCACACCAACACCCCTTAAACCCCCGATTTACCGCGAGAATCCGTCAACACAACCCCCGGCGAACCCCCACACCGCACATCGGCGGCGAACCAAACCCCACCGCAAACCTTCAGCAACTCAAACGAATTCACCTCACCGTATGGCGCGGCACCACGACACGCTGAAAAGTCGCCGGCCGACACCCGATCCACCACCGCCACCTGCGTGGCACAGTCCCCCACCGATCGACCGAGCCGACAGACCCGCGTGGCAATCGCCCGGACCTCTCTCCGACTGACACGCCCGGATCCACCCGGAAAGAAGCAAGTCTCTTCGTTTATTGCGTTTGTTTCGTATACTGCGATTGAGTGTAGGAGGTCCCCATGAGCGGTATGAACGCCGTAAAGCGCGTCGAACCAGGCGCGATCGACTCCGAGATCGCCTCCCGCGCGATGCACCGGATCAAGGACTACCTGATGCATCACCCGGACGAGGAAGTCATTCCTGTCACCGGTGAGGTCGGCGACGAAGAGGCGCTGGTACTGCCCCGTGCCGTGGTGAGCATGGTGGCGTTCATTCTGGCCCAGGCCGCAGAAGGGCGTGGCGTCGCGATCGTCCCGTCGAACGCCGAACTGACCACCCAACAAGCCGCTGACATGTTGAACGTCTCGCGTCCATATGTAATCGGCCTATTGGAGTCCGGCGCCATACCCTTCCGCCTCGTCGGAACACACCGCCGCATCCGCTACGACGATCTCAAGACCTATCACCAGCGCAGTGAGGCCAAGAGCAGGACCGCGGCCGACGAACTGTCCAGACTCGGCCAGGAGCTCGGAATCTGACATGACCTTCGTGGTGATGTACGACGCGAATGTGCTGTACGGCAACACCCTGCGCGACATGATGATTCGTCTCGCGAGATCGGGTCTCGTACAAGCGAAATGGACTCACCGGATCCTCGACGAGACCTTGTCCAACCTCGCGAAGAAACGAACGGACATCTCGGCGAACAAACTTACGCGGTTGCGGCAACTGATGATCGATGCGGTGCCCGACTGTGTGGTCGAAGGCTACGAACCACTGATCGAAGGCTTGAAGTTGCCTGACCCCGATGACCGGCATGTTCTTGCTGCCGCTATCAAGGCTGGCGCACAGGTCATCGTTACCTCGAACCTGGCCGACTTTCCGGCAGAAGCCTTGAGAGCCTGGAGCATCGAAGCCAAGAGCCCCGATGACTTTGTCCTCGACCAGATAGCGCTCGACGACCGAGTGGTCTGGGCCTGCGTGCAGCAGATCGCCGACTCCCGCACCAATCCGCCCGAATCCACAGAGGATGTGCTAGAAGCCCTCGAACGGGCAGGATTGGTCGAGTCGGTCGCCATACTGCGTAACGGACCCGTCAATTGATCGGTATCTCGCACCGATAGGGCTCTGGTACTCAGCCCAGGAGCTGGGTGCGGAGGGCCTGGTCCTTTTCGAGGACGAGCTTTTCCAGGTCGGCCTGGAATTGCTCCATGCGGGAGCGGAGTTCGGGGTCGGCGGCGGCGAGGATGCGGACTGCCAGGAGGCCGGCGTTGCGGGCGCCGCCGATGGAGACGGTGGCTACCGGGACGCCGGCGGGCATCTGGACGATGGAGAGCAGGGAGTCCATGCCGTCCAGGAACTTCAGGGGGACAGGGACGCCGATGACGGGGAGGGGGGTGGCCGAGGCGACCATGCCGGGGAGGTGGGCGGCGCCGCCCGCGCCGGCGATGATGACCTGGATGCCGCGGCCCGCGGCGTCTTTCGCGTAGTCGAGCATGCGCTGGGGGGTGCGGTGCGCGGAGACCACGCCGACCTCGAAGCGAACGCCGAACTCCGCCAGGGCTTCCGCGGCGGCGACCATGGTGGGCCAGTCGGAGTCGCTGCCCATGATGAGGCCGACCTGGGCTGTGGGGGTGTCAGTCATGATGCGGATCCCATCCGTCGGTCCATACGGCGTGCGACATCCAGTGCGCCGCGCGCTCGGCCAGCTCGCGTGTGGCGGCGACCTCGTCGCCGAGGATATTGATGTGCCCGATCTTGCGGTCGGGGCGTTCGCCCTTGCCGTACAGGTGCACCTTCGCCTCGGGGATGCGGGCGGCGAGGTGATGCAGGCGCTCGTCCATGGACATTTCGGGGGCCTCGGCCGCACCCAGGATGTTGGTCATGACGGTGACCGGCGCCAGCGGCTTGGTGCTGCCCAGCGGGTAGTCGAGGACGGCCCGCAGGTGCTGTTCGAACTGGCCGGTGCAGGCGCCGTCCATGCCCCAGTGGCCGGAGTTGTGCGGGCGCATGGCGAGCTCGTTGACCAGCAGGTCGCCGGCGTGAGTCTCGAAGAGCTCCACGGCCATTGCGCCGGTGACACCCAGTTCGGCGGCGAGCCGCAGGGCCAGCGCCTCGGCTTCGGTGGCCTTCGCGTCGTCGAGATCGGGGGCGGGCGCGATGACGACGGCGCATTGGCCGTTGCGCTGCACGGTCTCCACCACCGGCCAGGCGGCGGCCTGCCCGAACGGCGAGCGCGCCACCATGGCCGAAAGTTCCCGCTTCAGATCCACTTTGGTCTCGGCCATGAGCGAAACGCCGTGCGCCAGTTGGTCTTCCACGATGCCGGTGGCCTCGGCGGCGTCGGCGGGCATCCACACGCCGCGGCCGTCGTAGCCGCCGCGCACGGCCTTCAGCACGAACGGCCAGCCGTGCTCGTCGCCGAACGTGACCGCGTCCGAGACGGAAGTCACTTCCGCGAACGCCGGGATCGGCACGCCGAGTTCGGTGAGCTTGCGGCGCATGCGCAGCTTGTCCTGGGCGTAGATGAGGGCCTGTGGCGTCGGCTGCACATTGACGCCCTCGGCGATCAGCGCTTCCAGGTGCTCGGTCGGCACGTGCTCGTGATCGAAGGTCAGCGCGTACGAGCCGATCGCGGCCTTACGCAGCGCGGTCAGGTCGTCATGGCTGCCGAGCACGACCTCGGGTGTCACCTGCGCGGCCGGGTCGTCCGGCCGTTCGGCGAGCACGCGCAGCCGCTGGCCCAGCGCGATGGCCGCCTGATGGGTCATGCGCGCGAGCTGACCGCCGCCGATCATGGTGACGGTGGGCATCGCGGAGGAATCGAAGGAACGGGCGCTCACGCTGGTCAATGTTGTCATGGCACCCACCCCGGCCCTCCCGGCGGGTGCCCGCCGCGTTTCCGAGAGACGTAGACTCGATCCGTGTCATTTGTCGACAAGGTGGTCAACCGCCTGCCCAACCCCGCGCGGGAACTCGCGGACCGGCATTACGAGCTGATCAAGTTCGCGATTGTCGGCGCCACCACTTTCGTGATCGACCTGGGGATCTTCTACGTCCTCAAATGGACGGTCATGGATACCAAGCCGACGATCGCCCGCATCATGTCCGGCACCATCGCGGTCATCGCCTCCTACGTGCTGAACCGCGAGTGGACCTTCGACAAGCGCGGCGGCCGGGAGAAGCACCACGAGGCTCTCCTCTTCTTCATCGTCAGCGGTATCGGCGTGGGCCTCGCCAGCCTGCCCCTCTGGGTCTCCAGCTACGTCTTCGACCTGCGCCAGCCCGATGTCAGCTTCACCACCGAGAACATCGCCGACTTCTTCAGCGCCTTCATCATCGGCAACCTGCTCCAGATGGCCTTCCGCTTCTACGCCATGAAGCGCTGGGTCTTCCCCGACGAGATGAAGGAACTCCAGGAGGAGTTCGAAGACCTCATCAACGAGGAACAACTCGGCCACAGCTGATCGATCGGTCCGCGCGGCCGGGCTACGGTGTGCGGATGCCTCACGACCTCAATGAGACTGCCCGTCGTCTGACCGTGGTGGATCAGGCGCTGCGCCTGTTCGCCGAAAAAGGCTATGAGGCAACGACGGTCGACGAGATCGCGGAGGCGGCGGGGATTTCGCGGCGGACCTTCTTCCGGCAGTTCCGGTCGAAGGAGGATGTGGTTTTCGCGGATCACGAGTCGCAACTGCAGCAGGCTCGGGCGTACCTCGATGCGGCGCAGGGGGATCCGTGGGATGCGGTGTGCGAGGCCGTGGTCGAGGTGTTCGAGCGGTTCACGCAGTGGCGGGAGCTGGCGGCGCGCCGGTATCGGGTGGTGCGGCAGGTGCCGGCATTGCGGGAGCGGGAGATCGTGACGGTTTTCCGGTATGAGCGTTTGTTCACGGATTTTCTGCGGAGCCGGTTGCCGGGGGCGTCGGATCTGGCGTTGGTGCAGTTCACGGCGGCGGTGACGGCTACGCACAACTATCTGCTGCGGCGGATGGTGCGCGGGGAGTCGGATGCGGGGGCGGCGGATCTGCGGTCGGCGCTGGCGGGCATTCCGCGGGGGACGGGGGCGGCGCGCGGGGGTGAGGACGAGCTGGTGGTGGCGGTGTTTCCGCGGAGCATGCCGTCCCGGCAGGTCGCTGATCTTCTGACGCGTCGGCTCGATACGCTGTGAGGTGTCCGCAGTGGCGAATCTGACACTGCGTGCCAGGCATTGACCGGTAGATATCTGCATGTGGTCGCGATATCGCGGCGTATACTCGGCTTCGAATGGCACTGAGTGCCGCACAGTTGGAGATGCTGGACAACCAGCGGCGATCCCCCCGACGACCAGGAGACGAACCCCATGGCGGGCAACCCCGACTTCAACCTGTTCCAGCTCGAGGACTTCCACCACGAGCTGCGCGAGGCCATCCGCGGCCTGTCCGAGAAGGAGATCGCCCCCTACGCGAAGGACGTGGACGGCAACGCCCGCTTCCCGCAGGAGGCGCTGAACGCCCTCAACGCGGCCGGCTTCAATGCCGTGCACGTGCCGGAGACCTACGGCGGCCAGGGCGCCGACTCGGTCGCCACCTGCATCGTGATCGAAGAGGTCGCGCGCGTCTGCGGTTCCTCCTCGCTGATCCCGGCCGTGAACAAGCTGGGCACCATGGGCCTGATCCTGAATGGTTCCGAGGAGCTCAAGCACAAAGTCCTCTCGGACATCGTCGCCGGCAAGATGGCCTCCTACGCGCTCTCCGAGCGTGAGGCCGGCTCGGACGCCGCCTCCATGCGCACCCGCGCCAAGGCGGACGGCGACGACTGGATCATCAACGGCTCCAAGTGCTGGATCACCAACGGCGGCAAGTCCGATTGGTACACGGTCATGGCCGTCACCGATCCGGACAAGGGCGCCAACGGCATCTCCTCGTTCCTGGTCCACAAGGACGACGAGGGCTTCGTGGTCGGCCCGCTGGAGCACAAGCTCGGCATCAAGGGTTCCCCCACCGCCGAGCTGTACTTCGAAAACTGCAAGGTCCCCGGCAATCGCATCGTCGGCGAGCCCGGCACCGGTTTCAAGACCGCCCTGCAGACCCTCGACCACACCCGCCCGACCATCGGCGCGCAGGCCGTCGGCATCGCCCAGGGCGCCCTGGACGCCGCGATCGCATACACCAAGGACCGCAAGCAGTTCGGCAAGACCATCGCGTCCTTCCAGAACACCGAGTTCATGCTGGCCGACATGGCCATGAAGATCGAGGCCGCCCGCCTCATGGTCTACACCTCGGCAGCCCGCGCCGAGCGCGGCGAAAAGAACCTCGGCTTCATCTCCGCCGCCGCCAAGTGCTTCGCCTCGGACGTGGCCATGGAGGTCACCACCAACGCCGTCCAGCTCTTCGGCGGCGCCGGCTACACCACCGACTTCCCGGTCGAGCGCATGATGCGCGACGCCAAGATCACCCAGATCTACGAGGGCACCAACCAGATCCAGCGCGTCGTCATGAGCCGCCAGCTGCTCCGCTGATTTCGCACTGATCCACACCTCTCCCGGAGGCGGTTCCGAGTTCCCCTCGGTCCGCCTCCGGACTCGTATCCGGGCCCGGCCACATTCCGGTCCGGCGGTACAGGTTTTGGAGGATGGCATCTGAGATTCGGTTGCGGTTGGGTCCAGCTGGGTGATCGCGAGCTTGGTGATCCGTCCGGACCGGAAAAGCCAAACCGTTGATCTACCAGGACATTCGAGAAAAGTCGGTGGATTGCAGGGCTCATTCCCCCTAACGTTTCCAAACGGAAACAAACTAGGGGGAACGGAAATGAGTCAACGCAGTGGACCCGGCACGATCGCACGAAACTTGGCCGGGATCGGAATCGCGACCGTGATGGCGCTGGGCTGTCCGGTCGCCGGAGCGAGTGCCGTAGCGCGGGAGGACAACTCGTTGTGCGATGGGAACTTCATCGACAATGGGAGTTGCTCTCGGCGGCCCATGCCCTGGCTGGCGCCGGGGATTTGTATCAAACGGAATCCCGATGGGTCTTGCATTCGGGCGCAGCCGCAGAATTGACAGTCAGTGCGGTGGCGGCGCCTCGCCGGGGCTCAGGGTCACGGTGAGGCGGACGCCGCCGAGGGGGCTGTCTTCGATGGTGGCGGTGCCGTTGTGCAGGCGGGCTTGCTGGGCGACCAGGGCCAGGCCGAGGCCGCTGCCGGGGGTTGGGCTGGCGCGGTAGAAGCGGTCGAAGACGCGGGGGCGGTCGGGGGCCGGGATGCCGGTGCCGTTGTCGTCGATGGTGAGGATCACCTTGTCGCGCAGGCGATGTGCGGCGATATCGATGCGGGTGGCGGCGCCGTGGCGGAGGGAATTGGTGACGGCGTTCTCGATGACCGAGCGGAGGCCGGGGGCCAGGCCGCGGAGGTGGAGGGGGTCCACGGCCGTCGTGGTGATGGTGACGGCGGGGTGCAGGCGGGTGGCGTCGTCCACTACCTGGTCGATGATTTCGCCGAGATCGAGGTCTTCCCAATCGGATTCGGTGGTCAGGTCGCCTTGGGCGAGGCGCTCGAGGGCGGCGAGGGTGGATTCGACGGCGGATTGGGTGGTGAGGACCTCGTCAATGATCTCGGTGCGCTCCGACTCCGACATCGGCATCGAGCGCAGGACCTGGAGGTCCGTGCGCATGGCGGTGAGGGGGGTGCGGAGTTCGTGGGCGGCGGTGGCGGCGAAATCCCTTGCGGTGACCAGGGCTTCGGTGGTGTGGCGGCGCTCGTCGGAGATGCGGGCGAGCATGGTGTTCATGGCGTCGGCCAGTTCTGCGGTCTCGCTGGCGGCGGGCTGCCGGGGCGGCTCCAACTCCAGGCGATCGCCGAGGCCCGCGGTGGCGGCGGTGAGGCGGCGCAGCGGGGAGACCGCGCGGGAGGAGAGATACCAGCCGAGCAGGGCCGCCAGCACGGTCGCGGCAACACCGATGGCGATGATGCGAAGACGTTGCTTGGTAATGGAATCCGTGGCCACACTCTGCGGGACCGCCAGTACGACCGGACTGCCGTTCACCGGCACCGTGCGTGCGTACTCGGCCTGCGCCAACGGTGCGGCGGGCTGCGCCACGCCCGCAGTGGGCGGTCGGCCGGGAACCGGCGCCTGACCCGGAGGCGTGGACCGAGCGGAGGTCGCGGGGTGGCCGGGGGTCGCGGACCCATCCGGCACCACGACCGTGTCAGCGGGGTCCCCGGCGCCGGTCGCCCCGTCGTCCGCGCGCGTGACGGCCAGGGCGCTGACCACCGAAACCACTTGTGTCCTGGCGTCGTTCGGGGCGAACGCGAACAATACGGCACTCATCGCCCCGACGACCACGGCCGCCGTCACCGCACTCGCCAGCGCGACACGGGCTCGTAGCGAGAACGGACGCCGTACTCGAAACGCTGTGGGCAGCTTCATGGTTCGAGTCTCAGCACGAAGCCGACGCCGCGCACCGTATGGATGAGCCGGGGCGCACCGCCGGCCTCCAGTTTGCGGCGCAGATAGGAGACGAACACATCCACCACCTTGGTCTGGGTCTCGAAGTCGTAACCCCACACGCGATCCAGTAACTGCGTGCGGGAGAGGACCTGTCCGGGCGCGGCGGAAAGCGCTGCCAGCAGGTCGAATTCACGTTTGGTCAGATCGAGTGGGACACCGTCGACTGAGGCGCGGCGAGCGGACGGCCGGACGGTGAGCGGGCCGATCACGATGCGGTCGTCGCCCTCGGCCGCGGGAGTGGGCGCGCGGCGCAGCATTGCGCGCAGCCGCGCCACCAGCTCCCCCAGGTCGAACGGTTTGGTCAGGTAATCGTCGGCGCCCGCTTCCAGGACGTCGATGCGATCGGTGACCTCCGATCGGGCGCTCAGCACACAGATCGGAATGTCATTGCCCAGCGACCGCAGCGCGGTCACCACCTGCACCCCGTCCAGCGCCGGCATGTTCAGATCCAGCACCATGGCCTGCGGGGCGTCGGTCCCGATATGCCGCAGCGCGGCGGCTCCGTCCGCCGCGGTCTCGACCTCGAAACCGGACATCCGGAGCCCCCGCGCCACCGACGCCAGCACTCGCACGTCGTCGTCCACGACCAGAATCCGGGGGCTGCTCACCACACCGGTCATCGGGCTGTTCACGGCACCGACCCTACTGACGCGACCTGAGACAACTCTCAGCGAACGATCAACCCGCACTGCCCGTCGACGGCATCGCACGCTGCGGCGCGACCGTCACCGCGGGCCCGTCACCCGGCTGGAGCTGTACCCGCTGACCCGGCTGGATCGGCGTCGCGGGCACGGCGTCCACGCCCGGCAGGAAACCGGGAGACGCGGGCACGACGGACACCGTGCCGTCATCGTTCCTGGTGACGGTGATGGTGTCGGACGGGGACACATCGGCCGGTGCGGCATTGGCCACGGCCGGCACCACCAGCGCGGTCACCACCGCCATTCCGGCGAGCCCGCCGACCACGACACCACGGCGCACGCTGCGCTTCTGCATGAGTTCTCCTTCGTTCGCCGGCGATCTTCGCCGTTTCCTCTGGACGAATCCGAAGGTATGAGGCGACTACTCAGCGACCGCTAGCGAACAGTTAGAGAAGTGATAGAAGTCAGCGCGGTTCGGTACTGGGCCCACCGGTATTGCGGAAGGAGCCGGTGCTGGAACCGAGGAACACCGCGAACAGCGCGGGCCGGCGGCGTTGCAGTTCGAGCCGGCCACCGTCGGCTTCGACCAGCGCGCGGGCCAGGGCCAGCCCGACACCGGTGGAACCGGCGGCGGAGAAGCCGCGGTCGAAGATGTGCGGCGCCATTTCGTCACGCACGCCGTCACCTTCGTCCGCCACCTCGACGACGACCAGCGGTTCCCGATCGTCGAGCCGGCCGCTGGTGACCGTCCGCACCGATACCGTGCAGGTGCCGCCGCCGTGCATGAGCGCATTGTCCACCAGCACCGCCACCGCCTCCCGCAATCGCGAACCCGTCACGGGCGCTTTGAGAGTCGGGTCGCCGAGCAGCACCAGTTTGCGTCCCGCCTCCGCGAACGGATGCCGCCATTCGGCGACCACACTGCGCAGTTCGGCCACCACCGGCACCGGGTCACGGTCGGCCGCGCCCTCGTCGCGGGAGGCGCGGACCAGTTCGTCGATGGCGTCGGTGAGCCGATCCACCTGTGCCATGGCCTCTTCCGCCTCGTGTACCACCGCTTGATCGTTGTGCGTGGACAATTCGTCCAGTCGCAGCCGGACCGCGGTCAGGCGGCTGCGCAGCTGATGCGACACATCCGCGACGAGCGCGTGCTCGCGCTGCAGCCGGCCGGCGATCTCCACCGTCGCGGAGTCGAGAACATCGGAGACCCGGTCCAATTCGGTGATGCCGTGCCGGCGCGGATCGGCCCGGAAATCCCCCATGGCCAGGCGCGCGGCGCGCGCCGCCACATCCCGCAGCGGATCCGCCACTCGCCGCGCGGTCACCACCGCCACCGCGATACCCGCGCCGAGCGAGATGAGCACCAGCCCGAGCACCGCGAACAGCGCCTGCTGCTGCATGGAATGCATGGGCGCGGCAGGGGTTTCCATCCGCAGCGACCCGGAGGTGCCCATGGACAGTGACTCCACGACCGGATCGTTCACCGTGTTCACGCCGATATCGATGCGGGAGGCATTGTCCTGCGGCGTCGGATAGACGATGGTCAGCTTGCCGTCCGCCGGGACCAGCAGCCGCACCGAGCGCACATCGAGTTCACCGTGCACCAAGCCGTCGGGCGTGCCCTCCTGGGCCATCACCTCCTCGGCGATGCGATCCAGGCGGGTGCGCAGGTCGTTGCGGGTGATGTCCTCCACCCACTGCCACGCGGTGAACGCCAGCGGCACGCCCAGCACGAGAGTGGTGAGCGTCAGCGCGGCGACCATCGACAGCAGAATTCTGCGTCTCATCGTCGAGATGCCTCGCTTCACGGAGCTATCGGATGGACCGGACTTGTTGCGGGACAGCCAGGGCGCACGGAGCAGCACGGAGAATCCGGATGAAGCTGACGCGTTAATCGGTGTTGAAGCGGAAGCCTACGCCGCGCACCGTGACGATGCGGCGTTCGGCTACCGGTCCCTCGTCGCCGATTTTCCGGCGCAGCCACGACATATGCATGTCGAGAGTCTTGGAGCCGCGCAGATCCGCGTCGCCCCACACCTCCCGCAGAATGGTCTCCCGCGACACCACCTGCCCGGCCCGATCGATCAGCACCTTCAGCAGCTCGTACTCCTTGTTCGCGAGGTTCACCTCGACACCGTTCACCAATACCCGGCGCGCCGCCGGTTCCAGCCGGATGCCGCCCACCTCGACGGCCTCGTCCCCGATTCCGCTGCGCCGCAACAGGGCCCGCACCCGGGCCAGCAGTTCGGCCAGCCGGAACGGTTTGCCCACATAGTCGTCGGCGCCGGCGTCCAGGCCGACCACGAAATCCACCTCGTCGGTGCGCGCGGTGAGCATGAGGACGGCCAGATCGGCGCCGCGAGCACGGACCTGGCGGCACACCTCGAGCCCGTCCATGCCGGGCAGGCCGAGGTCCAGGATCAGTAGGTCGTGGCCGCCTTCGAGGGCCCGCTCGAGCACGGCGGGACCATAACTCTCCACGGTCACCGCGTAGCCCTCACGACCCAAGGCTCGCGACAGCGGCGCGGCAATGGCCTCGTCGTCTTCGGCCAGCAGTACGGCGGTCACGGGACAAGCTTACGGATACACGTTCGAAGATCCGTAAA
Source organism: Nocardia sp. NPDC020380 (assembly GCF_044386975.1). Classification (NCBI taxonomy): domain Bacteria; kingdom Bacillati; phylum Actinomycetota; class Actinomycetes; order Mycobacteriales; family Nocardiaceae; genus Nocardia; species Nocardia sp. NPDC020380. The sequence continues at coordinate 545,639 of NZ_JBIRVQ010000006.1, read as the reverse complement.
AGCCACCACCATTGTTCGGATTGTTCTGCACCACATCGAACGCCTGGTGGTAGAGCAGGGCGTGCACCTGCTGCACATGCGGGATGTCGTCGTACTCCAGCGGTTCCTCCGACGCCGACCCGATGATGAGCGTTCCGGTGCCCAGCATGCGGTCGAACAGGCCATGGCGGAACTGCACATTCGAGATGCGGTTCATCGGAATATCGTTGCCCGTGTGGGTGAGTACGCCCTGCCGAATCAGCACCCGGCGGTCGGTGATGATGAAATGCGTCGACTTCCAACGGATCAGCGGTGTGATACTGCGCCACACCACGATCAGCAGCCACACCACCAGAATCCCCAGCAGCAGACCGGATTGCAGGGTGCCGTCCGTATTGCGCACCGTCACACCGGCACCGAATCCGGCCAATGCGGTGATAAGGATGAAAGTCACAGCGGGCCAGAACAACATCTTCCAATGCGGATGCCGATGCAGTAGCAGCCGCTCCTCCGGCGCCAGTGTCTCTTCCGGGTATCCCATACCGAAACCCTATCGCGCGGAGATGTCGGAATGCCGCACGCCGAACAGCGGTCTGGAGCACAATCGTGCGGTTGCCCCGGCATCGGGGGCACGATCCCGCGTTGTTTTTCAGTAGTCCCGCGCAAGTGCTTCAAAGACACTACGGAGGCGTGTGTGACCAGAGAGTTGACGCAGTTCCAAATACTGAAAGAGCTCGAACCGGTAGCCGAAGCGAACCTGAACCGACACCTTTCGATGGCCAAGGATTGGCACCCGCACGACTATGTGCCCTGGGATCAGGGCCGTAACTTCGCCGCGCTCGGTGGCGAGGACTGGGATCCGTCCCAATCCGGGCTCAGCGAGGTCGCCAAGATCGCGATGGTGACCAATCTGCTCACCGAGGACAATCTGCCCTCGTATCACCGGGAGATCGCCGAGAACTTCTCCCAGGACGGCGCCTGGGGCACCTGGGTCGGCCGCTGGACCGCCGAGGAGAACCGGCACGGCATCGTCATCCGCGACTACCTCGTGGTCACCCGCGGCGTCGACCCGGTCGCGCTCGAAGAGGCGCGCATGATCCACATGACCAATGGCGCCCAGTCCCCCGACGACTGGGGCGGTTTCCTGGAGAACGTCGCCTACGTGACCTTCCAGGAACTCGCCACCCGCATCTCGCACCGCAATACCGGCCGGGTGTGCAACGACGCCATCGCCGACCGCATGCTGCAACGCATCGCCGCCGACGAGAACCTGCACATGATCTTCTACCGCACCCTCTGCGGCGCCGGCCTGGACCTGGTGCCCGACCAGGCCATGGCCGCCATCACCAAGGTGCTCACCCATTTCGTCATGCCCGGCTCCGGCATGCCCAACTGGCGGCGCAACGGGGTCATCATGGCCAAGCACGGCATCTACGACCTGCGCCAGCACCTGGAAGAGGTCGTGAACCCGGTACTGAAGAACTGGAACGTGTTCGAGCGCAACGACTTCGGCCCGATCGGCGAACAGGCACGCGACGAACTCGCCGCCTTCGTCGGCCGATTGCAGCAGGACGTCGGGAAATTCGAGGAGCAGCGCGATCGCCTGCTCGCCCGCGAAGCCGCCCGCGGCCAGCTGCAGCCCGCGTAGCGCCGACCCGCGCAGGGCCGCCGGCAACGAGGCCCGGCCCCGCGCCCGCCGAACCGGCCGGAACGACTCGGGTTGCGGGAGTTCAGTATTCGGCGCGCAGGTGGGTGACGTCACCGGCCGAGACAGCGCGGTCGCCGACCAGCAGCCGGCCGTGTTCATCTATCCCCGTCGCGATTCCGGTGAGGATCTCACCGCCCGGCAACTCGGCCCGGACCTGCGCACCGATGGTCGAACACCGATCCCGGTAGGCGGCGGCCAGGTCTGCGATATCCCAGCCCGCGGCCTCCCACGCGGTGAAGCGACCGGCGAACTCGCGCAGGATCGCCGCTGCGAGGGCCGTCCGGTCGGCCTCGGGCACGCCGCACAGCGACAACGAAGTCGCGTGCGGCACAGGCAGTTCCGCCTCGGTGAGGCTCACGTTCAGGCCGATGCCCACCACCACGGCCGGATCCGCGCCGACCGCCGCGACCTCGGCCAGGATTCCCGCCAGCTTCCGGCCGTCGACCAGGACATCGTTCGGCCACTTGAGGACCGCCTTCACCCCGGCGGTGGCACGCACGGCATCGACCGCGGCGATGCCGGTCAGCAGCGGCAGCCACCCCATGACCGCGGGATCGATTCCGCGCACCCGGACAAGCAGCGACATCGCCAGCTGCGCCCGTGGCGGGCTCACCCACACCCGCTCGTGCCGACCGCGGCCGCGCTCCTGCGCCTCGGCGATCAGCACCACCCGGTCGGCCGTCGAATCCGCCGCGCGCGCAGCCAGATCCGCATTGGTGGACCCGGTCGACTCGACCACATCGATCTCCGTGAAGAACGGCCCGGCCTCGCGCCGCAACCGCTCGACTTCCAGGGGTGCCCGGTTCATAGCGCCGACGCTACCCCACCGCCCGCCCGCAACCGCCCTGGCCGGCCCCGCCCCACCCGAACCTGGCGACACCCCCCGGCTGATCCCACCCCACCGGAACCTGGCGACACCCTCGGCTGATCCCGCCCTACCGGAACCCGGCGACAACCCCGGCTGATCCCACCGCATCGGATCCCGGTAACGACCTGGGCGATCTGCTCTGCCCAGCACGAAACCCTCGGCGGGCGGGCCGGAAACGGTGTTCCGGTGCGGGCAACCCCTCGGCGTTCACCCGCACCGGTACACGTAACCCCTCAAGGAGCCGCCTGCAACGCCTCCAGCATTCCGGCGAGCGCCTCGAACAGGCCCGCCATCGTGCCCTCCGGGTCGGAGTCGTAGGTCCCCTCGCCGCCCCCGCCGACGTCATTGCCGGCCTGCGCGAGGTCATTACCGGCCTGCGCGAGCGCCGCACCGGCGCCGGCGATGCCGACCGCGGCGGTCGCCCCCGCGACCGCTGCCTCGACGCGACCGAAGTCGCGCTCGCCCGCACCGGGTTCCGGGCCCTGTTCACCCGGGCCCGGCCCGAACGGCTCGAGATCCGTCACGGTCGGCCGCGGCTCACGAACCCGCCACTGCGTGAACGAGGCCGCGCTTGCTCTTTCGGATTGGTGTCTGCTCCAGTTCCACATGACCGCCTCCCCTTCATCGGTTCGGATTGGCGGTTCCCAGAGTCCACGGCAAAAAGGCCTTGCACCAATGATTTTTGCCGTGCTGTGCGACGTTTACGCAGGTCCGACGGGTTCCAGGCCGAGCGCTCCGGCGGTGAAACGGCGCACCGAACTCAGGCCGTCGGCGAGGGCGTCCGCGTAGCCGTCGCGGGCCCAGCCGGTGATCTCGGCGGTGCCGTCGGAGCCGGGGTGGACGCCGATCTCGGCGACCAGTTCGGCGGTGGTGGGGATGCAGACCGCCCACGAGAAGTGGGTCTCGTCGGCCCATTCCGCGGTGCGGCGGGCGACGTAGCCGGGGTCGGTGATGCCGCCGTCGGCGAGGGCGGGGCGGTCGTCGATGCGCTCGTCGGCGCGGAGGGCGCGCAGATACCAACTGCCCGCATTGATTTCAATGGGTTCCATCAGTAGCCGCGCCGTTCGTCACGGCGATCGCGGCGATCCCGGCGGCGCTGATCGCGATACTCGCGGCGGCGCATATTGTCCCGGCCACCGAACAGCACCGCACCGGCCAGCGGGATCAGCAGGAAGATCCACCACTGGTGCGTGACGAAGAACAGGATCACGCACAGGATCGGCACCACCGGCATGACCCGCTCCGGCCACTGCGTGCCGAAACCGGAACGCTTGGCCACCGGGGCGGGCTTCTCCGACACCGGATCCGGCAGATCCGTGAACACCTTGGCCAGGTCACCGCGGGTCATGGCCGCCGCGACTATCCCACTGCGCTCGTCGAATTCGGCCACGCTCAGCCGGCCGGCGGCGAAGTGATCGGAGAGCCGCTTCATCGCGTCCTCGCGCTCCGCGGTGCCGATGCGGATCTCCGGTGGTTCAGCCATACCTTCGACCTTATCTGGAATTGCGAATGGGCCGCTCATCGGATGAGCGGCCCATTCAGGAGTTTCCCGAAAGTTCGGTTATCTCACTTGATCTCAGCGAGCGCTGTGCTCACTTGATTTCAGCGAGGACGGTGCCCTGTGTGATAGCCGCACCGGCCTCCACCGACAGGCCCGTGATGACGCCGGCCTTGTGCGCGGTGACCGGATTCTCCATCTTCATCGCCTCCAGCACCACCACCAGATCACCGGCCTCGACCGACTGACCCTCTTCGACTGCGACCTTCACCACGGTGCCCTGCATGGGCGCGGTCACGGCATCACCGGACGCGGCGCCACCGGCACCGCCACCACGCTTGCGCGGCTTCGGCTTCTTGCGCACCACACCCGCGGCCGCACCATTGCCCGAAGCGCCTGCGCCGACGGAGAACTGGCCCGGCAGCGACACCTCGAGGCGGCGACCGCCGACCTCGACGACCACCTTCTGCCGCGGCGCCTCGTCCTCGTCATCGATGGGCTGACCACCGGTGTAGGGCTGGATCGGGTTGTCCCACTCGTTCTCGATCCACTTGGTGTAGACGTCGAACTTGGTGCCGTCACCGATGAACGCCGGGTTCTCCACGATGTGGCGGTGGAACGGAATGACCGTGGCCAAACCCTCGATCTCGTACTCGGCCAGCGCCCGCGCCGCACGCTGCAACGCCTGCTCCCGGTTCTCACCGGTCACGATCAGCTTGGCCAGCATCGAGTCGAACTGACCACCGATCACCGAACCGGCGACCACACCGGAATCCACGCGCACACCCGGGCCCGCGGGCTCCTTGTAGACCACGACCGGGCCCGGAGCCGGCAGGAAGCCACGACCGGCGTCCTCACCGTTGATGCGGAACTCGAAGGAGTGCCCACGCGGAGTCGGGTCTTCGGTGATGGAGAGCTCGTGGCCCTCGGCGATGCGGAACTGCTGGCGCACCAGGTCGATTCCCGCGGTCTCCTCGGTGACCGGGTGCTCGACCTGCAGACGGGTGTTGACCTCGAGGAACGAAACCGTCTCGCCCTGAACGAGATACTCCACCGTGCCGGCGCCGTAGTACCCGGCCTCACGGCAGATCGCCTTGGCCGAGGAATGAATCTTCGCGCGCACCTCATCGGACAGGAACGGCGCGGGCGCCTCCTCGACCAACTTCTGGAAACGACGCTGCAACGAGCAGTCACGAGTACCCGCGACCACCACATTGCCGTGCGTGTCGGCGATGACCTGCGCCTCGACGTGGCGCGCCTTGTCCAGGTACTGCTCCACGAAGCACTCACCACGACCGAAGGCCGCCACGGCCTCACGGGTCGCGGACTCGAACAGCTCCGGGATCTCCTCGATGGTGTGCGCGACCTTCATGCCGCGACCGCCACCACCGAAAGCGGCTTTGATGGCCACCGGCACGCCGTACTCCTTGGCGAACGCCACGACCTCGTCGGCGTTCTTCACCGGATCCTTGGTACCCGCGGCCATCGGCGCGTTCGCGCGCTGCGCGATGTGACGCGCGGTGACCTTGTCACCCAGATCGCGGATCGACTGCGGCGAGGGACCGATCCAGATCAGACCCGCGTCCAGCACGGCCTGCGCGAAATCGGCGTTCTCCGACAGGAAGCCGTAACCCGGGTGGATCGCATCCGCGCCGGCCTTCGAGGCGGCATCCAGGATCTTGTCGAACACCAGGTACGACTCCGCCGAGGTCTGACCACCGAGCGCGAAGGCCTCATCGGCGAGCTTCACGAACGGCGCGTCCGCGTCCGGTTCCGCATACACGGCAACGCTGGCGATCCCGGCGTCCTTGGCAGCCCGGATCACGCGCACGGCGATCTCGCCTCGATTGGCTACGAGGACCTTTGTGATCTGCGCGTTGGCATGGTTGGGCACTGAGCCTCCTGTGCTCTGAAAACTTTCGTCTTGGGCGAGTGTAGGCAGTCTGCCAACAACCACCGAACCGGGATAGGGCTACCGAGCAGTAGGCGCAACACCAGCTTCGTCACCGACGACGATCGGGGCACCGACCGCATTAGCCCATTCGGTCCAGGAGCCGTCGTAGTTACGCACTCCGGGCACGCCCAGCAGATACGTGAGGACGTACCAGGTGAGCGCCGACCGTTCTCCGATGCGCGAGTACACCAGCGGTGCATGCCCATCGGAGACACCACCGTAGATCACATCGAGTTCGGCGCGGGGGCGGAACCGCGAATCCGCACCGACCGAGGCGGTCCACGGGATGTTCACCGCGGTCGGAATGTGCCCGGCACGCAGCGCCTGCTCCTCGGGGCGATCCAGCACGACGTGCTCGCCGGTGTACTCCTCGAGCACGCGCGCGTCGATCAGCGTTCCGCCGAGATGAGCGAGCACGTCCTCGCGGAAGGCACGGGCGGCCTTGTCGTCGCGATCGAGGACCGGGTATTCACCGAGGCCGGCGTTGGGCACTTCGAAGGTGGTGTCGCGGGCCTCGGAGATCCAGGCGTCCCGGCCGCCGTCCAGCAGGCGGACATCGGTGTGCCCGAAAAGGGAGAACACCCACAGAGTGGCGGCCGCGGTGCCATTGGCCTTGTCGCCGTAGATGACAACCGTATCGTCGCGTTCAACACCCTTGACACGCATGAGTCGAGAGAAGGCGGCACCATCGATGACATCCCGGGTGAGCGGGTCGATCAGCTCGGTTCGCCAATCGATCTTGATGGCACCGGGGACATGGCCGATGTCATATAGCAATATGTCCTCGTTGGACTCGATGATCTTGAGTCCCGACGCGCCGATGTTTGCCGACAGCCACTCTGTGGTTACTAGTCGGTGAGGATATGCGTAGGAGCCGAACGAGGGATGCGGATCCGGGGCGACGGGCACGTTGTTGGTCCTTCACACGTGGTGGGATGAGTGTAGGTAGATTTTGCGGTTCGAATCTCGACACCGATCGTAGGCATGTACTGGATACGAAACTCGGTTCAGATCACGAATCGGGTGATTGGGCGAATTAAGCGCAGCTTCATCCGATAAAGTCTCCCGAGAGGAGGGGTGAGCTATGTCCGATTCTTGGCCGCGACGACGACTGCTCGCGATCCTACGTGGCGCCAGCGAGCCTCTCGACGCGCAAGAACTGGCGCGCGTCACCGGCCAGCATGTGACTACGGTTCGTTTCCATTTGGACGTCCTCACCCGCGAATCCCTGGTCCGCCAATTCCAGCAGCCCCCGCGCGGCCGCGGCCGCCCGCGCATCGGATACACCGCCGTACAGCGATCCGTCGGCTATCAGGAATTGGCCCAGGTATTGGCCGACCAGCTGGGCAGCGACCCCCGCCGCCGCTCCGACGCCGCCATCGCGGCCGGGCGCGCCTGGGGCGCGAAGATGGAATCGGTGGACCAGCCCGTCGAATCCCTCGACGACGCCAAGGATCTCACCGTCACGCTGATGTCCGAACTCGGCTTCGCACCCGAACGCGACCACGCCACCGAGACCGACGAACAGGCCATGATCCGCATGACCGCCTGTCCGCTGCGCGAACTCGCCCGCACCCACTCCGAGGTGGTGTGCGGCGTGCATTTGGGGCTCATGCGAGAGGTGCTGGACCGCAACGGCGCCCGCGAGCACGTGAACGTGCGCCTGCACCCGTTCGTGGAGCCGGAACTGTGCGTGGCGCGACTGGAGCTCATCGGCGGTGTCCGGCCGCCCGAAGCGGCCGCCGGCAGCGAGGAGGACGGCGCGGAGACCGGGGAACCCCGGCTGGCGCCGTCAACGAGCCGCGTCGCTCCGCAACTCCGCACTGCCGACCCACAACTCCGCAATGCCGACACCAACTTCGGCAAGCAGTCGACGAACCAGCGGTAGGCCGATCCCGATCACACTGGACGGATCGCCGTCGATGCGATCCACGAACCAGCCGCCCATACCGTCGAGGGTGAACGAACCGGCCACCTTCAGGGGCTCGCCGGTGGCGATGTAGGCGTCGAGCTCCTCCGGGCCGGGCGCGGCGAAATGGACTGTGGTGGAACTGCAGTCGGCGGCCTCGGCGCTGATCGCACCGTCTCGCACGCGCAGCACGCAGTGCCCGGTGAGCAGATCGGCACTGCGCCCGGCCATCTCGGCCCAGCGCGCCTTCGCCACCTCGGGCGTATGCGGTTTACCCTGCAGGTTTCCGTCCACGAGCAGCATCGAATCGCAGCCCACCACAACGGAATCGGGGTATTCGGCGGCCAGCGCGGCAGCCACGTCGTGCGCCTTCGCGCGGGCCAGTTCGGTGACCACGTGATCGGGTGTAGTGCCGGCCGGTAGCGCGGCGGCCACCGCGTCCTCGTCCACATTCGAGACCCGGACGACGGGTTCGACACCCGCATTGCGGAGGACGCCCAATCGCGCCGGAGACGCGGAGGCCAGCACGAAGATCGTCACGCCGGGAAGTCTAACGACGTTCCCGGAGACCGCTGATACCGCCCGATGCCCGGCGCATCGGGCCGGGTTCGGCGATACCGCGGGGTGCGAAGCGTGCTGCGGATACGTTGCCTCGCCGGGTCATCCACCCGGTGCGGGGCCCGGCGTTCCCTGCGCGGCCCGGATCCTGCTGCTGCGGAGCAGGATTCGCGGGGAGGCGGGCTCAGTCGCGCAGCTGCGACAGGGCCGGGAAGGCGTACGGGGAGAAGGGAGAGCTGCCCCGGTGCATCAGGGTGGGGCGGCCCCAGTTGTCGGCCGGGCCGTTGTCGGCGGTACCGGCGGAACCGTTTGCCGAGGCGGCGGCGAACACGGCCACCAGGGCGGCCAGTTCGAGCTCCGTCGGGTTGCCCTTCAGGACCTGGATGACCGGCCCTGCGGTCGACGGTCCGGCCTCGGCGACGGCCGTATCGACGGCTTCCGCCAACTCGGTGTCGACGGCTAGATCCAGTTCGGCGGCGCGCAGTACTTCTTCGTCGGCCATGGTCGTCACAGCGCCAGTCCTCCTGTCCAATCGCCGCGCCGGAACGCGGCTGGGTTCGCGGGTGGAAGGTTTTCCGGTCCGCAAACGGTATTCGTTGCGATCCCCGAAATCGAGGGTTTCGCTCTTACCATCTTTGCTCGGATGAGGCGTTCTTGCGCGGTATGAGTCACCGGTCCAGATAGTCAGTGTGCGCCCCATACCGCGCATATCGTCGAATCAGAGCGGAATGTTGCCGTGCTTCTTCGGCGGCAGGCTGACCATCTTGCGCTCCAGCAGACGCAGCGCCGAGACGATCTGGCCGCGCGTGTGCGACGGCGGGATGACCGCGTCCACGTAGCCGCGTTCGGCGGCCACGTAGGGGTTCACGAGGGTGTCCTCGTACTCGTTCTGCAGCTCGAGGCGCAGGGCGTCGACGTCGGCACCCTCGGCGGCGGCGTCCTTCAACTGCTTGCGGTAGACGAAGCCGACCGCACCGGATGCACCCATGACCGCGATCTGAGCGGTCGGCCACGCGAGGTTCACATCGGCGCCCATGTGCTTGGAACCCATGACGTCGTAGGCGCCGCCGTAAGCCTTGCGAGTGATGATTGTGATCTTACCCACAGTGGCCTCACCGTAGGCGTAGAGCAGCTTCGCGCCGCGGCGGATGATGCCGTTGTATTCCTGGCCGGTGCCCGGCAGGAAGCCCGGCACGTCGACCAGGGTGATGATCGGGACGTTGAAGGCGTCGCAGGTGCGCACGAAGCGCGCGGCCTTCTCCGAGGCGTCGATGTCCAGGCAGCCCGCGAACTGCGAGGGCTGGTTGGCCACGAAGCCGACGCTGCGGCCGTCGATGCGGGCGAAGCCGACGATCACGTTCATCGCGCGCTCGGCCTGGACCTCGAGGAACTCCTCGTCGTCCACCAGGCGCTTGATGACCTCGTGCATGTCGTACGGCTGGTTCGGCGAGTCCGGGACGATGGTGTCCAGTTCGAGGTCGGCCTCGGTGAGGTTCTCCTCGATGGCGCCCGCGGTGGCGGTGGCCGGGAAGCGGGGGGCCTCGGCGCGGTTGTTGCTGGGCAGGTAGCTCAGCAGATCGCGGACGTAGTCGAGGGCGTCCTGCTCGCCGGAGGCGACGTAGTGGGCGACACCGGACTTCACCATGTGGGTGTGGGCGCCGCCCAGCTCCTCCATGGTGACTTCCTCACCGGTGACGGTCTTGATCACGTCGGGACCGGTGACGAACATCTGCGAGGTCTGATCGACCATGACGACGAAGTCGGTCAGCGCCGGCGAGTACACGTGGCCGCCGGCGGCCGGGCCCATGATCAGCGAGATCTGCGGGATCACGCCGGAGGCCTGGATGTTGCGGTGGAAGATCTCGCCGTAAAGGCCCAGGGAGACAACGCCTTCCTGGATGCGCGCGCCGGCGCCCTCGTTGATGCCGACGAGCGGGCGGCCGGTCTTGAGCGCCAGATCCATGACCTTGACGATCTTCTCGCCGTAGACCTCGCCGAGCGAGCCGCCGAAGACGGTGACGTCCTGGGAGAAGATGCAGACGTCGCGGCCGTCGATGGTGCCGTAGCCGGTCACCACGCCGTCGCCGAGCGGACGCTGGTTCTCCAGGCCGAAGTTCACGCTGCGATGCTTGGCCAGCGCGTCGAGTTCGACGAAGGACCCCTCGTCCAGCAGGGCGAGGATGCGCTCGCGCGCGGTCATCTTGCCCTTGGCGTGCACCTTGTCGACAGCGGCCTCACCCATGGGGTGCTTGGCCTCTTCCAGCCGATTGCGCAGATCAGCCAGCTTGCCGGCGGTGGTGTGGATATCAGGGGCGCCCGCCGACCCCGGCGAAGGCTGCTGCTGGACACTCGTCATGACGGGGAGTGTAACCAGTACCAGAGCCCCTATGTAATCGAGTCCGGGCTACTCGCCAGTATGGTTATTGGCTACCCGCCAGTAGAAACCCGCAGGTAGAGCGTGCGATTCGGGTAAACCGACCCCCACTGCCCGGCCCGCTTCAATAGTGGATCCGGACAGTCGATTCGACGCGGATTTGGATGTGATCCACAGTCGTTGATTCTCAACGCATTACGCCGGTGTGCCCCGTGGAGTAGCGCCCGGGCTGCGGCCAGAGGGTGAGCCCGTGCGGTCCGCGGCCGACGGGGATGCGGGCCAGCAGCTTCCAATCCACGATGGCGATGGCGTAGACCTCGGAGTTGTAGCGGCCGGAGACCCAGAACACCCGGCCGTCCGCGGAGAGATTGCCCATATCGGGGCTGCCGCCGCCGGGGATGGGCCAGGTGTCGACGATCTTGTTCTCGGCGAAGTCCCACACCGAGATGCTGCCGGCGTGCCGGTTGGTGACGAGCATCCGTTTCGAGTCACGTGTCACATAGAGGCCGTGCGTGCCGTCGCCGGTCGGGATGAAACCGGTGTTGTCGAAGGTCTCGGCGTCGAAGCTGTACATGCCGCCGGCCATCATGTCGGCGACATAGAAGGTCCGGCCGTCCGGGGAAAGTTTCACGTCCTGCGGCATGCCGCTGCCGCCGCCGGGCAGCTCGATCGTGCGGACGAGGGTGCGGCCGGCGATGTCGACGACGGCCATGCGGCCGCTGAATTCACAGCTGACGAGCGCGGTGCGGCCGTCGGTGGTGAAGTCCATGTGATTGACGCCGGTGCAGTCGGGCACTTCGACGGAGTGCTGGAGTTGCCAGCTGTGCGGGTCGTAGAAGTCGAGGGACCGGTCGGCTTCCGCGACCACGAGCGCGTATTTGCCGTCGGGCGTGAAGTACATGTTGTACGGATCCCGCACCGGGATCGGATCTCCCGGTTTCCCGGTGCGCGGATCGATGGGCAGCAAGGCGCCGCTGCCGATGGGCAGGTCGTCGTTGACGTACAGCGTCTGCAGGTCGTAGCCGGGCACCACATGCTGCGGTTCCCGGCCGCCGGAGGGATAGGTGTCGATCACCTGGAAGGTGTCGGGGTCGATGACGGTGACGGTGTCGGATTCGCTGTTCGGCACGTACACCCGGGTCGGCTGATCCGCCACCGCCGGGCTGAGTTTCCGGCCGCCCGCGTAGACGTCGGCCGGGGATAGTGGCGGCGGCATGCCCGGCAGCAGGTTTCCCATCCCCTGCTGAGGATTTGCTGCCGGATTCACCGGCACCGCGGATGTGGTACCCGCGGCGCCGGATCCGCCGCCGGAGCAACCCGCCAGCAGCACCACCGAAACGATCAGACCATGACGTGCACGACGTGCGATCACGCGCAGCACCGTGCCACACCCGCTTTACGGCTACCCGACATGCCGTCGAATATTAGGGGGCCGCTGCGGGTTTCGCTGAAAGTTTGCGGTGTGTCAGCCGACGTGTCAGCCCGGGATCAGCCCAAGATGCGCTCCACCGCGTCGACCGCCTCGTCCAGTTCCTCGACGGTGACGGTCAGCGGTGGCCGGAATCGGATACTGCGGGCGCCGGTGCCGAGGATGAGCACGTGCTCTTCCTCGCGCAGCCGATTCACCACGGAGTCACGCAATTCGGACGATTCGAGCGTGATGGCGCACAGCAGTCCACGCCCGCGCGGATCGGTCACGACCGGATGCGCCGCGGCCAGTTCGGTGAGCCGCCCCAGCAGATGCGCGCCGAGTTCGGCGGCGCGGTCGGCGAGTTCGGCGGCCTCGATCACCTCGAGGATGCGGCGGGCCCGCACCATGTCGGTGAGGTTGCCGCCCCAGGTGGAGTTGAGCCGGGAACTGACGTGAAAGACGTTGTCCGGCACCTCATCCACGCGCCCGCCGGCCATGATCCCGCAGACCTGGGTCTTCTTGCCGAAGGCCACCACGTCGGGTTCCAGGCCGAGCTGCTGGTAGGCCCACATGCTGCCGGTCATGCCGACGCCGGTCTGCACCTCGTCGAGGATGAAGAGGGCGTCGTGCTCGTGGCACAGTTCCTGCACGGCGCGCAGGAATTCGGGCCGCAGATGCCGGTCTCCGCCCTCACCCTGGATGGGTTCGGCGATGAAACATGCTATGTCGTAAGGGTTTTCGTCGAACGCCTGCCGGGCCTGGTCGAGCGCGTGGCGTTCGGCGGCCTCGATGTCCGGGTGGTCCGGGCCGAGGTAGGGCGTATCGATGCGCGGCCAGCCGAATTTCGGGAAGCGCGCGGTTTTCACCGGGTCGGTGTTGGTGAGCGACATGGTGTAGCCGGTGCGCCCGTGGAAGGCGCCGGTCAGATGCAGCACCTTGGTGCCGAGATCGGCCGGGCGCCCGTGCATTTCGTTGTGCCGGGACTTCCAGTCGAAGGCGACCTTGAGGGCGTTCTCCACCGCCAGGCCGCCGCCGTCGATGAAGAAGAGATGCGGTAGTCGGGGATCGCCGAGGACGCGCGCGAAGGTATCCACGAAGCGCGCCATCTCGACGGTGTACACGTCGGAGTTGCTGGGTTTGTTCAGTGCGGCTGCGGTAAGGCTCGCGAGGAAGGGACGATCCTCGGTGAGAGCCGGATGGTTCATCCCCAGCGCCGAGGACGCGAAGAAACCGAACATGTCGAGATATTCGGTGCCGTCGCGTGCGTCGACGAGTCGCCGGCCCTGCGATTTACGCAGGTCGAGGACCAGTTCGAAGCCGTCGGCGAGAATGCTCTCGCTCAGGATCTCATGCACCCGGGCGGGGGTGACCAGCGTCGCATCGGCAACCGCCCCAAGCCGTTCCAGTTCGAGGGTCACCAGCCCAGCGTAAACGAAAATTTACGGCTTTGTCCGTAAACGACGATATTAATTACAGCCCACAACTACTTGTCATAGAATGTCTGCAGAATGATGGTGCTGCGAGTCCGGACGTTGGCGGTCGCGCGGATCTCCTGCAGTAGCTGTTCCAGATGCCGCGGGGAGGCCACGCGAACCAGCAGCATGTAGCTCTCGTCACCGGCCACCGAATGGCAGGCCTCGATGCCGGGAATGTGCTGCAGCAACGCGGGCGCGTCATCGGGCTGCGATGGATCGAGAGGAGTGATCGCGACGAATGCCGAAAGCATCTGTCCGAGCGCTTCGGGATCGACATTGGCCGTGTAACCACGGATCACGCCACGCGCCTCCAGCCGCCGCACTCGCGATTGCACCGCGGACACGGATAGATTCGCCTTTTCCGCGAGATTCGAGAGCGTGGCGCGACCATCGGCAATCAGCTCACGGATCAGCAGTCGATCGATGTCGTCGAGTTGTGGTTTCGCCGGTGTATCCGCCATCAGCGAAGGCTAACGCAGCGAACCGAACTCGTGGCCGGAACCCACACCGCTATCCCGTACGGAGGTGCCGATGACCCAGACAACCGCCGAGCGCAGCACACGTGAACTGCGCGAGCGCACCCAGACCCTGCTGCACCGGCTGGGCGCCGATCTGCCCGCACCGGGCGGACTCCCCGCCCGCACCCCGATCACCGGCGGTGAGATCGCGAGCCTCGCCGCGACCTCCGCCGCCGAGGTCGACGCCGCCATCGGCCGGGCGGACAGCGCATTTCGCGCCTGGCGCACGGTGCCCGCCCCGCAACGGGCGGCCGTGGTGCGGCGACTGGCGGAGCTGCTGCGCAAATATCAGGACGAACTCGGCGAGCTGGTCACGCTGGAGGCGGGCAAGATCGGCCCCGAAGCGCGTGGCGAAGTGCAGGAGATGATCGATATCTGCGAGTTCGCCATCGGGCAGTCACGGCAGTTGTACGGCCGCACAATGCCTTCCGAGCGACCCGGGCACCGGCTCATGGAGACCTGGCATCCGCTGGGCGTGGTCGCGGTGATCTCCGCGTTCAACTTCCCCGTCGCGGTGTGGGCATGGAACACCGCCCTCGCCCTGGTGTGCGGGGACACCGTGGTGTGGAAGCCCTCGGAGACCACGCCGCTGACCGCGCTGGCCTGCCACTCGCTGCTGCGCCGGGCCGCCGTCGAGGTGGGCGCGGATCCCGAAGTGCACCAGCTGGTTCAGGGGCCGGCGGCGGTCGGCGAACAGCTGGTCGACGACGAGCGGGTGGCGCTGGTGAGCGCCACCGGATCGGTGCGCATGGGGCGGCTGGTCGCGCCGCGGGTGGCCGCGCGCTTCGGGCGCTGCCTGCTGGAACTGGGCGGCAACAATGCCGCCGTCGTCACCCCGACCGCCGACCTGGACCTGGCCGCACGCGGCATCGTGTTCGCGGCGGCGGGCACGGCCGGGCAGCGCTGCACCACACTGCGGCGGCTCATCGTGCACGCGGACGTGGCCGGGCCGCTGCTGGATCGCATCACCTCCGCGTATCGGCAACTGCGCGTGGGCAATCCGCTGGACGACGGCGTGCTGGTCGGGCCGTTGATCAACGAGCGGGCCTACGAGGGCATGCGGAAGGCGCTGGAGCGGGCGCAGGCCGACGGCGGCGAACTGCTCTGCGGCGGTGAGCGTGTCGAGGGCTTCGGGGCGGACGCCTACTACGTGCGGCCCGCCGTGGTGCGGATGCCCGCGCAGACGGCCGTGGTGCGCGAGGAGACCTTCGCACCCATCCTCTATGTGCTGACCTACCACGATTTCGAGTCCGCGATCGAACTGCACAACGGTGTGCCGCAGGGGCTTTCGTCGGCGGTGTTCACGCAGAACCAGCGGGAGGCCGAACGATTCCTGGCGGCCGACGGGTCGGACTGCGGGATCGCGAACGTCAATATCGGCACCTCGGGTGCGGAGATCGGCGGCGCGTTCGGCGGCGAGAAGGAGACCGGCGGCGGGCGCGAGTCCGGGTCGGACTCGTGGAAGTCGTACATGCGGCGGGCCACCAATACCGTCAACTACTCCACCGAGCTGCCGCTGGCTCAGGGCATCCGCTTCGAATAGCCCCGGGAAGTCGGGCCCGGCCGGAAACCAAATCCCTGTCCCTACCGATATGCAGGTGCGAAAGGAGACATCATGCGGGGCAGGGACCTTCGGGTAATGGGTGTGATCGCGGCCGGACTGGTCGCGCTGGCGGGGTGCAGCTCGTCCACGGTGTCGTCCGGACCGACCGGTACGCCGGGGAGCACGGTGAACTCCGGCGGGCCGTCAGGCACGCCGGGGACGCCGAGCACCGGCGCCAACGACGGCGGTCAGCCGTCGGCCACCACGGTGAACACCGGCGCGGGTGAATGCCGCACCGATCAGTTGAGCGCGAGCATCGACGATCGGGGCGGCGCGGCCATGGGCAGCATCTACTTCAAGATCATCTTTACCAACAACGGCTCGGCGCCCTGCACCATGCAGGGCTATCCGGGCGTCTCCTACACCGACGGACCCGACGGCGATCCCATCGGCAATCCGGCGCGTCGCGACGGGAGCGGCGCGGTGGCACCGGCCGTCCTGGCGCCGGGCGGGCAGGCCTGGGCCCAGGTGCGGTCGGCGAACGGGCAGAGCGGCTATTCGACAGCCGACTGCAAACCGGTACAGGTGCAAGGGGTCCGGATCTATCCGCCGGACAACAAGGCATCCCTGTTCATCTCGCGCCCGGGCACCGAATGCAGCGGCACGACGATCGACATCCTCGACGTCCAGCCGGTACAGGCGGGCGCCCCGAACTAGGATCGACGCTGCCCGCTGCCACCGGGAGCGAGCGGATCGCCCCGGCCGGGCTCAGTGCTCGTCGGAGCTGATGGCGCGCACCTGCTCCTCGTACTTCTTGCGAGTGGTCTCGTCGGTGGGGTGCAGGGCGCGGTCGCCGTCGAACATGCGTCGCACCAGGCGGACCGCGGGTTCAGGGGCGGCGGCCAGGGCAACGTCGATGGGGCCCAGGTAGTTCGGGACGGCGACCTCGGCGCGGCGGGTGCGGACGGTGCCGACGATGGCCTCGGCGACATCCTCCGGATCCACCGTGGGCATGCCGTGGCCGAGGGCCAGACCCGAGGAGAGGCGGGTGCGCACGGCCGACGGCATCACACAGCTGACGCTCACGCCGTGCGGCTCGAACTCCAGACGCGTTGCGGCGGAAAGACCCACGGCCGCGAACTTGCTGGCGTTGTAGACGGCCAGGCCCGCGATCGGGATCTTGCCGGCCAGTGAGGCGACGTTCACGATGTGCCCCTGACCGCGATCGATCATGGCGGGGGCCACGGCGCGCATGCCGTGGATCAGGCCCCACACATTCACGTCGATGGTGGTGTGCCCCACGGCATCCGGCTCGTCCAGGAAGGCGCCCGCGGGCATGACGCCGGCATTGTTGACCAGGATGTCGACGCGGCCGAAGTCGGCGACCGCCTTGTCCCACTGGCCGCGGTCGCGCACATCGAGTTCGAAGGCCTTCGCGCCCAGTGCGGCCGCCGCGGCCTGGGCGGCGGCGATATCCACATCGGCGATGGCGACTTCCGCGCCCCTGCGGGTGAACAGTTCCGCGGTGGACTGGCCGATGCCGCGGCCGGCGCCGGTGATCAGCACCCGGGCGCCATTGAGATCGATTGCCGGATAGCGGCTTCCGAGAATGCTCATGCGAAGTCTCCTTGTTCCAGGGCCTTGCGGGTGCTCTGCAGGCTGTGTTCGAGGGTGGCGAGGCGGCGGCGGCCGTCCATGAAATTGGGGCCCATGACGGCGAGATCCTCGGCGGTGGCGTCGAGGCGCAGCACCTTCGCGCCACTGGCGCGGAGCAGCGCGATCTCCGCATCGAGCTTCTCGCTCATGCGGTTTCGCATCTGGCGTTCCAGGAAGTGGCCGGTGCTGGTGGCGGGGACGCGGCCGGTGGAGGCCATCGGGGCCAGCACCAGGACCTCGTCGAGCTGCGCGGGGATGAGCAGGTCGGCCGAGGCGGTGGAGGCCGCGCCGCCGTCGATGAAGTCGCGGCCCGCGATGGTCACCGCGGGGAACCAGCCGGGGACGGCCCACGAGGCGCGCAGGGCCGCACCGATATTCGCGTCGGGTGCGGAGGGGGAACCGAAGGCGACGCGCTCGCCGGTGGCGTCGTCCATGGCCACCAGCCAGGTGGCGGGGTGCGGGACCCAGGTGCGGCCCGGGTTGAGTCGTTCGGCGAGGCGTTGCAGCCAGGCCGGATCGCCGCTGCCCCGCGGGAGCAGGCCGCTGCCCGCGGTGAGCAGGGCGTGGCCGTTGCCGGGGCGGGCGAGCAGTTCGTGGACCGCGCGGCCGGGTGCGTTCAGGCGGGGGCGGGGCAGGGGCGGGAATCGGCCCGGCTCGCAGCGCATGTGGGCGGTGAGGATCGGGTTGCCGGAGGTGCCGCGTTGCATGGCGACCAGTTCGTCCACGCCGATGCCGCTGCCCAGCATGGTGAGGGCCTCCGCGCCGGCGGAGGTGCCGATCATGACGTCCGCGGTGCGCGGATCCCAGTCGAGTACCTCCTGGGCCGCGGCCAGTGCGGCGACGATCCAGGCCATGCCGACGGTGCCGCCGCACCCTATCGCCAGGCCACGTCGATGTGGCCGGTTCCCGTTACTCATAGTCTCGAACACTAACAGTTTTCAAATACCCGCGGTATCCCAAATCTGCGGGTACATAGAATTACACCCATGCCACGAATGACCCGGACCGAAAGCCAGGCCCGTACCCGCGCGGATCTGCTCGCCACGGCTCGCGACATGTTCCTGGCCGACGGGTACGCCAAGACCAGCCTGGAACGGGTCGCCGAGGAAGCCGGGTATTCCAAAGGGGCCGTCTACTCCAACTTCCGGACCAAGTCGGCGCTCTGCCTCGAAGTGCTGGCGCTCATTCATGAGACCAAGTTCACCGAGGTCACCGCACTGCTCGACGGCGACGACACCCTGGAAGCCCGACTCGAACGGTTCCAGGGCTGGGCCGAACGCACCCTCGGCGACGTGGGCTGGACCATGCTCGAATTCGAGTTCGCCATCGTGGCCCGCGACGATCCCGCGTTGCAGGCCGAACTGGTGTCCAGCCTCGGGCTGATGCGCGGCACCGTCGCCGGGCAATTGCAGATGCTGGCCGATTCCATGGATCTGACGTTGCCGCTGCCCGCCGAGGACGCGGCGACCGCGGTGCTGAGTCTCGGCCTGGGACTGGGCATTCAGCGGGCCGTCGACCCCGCGCTGCCCGCACGGCTCATCACCGACGCGATCCGCGCCATGCTGCGCGGGGGATTCATGGCCTGATTCACGACCGGAAGTGGACGGTCCACTCGCCGCGATAGTGCAGGCGGGTCACGCACACCGGGGGAACGTCTATGCGCCAGAACGATTTCGCGGGGGCGTCCAGGGCGACCAGCAGGGCCGCGCGAATGACCGACGGGTGGGTGATGCCGATGGTGGGTTCGCCGTCGGCGGCGATATCGGCCAGCCACTCCCCCGTGCGCTCGATCACCTCGATGACGGATTCGCCGCCGTGACCGCGGTAGGTGGGGTCGGTGAGCCAGAGGTAGAGATCCTCCTTCGGCACCGACAGCAACTCGCCACCGCGCCAGGCTCCGGCATCGAGGTCACGTAATCGGTCGTCCTCGTCGCCCATGAGGCCGAGCAGGGCGGCGGTCTCGGTGGCGCGGCGTTCGGGGGCGGTGATCACGCGGGCGGCGTGCAGGCGGCCGCAGGCGGCGACGGCCCGGCGACCGGCCTCGGTCAGCGGTTCGTCCACCGGGAAACGTGCTTTGCGCATTGCCTCCGTCATGCCGTGACTGACCAGGTCGAGTCGGAGCACATTCTGCACGGACCGAAGCCTACGCGCGGCGTCGGCGCGCGTACTTCGATTGCTCGTCCTTCGCTCGGGCGGGCGCCGATCGGTCGCTCGGGCACTGAACAGGGACGATCTCGGTACGGCCGGAGCGCCGGCGGCCCGGGAAAGTGTCGGTGGCCGGGTGCAGACTTGGGGGCATGGATCGGTTCTCCCCCGCTACCCGGCAGTGGTTCGACGGCGCCTTTCCCGCGCCCACCGCCGCCCAGCTGGGAGCCTGGGACGCCATCTCGCGGGGTGAGCACACGCTGGTGATCGCACCGACCGGGTCGGGCAAGACGCTGTCGGCGTTCCTCTGGGCGATCGACCGGCTGGCCACCCGGGAACCGGCCGAGCGGCGTAAGACCTCGGTGCTCTACATCTCGCCGCTCAAGGCGCTGGCCGTGGACGTGGAGCGAAATCTGCGCGCACCGCTGGTGGGTATCACGCAGACCGCCAAACGACTGGGCCTGCCCGCACCGGAGATCCGGGTGGGGGTGCGGTCCGGGGACACCAGCGCGGCGGACCGGCGCAGTCTGCAGCGCACGCCGCCGGACATCCTCATCACCACTCCCGAGTCCCTCTTCCTCATGCTCACTTCCGCGGCGCGGGAGACGCTCAGCGAGGTGGACACCGTCATCGTCGACGAAGTGCACGCCATCGCGGGGTCCAAACGCGGTGCGCATCTGGCGCTTTCGCTGGCGCGGCTGGATTTGCTGCGCGCGGAAGCCGAGACGTTGCACGCCGGCGCCGATTCGCTGCTGCGCGGAAGTGGATTGCCGCAAGATGCGGTGCGGCGGCCGGCACAGCGGATCGGGTTGTCGGCTACGGTGCGGCCGCCGGCGGAGGTGGGGCGGTTTCTGGTGGGGAGTGCGCCCATCACTATCGTGGCGCCGCCCGCGCCCAAGACGTTCGATCTGTCGGTGCGGGTGCCGGTGGCGGATATGACCGAACCCGATGCGGGGGCGGAGGATTCGGATCAACCCGGATCGATCTGGCCGCATGTGGACGAGGCCATCGTGGATCTGGTGCTGGAGCATCGGTCCTCGATCGTGTTCGCGAACTCGCGGCGGCTAGCGGAGCGGCTCACCGCGCGGTTGAACGAGGCGTATGCGGCGCGGGTCGGGGAACCGGTGGAGAGCGAGCATGCGCCGCCCGCGCAGCTGGGGGCCTCGACCGAGGTGATCCACGGTGCGGCACCGCTTTTGGCGCGCGCCCATCACGGGTCGGTGTCCAAGGAGCAGCGGGCCATCATCGAGGACGATCTCAAGAGCGGGCGGCTGCGGTGCGTGGTCGCGACCAGCAGTCTCGAGCTCGGCATCGATATGGGTGCGGTGGAATTGGTGGTGCAGGTGGAGGCGCCGCCGTCGGTGGCGTCGGGGCTGCAGCGGGTGGGGCGGGCCGGGCATCAGGTCGGGGAGGTCTCGCGCGGGGTGATCTTCCCCAAACACCGCACCGACGTGATCCATTGCGCGGTGGCTTCCATCCGCATGACGGGCGGGCAGATCGAGCAACTGCAGGTGCCCCTGCACCCCCTGGACATCCTCGCCCAGCAGACGGTGGCGGCCTGCGCCCTGGAACCCATCGACGCCGATGCCTGGTTCGAGACCGTGCGCGCCACGGGAAGCTATGCGGCGCTGCCCCGTTCGGCCTACGAATCCGTACTGGACCTGCTGGCCGGCCGCTACCCCTCCGACGAGTTCGCCGAACTGCGCCCTCGCATCGTCTGGGACCGCGACGCCGGCACCTTGACGGGCCGCCCCGGCGCCCAGCGCCTGGCCGTCACCTCCGGCGGCGCCATCCCCGACCGCGGCCTCTTCCCCGTCTTCATGGTCGGCGAGAAAGCCTCCCGCGTAGGCGAACTCGACGAGGAGATGGTCTACGAATCCCGCGTCGGCGACGTCTTCGCCCTCGGCGCGACCAGCTGGCGCATCGAAGAGATCACCTTCGACCGAGTCCTCGTCACCCCCGCCTTCGGCCTCCCCGGCCGCCTCCCCTTCTGGCACGGCGACTCCCTCGGCCGCCCCGCCGAATTGGGCGCGGCCCTCGGCGAATTCGTCCGCATCACCGGCCAGGCCATCGAGCAGAGCGCCGGCAAGCCCGCCAAGTCCGGCGGCGCCCGCAAGAACGGCTCCGCACCGGTACAACTGGACAAGGCCCTCGACGACTTCGTCCGCGACGCCGCCGAGGTCCTCGAACGCGGCAGCCTTCCACCGGGCCTCTCCACCGAGAAGGACTACGGCGAAGGCACGGACGGCTCGGTGACCGCCGCCGAATCGCGCGACAGCACAAGACAATCGCGCGCCGGAGAGGTCGAGGCTGCACCCACAGCGGGAGCCTCCGCGGCGGGCGATGCCGCCCTCGGCGAATCGGCCGCTACGACACCGGGATCGGATCGACCGCGTAGGGGCAGCCGGCGCACGGGACGCGGGTCCGAGTTGGACAAGGTCGCCGCAGCTGTTGGGCTGAATGGGGTCGACGCGGCAGGGCAAGAGCGGGTTGCTGCGGTTGTCGGGCTGGACCGGGTCGCTGCATCCTCAGGGTTGGCGGGGGTGGCTGCGGCGGCGGGGCTGGATGGGTTTGCTACGGCGAATCTGGTTGCGCTGCTGGAGGAGCAGCGGGCGGCTACGGGGCAGTTGCCTACGGATCGGACGCTGCTGGTGGAGCGGTTCCGGGACGAGTTGGGGGACTGGCGGGTGGTGTTGCACTCGCCGTATGGGCTGGCGGTGCACGCGCCTTGGGCGCTGGCGGTGGCGGCTCGGTTTCGGGAGCGGTTCGGGGTGGATGCGGCGCCTACACCGTCGGATGACGGGATCGTGGTGCGGTTGCCGGATACGACCGATGACCCGCCGGGGGCGGAGCTGTTCGTGTTCGAGGTGGACGAGATCGATGAGCTGGTGACCGAACAGGTCGGGGGGTCGGCGCTTTTCGCCTCGCGGTTCCGGGAGTGTGCGGCGCGGGCGCTGCTGCTGCCGCGGCGGGATCCGGGGCGGCGGGCGCCGCTGTGGCAGCAGCGGCAGCGGGCGGCGCAGCTGCTGGATGTGGCGCGGAAGTTCCCGGAGTTTCCGATCCTGCTGGAGACGGTGCGGGAATGTCTGCAGGACGTTTATGACCTGCCCTCGCTGCGGGACTTGCTGGGGCGGGTGGCCCGGCGGCAATTGCGGCTGGTGGAGGTGGAGACGGCGGCGCCGTCACCGTTCGCGAATTCGCTGCTCTTCGATTACATCGGGCAGTTCATGTACGAGGGCGACAGCCCGCTCGCCGAACGACGCGCCGCGGCACTGTCACTGGATTCGAGCCTGCTCGCGGAACTGCTCGGGCGCGTGGAACTGCGCGAACTGCTGGATGCGGCGGTGCTGGAGCAGACCGAGCAGGAGCTGCAGCGGCTCACACCCGAACGGCAGGCGCGGGATATGGAGGGGCTGGCGGATCTGCTGCGCCTGCTCGGGCCCGTGACCGCCGCCGAAGCGAGTGAGCGGTCCACCGAGGATCCGCGCGCGTGGTTCGCCGAATTGGTGAAGAGTCATCGCGCCCTGGAGGTTTCGTTCGCGGGGTCGCAGTGGTGGGTGGCCATCGAGGATGCCTCCCGGCTGCGTGATGCCCTCGGTGTGCCGCTTCCCATCGGTGTGCCGGCCGCGTTCATAGAGCCCGTGGCGGATCCTCTGGGCGACTTGGTGGGCCGGTACGCCCGCACGCACGGGCCGTTCACACTGACGCAGGTCGCGCACCGCTTCGGTCTCGGGCCGGCGGTGGCGGCCACCGCCCTGCATCGCCTCGCCCTCGAAAAGCGGGTGGTGGAAGGCGAATTCACGCCGGGCTCGGCCGGTACGGAATGGTGCGACAACGAGGTGCTGCGCCGCCTGCGCCGTCGCTCCCTCGCGGCAGCCCGCAAGGAAGTCGAACCGGTCCCCACCGCCGCCCTGGCCCGTTTCCTCCCGGCCTGGCAGCACATCGGCACCGGCGAACTCCGCGGCGTGGACGGTGTGGCCGCCGTGGTGGAACAGCTTGCGGGCGTGCCGATTCCGGCCTCCGCCTGGGAATCGCTCATTCTTCCCACCCGGGTCCGCGACTACTCCCCCGCCTTGCTCGACGAACTCATGGCCACCGGCGAGGTGCTGTGGTCCGGCCACGGTTCGATCACCGCCAAGGACGGCTGGATCGCCCTGCACCCGGCCGACCAGGCTCCCCTGACCCTCCCGCCACCCGACGACATCGACCTCACCGAAATCCAGATCAGCCTCCTGATGGCGCTGGGCGCCACCGTGATCGGCGGATCCTCCGGGCGGGCGCGCGACACGGACGGCGGGCTGGTCGCCGCGCCGGGCTTCCAGCCACCGGGCTCCGCGCCAGCGAGCTATGGACGTGCGGGCTCCGAGTTGGCGAATTCCGAGCGGACAGGCTCCGAATCCGCGGATCCGGCGACCGGCTCCGATTACCGCGGTGCCACCGAGGCGGCTGCGACGTCGGATGATTCGACGGCGCCGACCGGAAATGGCGCCGGTGCGCGGGGCCGGGCGGCGAGCGGCTCCGGATATCAAGTGGTCGCTCCCGGGGGTGGCGGCGCGTACTTCTTCCGGCAGCTGGCCGAGGCCACCGGGGTGGAGGACGAGTCGGCGGTGGTCGCCGCACTGTGGGAGCTGGTGTGGGCGGGCCATGTCGGTGGCGACACCTTCGCGCCGGTGCGGGCACTGCTGGGCGGGACAGCGCGCACCACGACCGCGCATCGCACCCCCAGGCGGTCTCCGCGTGGGCGGATGTACCTGCCGCGCACCGGAATACCGGTGCGGACCAGCCCGCCGCAGACCGCCGGCCGGTGGTCGCTGCTACCGGAACGGGTGGCGGACAATACCGTTCGCGCGCACGCCACGGCGGATGTGCTGCTGGAACGGTACGGGGTACTGACCCGGGGCTCGGTGCAGAGCGAGGGCGTCCCGGGCGGGTTCGCGCTCATGTACCGGGTGCTGACCGAATTCGAGGATCGGGGCCGGTGCCGGCGCGGATACTTCGTGGATTCGCTCGGCGGCGCCCAGTTCTCGACCACGGATGTGGTGGACCGGCTACGCTCCTTCGACACCGACCGCCCCGATGACGCGGAGGTCGCGGGACCCGCGCTGGCACTGGCCGCCTGCGATCCGGCGAATCCCTACGGGGCGGCGCTACCTTGGCCCAAGGCGGCCGCCGAAGGAGCCGGGCATCGCCCCGGACGGAAGGCAGGAGCCCTGGTGGTGCTGGTCGGCGGCGAGCTCACGCTCTACCTGGAGCGCGGCGGCAAGACGCTGCTGACCTTCACCGAGGCTCCGGCGGTACGCACGGCGGCGGCCTCGGCACTGGCCGGGCTGGTGCGTGATCGGCGGGTGGACTCACTGGTGATCGACCGGGTGAACGGGGAATCAGTGCACGGCAATACCTTCGCGGGCTTCCTCACCGAGGCCGGATTCGCCGCGACCCCCAAGGGTTTCCGCCTCCGGAGCCACCCGTGAGCCCCCATGCCTGAGGGCGACAGCGTCTTCCTGACCGCCGCCCGCCTCCGGAAGGCCCTGGCCGGCAGGGTCCTCGACCGCAGCGATTTCCGGGTCCCGAAATACGCCACCCTCGACCTGCGCGGTCAGGAGGTCGAGAGCGTCGGCACCTACGGCAAACACCTTTTCGTCCGCACCCCGTCGGTGAGCATCCACACCCATCTCAAAATGGAAGGCGAGTGGCGCG
This sequence comes from Nocardia sp. NPDC020380, assembly GCF_044386975.1. Classification (NCBI taxonomy): domain Bacteria; kingdom Bacillati; phylum Actinomycetota; class Actinomycetes; order Mycobacteriales; family Nocardiaceae; genus Nocardia; species Nocardia sp. NPDC020380. The sequence goes on along the minus strand of NZ_JBIRVQ010000006.1, from coordinate 520,346 downwards.
TCTACCAGCCCGGACAGCGCTGGACCAAGCCGGGATTCGCCGCGCGCCTGGTCCTGGCCAACGCGGAGGCCGAGGCCGTCGGCTTCTCCCTCGGCCTCGTCGAAGTACTGCGTCCGGAGGACGAGCACACCGCCGTCGAGCATCTGGGCCCGGATCTGCTCGGACCGAATTGGGATGCGGCGGAAGCGGTCCGCCGCCTGCTGGAACGCCCGGACCGCCCGATCGGCCTGGCCCTCCTGGACCAGCGCAACCTGGCCGGAATCGGAAACATCTACCGCAGCGAGATCTGCTACCTGCGCCGCGTCAACCCCGCCATGTCCGTCGGCGCCATCGAGGACCTGCCCGGCCTGGTCGACGAGGCACACAAGGTCCTGCTGAAGGCCGCCCACCAACCACCCTGGCGCGCCCTCGCCTACGGCCGGCAACACCGCCCCTGCAAACGTTGCGGCGCGAACATGGTCGTGCACTTACTGGGCGACGACGAGCCCACCCGCGCCGAACGCGGCATCTACTTCTGCCCCCGCTGTCAGCCGCCGGTCGACTGAGCCCGCAGCGGGCCGAGCCTTCGTCCCGTAGCGAAACCCGTTCCCCCCGGACCCGAGCGCTCCTATGGTGGGCTGCATGAAGATCGGAATCCTGGGGACCGGGGCGGTGGGGCGGACGCTTGCGGAGCGGCTGGTGGAGCTGGGGCACGAGGTGGCGATCGGGACGCGGGATGTGAAGGCTACCGAGGAGCGGGCGGATGAACCGTTTCCGGTCGATCTGCGGACCGCGCCCGAGGCGGCGGCGCATGGGGACGTGATCATCAATGCGACCGGGGGGCAGGTGAGTGTCGCCGCCCTGGAAGGCGCCGGGGCGGAGAATCTGGCGGGGAAGGTGATCATCGATGTGTCCAACCCGCTGGACTTTTCGCAGGGGTTCCCGCCGCGGCTGGCCGTCTGCAACGACGATTCGGTGGCGGAGCAGATTCAGCGGGCCTTTCCGGACGCCAAGGTGGTGAAGACGCTGAACACTGTGACCGCCGAGGTCATGGCGCACCCGGACAAGCTGGGGGACGGCGACCACACCATTTTCGTGTCCGGGAACGATCAGGACGCCAAATCGACCGTGGTGCAACTGCTTCGCCAGTTCGGGTGGCGGGATGTCATCGACGTCGGCGACATCACGACCGCGCGGGGCACGGAAATGCTGCTGCCGCTATGGGTTCGGTTGATGGGCACGCTCGGCACCACGCACTTCAACTACAAGCTGGTGCGCTGAGCCGACCGGGTCCGGGGCGGGAAACCCTGGACCCGGCGGCTTTTCAGCGTTCGAGTACCAGGTCGAGCACCTTGGCGCGGGCTTCCGGCGCCTCCAAGCGGAGTTCGTCGGCGGTGGCGTCGTCGGGTGCGGTCTGGGACTCGATCTCGGCCTTGACGCGGGCCGTGTACAGCGTCACCTCGCGGGTGATGTCGGCCTCGTCCCAGCCGAGGACGGGCGCGACCACGCGGGCCACCTGGTCGGCGCAGTCGACGCCGCGGTGCGCGTATTCGATGGAGATGCGGGTGCGGCGGGCCAGGATGTCGTCCAGGTGCAGGGCGCCTTCCGCGGCGGCCGCGTAGAGGGCCTCCACTTGCAGGTAGCCGGGGGCGGTCGTGATCGCTTGCAGCAGTTCGGGTTTGCCGTCGGCGAGGCCGAGGACCTCGTCGATGAGGGAGCCGTAGCGGTTGAGCAGGTGCTGTACCCGGTACGGGTGGATGCCGTATTTCTCGGCCAGGTGCGGAGTCTGGTTCATGAGGGCGTGGTAGCCGTCCGCGCCGAGCAGTGGCACCTTCTCGGTGATGGTGGGCGGGACGCGGCGCGGAATGTCCTGTGCCGCTTCGTTCACGGCGTCGTAGGCCATGACGCGGTAGGTGGTGTACTTGCCGCCCGCGATGGCGACCAGGCCGGGGGCGATGCGGGCAACGGCGTGCTCGCGGGAGAGTTTCGAGGTCTGGTCGCTCTCGCCCGCCAGTAGCGGGCGCAGGCCCGCGTAGACGCCGGTGATGTCGGCGTGCGTGAGCGGGGTGACCAGCACCTTGTTGACGTGTTCGAGCAGGTAGTCGATATCGGATTTGGTGGCGGCCGGGTGCGCGAGGTCGAGGTTCCAGTCCGTGTCGGTGGTGCCGATGATCCAGTGGTCGGTGCTCCACGCGATGACGAACAGCACGCTCTTCTCGGTGCGCAGGATGATCGAGGTGTCGGAGGCGATGCGGTCGCGCGGGACCACGATATGGACGCCCTTGGACGCTCGCACATGGAATCGGCCGCGCTGATTCGCGATCGACTGGAGTTCGTCGGTCCAGACGCCGGTGGCATTGATGACGACGCTGCCGCGAACCTCGGTGGTGCGGCCGTCCTCGCTGTCGTGCACCTTGACGCCGATCACCCGGTCCGCCTCGCGCAGGAAGCCGACGACCTGGGTGGAGGTGCGGATGACCGCGCCGTAGTGGGCGGCGGTGCGGGCCACCGTCATGGTGTGGCGGGCGTCGTCGACGACGGTGTCGTAGTAGGTGAGGCCACCGGTCAGGACGCCGTCCTTGAGACCGGGCGCCAGCCGCATGGCCGCCGATTTGGTCAGATGATGCTGTCCCGGAACGGATTTCGCGCCGCCCATGGTGTCGTACAGGAAAAGGCCGGAGGCGACGTACGGGCGTTCCCAGCCGTAGTGCGAGAGCGGGTAGAGGAAGCGCAGCGGTTTCACCAGATGCGGGGCGAGCGTGGAGAGTGCCAGCTCGCGTTCCTTGAGGGCCTCGCGGACCAGGCCGAACTCCATCATCTCCAGGTAGCGGAGGCCGCCGTGGAACATCTTCGAGGAGCGGCTGGAGGTGCCGGCGGCCAGGTCACGGGCTTCGACGAGGGCGACTTCCAGACCTCGGGTGGCGGCGTCCAGGGCGATGCCCGCGCCCACCACGCCGCCGCCGATGACGATGACGTCGAAGTGATCCTTACCGAGCCGGGCCCAGGCGGCTTCCCGCTGCTCGGGACCCAGAAACTGCGAATGCGGATTGGTCATTGCTCGACTCCTCAGCCTTCGCCGGGGTGCCGGCGCGGCGCTCGTCTCGTAAACGCTCCCTGGCTATCCGATAGCAACCGTAACCCACACTAATCGCCCATGGAACGACTGTCGTGCAGTAGCCTGCTGCAATGCGTCGCTTCGTGGCTGCCATCGATCAAGGTACGACGTCCAGTCGGTGCATCGTCTTCGACCAGCAGGGGCGAATAGCCGGTGTCGCGCAACGCGAGCACGAGCAGATCTTCCCGCAGCCCGGCTGGGTCGAGCATGATGCCGAAACCATCTGGCGCAATACCGAATCCGTGATCGACGAGGCGCTGCGCAACTGCGGCATCGGGTCCGCGGACATCGTGGCGGTGGGCGTCACGAATCAGCGGGAGACCACCGTCGTGTGGGAACGCGCCACCGGCAAGCCGATTCACCATGCCATCGTCTGGCAGGACACCCGCACTGCCGATCTCACCGTCGAGCTGGCGGGCGACGCGGGGCCGAACCGGTATGCCGCCCGCACCGGACTGCCGCTGTCGACCTACTTCGCCGGGCCGAAGCTGCGCTGGATCCTGGATCGGGTGCCCGGTGCGCATGCCCGCGCCGAGGCCGGTGAACTGTGCTTCGGCACCATCGACAGCTGGATCCTGTGGAATCTCACCGGGCAGCACCTCACCGATGTCACCAATGCGTCCCGCACCATGCTCATGGATCTGCGCACGCTGCAATGGGATCCGGAGATCTGCGCGGAGTTCGGGGTGCCGGTGGCCATGCTGCCGGAGATCCGCTCGTCCTCGGAGGTGTACGGGGACATCACCTCCGGGCCACTGCGGGGCGTGCCGGTCGCGGGGATCCTCGGCGATCAGCAGGCCGCCACCTTCGGCCAGGCCTGCCTGTCGCCGGGCGACACCAAGAACACTTACGGCACCGGCAATTTCATGCTCATGAACACCGGCACCACGCCCGTGTTCAGTGAGCACGGCCTGCTCACCACGGTCTGTTACCGGCTCGGCGATCAGCCCGCCGTGTACGCGCTGGAGGGTTCGATCGCGGTGACCGGCTCGCTGGTGCAGTGGCTGCGCGACAACCTCGGCATGATCGCGAACGCCGACGAGATCGAACCGCTGGCCCGCACCGTCGACGACAATGGCGGCTGCTACATCGTGCCCGCCTTCTCCGGCCTCTTCGCCCCGCGCTGGCGCCCCGATGCCCGTGGCGTGTTCGCGGGCCTCACCCGCTTCGTCAATCGCGGTCACATCGCGCGAGCCGTGCTGGAGGCCACCGCATTCCAGACCCGCGAGGTCATCGACGCCATGCGCGCCGACTCCGCCGCCCAGCACCTGGATGTGGAGAAGGTGACACTGAAGGTGGACGGCGGCATGGTGGTGAACGAACTGCTCATGCAGTTCCAGGCCGATATCCTCGATGCCCCGGTGGTCCGGCCGGTGGTCACCGAAACCACCGCTCTCGGTGCGGCTTACGCCGCCGGGCTGGCTGTGGGTTACTGGGCCGGCACGGACGATATCCGCGCCAACTGGGCGGAGGACAAGCGCTGGACCTCCGCCATGTCCGCGCCCACCCGCGACGCACTCATGCACGAATGGAACAAGGCCGTGGAGCGCACCTACGACTGGGTGTAGTCAGTCGGCGGCGCGTGCACCCGTCAAGCCCGGCAAGTCGACGATCACCGGCTGGCCGGCCAGATCGAGCCGCGCTCGGCCGGTCTGTTCGCCGACGTTCTCATAGTGCTCGTCGATCAGATGGAATGCGGTCAGAGTCACCGGCTCGTCGAGATCGACGAGCCAGTAGTACTCGATTCCGACCTCGGCATACTCGGCCAGCTTGGTGACTCGATCCGTGCGTTTCGTTCCGTCAGAAAGGATTTCGACCACCAGAATCACATCCGCAGGCGCCCAGCGCGCCAGGTTCGCCTCGATGCCCTCGGCGGCGCCGACGAGCACATCAGGTACCCGCACGGTCGAGGGAGTGCCCGGTTCGATAACCAACTCGACCTCAGGAAGCACACCCAGTTCTTCCGGCAACTGTGGCTCGAGTTGCGCGGTCAGGCGCCACACCGCGCGCTGATGCTTCGCGACAGGTCTCGGCGAAACGACCAACACCCCCTCGACCAGCTCATACCAGCGACTGTTGTCCTCAGGAAGCGCGATCCAGTCGTTCAGCGTCAGCAGACGATCGGGCCAGGACACGACATTCACCACTGCCTCCCTTCTCGAGCACGAACCTAGCCAAGTCTGACACGAGACACGCCGCATTCACCGATCTCGGGGCGACCGGCGTGGTGGTGCGGCCGCTGACCCGGCCAGAGGTCGAATCATTGGCAGTTCACTGGCTCTCGGCCGCGAATTCGGCCACCTCGGCGGGGGTCAGCAGGCCGTCGAGCACGGTGTGACCGGCATGGTCGAAGGTCACCGGCGCGGGCGTGTCCACGCGGCCCCACACCACCGGGTCGACCCGCTCGATATGCCGCGCCGGCGCCGCGCCGCGGGTCGGGTAGTTGTCGATGAGGGTGTGTTGTCGGACAACGTCATTCACGTCACCTCGCTACTGTCCGGCGGCGGCCACCAGCGGGTAGACGCCGTTCTCGTCGTGTACTTCGCGGCCGGTGACCGGCGGATTGAAGACGCACATCATGCGCATGGTGGTGCGTGCCTCGACCTGATGCCGTTCGTGCCCGTCCAGCAGGTACATGGATCCGGGCGCCAGCTGATACGCCGTCTTGTTGTCGAGGTCGACGAGCGTGCCCTCGCCCTCGACGAGCCAGACCGCCTCGACGTGGTGCCGGTAGTGGAATTCGTGGACGGTGCCGGCCTCGATGGTGGTCTCGTGGAAGGAGAACCCGACCCCGTCCCCGCCCAGCACGATGCGTTTGCTGCGCCAGCCCGCGCCCGCGACATCGCGGGAGGTACCGGTGATTTCGGCGGTGGTGCGCACGATCATGTCAGTGTCACTTTCCCTCGCACACGACATCGACTGCCGCGGCGAGTATCTCGAGTCCGTGATCCAGTTCGTCGGCCGTGATGGTCAGCGGGGGCAGCAGTTTCACCACTTCGTCCTGCGGGCCGGAGGTCTCCACCAGCAGGCCGTGGTCGAAGGCGACGCGGGAGACCTTGCCGGCGCTGGACGCATCGTCGAAGACCAGGCCCTGCACCAGGCCGCGGCCGCGGGTGGACAGGCCGGAGTGCACGGCGGACAGGCCGGAGAGGGCGCGCTGCACCTGCTCCCCCTTCACCAGGGTCGCGGTCTCCAGGCCGCTGTCGGACCAGTAGTGCTGCAGCGCGGTGTTTGCCGTGACGAACGCCGGATTGTTGCCACGGAAGGTGCCGTTGTGCTCGCCGGGCGCCCACTGGTCGAGTTCGGGGCGCATGAGGACCAGCGCCATCGGCAGTCCGTAACCGCCGATCGACTTCGACAGCGTGACGATATCGGGCGTGATGCCCGCGGATTCGAAGGAGAAGAACGGCCCCGTACGGCCGCAACCCATCTGCACATCGTCGACGATCAGCAGGATGCCACGCGCCGCACACAGTTCCGACAGCCGGCGCAGCCATTCCGGCCGCGCCACATTGACGCCGCCCTCACCCTGCACGGTCTCCACGATGACCGCGGCCGGCAGGTCGACGCCGGAGGAGGTGTCGTCGAGGGCGCGCTCCATCCACTCCAGGCCGTCGGAGTCGTCGAGGTAGCCGTCGTAGGGCATGGCCGCCGAATGCGACAGCGGCACACCGGCGCCCGCGCGCTTCCCGGCATTGCCGGTCACCGCCAGCGCGCCCAGTGTCATGCCGTGGAAGGCATTGGTGAAGTTGAGGATGTCGGTGCGGCCGGTCACCTTGCGCGCCAGTTTGAGCGCGGCCTCCACGGCGTTCGCGCCGGTGGGGCCGGGGAACTGCACCTTGTAGTCGAGGCCGCGCGGCATCAGCACGGTGCGCTGCAGGGTTTCCAGCAGTTCGCGCTTGGCCACCGTCGACATGTCCAGGCCGTGCGTGATGCCGTCACCGGAAAGGTATTCCAGCAGTGATCGTTTCAGCACCGGATTGTTGTGGCCGTAGTTGAGGGCGCCCGCGCCGGCGAAGAAGTCGAGGTAGTCGCGGCCGCTCTCGTCGTGCAGCCAGGCGCCGCTGGCGGTGTCGAACACCGTCGGCCAGGAGCGGCAGTAGCCGCGCACATTCGATTCGACATGGTCGAAGATCGTCATATCGGTGCTGGTCATCGCAGTTCCTCCGGGTCCATCGGGGTGATGCGGTACAGGCGTTCCGACTCGTGTGGGTCGGGGAAGGTGTGACTCTCGAACAGCGGGCGGTCGGTCATGACCGCGCCGCGGCGGCGGGCGAGCGCGGCGAACATGGCGATCGAGGCCGCATTGTCCGGGGAGATGGTGGTCTCCAGCGCTGAAATGCCCTGTCCGGCAAGGTTGTCCAGCAGGCTTTCCAGCATGCCCACGCCGAGGCCGAAGCCGCGGTAGGCGTGGTCGACCGCCACCTGCCAGACGAACAGCGTGCCCGGCTCCTGCGGTCGCCGGTATCCGATGACGAATCCGGCCACGGTGCGGCCGATTTCGGTGACCACGGACGTTGCGGCGAAGTCCCGGCACCACATCAGATAGGCATAACTCGAATTCGCGTCCAGCACACCGGAATCGCGCGCGATGTGCCAGATGTCGGCTCCGTCTTCGACCAGGGGCGGCCGGATGACGGGAGACGAATCGTTTGTCGAGGTCGACCACGTGCGTGGCCGGTCGGGGCGTATTTGCTCGATTGCTACGGGGAATTGGCTGAATTGTGTCTGCATGACCTATTCAGCCTGTCGGGCCAATCTTGAGACCGACCGGTCGAGATCATTACCGTTGTGTTACGACCGGCAGTCGAATCATGAAGCGCGCACCACCGCCCGGCCGATCCCCGCACTCCACCCGGCCGCCGTGCACCGAGACAGTCTCGGCCACCAGGGCCAGGCCGATCCCGGTACCGCTCGCATTCCGCCGACCGGCCCGCACGGTCGCGAAACGCTCGAAGATGCGCTCCCGCTCCGCCTGCGGCACCCCGGGCCCGGCATCGTCGATCATGATCAAGGCGTCGCCACCGGCCCGGCACACCGTCACCGCCACGATGCCGCCACCGTGCCGCACGGCATTGTCCAGCAGATTCGCCACCGCGCGTTCGAGTTCCAGCTTGCGACCACTGACCACCGCCTCCTCTGTGACAGTCAGTAATTCGAGGGCGTGCTTGCGGCCGGCGAGCGTATGCGTGAGCAGCTCGCCCAGCGCCAGCGGCTCGGCATCACCGGCGTGCACGCCCGCCTCTACCCGGGCCAGCGCCAGCATGTCGTCCAGGGTCCGCCGCAGATGATCGAGCTCCTCGCCGACCAGCCCCAGCGCCCGGCGGGAACGCTCCGGCAATTCGTCTTCATGTCTTCGCAATACATCGACACTGGTGACCAGAGTGGTCAGCGGGGTACGCAACTCGTGGCTCACATCACCGACCAGCCGGCGCTCCCGCTCGATCCGGCGATGCAGCGAATCGACCATGCTGTTGAAGGCGTCCACGGTCGGCGACAGGTCCCGATCCACCGGACGCGGCAACCGGGTGCCCAGCTCCCCGGACGCGATCCGGGTCGCCGCGCCCGCCAGCCGGCCCAGCGGCTCCAGCACCCGCCGGCTCGCCCAGAAGCCCAGCGCCGCACCGATACCGGTCGCGACGATGGCCCCGCAGATCAGCACGAAGGCCAGCCCCACCGTCGGGCGGCCGTGCCGGTCACCCGCGTAATCCACGCCCACCACGAACATGAACAGGGCCAGCACGAACGACACCAGGCCGGTGCTCAGCGCGAACGCGAAAACCACACGGCCACGCAAGGTCTGGGGCGCCCGCGCCCGGAAACGCTCCGCGATCACCGTTGCGGGTCGAGCCGGTAACCGAGACCGCGTACGGTCACGACCAGGTGCGGGTCCGACGGATCGCGCTCGATCTTGGTGCGCAGGCGGCGGATATGGACGTCGACAATGCGCTCGTCACCGAAAAACCCACGGTCCCAGACGCGTTCGAGCAGACCGGCGCGGCTCAGCACCCGGCCCGGCGATTCGGCCAGCTCGCAGAGCAGGCGGTATTCGGTGAGGGTCAGATGGATTTCGTCGTCGCCACGGCGCACGGTGCCGCTGTCCGGGGACAGGATCAGGGACGCGTCGCCGTGGTCGTCGAGGACCATGGTGGTGATCTCGCGGTCCTCGGTGTCATCGGCAGCACGCTCGTCAGCGCGGTTGAAAGCCCGTAGCGAATCCGCTTGGCCGGCAGCACCGGCATGCATGCGGCGGCGCACTGCGCGCATGCGGGCGGTGATCTCCTTGACCTCGAAGGGCTTGGTGATGAAGTCGTCCGCGCCGGCCTCCAGCGCGGCGACCACATCGTGGGTGTCGTCCCGGGCGCTGACCACGATGATCGGGACGTCGTGGTCCTTGCGGATCTCCCGGATACAGGTGAATCCGTCCATGTCACCGAGCATCAGGTCGATGATGACCACGTCCGGTGCGCCGTGCTCGCGCAGCTGCTCGAGCGCGACCTCCGCTTCCTCTGCCTCGGCGACGTCGTAGCCCTCGTCCTCCATGGCCAGCCGCAGGGCTGCCCGGACGCGGTCGTCGTCCTCCACGATCATCAGGTTCGCAGTCATAACCCAGACTGGTCTACCCGACTTCGCCGTTATAAAACCGTTATGTGACGGGGCTCACCGTCACACACACCTGCCGGCTACTGCTCGTGAGCCTTCGCCAGCCGGTCCACGGCCTCCCGGAGAATTACCTGGTCAGAGGTGGTGAAGCAGAGTCGCATGGAGTGCGAATAGTCCGTCGACACGGCGAAGGCGCCGCCGGGCACATAGGCGACGCCCGCATCCAGCGCCCGCGGCAGCATGGCCTGGGTATCGGTGCCGTCGGTGAAGTCGACCCACACGAACATGCCGCCGGCCGCGTCCGTGCTCACCACGCGATCGCCGAACCGCTCCCGCACCGCGCCGACCAGGGCACGCGCCCGTTCGCCGTACACCGTGCGCACCGAATCGACATGCGCGGCAAGCCAATCCGTATCCGACAACAGGTCCGCGGCGATCTGCTGCGTCAGCGCCGAACCGCACAGATCCGCGCCCTGCTTCAGCAGTTCGACGGCCCGGCAGACCTCGGTGGGCGCGACCATCCAGCCCACGCGCAGGCTGGGGGCCAGGATCTTCGACACGCTCGACAGCCGAATCACATTGCGCGAGTAGGCCGCCACCGGCTCCGGCGACGGGCGATCGAACCACAGCTCACCGTACGGATCGTCCTCGATCACCCAGAAGCCGTACGTCTCGGCCAGTTCCGCGAGTTCACGCCGGCGCGCCGAGCTCAGCGTGACGCCACCGGGATTGTGGAAGTTGCTGACGGTGTGGACGACCGCGGGCCGCTCCCCCGCCGAGAGCAGTTCACGCAGCGCGTCCAGGCGCATGCCCTCGGCGTCCAGCGGCACGGCCTCGATCCGCGCGCCCGCGGCCCGGAACACCTGCAGCGCACCGACATACGCGGGATCCTCGCAGACGACCAACGCACCCGGGTCCAGCAACACCTCGGCCAACAGCGACAGCGCCTGCTGCGAGCCGTGCGTCACGAACACCTCGTCGATATCGACCGGGCGGCCGATGCGCGCCGATTCCCGCACCGCCAGCACCTCGCGCAGCGGGCCCCAGCCCGGCGATTCGGTGTACTGCAGGCGGGACCGGTCCGCGAGCGCGGCCTGCGCGGCTACCGCGATCCGATCCCGCGGCATGAGTTCGGTGTCCGGCAGGCCGCCGGCCAGGCCGATGATGTCGGCGCGCGAGGTCAGCTTGAGCAGATCGCGAATGGCCGAACTCTGCATGCCGTCGAGCCGCCGCGACAGCGGCGGGATGGTCGCGGACATGAAACACCTCCGAAGGAACGCCGGGGTATGCGAAATTCCACCCTGTCACATCCCGTTCAGAATATGAAATCAGAATCCCATATTCCGAGACGATCGGTCCACCGATCGGGAACTGGCCCCGGCCGGGCCGGCCGGGGCAGGACGTCAGCGTTCGTCGATGGAGAAGATCAGGTGCTTACCGTCGCGGGTCACGGTCGTGATGCGCTGCCGGTACACCGTGGTCGTACCGTCCGGGCGATGCTCGGTGAGATCCGCGTCGTAGGCCTCCGGACCCGTTTCGACGATCCGCAGGCAATAGCTGGTACCCGCCGGAATCACCGTGTCGATCGCCTGCTGAATGGTCTCCGCCGGCGACACCGTCGGCGAATCCGGCGCCACGAACGACCGCGCCTTCACACCGCTGCGATCACCGTAGAACGCGTGCTGGAAGCCGAGAATCGCATCCACCCCGCTGCCGATCCCGCCCGGGCCGTTACCGATGGTCAGCGGGCCGTCGTGCTTGGCCGGGCAACTCAGCTCGGCCGGCGTGGTGCCCGCCGAGGTGCCGGTCACCGACGGCTTGGTGCTGGCCACCGCCGCGGGCGTGGCATCCTTGTCCCCGCCGCCGCGCGTCACCGCGAAGCCCACACCACCCGCGATCGCCAGCACCGCGACCACGCCGCCCGCGATCGCCGCGATCTTGCCCTTCGATTTCCCGGGCTTCTGTTGCGGCGGCGGCGCTTTCGGCGTCAGCGCCTGCGCGATCGGATCATCGGCCCAGGACAGCGACTCCCGCGGATCACCGGATTCGGGCGGTGGCACGGGCGGAAAACCCGACGGCGCCGAACGCCACCAGGAGGTCGGCTCCCCGCCGGACTCCTCCGGCTGCGAATTCCCCTGGGCGGCAACCTGCTCCGTCACCTGCTCACCGAACGGCGTGGCCGCCGCGGCGCCGAACTTCACCGTCTGCTCCGGATCCGCGACCGGCGGAAACTGACCCGTCGCCGGGAGCTGCGCGCCACCCTCGGCCGGGCGCCACGCGAGCTCGGGGTTCGGCGCGGCGGGCGCCGGCGACCAGGCCACCTCGGGCCCCGGCGCGGCCGGCGCCGGCGACCAGCCGACCTCCGGCCCGGTCCCGCCCGTGGCCGGAGCCCACGACAGATCCGGGCTCTGCGCCCCCGGAGCCGGCGCCCAGCCCGGCGCACCCGACTCCGGCGCGGGCCCGAAACCCTGCAGGGACGGCCCGAATTCGTTCATGGCGGGGCCGAAATCGTTCAGCGACGGACCGAACTCGGACTCCGGCTGCGCCGAGCCGGATGCACCCGCCTCGGACCCGGAAACATGCTCCGGGCGATCCGCGGCGTCGTCCTTGCCGGAAACCATCACCCGTCCTTTCGCCACACCTGTCGCCACACACGCGTGGGGCGGTCGTCGCTCACGACCGCCCCACGCGACTCTGCTTCTACCGGTACCTCCCCAGGCCCGGAGTTCAGTTCTGGACCGAACCGCCCACCTGCGTGGTCAGGCCGCCGACGTCGACCGTCTGTGCGGGGTACTCGCCAGCCGGGAGCTTACCAATCTGGGCCGCGGCATCCAGGACGGTGGCGCCACCCGGCATCAGGCGGATCCAGTTCTCGGCATTCGCCTTGGCCTCGTTCGGCAGCGTGGTGTCGAGCACGAACTCCATCTTCTGGTCGTTGTCCGCACCGGTGCCGGCGAAGGCCGTCACCTTGATGCGGTTGACCGTGGTGAAGTCCAGCGAGACACCGGCCTCGTTCGAACCACCCGGCGTGGTGTAGCCCACCGTGCCGACGTATCCGTCCAGATTGCTGAAGTGGTGGGTGTTGGCCGCCCAGCCCGGCGCCAGCGCGCCACCGTCGATGTTCGCGCCCACCTCGGTGTGCGGGCCGTTCATCTGCACCACCGGCGCCGCCGGAGCGGTGTTCACCGCCGGGGCCTGCCACTTCGGGGTCTCCACGACCGCCGGGGCGACCACGGTGGAGTCCGGATCCTGGTGCGGCTTCTGGTTGTTGATCGCGGGCTCGGCCTGACCCGGCTGCTGCGGCTGCTGCTGGTTCGGCTGCTGCTGACCCGGCTGCTGGTTCGGCACCGACGGGTTCGGCACCGTCTGCTGACCCGGCTGCTGCTGCACCTGCACCGGCACGGCCTGACCCGGCACCGGCAGCGGCGCCTCACGCGGCACGGTCACGCCCGGCTGCGACGGGTTCAGGGTCTTGGGCGGATTCGCCTGCTGCGGACCGACACCGGCCTGCTGCGGGGCGTTCGGATCCGCCTTGGGCGCATTCGGATCCGTCGTCTTCGGGGCATTCGGGCCCTCGGGCTGCGTGGCGCCCTGCGGCTGACCCGGATCCTGCTTGGGCGCATTGGGATCCACCGTCGGCGCACCCGGGGTGGTCACGCCCGGCTGCGAATTCACGGCCGGCTGCGACTTGTCCGGCTTCGGCGCCGGATTCGCGCCCACGCTCGGATCCGGGGCCGGAACGGCCGGATCGGTGGTGGGGGGCTGATCCCCGGGCTGCTGCTGATCGGCCGGAACCACGCCGGGATCGGCGGGGGCGGCGTTCGCGGGCGCGGACAGCAGAGACACCACCGCTGCCGCACCGGCCAACGTCAGAGAAGTGCTCGCCTTGATCCGACTCGGCTTGCGGTGCTTCACGTTTCGCTTCTTCCTTCGTCCCTCGTCGGTGCGACCTGGACAAAGGCAGATAGGAGCCCCGAGACGGGGGTACGTAATCCCTTCCCCCGCTACGCCACTCGCGACCGCCCTGTCGATCGCTTCCGCGCGAAGTGAATCACAAGGGAGACAACAGAGCAACACGAACACGTCACAAAGCTCGCGAAAAGGCCGATCCCGCTAGTCGAGATCGTCGTGCCGCATGAGCTGACGCGCCGCCTCCGTCACCGAACCCGTCAGCGACGGATACACCGAGAACGTCTGTGCCAGATCGTTCACCGTGAGATTGTTCTGCACCGCCAGCGCGATCGGCAGGATCAGCTCCGACGCGATCGGCGCCACCACCACGCCACCGATCACCACACCCGTCGCCGGACGGCAGAAGATCTTCACGAAACCACGCCGCAGACCCGACATCTTCGCCCGCGGATTGGTGTTCAACGGCAGCATCACCGTGCGCGCCGGCACCTCGCCGTTGTCGATCGCCGTCTGCGAGACACCGACCGTCGCGATCTCCGGGCGCGTGAACACCGCGGACGCAACGGTCTTCAAGCGAATCGGCTGCACACCCTCGCCCAGCGCGTGATACATCGCGATGCGGCCCTGCATGGCCGCCACCGACGCCAGCGGCAGCAGGCCCGTGCAGTCACCGGCCGCGTACACGCCGGGCGCGCTGGTCCGCGAAACCCGGTCCACCCGCAGGTAACCGCCCTTGTCCAGCTCGATGCCCAGCCGCGCCAGGCCCAGGCCCTCGGTGTTCGGCACCGAACCGACCGTCATCAGCGCATGCGTACCGGTCGCGGTGCGGCCGTCGGACAGCTTCACCACGATGCCGTCCGCGGTGCGCTCCACCGCGTCCGCGCGGGCATGCTTCACCAGTTCCACACCACGCTCGGCCAGCGCGTCCTCCAGCACCAGCGCGGCATCGGCGTCCTCGCCGGGCAGCACGCGGTCGCGGGAGGAGACCAGCTTCACCTTCACGCCCATCTCGGTATAGGCCGAGACGAATTCGGCGCCGGTCACACCGGAACCGACCACCACCAGGGTCTCCGGCAGCTCCTTGAGGTCATAGAGCTGACGCCAGTTGAGGATTCGCTCACCGTCCGGCTCCGCGCCCGGCAGCACGCGCGGGCTGGCGCCGGTCGCCAGCAACACCACCTCGGCCTCGATGAGCCGCTCCTGACCGTCGGCCAGGGTGGCCTTCACCAGGTGGGTGGCCAGGCCCGGCGCCTGATCGATCAGCTCGCCCTTGCCCGACAGCACGGTCACACCCGCGGTCTGCAGCTTCGCCCGGATATCGGACGACTGCGCCTGCGCGAGCGCCTTCACGCGCGAATTCACCTCGGCCAGCCGCACCTGCGCCTGCGACGGATGCACGGTGATGCCCAGATCCCGGGCCCGCCGCAGATCCGTGCGCACGCCGGTGGAGGCGATGAAAGTCTTCGACGGCACACAATCCCACAGCACACACGCGCCGCCGATGCCGTCACTGTCGATCAGCGTGACCGGCGCCCCGTGCTGTGCCGCTACCAGCGCCGCCTCGTAGCCGGCGGGGCCGCCTCCGATGATCGCAATGCGGGTCATTGTTCCTCCGCTTTCAAATTCGGCCCCGGGATCTCCGGTTCCCGACTGTATTATTTGCCTCCGCTTCGCTCCGGCTGTTCGCGGCCCTCGTTACCCCGGTTCTTCCCTCCCTCCGCTCCTCCGCTGCGCTCCCCCGCTCCACTCGGTCCAGAACCGGGGCGGGCCGCGAACCTGAGTGGTTGGGTTTTGCAGGCGCCACGCCCGGCCCCGGCACGAGGTCCGGGCGGGTCGCGGCCGGACGAATCAGACGGCGAAAATCAGTGCAAGGAGCCGGGCGATACCTCGGCAAATACGGCTCGCCTCACCGAAAGCCCTGGACCAGGGCCCACGCCGACGGCCGCGTGCGGAATTTCGCAGCGGGCGCGGCGATGTGGCGGCAATCATTCATGCGCGGGCGAACCGCCTTGTGATCGGGATCAGGGATGGTGTCCGGCGTTTGTTCGATAGGCTTCTATCGTGCCGATTTACGCCGCCTATGGGTCCAACATGGATCCCGAGCAGATGCTCAAGCGCTGTCCGCACTCCCCCGTGTACGGAACCGGTTGGCTGGAGGGGTGGCGCCTCACCTTCGCCGGGGACGACATCGGCTGGGAGGGACCGCTCGCAACGGTGGTCGAAGAGCCGGGCTCACGCGTGTTCGTTGTCCTCTACGACGTCCCCAGCGAAGACGAGCTCAGCCTCGACCGCTGGGAGGGCTCGGACTTCGGCATCCACAAGAAGATCCGCCTGCGCGTCACCACCAACCAGGGCGCCGCCGCCGAACCGGTGCTGGCCTGGCTCTACGTACTCGACGCCTACGAGGGCGGCCTGCCCTCCGCCCGCTACCTCGGCGTCATCGCCGACGCCGCCGAAAAAGCGGGCGCGCCAAGCGATTACGCCCACGCGCTGCGCACCCGGAACTCGAAGAACGTGGGCCCCGGCACCTTCGGGCCGTAACCCCCCGGAATGATCTCGGGCAGGGCGGGTGTTGTGCGCGGAGAACCGAACCCACTCCACGAGAGGATCGCGATGCCGACCACACCCCTGCCCGCCGAAGTAGCCGAGTTCCTGGCACAGCCCAATCCGGCCGTGTTCGCCTCCAACAAGCCCGACGGCCAGCCGGTCTCCGTGGCCACCTGGTACCTCTACGAGGACGGGCGAATCCTGGTGAACCTGGCCGACTTCCGCAAGCGGCTGGACTGGCTGCGCGAGGACCCGCGGGTCACGCTCACCGTGCTGGGCTCCGACAGCTGGTACACCCACGTCAGCGTGCAGGGGCGCATCGTCTCGCTGGAGAACGATCCGGACTCCTCGGTCATCGACCGGCTCGCGCAGCACTACCTCGGCACCGAGTACGGGGTGCGCGATCAGAAGCGGGTCAGCGCCTGGATCGAGATCGAATCCTGGCACGGCTGGGGCAAGTACGCGGACGCGAAGTAACCGCTCGGACAACGAAACAGCCGGGCCACACCCCTCGGTGTGGCCCGGCTGTTCTTGTTCCCCCGGTCTCAGGCGTTCAGGACGATGTTCGTCATGACGCGGACACCGGCGGCGAGGGCGCGCTCGTCGATGTCGAAAGTGGGCTGGTGCAGGTCGAGTTGCTCGCCCTGCCCGGACCATACGCCCAGGCGGGCCATGGCGCCCGGCACCTCCTCGAGGTACCAGGAGAAGTCCTCACCGCCACCGGACTGCTGCGTATCCGCGAGCGCGTCCGGGCCGATGCCGCGGATGGCCTCCTCGAACATGCGCACCGCGGTCTCGTCGTTCACCACCGGCGGCACGCCGCGCTTGTAGTTGAGCTGGTAGCGCACGCCCGTCGGGGCCAGCAGGCCCTCCACGATCTCGCGCACCATCGGCTCCAGCAGCGACCAGGTGGCGTGATCACCGGTACGGACGGTGCCGGTGAGCATGCCCGTCTGCGGAATCGCATTGGGCGCCTTGCCCGCCGACACCGCACCCCACACCATCACCGTGCTGGTGCGCGGATCGATGCGGCGGCTCAGCAGACCCGGCAGGCCGGTGATGACCGTGCCGATGGCGTACACCAGATCACTCGTCAGGTGCGGGCGCGAGGTGTGCCCGCCGGGCGAATCCAGCACCAGCTCGACGGTGTCCGCGGCCGAGGTGATGGCGCCGACCCGGATACCGACCCGGCCCACCTCCAGCCGCGGATCGCAGTGCAGCGCGAAGGCCCGCGACACGTCCTCCATGGCGCCCGCGGCGACCATGTCGATGGCGCCGCCGGGCATGACCTCCTCGGCGTGCTGGAACACCAGCCGCACGCCGACCGGGAGCTTGTCCATCTCGGCCAGCGCGAGGGCGGTGCCGAGCAGGATGGTGGTGTGCGCGTCGTGCCCGCAGGCGTGCGAGACGCCCGGCACGGTGGAAGCGAACGGTAAGCCCGTGTACTCCTGCAGCGGCAGCGCGTCCATATCCGCGCGCAGGCCGATGCGCGGACCGTCCGACGGGCCGAGATCACAGATGATGCCGGTGCCGCTCGGTAGTTTGCGGGGTTCGAGACCGGCCTTGATGAGCCAGGACTCGACGAACTCGGTGGTACCGAACTCGGTGCGGGAGAGCTCCGGATTGGCATGAATATGCCGGCGCCATGAAATGAGGTCTTCCATGTGCTCCGCGAGCCATGCTTCGACCGCCTCGTGCCCGGTAGCCGGTTCCATCGCGACGCTCGCCGCCGGCTGCGTCGCTACGCAGCCCGCAGCCAGTGGTCCGTTATTGATACGCCCTGTGTAGCTCGGGGCGCTCGCTGGGCCCTGCGGGGTGCGAGCGGCGCGGGGTGGCGGAGCCGACGCCTCCGGGCCTGAAGCTCCCGCCCGGGACCGGCCGGTTGTGCTCACCGAATGTCCTCCTGTCGCTGAAACTGCCGTTGAATGACTCGTTCCGACAACCTGTCCCTGTGCAATTGATCGCCTGCCAGTTGTATCGCGGTGCGGGCCAGAGCCGTTGCCCCGTCGATGACCGCCCGGTCGGCGGAGGCGTTCACGGCCGCGGCCGTGAACGCGGGCTGGTGCGTCACCGCACCCCCGGCGTCGATGCCGATGACGGGATGGATACCGGGTATCACCTTGGTGACATTGCCCATATCGGTGCTGCCCAGTGGCCGTTGCGCCTCGAGTTCCGGGGCCAGGGGCTCGCGTCCGAGTGCACGTATCTGCTCGCGGTAGATGCGCAGCAGTGCCGCATCGGGAACGAGCTCGGTGTACGTCGGCGCAAGCTTCCGGATTTCGTGTGTGCATCCGGTCGCCAGGGCACCTGCCTCGAAACATGCCGATGCTCGTTGCATCAGATCGTCGAGGGTCGCGGAGTCGACTGCGCGTAGGTAGTACAGCAGTTCCGCGTGTCCGGGCACGATATTGGGGGCCACGCCGCCCGACCCGACTATACCGTGCAGTTGCTGTCCGGGCAGGAGATGTTGCCGGAGCAAACCTAAAGCAACTTGGGCGATGGTGACGGCATCTCCGGCATTTCGCCCGTATTGCGGCGCGGCGCTGGCATGCGATTCGCGGCCGTGGAAAACAACGGACAAATCGGCGAGGGTCAGCGAATGCGCGCCGGCAATATCCTCCGGGCCCGGATGCACCATGAGCGCCATGGCCAGATCGTCGAAGGCGCCGCGGTCGAGCATGAGCACCTTGCCGCCGCCGGATTCCTCGGCGGGCGTGCCCAGGACTTTCACGGTGATATCGCAGGCGTCGGCCACGGCGGCCAGGGCCAGGCCGGCGCCGACCGCGGCGGCGGCGATCATGTTGTGGCCGCAGGCGTGGCCGATTTCGGGGAGGGCGTCGTACTCGGCAAAAATACCGACCGTTAGGTCGCCACTGCCGTACTCCGCCACGAAAGCGGTCGGCAGATCCGCGATCCCCATTTCGATCTTGAAACCGTTTTCGCGCAACGGCTCGACAGTCTTGGCAGCGCTGCGGAATTCCGAGAACGCGAGTTCCGGCTCGGCATGAATGTCATGCGACAAAGCGATCAATTGCTCGCGACACGCGGCAATGGCGTGGTCGGCAGCGGCGAACAACACCGCATCCCGGTCAAAGCCACTGCGTGGAGGAGACATAACGCCATCCTCGCACCACCAACCCACAAAGACGCACCGGGTTACCGTGAAATCTGCGTTGCGGTACCTTTTGCCACCCGCTGCGCTCCGGGCGGGTTCGCGGCCCTAAGTCTCGATTCTTCCCTCCCTCCGCTCCTCCGCTTCGCTCACCCGCTCCACTCAGTCCAGAATCGAGCCGGCCGCGAACCATGCGGGCGGGGGCGCTGTGTGCGGAGGTCAGCCTGCGGTGAAGGCCAGATTTTCGGGGGTGGTCTCCACGGCCAGGCCGGCGAGGGCATGCTGGTGCAGGGCGCGCTTGATGACCGGGAGGTTCGGCTTGCGGTTGCCCTTGAGCATCTCGGCGCGCGCGATGGCCACCGACAGCAACGACTCGGCATCCGCCTTGCCGTCCACGATGCCCGCGGCGAGGGCGTCCTCGGCGCCGTAGCGGCGGCCGGTGGTCATGGCCTCCACCGCCACCTGATTGGTGAGGCGGTTGGTCACCAGGGCGTTCATTGCAACGGTGAACGGCATGCCCAGGTGCACCTCGGGCAGGCACCAGTAACCGCGGTCCGCGCGCATGACGCGGAAGTCGCAGGAGGTGGCCAGCATGGCGCCGGCGCCGAAGGCGTGCCCGTTCACGGCGGCCACGGTCGGCATCTGGAAGGCCAGCAGGCGGCTGTACAGCGAGTGCACGCGGTCCAGGTACCAGCAGTTCTTGTCGAAATTGCCGAACAGCCAGTCGGTGTCGAGGCCGTTGGAGAAGAACTTGCCGTTGGCGGTGACCACCAGGGCGGCCGGGCCCTCGGACGCCTCGACCTCGTCGAGCAGCGCGTGGACCTCGGTGATCCAATCCGGGTGGAAACGGTTGTCGCTGTCGATGTTCTGACCCTCGGCGCCGAGGTACAGGACGAACACGTCCCCATCACGCTTCAAATACGGCATGTGTGCAGCGTAGCGGGGGCGCACGGCCGTTCCTACCCACGGGTAGCCAATTCGTTGCATAGCTCGGCGGATCCTGAAACAGTGCGAAAACGGCAGGTCCGCGGCGTGACCGCGCAGTGCTGATCGCGTGGTACTAAATTGGGCTACATGCCAGTCGATCAGGCCATCGTGACTGCCGCCGACGCAGCCGCCGCGGCCATTGCCGAACGAACGGGAGTGCAGCGCCACCGGGTCGCGGTGGTGCTCGGATCCGGCTGGCAGGAGGCCGCCGCCGAGATCGGGGATCCCGCCACCTCCCTACCCATGGCCGAAGTGCCGGGCTTCGAATCGCCCACGGCGCAAGGACATCAGGGGACCATCCACTCCGTCGTGGTCGGCTCGTCGCCGGTGCTGCTGCTCATGGGCCGCCAGCATCTGT
Organism: Nocardia sp. NPDC020380; assembly: GCF_044386975.1. NCBI lineage: Bacteria > Bacillati > Actinomycetota > Actinomycetes > Mycobacteriales > Nocardiaceae > Nocardia > Nocardia sp. NPDC020380. The sequence goes on along the minus strand of NZ_JBIRVQ010000006.1, from coordinate 499,733 downwards.
ACGAGGGCCACGAACCCGCGCAGGTCGTGCACAACGTGCGCACCGCCATCGCCGCCGGCGCGGACACCGTGCTGCTCACCAATGCCGCGGGCGGCATTCGCGAGGGCATGCGCGTGGGCGAGCCCGTGCTGATCAGCGACCACATCAACCTGACCGGGCGCACCCCGCTGGTCGGGGCCGACTTCGTGGACCTGGTCGACGCCTGGGATCCCGAATTGCGGGCCCTGGCAAAGGAAATCGACCCCACCCTCACCGAGGGCGTCTACGCGGGCCTCACCGGGCCGCAATACGAGACCCCCGCCGAGATCCGCATGCTCGCGACCATGGGCGCCGACCTGGTCGGCATGTCCACCGTGCTGGAGGCCATCGCCTGCCGCGGCGGCGGAGTGCGGGTGCTCGGCATCTCCCTGGTTACCAACCTGGCCGCCGGCGTCACCGGCGCCCACCTCTCGCACGCCGAGGTACTGGCCGAAGGACACGCCGCCGCACCGCGATTGGGCAAGCTGCTGCGCGGCGTGCTGGAACGGCTGTAGGCCGCCGCCGTGCTGCGCTTCGGCACCGCCGGGCTCCGGGGTCCCCTCCAGGACGGCCCGGACGGCATGAACGTGGACACCGTCAGCCGCGCCACCGCGGGGCTCGCCGCCTGGCTGCGGGATCGCTGCCTGGGCGGCGGACTGGTGATCGTGGGCCGCGACGCCCGGCACGGGTCGGCGGAATTCGCGGACGCCACCGCGGAAGTCTTTGCCGCCGCCGGGTTCTCCGTGCTGCCCCTGCCCCGCCCGCTTCCGACCCCGCTGGTCGCCTTCGCGGTCCGCGAGCTCAATGCGGTAGCGGGCGTGCAGATCACGGCCTCGCACAATCCCGCCACCGATAACGGCTACAAGGTCTACCTCGACGGCGGCTCCCAGCTCATCCCGCCCGCGGACGCCGAAATCGAACGCGCCATCGACGCGGTCACCACCCCGATCCCCCGCACCGACCCGGCCCCTACGGCGCCCGACCCCTCCGTGCTGTCGCTGCCCGAGGGCACGACCGTCGACGAGATGGGCGAGGAGATCGTCCGCCGCTACCTGGCCCGCGTCGCCGACCTCCCCCGCCTGATCGGCGGCGAGAACGACGAAGACGGCGTGCGGCGCAGCGATATTCGGATCGTGCTGACGGCCATGCACGGGGTCGGCGGCGAGTCGGCGACCGCCGCACTGCGGGCGGCCGGGTTCGAGGACGTGCTCGTGGTGACGGAGCAGTTCGCGCCGGATCCGGATTTTCCGACGGTGGCGTTCCCGAATCCGGAAGAGCCCGGGGCCTCGGATCTTTTGCTGGCACTGGCCGAGAAGGTCGGCGCCGACGTCGCTATCGCACTCGATCCGGATGCGGATCGGTGTGCGGTGGGCGTCCCCGGGCCGGACGGGTGGCGGATGCTGCGCGGCGATGAAACCGGGGTGCTGCTGGGCGACTTCGTGCTGCGGACCGCGCCGGCGGATTCGCTCGTGGCGACCACGATCGTGTCGTCGCGGCTGCTGAGCAAGCTGGCCGCGGCGCGGGGCGCACGATATGCCGAGACGCTGACCGGGTTCAAATGGCTCGCTCGCGCGGGCGAGGGGCTGGTCTACGCGTACGAGGAAGCCATCGGGCATTGCGTGGACCCGGCCGCGGTGCGGGACAAGGACGGGATCTCCGCGGCGGTGGCCGCGGCCGATCTGGTCGCGCAGTTGAAGGCGGACGGGCGCACGCTGCTCGATGTGCTCGACGAGTACGCGGTCGAATTCGGTGTGCACGCGGGCGCGCAGGTGTCGCTGCGGCTGGCGGATGCGAACGAGGCCGCCGCGGTGGTGGCGCGGCTGCGGGAGACACCGCCCGCCGAGATCGCGGGCGAGAAGGTGACCTGCACCGATATGGCGCAGCTGCGGGGCCGGATGCGTACCGATGCACTGGTTTTCGAGGGCGATTCGCTGCGCCTGGTGGTGCGGCCGTCCGGGACCGAACCGAAGCTCAAGTGCTACCTCGAGGTCGTCGAACCGGTACCATCTGGAAGCGAACTGGGTGCGGCGAGAGCCGCTGCCGGGCAACGGCTCTCGGATATCCGGGAATTCTGCGAGAAGCTCTGAGGGAGCGCCGCGCACGAAGGGGTCGATCCGCCATGCGTAAGACGCTGCTGCTCACCGGATTCGGATTCTCGTCCACGCTGGCGTTGCTGATCGGCGCCGCGCCCGCCGGCGCCGCCGGATCGGTCATGGATCACGACGGCACCTATCAGGTGAACGCCGATATCACCCCGGGTTACTACACCACCCACGCCGCCGATGGCCCCTGCACGTGGGCGCGGCTCAGCGCGACCGGCGCGGTGCTGTCCAGCGGGCAGGGCGGCAATCCGACTCTGACGGTGCGGATTCCGGCCACCGATGCCCGGTTCACCACCTCGGGGTGCGGTGTCTGGAGCATCGAAGGCGGGCAGCCCAACCTGCCGGGCACGGGCTCTGCGGGCAACTGAGACTGCTCGCCGTTCAGGCCCAAGTCGGCCGGAAATCGTTCAGCGGGGGCCGAACTGGCGGTCGCCCGCGTCGCCGAGACCCGGGACGATGAAGGCGTCGGAGTTGAGGCCGCGGTCCACCGAGGCGGTGACCAGGGTGATCGGGTGGCCCGACTTCTCCAGGGCCGCAATGCCGTCCGGGGCGGCGACCACGCAGATGACGGTGATGTCGCGGGCATTGCGGGTGGCCAGCAGGTCCAGGGTGTAGACCATGGAACCGCCGGTGGCGAGCATGGGGTCGAGCACGATGACCGGGGTGTCGGAGAGGTCCTCGGGCAGCGATTCCATGTAGGGCGTGGGCTGGTGGGTGGTCTCGTCGCGGGCGAGGCCGACGAAGCCGATGCGGGCGTCCGGGACCAGGTTCTCGGCGGTCTCCACCATGCCCAGGCCGGCGCGCAGCACCGGGACCAGCAGGGGCGGGGTGGCGAGGCGGGTGCCTTCGGCGGCGGCGACAGGGGTGGCGATGGGGAAGCGCTCGACGGGTGCGTCGCGCAGGGCCTCGTAGACGAGCAGGCCGGTCAGGTCGCGCAATGCCGCCCGGAATGTCGGGTTGGTGGTGCGGGCATCTCGCATGGTGGTCAGCAAAGCAGCAGCAAGCGGGTGTTCCACGATGAGAGTGCGCATAGCAAAACGATAGGCCAGCCCCGCGATTCGATCTCCCCGCCCGCCCGATTTGCCCGCTACCGCCCCCGACACACCCGCGACATGCCGTACGACCGCGATTCCGGAACCTTCGCCCGCGCGTCCTCGTCCAACCCACACAAGACGCAATCAACCAGCATGAGGGGGGCTTTCATGCACCGCTTCACCCTCGACCCGGACGGCCTCGCCACCTACGCGACCACCACCGCCCGCCACTCCGCCACCCTCACCGCGGCCACCACCCGCGCCGCGGCCGCCGGGCCTCTCCTACTCGCCCCGGCCCTCGGCCTCGTCGGCGCCGATTTCCTCACCGCCTACGGCGCAGCCCACACCACCCACCTCACCACCCTCGAATCCCTCGCCACCGCCCTCACCTCCCTAGCCCTGGCGACCACCACCGCAGCCACCACCTGCGCAGCAACCGACATCACCCACGCCACAGCTCTCCGAGCCACCACCCAAGAGGTCCTCGCATGACACCCCGCGAACCCGCACTCCCGCACCACGATCCGTGCCACCCGACCCCGCGCCGCACCCGATCCGCCACCCTGCCCGCCGCCCGCACGACCGGCTGCCGCATCGCGCCCCGCTCACCCCGCACCACCCCACCCGGGGACATCCGGTGACCACGCCGACGTTCACCCACGATGCGGCCGGCGGGAGCGGAAAGCGTGATCCAGGGCTCGGTTACCGGCCCGCCATGCGGCTGCCGAAGTCGGGCCGCTTCGGCACGACCGAGGGTCGTCGCCATGGGGTCCGCGAGGGGAGGGAAGCGTGAGCGGGGAGTTCGCGGGGGTGGCGCTGGCGGCGCCGATCGTGGAGTTGCTGGCCGGATTCGGAGCCGGGGCGGGGGTACGGGATGCGGCGGATGGGTTGCGGGCGGCGTCGGACACGGTCGAGGAGGTGCACGCGGCCGGGCGCGGGAATGTGGACGGGATGTTCGAGGCGTGGCGGGGGCGGGGTGGGGATGCGGCCATGGACAAGGCGCTGCGTGTACAGGACGGAGCCGCAATGGTTTCCGAGCGCGGGCGAGATATTGCTGCGGTGCTGGATCGGGTGGGGGATCGGGTGGCGGGTGGGCAGCAGGAGGTGGAGGAGATCCTGCGGTCCTGTCTCGAATCGGTAGCGGACCTCGGAGCCGGTGGGGAGACGCCGGCCGCGGTGACCGCGATCGTCGGGTCGGCGATCGATCATGTCGGGCGGGCCGTGCGGGTGGTGGAGCGGGTGCGGGCCGAATTGGCGAGTGAGACAGCGGCTATGAGCGAGCTGATCACGCCGCCACCCATGCCGGAACCGGCGCCCGCGGCCATTCCGCCGGCGGCCGCTGCCGCCTTTACGAGGAAGGCACCCGCGATGGTTCCCGCGGCGGTCGAATCCGGTGCGCCGGTGCGGCAGGCCGCAACCCTGGTGTCCTACGACGGGCACGGTCTGGCTGCGGGAGCGCATGCGGTGGACGAGCTCGGCACGGTGCCGGCGTCCTATGGGGATGCGCATGGGCCGGATCATCGGCAGGATCCCGGGGCGGCGCGGCAGCAGTCGAAGGGGGTGAAGGTGACGCTTCCGGACGGCAGTACCGTGGAGGCGCCGAACCGGCAGGCGGCGGATGCGGTGCGGGCCGCGTTGAGTGCGGTCGGGACGCCGTATGTGTGGGGCGGTACGACTCCGGGTGCGGGGTTGGATTGCAGTGGGTTGACGCAGTGGGCTTATGCGCAGGCGGGGGTGCGGTTGCCGCGGCTGGCGCAGGAGCAGGGCTTCGGGCACGCGCAGGTGAGTCCAGGGGACTTGATGCCCGGGGATCTCGCGGTGTGGGACGGGCATGTGGCCATGGTGATCGGGAACGGCGAGATCGTGGAAGCTGGTGATCCCGTCCAGGTCGGACCGATTCGAACGGAGAACATGGGTATGCGTTTCCTCGGCTTCTACCGGCCCACGGCATGACGGGCCCGGACATTCCGGCGGTGACCGTGGCGGCGAGCAGTAATCGCTCGGGCACGGTGACGGTGCGCGCCACCGATCAGGGCCTGCCGGTGGAGATCCGCTTCGAGCGGGGTGAATACCGTTACGGTGCACAGGCTCTCGCCGACGAGATCCTGCGCCTCACCCGGCGTTCCGCGATCGCCGCGAAATCCCGCCGCCGCGAACTGCTCGCCGAGGCCGGTATTCCGGACGAGGTCCTGGACCGTCTCGGCCTCCCTGCCCGCCGGGCCGCGGTCGACGAACTGGACCGTATCGACGAGGCCGACACCGGCCGCACCACCTGGATGCGTGACGTATGAGCGGCGAGATGGATGCTCTGGTCGGCGGCGTGCATGCCCGCCTGGAAGCGCTGGAAGCGGCGCTGCACGGCCTGTCGCAGGTGCGCGCGAAGTTCACCACCGAGGACCGTTCGGTGACCGCGGAAGTGGATGCGGAGGGTGCGCTGACCGGGCTGTGGCTGGCCGAATCGGTGACCTCGCGCCCGCCCGCGGAGGTGGCTCGCGCGATCCTCTGGGCGTGCGGGGAAGCGGCCGCCGCGGCGACCGCGCGACGGGCCGAGGTCGTTGCCCGATTGAACGAGTCGTTCGCCCCGGGAAATGTTGGGGGCGGCCCGGATAGTGCCTGAGGCGGGCACTAGATAGGCTTCCGGTCATGGCTTCTGGAGACATCGTCCCGATCGCGCTCGGCCTGACCAAAGGCGATCTCGTCACCCTGTGGGCACCGCGCTGGCGAGACGGTGACGATGAGTGGCAGGCATTCCTCGGTCACGAGGAGGACCTCTACGGATTCGACTCCGTGGCGGAGCTGGCCGCGTTCATCCGCACCGACTCCGACAACGATCTGGTCGACCATCCGGCCTGGAAGATCATTGCCGGTCTGTCGGCGGCCGAACTGGAGCCCGAGGAGCAGTTCGTCTTCGATCTCGTCGGCGTGCCGGAGCTGGCGGCCGACGATCCGGATCCCGAGGTGGTGGGCGAGCTCGAGGAGACCCTCGAGATGGTCCGCAATATCGGCGACGTGTGTGAACTCGACACGGTCACCAAGTTCTTCGGCTCGCATCCGGTGCTGGGTGCGCTGCCCGGCGGCATGAGCGCCTTCGCCGGCCGTGAGGGTGAGGAGCTGTGGGATCAGATCGGCGCGGCCATCGCCAAGGACTGGGAAGCCGTGCTCGACGCCATCGACTCGGTGGTGACCATCCCGGACGTGGACGCCGACGCGGTGGCCGTGGCCGAGGCGGAACTGCTTGCGGCGGAAGAGAACATCGTCGACGCGGAGGATGCCGCGGACACCGACGACGAGATCGAGACCGTCGACCTGAACGCGGAGGACGAAGAGGAAGAAGAGGACGAGGACGAGGAGCTCTCGTTCTGGCACGAGGTCGGCATCGACCCGGTCAAGATCATCACCTCGGAGGGCGAGCTGTACACGCTGCGCTGCTATGTGGACGATGAGCCGATCTTCCTCGGCAGCGAAGGTTCCATCACCGTCTTCGGTTCCGAGCGCGCGCTGGCCCGCTACCTGGCCGACGATCACGAGCACGATCTGGCGCGGGTGAGCACCTACAGCGAGGTGCAGACCGCGGCCGTGGACGGTTCGCTGGAGGTCGAGGTGGACGAGGAGAACGTCTACGTACTGCCCGGCATCGCCGAGGATCTGACCGCCGGCCCGAAGTCGGTGGACACCGATCAGCTGGATCTGGCGGTCGAATTGTTCACCGACGCCGCGGATTACGCGGACGACGACACGGTGGAGAGCGCGCTGGCGGTCTCCACGCCGCTCGGCTGGTACGTCTCCTACCTGCTGAACCCGGACCCGAACCGGATGTCCCCGAACCCGCCGTTCACCGCGGAGGCGGAGCAGTGGCGGGCGCTCGAGGTGGCCTTCGAGGCGCGCCTGCAGAAGGGCTGAGAAAGGTTTCAGGGGTTTCCACCCCTGAAACCCCGATCGGGTCTCCGCCTCAGCCGATCAGTACCGCATAGCCCGGCTTGATGACTTCGTCGATGAGCCGCAGGCGATCCGGGAACGGGATGAAGGCGGACTTCATCGCGTTGATGGTGAAGCGTTCGAGGTCGCTCCAGCCGTAGCCGAAGGTCTGCACCAGTTTGAACATTTCCTCGCTCATGCTGGTGTCGCTCATGAGGCGGTTGTCGGTGTTGACGGTGACGCGGAACCGCAGGCGCGCCAGCAGATCGAAGGGGTGCTTGTCGAGTGACGGCACCGCGCCGGTCTGCACATTGGAGCTCGGGCAGAGTTCCAGTGGAATGCGCTGGTCCCGAACGTAATTCGCGACCACGCCGAGTTGCGGCCCGGCGGCGGAGTCGGTGATGTCGTCGGTGATGCGCACGCCGTGCCCGAGCCGGTCGCAGCCGCAGAAGGCGAGCGCCTCGTGGATGGACGGCAGCCCGAAGGCCTCGCCCGCGTGAATCGTGAAGTGCGCGTGGTTCGCCCGCATGTATTCGAAGGCGTCCAGGTGGCGGGTGGGAGGGAAGCCGGCCTCCGCGCCGGCGATGTCGAAGCCGCCGACGCCGCGGTCGCGCCAGCGGACGGTCAGCTCGGCGATCTCGCGGGAGCGGGCGGCGTGCCGCATGGCGGTGAGCAGGCAGACGACCCGGATGGGGTTGCCCGCGGCGGCGGCGTGCTGTTCGCCTTCGCGGAAGCCGGCGAGGGTGTGTTCCACCACTTCGTCGAGGCTGAGCCCGGCTTCCAGGTGTTGTTCGGGCGCGAACCGTACTTCGGCGTAGACGACGCCGTCGGCGGCGAGGTCCTCGGCGCATTCGCGGGCCACCCGCCGCAGGCCTTCGGGCGTCTGCATGACGGCGACGGTGTGCGCGAAGGTTTCCAGATAGCGTTCGAGGGAGCCGCTGTCGGCCGCGTCACGGAACCAGTTGCCCAGGGATTCGGCGTCGCTTGCGGGTAGCTGGTCGTAGCCGGACGCGTGGGCGAGTTCTAGCACCGTCGCGGGTCGCAGGCCGCCGTCCAGGTGGTCGTGTAGCACCGCCTTGGGGGCCTGGCGGATCGAGGCGAGAGTGAGGGGCGTCGGTCCAGTCATGTAGCAACGTTAGCCGCATTCCCGTTCGGCGGCATGGCTGTTGACGTGTGTCTGCTCACTGTTGGGTGATTCGTTGCCCCCGCGTAGCTGGCCGGTATGCATCCGTCACCGACCGTCCACGGGCCTGCGGGCAGGGCGGGGTGCGGCGGCGCTCATGCGGGCAATCGCGGCCGCTCACGCAATACGGCGACCCGGTTCACCGCCGGTTGCCTATCCGCAGTCGACGCCGGTGTGGTTGGGGTCGAGCAGGGGGTTGTAGCCGGGCTGCCCGGCGTAGATCGGGCCCCCGCCCTGCGAGAGGATCTGGGTGCAGTTGGTGTAGTACGGCGGGGAGGTCTGGCTCGGGCCGTTGCCGCCGCCCGCCCAGCCCTCACCGGTGCCGGTCGTCGCGTTCCCGCCGTTGCCGCCCGCCCAGCCTTCGCCGTTGCCGCCGCTCGGCGCCGCCGCGGCGGTGCCCGGTGCGGACCAGACGCTCAGGGGCATGGCGATGCTGAGCGGTACGGCGACGAAGAGCGCTGCCGCGCCCAGTCCCGCTGCCCACGATCGAATGGTTGCTCGCTGTTTCACGGTTCCCAGGCTAGGCCGAATTGCCCGGTTCGGAGACACGCGCAGGTCAATCACACGTATCTCTCAGCAGTACGCGACGGAACCGGTAGCGGACCAGGCCCGGAGCGCGCGAGACGTCACGCCGTGATCCGGCCGAGGATCAGGGCTTCGGGCTCGAAATCCGTTGGGCTGCCGATCGTGTACGCGCCGGCGAGGGCTTCGAGGGCCGCCGGGAAGGCCTCCGGGGTGTCGGTGTGCAGGGTGAAAAGCGGTTGACCCGGCTTGACGGAATCGCCCGGCTTGGCATGCATTTCGAGACCCGCGCCCGCCTGCACCGGCGCCCCCTGCCGGGTGCGCCCGGCGCCGAGCCGCCAGGCCGCCAGTCCGGCGCCCATGGCGTCGAGGCGGGTGAGCGTGCCGGCGTCGGTGGCGCGCACGATCTCGGTGTGCCGCGCCTGCGGCAGCGGTGCGTCCGGATCACCGCCCTGGGCGCGGATCATGGTCCGCCAGTGATCCATGGCGCGCCCGTCGGCGAGGGCGTCGGCGGGATCGATATCCTGGATTCCGGCCTGTGTCAGCATTTCCCGCGCCAGCGCGAGGGTGAGGTCCACGACATCGGCGGGTCCGCCGCCGGCCAGCACGTCGAGGGATTCGCAGACTTCGAGGGCATTGCCGGCGGTGTGGCCGAGCGGGCTGTCCATGGCGGTGAGCAGCGCCACGGTGCGCACGCCGGAGTCGTTGCCGAGTTCGACCATGGCGGTGGCCAGTTCGCGGGCGTCCTCGAGTTTCTTCATGAAGGCGCCGGCGCCGACCTTCACGTCGAGGACGAGCGCGCCGGTGCCCTCGGCGATCTTCTTGCTCATGATGGAACTGGCGATCAGGGGGATGGATTCGACGGTTCCGGTCACGTCACGCAGGGCGTAGAGGCGTTTGTCGGCGGGTGCGAGGTCGGCGCCGGCGGCGCAGACGACGGCGCCGATGGCCGGGTCGGCGAGGATCTCCCGCATGCGGGCGGCCGGAATGTCGGCCTGCCAGCCGGGTATCGATTCGAGCTTGTCGAGTGTGCCTCCGGTGTGGCCCAATCCGCGTCCGGAGAGCTGGGGCACGGCGGCGCCGCAGGCGGCGACGAGGGGTGCGAGCGGCAGCGTGATCTTGTCGCCGACGCCGCCGGTGGAGTGTTTGTCGACGGTGGGGCGGGGCAGGCCGGTGAAGTCCATGCGCTTGCCGGATTCGATCATGGCGTGCGTCCAGCGGGTGGTCTCGCGCCGGGTCATGCCGCGCCACACGATGGCCATGGCCAGTGCGGACATCTGTTCGTCGGCGACTTCGCCGCGGGTGAACGCGTCCACCACCCAATCGATTTGAGCGTCGGTGAGCTCGCCGCCGTCGCGTTTGGCGGTGATCACGGATACCGCAGAATGGACCGTCACCCGTCCCACCCTGGCATGCCGGGGGCGGTCTCGTCACCCGGCACGTCGAGTTACCTGCTGGCTATTGTTGTCCCGCAACGAGATCGTCGGGCCCGAAGGCGTCGGGCAGCAGTTCGCCCAGGGGCGCAGGGCCCTTCGGGTGATCGATCAGCAAGGTCGCGCCGCCGTGTTCGTAGAGCACCTGCCGGCAGCGTCCGCAGGGCATGAGGGTGACGCCGCGCGAATCGCAGCAGGAGAGGGCGATGAGGCGCCCGCCGCCGCTCGCGATCAAGTTACCGACGAGTACGCACTCGGCACAGAGGCCCAAACCGTATGAGATATTTTCCACATTGCAGCCGCTCACAATTCGCCCGTCGGCGGTGAGAGCGGCGGCCCCGACGGGGAATCGGGAGTACGGCGCATAGGCATTCCGCATGATTTCGATTGCCTTGCCGCGCAAGACATTCCATTCAATTTCCGGCATATCGGACCATCCTCCTATGGACGTGACGGTACCCGTGTGATAGCCGTTCGGCACGGCCCCGAAAATCAGGAAAGGCAAACCTAACTCACAACAATTCGGACCAACGAGCGGCACGCCGAATTAGTTCCCCCAACACCCGGGGATTAGAGTTCCCCTCAGATCGGTTCAGGTTCCCCAAAGCGGGCCTGCAGCACTGCCACGGATACGTCGATTACGCGCGTGAGCAGGTGTTATCGACAGTCCAATGGCTCCGCGGCCGGATCTGACCGGGTCCATCAACGACGTTGGAGGCACCGCACTCTATGACCACGCTAGAAGCTCCGGCCAAGCCGAAGCGGACCCTGTACCGAGGCGACCCCGGCATGTGGTCCTGGGCTCTGCACCGAATCACCGGCGTGACGATCTTCTTCTTCCTGTTCGTCCACGTCCTCGATACCGCGCTGGTGCGGGTCAGCCCCGACACCTACGACCGGGCCATCGAGACCTACAAGAACCCGCTCGTCGCAATGATGGAGATGGGGCTCGTCGTCTGCGTGCTCTTCCACGCGTTCAACGGCATCCGCATCATCCTCGTCGACTTCTGGTCGAAGGGCCCGCGCTACCAGCGGCAGATGCTCTGGATCGTGCTCACGATCTGGATCCTCGTCGCGGGCGCCGGCGTCGGTCGCCAGTTCTTCTACCTGCTGACGAAGTGAGAGCCGACATGAGTGAGCGGAGCGAACGTCCAATGAACACAGCCGCAATTGCGGGCATGCCGGAGGCGAGCGCCAGCGAGGTGGAGGCATGACCGCACCCGTTCTCGGCAAGTCCTACGACCGCCCCGCCTCCCTCGACGCCCCGCGCGCACCGCGCCGGCTCGGCGGCAACAACTTCGAGAAGTACGCGTGGCTGTTCATGCGCTTCTCCGGCCTGCTGCTGGTCGTCCTGGTCATCGGCCATATGACGATCATGCTGATGATCGACGGCGGTGTGCACCGCCTCAACTTCGCCTTCGTCGCGGGCCGCTGGGCCTCCCCGTTCTGGCAGATCTGGGACCTGAGCATGCTGTGGCTGGCCCAGCTGCACGGCGGCAACGGCCTGCGGACCGTCATCGACGACTACGCGCGCAAGGACCAGACCCGCTTCTGGCTGAAGACGCTGCTGGTCGTCTCGATGATTCTGATCATGGTGACCGGCACGTACGTCATCTTCACCTTCGACCCCAACATCAGTTAGGAACAGGCCACCTCGCATGAGTGAGCGCAGCGAACGAATCTCTGGCATGGGTGAATCTCGTCCTATCCAGGAGCACCGCTACGACGTCGTCATCGTCGGCGCCGGTGGCGCGGGCATGCGCGCGGCGATCGAGGCCGGTCCCCGGGTCCGCACCGCGGTGCTGACCAAGCTCTACCCGACCCGCTCCCACACGGGTGCGGCGCAGGGCGGCATGTGCGCCGCCCTCGCGAACGTGGAAGAGGACAACTGGGAGTGGCACACCTTCGACACCGTCAAGGGTGGTGACTACCTGGTCGACCAGGACGCCGCGGAGATCATGGCCAAGGAGGCCATCGACGCCGTGCTCGACCTGGAGAAGATGGGCCTGCCGTTCAACCGCACGCCGGAAGGCAAGATCGACCAGCGGCGCTTCGGCGGTCACACCCGTGACCACGGCAAGGCGCCCGTGCGCCGCGCCTGCTACGCCGCCGACCGCACCGGTCACATGATCCTGCAGACGCTGTACCAGAACTGCGTCAAGCACGACGTGGAGTTCTACAACGAGTTCTACGTGCTGGACCTGATTCTCACCGATACCGAGCGCGGACCCGTCGCCACCGGCGTCGTCGCGTACGAGCTCGCCACCGGTGAACTGCACGTGTTCCACGGCAAGGCGATCATCTTCGCCACCGGCGGTTCGGGCCGCATGTACAAGACCACCTCCAATGCCCACACCCTCACCGGTGACGGCATGGCGATCGTGTTCCGCAAGGGACTTCCGCTGGAGGACATGGAGTTCCACCAGTTCCACCCGACAGGCCTTGCGGGCCTGGGCATTCTGATCTCGGAAGCCGTGCGTGGCGAGGGTGGCATCCTGCGTAATGCCTCGGGTGAGCGCTTCATGGAGCGTTACGCCCCCACCATCAAGGACCTGGCGCCGCGTGACATCGTCGCGCGTTCCATGGTGCTCGAGGTGCGTGAGGGCCGCGGCGCCGGCCCGAACAAGGACTACGTGCTCATCGACGTGACCCACCTCGGTGCGGACGTGCTCGAGGAGAAGCTGCCCGACATCACCGAGTTCTCCCGCACCTACCTGGGCGTCGACCCGGTGGTGGAGCCGGTGCCGGTCATGCCGACCTGTCACTACGTCATGGGCGGCATCCCGACCCGCATCCGCGGCGAGGTGCTGCGCAACAACACCGAGATCGTCCCGGGCCTGTACGCCGCCGGTGAGTGCGCCTGTGTCTCCGTGCACGGCGCCAACCGTCTGGGCACCAACTCGCTGCTGGACATCAACGTGTTCGGCCGGCGCGCGGGCATCGCGGCCGCCGAGTACGCGGCCCGCGCCGAGTTCGTGGAGCTGCCGGAGAACCCGACGCAGATGGTGCAGGACTGGCTGACGCTGATCCTGTCCGAGCACGGCAACGAGCGCGTCGCGGACATCCGCGCCGAGCTGCAGGCGAACATGGACGACAAGGCCGGTGTGTATCGCACCGAGGAGTCGCTGAAGTCCATGCTCGAAGAGGTGCAGCTGCTCAAGGAGCGCTACTCGCGGATCACCGTGCACGACAAGGGCAAGCGCTACAACAGCGACCTGCTGGAGGCCATCGAACTGGGCTTCCTGCTGGAGCTGGCCGAGGTCACGGTCGCGGGTGCGTTGAACCGCAAGGAATCTCGCGGCGGTCACGCGCGCGAGGACTACCCGGACCGCGACGACATCAACTTCATGCGCCACACCATGGCGTACAAGACGAGCCCGGAGCTGGTCTCCGATATCCGGCTCGACTACAAGCCGGTCGTGCAGACCCGTTACGAGCCGATGGAGCGTAAGTACTGATGACTGCCGTTGCAGAGACTCCGCAGAAGCCCGCGCCCGTTCCGGACGGCTCGACCATCATCACGGTCAAGATCGCCCGGTTCAATCCGGAGGACGGCCAGGGCCAGCACTGGGATTCGTTCAAGGTGCCGGTGCTGCCGACCGACCGGTTCCTGAACGTGCTGATCTACATCAAGTCCTACCTGGACGGCACGCTCACCTTCCGTCGTTCCTGCGCGCACGGCGTGTGTGGTTCGGATGCCATGCGCATCAACGGCGTGAACCGGCTGGCGTGCAAGATCCTCATGAAGGACATGCTGCCCAAGGGCGACAAGGAACTGACGGTCACCGTCGAGCCGATCCGCGGCCTGCCCGTGGAGAAGGATCTCGTGGTGAACATGGATCCGTTCTTCGAGGCGTTCAAGGCGGTCAAGCCGTACCTGATCACGCACGGCAACGAGCCGACCCGCGAGCGCATCCAGTCGCAGCACGACCGGGCCCGCTTCGATGACACCACCAAGTGCATCCTGTGCGCCTGCTGCACCACCTCCTGCCCCGTGTACTGGAGTGACGGCAGCTACTTCGGGCCGGCCGCGATCGTGAACGCGCACCGCTTCATCTTCGACAGCCGGGACGAAGCGGCGCGTGAGCGTCTGGACATCCTGAACGATGTCGAGGGTGTGTGGCGCTGCCGCACCACCTTCAACTGCACCGATGCCTGCCCGCGTGGCATCGAGGTCACGAAGGCGATCCAGGAAGTCAAGCGCGCCCTGCTCTTCGCGCGTTGACCCGGCTCGCCGGGGCCGCTCCGGGGTGAATCCCCGCACCCCCGCCGAATGCGAACGCCGCCCGCATCTTTCGATGCGGGCGGCGTTTTTCGTACTGATCGAGGATCGGTCGTCAGATGACGATGAAGCCCACGACGCAACCGATGACGGCGCCCGCGACCAGACCGATGAACAGGCCGGGGATCGCGCCGACGATCAGCGCGATGAGGCCGATCACGGTGCCGATGACACCGAAGAGACCCGCGCCGACCGCACCACCGGCGATGCAGCCGATCACGCCGATGTCCTGGGGCTGCGACTGGAACGCGTCATGGACGCCCTGGTTGTAGGTGCTCGCGCTGACCGGGCCCCGGCTCTCGGTCGGCCACACCGTGAGGCTGGTGCCGTCGTCGGCGACCTCCGCGCGCAGCCGGACCGGGTAGCCGCCGAGCTCGTAGTCGGTGGGGATCTGCTCCACCACCGTGCCGTCGGCGGCCTTGACGGTGACCATGGACTCGTCGGCGGCGAGTTCGAATGTGCCTGCGCTCAGGTGGGTGGTCACGCCCTGGTGGTCCTCGGACAGGGTCGAGGTGTACGCGAGCCCGTGGTCCTGACCGCCCACCATCAGCGGCCTTTCCGCTTCGCCGTGGGCGGTGGCTGCCGCGGTGACCGTGGCGGCGATGGTCAGCAACGCTGTCACGGCCATTTTCCTGAACTGCATGCGTTCGCCTCTCGTTCGAGGTGGAGTGACGGTGCTTCGAGCGCCGTCGCTGCCATGAATTGGGGACACACACTCTGATCGATCGCAGATCGATCGCAGATCGGTTGCGGATACATTGCTAACACAAAACGGACCAATCCGTCTCGAACCTCGCCACGACATCCCGGCGGCGCCGACGGGAACCGGGGGACACCGCCCCGGCGTTCCCTACTCGGAAGGCTCCACAGCCCGGGCTGCAAGGTTCCGGGCGGCGTAGAAGGATAAGTCCGGTGATCTGTTTCTTCGATCCCTCTCACGGCCAGGCCACGGTCAATGCGATGTGGCAGCCGCAGTGGGGAGTACCTCGCGCGGTCGAGGTGTGCCAGTTCTGTGCGCAGCGCATCCAGACGACGCAGCCGCCCTTCTATCAGCCGATGCAGCAGGGGTATCCGCAGCCCGGTTACGCCCCGCAGCCGGGCTACCCGGCCCCGGGTTACCCGCCGCAGCCCGGGTACCCGCCCCAGCCCGGCTACGCTCCGCAACCGGGTTACGCGCCCCCGCCGCCGCGGCAGGGCCACAGCACCGGTGCGGTGGTCGGTGCGGGCGCGGCCGGTCTGGTGGGCGGCATGCTGATCGGTGACATGCTCGCCGACGACGACAATCGCGATGAGGAGCGCGCCTACGAACGCGGTTACGAGAACGCCGAATACCGCGACGAGCAGAACTTCGACGGCGGCTACAACGACGGCGGCTACGACAACAACAACGACGACGGGTTCTTCTGACCCGGACTCGTTCCCTCCGCGACGGATTCCGTTGCAAGGGTGAGGGATTCGGCGAAGGCCCGGATGCGCGCGGTGGTCCGGTCACGGTGCCATACCAGGGCCAGCGCCGAATCCCGCAGGCCGGTCACGGGGATGTAGGTGACGGCCGGGTGCTGGTGGTAGGTACCGGTCGGGCGGCACAGCAGCATGGTGCCGCGGTCGGCGGCCACCAGCGCCAGACCCTCCGCGAGGGTGCCCACGGTCGGGGGCCGCGGAGTGTCGGGATCGGCCGGGAGGCCGGCGCGGGATTGGGCCCGGGTCCAGTAATCCGGTGCGGGACCGCCCACTTCGATCAGGGGGCAGTCGGTGAGATCCTCGGCGGTGAGGGATTCGCGGCGGGCGAGCGGATGTTTGCCGGAGACCGCCAGCATGGGCGGTTGCCGCGAGAACACCGGGCCGACAATCAGATCCGGCTCGTGCACCGGTAACAGGACCACCGCGGCATCGACCTCGCGGCGATACAGCGCGCCGAAAGGATCGGACAGCGGCACTTCCACCAGGTCCGTGACGCAGTCCGGAAAGCGGCGCTGGAATGTATCCAGGGCCGTCAGCAGATAGTCATTGGTGACGCCCTGAAAGCCCAGGCGCAGTCCGCCTTTCAGTTCTCGCGCGGACTCGCGCGCTTCATCGAGGACGGTATGCAGTGCCGTGTAGGCCGGCCGCAGGCCAGTGAGGAATTGTTCGCCCAGCGGAGTGAGGCGGACGCTGCGACTGGTGCGTTCCACCAGGCGGGCGCCGATCCGTTGTTCCAGCGCTCGCAACAGCTGGCTGATCCGGCTCTGGGTGAGGTAGAGCCGTTCGGCGGCGCGCCCGAAGTGCAGTTCCTCGGCGAGTGCCAGAAAGGCTTCCAGCTCCCGTATCTCGACTCCGGTCATTGCCGCTCCCTACCCCGATCCATGAGCACAGCTAATCGAACGATGAGGGTTCGATCGTTGTTCCCGCAGGTCGCGCCCGGTTTGCTGAATTCATGACAATGACCGATGACCTCGGCAGTTCCATTGCCCCGCAGCCGCATTCGCTCCTGCGCGGCTGGCTGGGCGTGGCCGCCGCGACCGGCGGCACCTTCGTGGTGGTGACCGCCGAGATGCTGCCGGTAGGTCTGCTCACCCCGATGAGCCGCGCCCTGCACGTCTCCGAGGGCGCGATCGGCCTGTCGCTCACCGTGACCGGCCTGATGGCCGCGATATCCGCCCCCTTGCTGACGGCCTGGCTGGCCCGCTTCGACCGCCGCTGGATCCTGACCACCCTCATGGCCCTGCTCTCCGCCGCGAATCTGCTTGCCGCCCTGACACCTTCCTTCGCCGGCCTCCTCGCCGCCCGCGTCCTGATCGGCCTGACCATGGGCGGCGTCTGGTCCCTGGCCCCCGGCGTAGCCATGCGCGTGGCCCCACCGGCCCGGACCGCCACCGCAATGTCCCTGGTGTTCAGCGGCGTAGCCGTGGCCTCCGTCCTGGGTGTCCCGGCCGGCACCTACCTCGCCGTGGCCTTCGGCTGGCGCGCAGCCTTCACCGCCACCGCGGCCTGCGCCCTCCTGATCACCTTCGCCTTCGCCACTTTCCTCCCCCGCCTCCCCGCCGAACGGGCAACTCCCCTGCGCGGCATCCTCACCCTGGCCACCGCCCCCGCCGTCCGCACTCCCCTGCTGATAATCGCTTTCCTGGTAACGGCCCATTTCGCCGCCTACACCTACATCCGCCCCGTCCTGGAATCCACCTCCCACGCCACCCCCACCACCATCGGCACCCTCCTCCTCATCTACGGAATCGCCGGCATAACAGGCAATTTCCTCTCCGGCGCCACCTCCACCCACTCCCCCCGCCACACCCTGACAGTCATCACCACAGTCCTGGCCGTCACCGTCCTCGCCATCCCCACCCTCGCCACCACCCCCCTCTCCGCAGCCTTCCTCCTGACCCTCTGGGGCCTCGCCTACGGCGGCGTCTCGGTAGCCACCCAAACCTGGCTCTTCAACGCCGCCCCCACCCACCGAGAATCCGTAGCCTCCCTCTTCACCGCAGTCTTCAACGCCGCCATAGCCTCCGGCGCCCTCCTCGGCGGCCTGGTCACCGACCACTTGACCGTCACCGCCCCCATGTGGCTGGCCCCCATCCTCACCACCACAGCCCTCCTCATCGCAGCCCTGACCCGCCCGGCCGCCCGGTGATGCGGGGCGGCGGTCGAAATGCCACCAAACGCCGAGGACATTTCAGTCCCATTAACGGTGTCATTTCAGTAGCATTTGCGAAATGGCCCCAGACCTGCGTGACCTCGTCGAGAAACTGCGATCGTCCGGTGGCGATTACACGAATGTTGAAGTGAAGTCCGCCGCCGGAGGGCTACCCAGCTCATTGACGAGCACGCTCTCCGCTTTGGCGAACCACCCTGGCGGCGGCATCATCATCTTGGGGCTCGACGAACGGAACGACTTCCGTCCGGTTGCTTTGACCGATCCACAGATCCTGAAGCAGAGCCTGGCAAAGAAGGCGCGAACATTCAAGCCACCCGTACAACTCGCCATCGAAGACACCATGGTCGATGGCGAGCCCGTGGTGGTCGCCATCGTTCACGAGTGTGCACCATCGGCCAAACCGTGTCGCGTAAATGCCACGGGCGCAGCCTATCTGCGCGGATACGACGGCGACTTCCAGATGTCGGCGCTCGAGGAGCAGGCTTTTCTCGCATCACGTCAACCGCCACACTTCGACCGCCTACCGGTCGCGGGAGCGACGAGGGACGACCTGGACAATGACCTGGTCGACGACTTCGCCCGCACCGTACGACTGCGAGACCGGCGGGGGCTCGGCCGATTCGACGGTGACGAGTTGCTGCGTCGCGCGGGAGTGATCACTCCAGAGGGTATTCCTACGGTTGCCGGGTTGCTCACGCTCGGCACGTACCCACAGCAGTGGTTCCCGCGCTTGGTCATTCAAGCCGCCGCCGAGCCGAACCCAGCCGACACAACGGGCACTCGCGCCCGCAACCAAGTAACCATCACAGGTCCGATCCCTCGCATGCTCGATGCGGCATTGGAATGGGCCGAGCAGACATTCGACACCGCCATCGTGACCCGACCGGACGGCACCGTGGTGGACATGCCGTCGTATCCGCTGGTCGCGTTCCGGGAGCTGATCGCCAATGCTCTGCTGCACCGGGACCTGGACTGCTGGTCGCGGGGTATGGCCGTCGAAGTGCGGCTCCGCAAGGATCGGCTGGTCGTCACGAATCCCGGTGGGCTGTACGGCATCACGGTCGATCGCCTGGGCCGGGAAGCGGTGACATCGGCGCGGAATATGTGGCTGGTCACCATATCCCAGTACCTTCGTTCACCGGAGTCCGGTGGCCGAGTGATCGAAGCTCTCGCCACCGGAATCCCCACGATCACACAGGCGTTGATCGATTCCGGGTTGCCACCTGCCCAATACGCAGACGCAGGCATCCGATTCACAGCCGTCCTGAAGTCGGGCTCGCCTTCTCTTCGCAGTGGCGTTCGCCGCGGTACCGAGCAACAGACGCGGTCGACACCATCCGAGTTGTCACGGCCCACAGACCAGTGGCGGCCGACAGCCACCCAGGAAAAGATCCTCCATATCCTGAGCGCCGGACCACATGGCGTTCTGGATCTCCAGCCGCTTCTCGCATTGTCCGCGTCCGGGATTCGCAAGGCGCTCGCCGAACTGCGGGATGCGGGGATGGTCGAGCAGATCGGTGGGCGTGGTCAGCGGACGGTTTATCGGCTGGCCGGTTAGGCGGTGGTCTGGTTCTGGAATTGGGCGAGGGATTCCCAGGACCAGGTGAGGGTGTCGGCGGCGAGGTCGGCGAGAACTGTTTCGAGCCAGTGTAATTCGGCTGTCGTGACGGCCAGCTGGTATTCGTCCTCGAGCATGGTGACTCGCGGCAGGTTGATCTGCTGTGCGCCGGCCAGGCCTTCTTCGAGTTCGGTCCGGTTGGCGCGCAGGGCGATCGCGCGGCGTTCGAGTTCGACGCGGGCGGCGGCCGGGCCGAGGAGCATGAGGAACGAGAGGGCCGCGGGGAATTCGGGGAATTCGTTGCGTGGGGTGCTGATCATCTCGTTGATCCAGGTGATGCAGGCGGCGCGGCCGGCGTCGGTGATCTCGTAGACGGTGCGTTCGGGGTATTGCTGGTCGCGGCCGGTTTCGCGGACGGTGACGAGGCCGGCTTCCTGGAGGCGGGTGATCGTCTTGTAGAGCTGGGCGCGCTGGCCGACATTGACGACCTTGTCCTTGCCCCATTCCTTGATGCGGCGCTGGATGGCGTAGGGGTGCATCGGTTCCAGGTGCAGGATGCCGAGCACCGCCATGGCGAGCGGTGAGCGTTTGAAGGCGGTGGCCTGCGTCGATGCTGTCATGTCCCCAATCCTACTAGGCGTCCTGAAACTAGTTACACAGAACTAGTTGTGTGGAAACTAGTTCGTGTGCCACTATTGAGGAGCAGGCGAACTCGACCACACCACCCCCCGAAGGGACCGGAACAATGACCACCACCACCGACACCGTTCGCATCCACGCCGACCACGGCACCACCAAGCGCCTCGGCGACTGGACCCACGAGAAGAACTTCGACGTCAAGGCCCGCTACAGCTCCGTCGTCATCGACCTGCGTTCGCCGTGGATCGAGGGTCGGGACGAGATCGTGGTGCACGCCGATCTCGACCACGCCATGGTCAAGCTGCTGGTCCCCGAGGACGCGGTCATCGACCAGACCGGGCTGCGGTGGACCGGCCGCGGCAAGGTCAAGGACATGTCCCGCCCGCAGGACGCCGCCGGCCGGGTCATCCGGCTCACGGGCGCCAGCACCAAGAGCGAATTCCGCATCCACCGTGGCGGTATCGCCATCCTGTCGGCGCTGTTCTCCCGCGAATTCCTGGACGACGCCCGGGCCGCGCACCAAGCGGGCCGTACCCCGACGCTGCTGGATCCGGAGAACGCTCCGCGTTGAATCAAGGTCGAAAAGCCCGCCCAACTGGTCAATCTGATCAGCTGGACGGGCTTTTGTTGTCCAATTGTCCGTCTGGTGATTGCATCGAGGTATGTTCACCGAGGCTCAGTTGTATTCACCAGTAACCAAGGGCGCCGACGGTGATGTGACCGTGCACCTGAGTGACGAGCACCCCGGGGTGCACGATCCGGAATACCGGACGCGCCGCAACGCAATCGCCGCTCTCGCCTTGGATTTCCGTCCGAGCGGGCCCGTTCCGCAGATCGCCTATACCGCCGAGGAACAAGAGGTATGGCGGATCGTCTCGGTGGAACTGGCGCGCAAACGCGACAAGTACGCCTCCCGGGAGGTGATCGACGCGGCCGGCAGACTGGACCTGCCGTCCGATCACATTCCGCAATTGGACGAGGTCACCTCGAAGCTGGTGCCGCTCACCGGATTCCAGTACGTCCCCGCCGCCGGCCTGGTGCCGCTCCGCCAATTCTTCGGCTCGTTCAAGGAACGAACCTTCCACTCCACCCAGTACATTCGCCATCATTCCGCGCCGCTGTACACGCCGGAACCGGATGCCGTGCACGAAATCCTCGGGCACGCCAATCAATTGGCGAGTCCGCGTTTCGCCGCCGTCTACGAGACGGTGGGTGCGGCGGTGGCCCGGATCGAGACCGAGCGGGCGCTGAAATTCCTGGCCGACGTCTTCTGGTTCTCGATGGAATTCGGCGTGCTGCGCGAGGCGGGCGAAGTGCGTTGTTACGGTGCGGGATTACTGTCCTCGTTCGGTGAGATCGAGGAGTTCCGGCAGGCCGAACTGCGCCCGCTCGACATTCACGATATGGGCACCATCGCCTACGACATCACGCATTACCAGCCGATCCTCTACTGCGCCGATTCGGTCGGGCAGATCGAGGATGTGGTGGGCGGTTTCTTCGACACCATGACCGACGATACGGTCGCGAGCCTGCTTGCCGCGCAACACGCTTAGAGCTGCATGCCGCCCTCGAGGAATTCGACCACCCGCAGAATATGCTCCGGGGAGAACGGGTAGCTGTGGATGAACGCGGTCATCGCCCCGGTGAGCGCGCCGGCGAAGCACCGCACCTCGAATTCGTCGGGTGACCGCCCGGTGCGCTGCGCGGCGAGCTGAGCGATCAGGTCGATGCCGCGTTCCATCTCCCGGGCCATCGCACCGCGTAGTTCCGGAACCGAGTAGATCAGTTCCACGCGCTGCTTCTCGAACGCCATTTCCGCGGGCGGGAGGGCGTCGAAGGCTTCGAAGGTGGCCTGCCGGAAGGCCGCCAGCACGGACAGTTCCGGTGGCTGCCGTTCGATGGCGGCGATCATCAGCGGGTCCAGGTCGTCGGCGAGCGCGACCTCTTCTTTGGAGGGGAAGTAGCGGAAGAAGGTACTGGGCGAGACGTCGGCCGCCGCCGCGATCTGTTCCACCGTGGTCTCGCTGTACCCCTGTTCCCGGAACAGGCGGAACGCTTCGGTGCGGATCGTCTTGCGGGTGCGTTCCTTCTTGCGTTCACGCAGGCTCCCGGCCGGGGTGGGTTTCACCCCGGCCGGGAGCGTGGCGGACTCTGCTTCAGCCGACATGGACCGATTGTCCCGCATCGGGCACCGGCGTATCCGCGGGACGGGCCGGGGCGTCACTGGTGTGGCCGCCGCGGGTCATGGTCGCGGCCAGCACGGCCGCGGCGGCGGCGATGGCGGCGCACACCCACAGCATGAGGCTCATGCCGTCGGTGAAGGCGGACTGCACGTGGCCGAGCAGTGCCGGATCGCCGAGCTTGCGGGCCACGGCGACACCGGCGTTGACGCCGTCGGAGAGCGGCTCGTGATTCGCCGTGCCGAGGCTGGACCGGTACTGGGTGGCGAGCACGGTGCCGAGGATGGCGACGCCGATGGTGCCGGAGGCCTGCCGGAGTGCTTGCAGCAGCGCCGATCCCGAGCCGGCGCGTTCGGCGGCGAGGTCGCCCATGGCCAGTCCCATGGCGGAGGGCATGACGAATCCCATGCCGAAGCCGAGCAGCACCAGGGCGGCGGCGGCCAGGCCGTAGGAGGTGTGGGCGCCGATCAGCGCGCCCAGCACGAGTCCGGCTGCGAGCAGGGCGAATCCGGTGGTCAGCACGGTCCGGATGCCGGCTTTCGCCAGCAGTTTGTCGACCAGGCGAGTGCCGACGGCGAGCCCGCCGATCATCGGGAGCAGGCGTAGCCCGCTGCCCAGCGCGTCGGTGCCGAGCACCGCCTGGAAGTACTGCGGCATGGTGAAGAGCAGCCCGAACATCGCGAAGTTGACGATGATGGAATAGATGGTGCCCCAGCGGAATCCGGACGAGGCGAAGAGTTTCAGGTCCACCAGCGGCTGGGTGGTGCGGCGCTGCCAGAGCACGAAGACCACGGCGGCGACGAGGCCGATCGCGATGGTCACCCACGCGGTGACGTCGCCCCAGTTCTTCTGACCGATGCGGATGAAACCGTAAGTGATGCCGAGCATTCCGAGAATGGACAGGGCCACGCCGGGCAGGTCGATGCGGAAGGCGTGCTCGCTGCGGGATTCCGGTACCAGCGTGGCGACGGCGAAGGCGCCGACGATGACCAGTGGCACGTTGATCAGGAACACCGAGCCCCACCAGTAGTGCTGCAGCAGCCAGCCGCCCAGGATCGGGCCGAGGGGCATGCCGATGGCGGTGGAGGTGATCCAGATGGTGATGGCACGTTGCCGGTCGGCGGCGTCGGGGAAGAGTGCGGGCAGCACCGCCATGGACAGCGGGATCATGACCGCGGCCGCGATGCCGAGCACCACGCGGGCGGCGATGAGTTCGCCGGAGGACCCGGCGAAGGCGCAGATCGCGGAGGCGATGCCGAACAGCAGCAGTGCGCCGAGCAGGAACTTCTTGCGTCCGTAGCGGTCGCCGAGGGCGCCCGCGGGCAGCATGACGGCGGCCAGCGCGAGGGTGTAGGCGCTGCTGAACCACTGCAGGTCGGCGGTGCCGGCGTGCAGGTCGACGGCGAGGGTGGGCAGGGCCACGGTGAGCACGGTGACGTCGAGGCCGATGGTGAGCATCGCCACCGCCAGGGCGCCGAGCGCCAGCCAGCGGCGCACTCCTGGAGCTTGCATGACAGATCCAATCATTTGGGATTGACTCGATAATGAGAGAGTCTCTCATTTAAGAGAGTCTGTCAACACTTGATGCGGCATGGGTAACCAATCGCTGCTACCGTCGTGCGGTCCGTTTTCGAGATACAGGCCCCCACAACGGGTCTGGACGCATGAGGCATGAAATGACTACTGAAGCAGCAGAATCCGTCGAAACTCCGCTGCACCTGCAGGGCCGGGACGCCGTCATCGCGGCCGCCGCGGCCGAGGACTGGCGCGAGAGCGCCCCGGACTACCACCTCTCCAAAGAGGTGATGCCGGTGGAGCGCACCACGAATCACGCACCGGACTCGCTGGAGTTCATCGTCGAAGAGCTCGTGAAGGTCTTCGAGATGGAGGTGTCGCACAAGAAGGATCCCGCCAAGTGGGTGTCCCTCGTGGCCGAGCACTACCGCGGCCGGGTGAACGGCGGCCAGTGGCAGGACGCCGAGGAGTTCGCGCGCATCGGCTCTTACAACATCCTGATCGGTGAGAACCCGTTCTACGACGTGCAGGGCGAGACCTTCGAGTCCTCGCACAAGATCTTCCACACCGCGTTCCCGGGCGGCTTCTTCTGGGAGGTGCTCGAGGTGCTGTCCGGCCCGCCGACCGTCACCTTCAAGTGGCGGCACTGGGGTCGCTACACCGGCGAGTACAAGGGCCACCAGCCCACCGGCGAACTCATCGAGATGACCGGCATCACCATTGCCAAGGTCTCCGAGGACCTCCGCATCCTCGAGCTCGAGCACTTCTACGACAACAACAAGCTGCTCGGCCCGCTGGCGCACGGCTGCCCGGTGGCCCACACCGCGGAATAGCACCACCACCAGCCACTCTCGTGTTCCTCCCCCGGCCATTCAGCCCCCTTGCGGCCGGGGGATCCGGCACACCGATAGGGTGCAAATCGATGAGTATCCGCAGGTATTCGCACCGCGCAGGCCTTCTCGCCGCCACCGCAGTGGCGGCGGGGCTCACCGTGTGTGCCGGGACCGCGTTCGCGCCGCTCCCGGTGGCGACGGCGCAACCGTCCACCACGACAACGCCGTTCACCACCCCGGACACCGACAACTGCCCGGAGCGGGACAGTCCCCCGCCGCCCATCGACGCCTCCGAGGTGCCGACGCCCGGTGAGACCGCCCCGGCCGCGCTCCCGATTCCGGATCCGCCGATCGGCGGGAAGCAGCTGGGCGGGTGCGGCGTGGTGGTGCCGCAGGGCGCGCCGCCGCTGCCGGCGGAGATCTCGGCCACGGCCTGGCAGCTGACGGATCTGGATACCGGAAAGGTGCTGGCCGCCAAGGATCCGCACGGGCGCTACCGGCCGGCGTCCTGCATCAAGATCCTGCTGGCCGCCACCGCCCTGCCGCATCTGAACCTGGACACGGTGATCACCGGCACCCAGGACGACGCGAACGCGGACGGCACCCGGGTGGGTATCGGCCCGGGCGGGCGCTATTCGAACGATCAGCTGTTCCACGCGCTGCTCATGGCCTCGGGAAACGATGCGGCGCATGCCATCGCGGCGCAGCTGGGCGGTGACGAGGCCACCATCGGCAAGATGAACGAGCTGGCCAAGAGCCTGCAGGCCCTCGATACCCGGGCCGCCACGCCCTCCGGACTGGACGGGCCCGGCATGAGCACCTCGGCCTACGACCTGTCGG
Organism: Nocardia sp. NPDC020380; assembly: GCF_044386975.1. Classification (NCBI taxonomy): domain Bacteria; kingdom Bacillati; phylum Actinomycetota; class Actinomycetes; order Mycobacteriales; family Nocardiaceae; genus Nocardia; species Nocardia sp. NPDC020380. The sequence goes on along the minus strand of NZ_JBIRVQ010000006.1, from coordinate 474,045 downwards.
TGTTCTTCCACAAGGCGCTGGCCATCCCGGAATTCGCCAAGATCATCCACACCGAGCAGTTCGACTTCCCCGGCTACCCGGCGGACCCGAAGAACCCGGACGACAAGGATCACCCAGGCTTCGCGATCGCCAATGACAACCGCCTGCTCTACGACTACGACGGCGCCCTGGGCGGTAAGACCGGCTACACCGACGACGCCCGGCAGACCTTCGTGGCCGGCGCGGAACGCAATGGGCACCGGCTCTCGATCACGCTGCTGAAGGCCGATGTGCTGCCCATCCGCCCGCCGGAACAGGCGGCGCGCCTGCTGGATTGGGGTTTCGCACTGCCCGCCGGGGCGAGTGTCGGCGCCCTGCCGGATGCGGCGCCGTCCTCCGATTCCGCGGATTCGTCTGTGGCACTGGCGAGTCCGCCGGTCGCCGCCCCCGAGGGCGATTCCACGCACTCCGAGTCGAGTCACGAATCGCTGCGGCTCATCCTCATCGCCGGTGGCGTGATCCTGGTGCTGGTCCTGCTGCTGGGCGCGCGTCAGCTCAACCGCCGCCGCTGAGCGGTCAGGGGCGGCGGCGCAGCGAGTTCAACAGCGCGACCGTCGCCGCGCCCGCACCGAACAGGGCCATGCCCGCACCCGCGGTGAGTCCCGGGCCCTGCATCCGGGGCTCGATCACGGCCGGGGCGGGCGGCGGAATGTCCACGGGCACTTCGTTTTCCTTGGCGGTGGCCGCCCAAGCGGTCGAGAAGAGAATGATCCGCGCGGTGAAGTAGCTGAACACCATGAGGCCGAGAATGGGACCGAACACCACCCCGGCCGGGCCGTTGATCACCGATTTCAACAGCAGCGACGCGAGCTGCTTGAACAGTTCGAACACCACGGCCGCGATCAGCGCCGCGCGGGCCGCGCTGCGCAGCGTCACCGGATGCCGGGGCATGCGCGCGATAATGAAGACGAAGACCGCCCAGTTGGCGAGGATGGCCAGCAGCAGCGACGCGATCATGAGCAGCGGCTCCACCCACGAGGATTCGTGAATGTGCATGCGCTGCAACAGCGTGTTGATGATGCCGCTGGAGGCCAGCACCGACAGTCCGATGGAGATCAGGATGGCCAGGAACAGCCCGATCAGCGCCAGCAGGTCGGAGCCCTTGTTCAGGAACCAGTTCCGCGGTTTGGCCGGCTGATCCCACTGCTCGGTGAGCGCGGCGCGCAGGTTGGCGATCCAGCCCAGCCCGGCGTAGGCGCCGGTCACCAGGCCGATGCTGCCGACGCCGGCACGGGAATCCACGGCCTTGGCGATCAGGTCGTTGATGGATCCGCCGGCATCGCCCGGGATGTTCTTGACGATCTTGTCCTGAATCTCGGTGAGCAGGTGCGGGTTCCGCGACAGTACGAAACCCGCGACCGCGAAGCCCACCATCAGCAGCGGAAACAGTGACAGCACAGTGAAATACGTGATGCCCGCGGCGTAGTAGTCCCCGCGCTGCCGCTGATACCGGCCGCCCGCCCGGATCACATGGTCGAGCCAGGGCCGGCGCTGCACCTGCCGCTGCAACCATCCTTTGGCCCGGTCGATCGTGCTGCCGAACACCGCCACCTCCGCACACTCGGGCGCGCGGCGGCGGTCCGGGCTCAGCGGGCCAGGAAGCCCACCCGGTCGTACACCTGCGCGAGAGTCTTCCCGGCGACCTCCCGTGCCCGCTCCGCGCCCGCGGCGAGGATGCGATCGAGTTCACCCTGGTCAGACATGTATTCTTGCACCTTCGCGCGCAGCGGTGTCACGAACTCGATGAGCGCGTCGGCGGTATCGGATTTCAGGTCACCGTAACCCTTACCCGCGTAATCCTGCTCCAGCGTGACGACCGGGGTGTCGGTGAGCGAGCTGAGGATGACCAGCAGGTTGCTGACGCCCGGCTTGGTCTCCGGGTCGTAGCGGATCTCGCGGTCGGTGTCGGTGACCGCGGAGCGGATCTTCTTGGCCGACACCTTGGGATCGTCGAGCAGGTTGAGCAGGCCCGCGTCGCTGGACGCCGACTTGCTCATCTTGGCGGTCGGGTCCTGCAGGTCGTAGATCTTGGCGGTGCCGGTGACGATGTGCGGTTCGGGCACCACGAAGGTCTTCTTGTAGCGGGTGTTGAAGCGCTGCGCCAGGTTTCGGGTGAGCTCCAGGTGCTGGCGCTGATCCTCGCCGACCGGCACCAGCTGGGCGCGGTAGAGCAGGATGTCGGCGGCCATCAACACCGGGTAGGTGAACAGGCCGACGGTGGCATTGTCGGCGCCCTGCTTGACCGACTTGTCCTTGAACTGGGTCATGCGGCTGGCCTCGCCGAAGCCGGTGATGCAGTTCAGCACCCACGAGAGTTCGGCGTGCTCGGGCACCTGTGACTGCACGAACAGCGTGGACTTCTTCGGGTCCAGGCCGAGGGCGAGCAGCTGGGCGGCCGAGACCTTGGTGCGCTTGCGCAGTTCCTTCGGATCCTGCGGCACCGTGATGGCGTGCAGGTCGGGGATGAAGTAGAAGGCGTCGTAGTCGTCCTGCAGGCGCACCCAATACTGCAGTGCGCCAAGGTAGTTGCCGAGGTGGAAGGAATCGCTCGTCGGCTGGATGCCGGAAAGGACCCGCTGCTTGCGTTCGGCACTAGGTTCAGGACTCGCCATACGCTGAGCTTAATTCGCCCCTCCGCTACGCTCCGGGGCGGGTTCGCGGCCCCGAAGTCTCGATCTTCCCTCCCTCCGCTCCTCCGCTACGCTCCCCCGCTCCACTCAGTCCAGACCGAGCCGGCCGCGAACATGCGGGTATCAGCGCTGATAGAAGCCTGGTCAGGCGCCGAGCCTAGCGGCGAGCGGGCGCGGATCCACCCCCGGCATACTCGGCCGGCCGGCGTGGACCAGCTGTTGTTCGCGCCGGGTGAGCATGCGATAGAAGGGGTGACTGGGGCCGGTCATGGGGCCGCGGAGGGGGTTGGGGATGAGCGGCGGGGCGAAGTGCGCGGTGCGGATGGCACGGGTGAGGCCGCGGAAGGCGAGTTCCTCGCGGATGCCCCAAGCCAGGCCGTACATATCGCGGATGCGGGGTGGCAGGCTGCCCTGGACCAGCAGGGAGAAGCTGCTCAGGGCCTGGTTGAGCGGGGCGGGCAGGGGGTTCGCGATGCGGCTGCCCATCAGATACGAGCCGACCAGTTCGGCTTCCTCGGTGAGGTACAGCTCGTCCGAGGCGAGGTAGCCGTCGAAGTACTCGCGGAATTCGCGGTAGCTGTCCGGCGCGGCGTCGCGCGGCATGCCGAAGAGCTCACCCCAGCGCACATAGTCCTGGTAGAGGCCCTCGCGCTCCTTGTCATTGAGCCTGCGGACCAGCAGATCGTGCATGACCTCGGCCGAGTCGAAGGTGAAGGCCATGGTCATGAACATGAGGTGCGGATCGCGCGCGGAGTACCGGCTGCCGGCGGGGTGGTGGTCGCCCGCGTCCTCGGGCAGGACGCCGTTGACCTTCAGGTGCTTCTTGTTCGTGAAGGCCCGGGCCCGATCGGCTTCGGCCTTGCTGCCGAGGGAGACGGCTTCGAAGAGCCTGCCGGTGAGGGCGAGTCGCGTATAGGGCGTGGTCCGATGCTCGGTGTTCTCCGCGGTGCCGACGTAGAGCAGCGGGTTGACGGCGCCGATGACCAGCGCGCGCTGCCCGTAGGTGAGTCCGACGGCCCGTTTGCGCATGACGCGCCGGATCATCGAATCGTCGGAAAAGTAGCCGTCGGGTGCGGGCATCGTTGCCTCCTCATCACATCTGGAAACAGACTCCCCCAGATGCGCGAATCTGGCAAGGTATGTCACCAGAATTGCGGCCGTGCCAGAATCGGACCGTGACCGGCCAACGGACCTACGGCGGCGTCTCCGCCGAAGAACGCCGCGCCCAGCGCCGCACCGCCCTGCTGGACGCCGCCCTCGACATCCTGGGTGACCAGGGCATCGACAAACTCACCGTCTCCGCCCTCTGCCAGGGCGCGGGCCTCAACGAGCGCTACTACTACGAGAACTTCGACAGCCGCGAGGCCGTGCTCACCGCCCTCTTCGACGCCATCGCCGAAGAACTCGCCACGGCACTGCTCGGCGCGCTACAGGGCGCCCCCGCCGATTCGCGCGGCAAGGCGCACGCCGCCATCACCGCCGGCATCCACGTCCTCACCGACGACCCGCGCAAGGCCCGCGTCGCCCTCCTGATCAGTTCCGCCACACCGGAACTCCGCGCCCGCACCACGCACACCATCCGCGCCTTCGCGAGCCTGGTCGCCGCCGAGGGCGTCGACTTCTATCAGCCCGACACCGAGATGGATCCGGTGATCCGTTTCCGCGCAACCTATCTCGTCGGCGGCCTGGTGCAGGCCCTCGATTCCTGGCTGCAGGGCGTGCTGCCCATGACCCGCGACGAACTCATCGACCACACCACCGATGTCTTCGTGCTGCTGGCCGAAGACCTCGCGGCACAGCACCGCCCGGCCTCTTCGCACTGAAAAGGCCGGGCGGTCAAGGCAATACCGCTAGTTCGCCGCGCCCGTCTTCGGGTCGAGAGCGAGGACCGGCTGGGGCTTGCCGTTGAAATCGAACATCGAATCGATGGCGCCGGCCTTGGCGTCGTACGAGTCGCCGCCGATGCGGCCGGTCTTCCAGTTGTCCTCGATGAAGCGCAGCACGGAGGACTGATCGGTCATGGTGTGATCCACGAAGTTGGCCTTCGCGTACGGCGAGATGACCATCAGCGGCAGTCGCGGGCCGTGACCGCAGCGGCCCTGGAAGGTGGCCGGGCTGCTGTTGCCGCCGGTGCAGACGCCGGGACCGTCGAGCAGGTCCGAATCGGACTTGGACGGGGTCACGATCTGCGAGGCCTTGTGGTCGTACCAGCCGTCGGAGTCGTCATACGCGATGACGACCGCGGTGTCCTTCCAGTCGGGAAGCTTCTGCAGGTGGTTGATGGTCTCCACCAGGAACTGCTGCTCGTCCAGCGGATCCGAGTAGCCGGCGTGGCCGTCCTGGTAGCCGGCCGCCTTCAGGTAGCTCACCGACGGCATATTGCCGGAGTCGGCGGCGGCCCAGAAGTCGGACAGGTCGTACTGGTGGTTGGCCTGATCGCTCTGCCCGATCTTGTCCACCGCGCTCGGCGGCAGGTGGTGCGGGTTCGCGGTCGAGGCGTAGAACTGGAACGGCTCGTGGTGCGGGATGTAGTCGTCCTTGGTGCCGAACGCCTTGTCACCGGTCTTGCCGGTACCGCCCAGCGCCACACCCACGTTGTGGTTGGCGCCGCAGATGGCCTTGCCGTTCCTGGTATCGGTCGGCTTGAAGCCACCTTCGAAGAAGCCCCAGGTGACGTTCTTCTTGTTCAGCAGATCACCGATATTGTTGCCGGACAACTGGACCTGGTCACGGTCGGAGCAGTCGTCGCCGTACGGCTGCGCGTCATCGATCAGGGTGCCCTGCCCGCCGCCCGCGTTCTCCACCACATCGGTCGACGGGAACGGCTTGCCTCCGGGCATGAATTCCTTTGTCACGCCATGTGTCTGACCCGAGACCAGATTGATCGCGCCGATCGCGGACGGGCCGAAAGTGGTGCCGTACGAGTTGTCGCTCATGGCGTGGTGCTGAGCATAGTTCCACAGCGCCGTCACCGAGTTGCCGTCGTAGTAGCCCATGACCAGGCCCTTCGGGCCGTACAGCGGCGACTTGCAGTCGGAGCCCGCGGCGACCTCGGTCTTCTGGACGAACTGATCCATCTTCCGGCCGTCGAACGCGGCCTGCTCGTCCTTGTAGGTGTGGTCCTGATCGCAGGTGAGCTGCTGATCCGGGCCGCCCAGCCGGACGGGCTGGAAGAGGTTGGGGTTCTTGGTCAGCAGATCCGGGGTCAGACCGTCCACCTGCGGCGTGTTCGGCAGCGCCGTGAACTTGGTGCCGTCGGTGTTCGCCGCGTGCGGGTAGGTGCCGAAGTAGTGATCGAAGGAGACGTTCTCCTGGAAGATCACCACCACATGCTTGATCGGCGTGGCCGTGTCGGTGTCCGGGCCGGCGGCTTTGTCCGACGAACACGACGTGGCACTCAGCGCGAGCAGCGCGGTGAACGCGGCGGCAGCGCGGCTTCGTTTGCCGAAGCGACTACGAGCCGAGGCTGGCATGGAACCTCCAAGGTCGATCCGGATCGCCGGGATACGGCGATCGCATAATCGTGACCTTCGCAGCGTGCACCGGACGGTTGGGGGTTCGCAGGTGAACGCGAGCGGAAACTCCGGTGAATCAAGCCTGCGGAGTTTCCGGGTCCAAAGCGAGCGATACCGCGTCCATCCCCGGCGGGGTAGCGTCCTGCAGCACCACCCGGAACGGGGTGCCGCGCTTCGCCCAGGTGGCCGCGCAGTCGTCCATGGCCTCGATGAACCAGTCGCGTTCGGCCGGCTGCTGGTCCAGCAGCAGCGCCGCATTCCGCACCACCACCACGTATCCCGCCGCGGGACCCACGAAATCGTCGAGGTCACGCAGGCATTCGTCGAACGCGTCCTTGTTCTCGCCGAAATAGTAGGGGAATTGGAAGGCGGCCGCGAACTCGTCGAAAACCGCTGCGACGGTGCGCATCTTGCGGCCGCGCAACTCCCGCGCGACGTAATCGCCCGGAATCCGGTAGCGCACTCCGGAGAACTCGGCCGCCCCGATCGGCAGCACGCCGAGTACCGGGGTCGCAGTGGCCTCGGAAACCGCTGGAGCGGTGAGGAATCGGGACAACGATAGCTCGGTCATCAGCGCATCCTCGTGAAGGTCTTGTAATGGTCACCGGTGTAGTAGGCGGAACCGTCACTGCCGGTGATGATGCGCTGGGCGTCACGGGTCTGGCCGGGAATCTTCGGATTCACGTCCCACTCCTGATAACTGATGCGCTTCCCGGACGAATCCGTCCGCGGCAGCTGGCCGTCCCGATTGTTCCAGGTATCGCCCCCGTGCGTGCCGGGCGAGTTCGCGGACCCGGGCCAGCGCCCGGCATCGATCTCCGTCAGCGTCCGATACGCCTGATCCGGCACACCCGGCACCTTGGCCAGCTGCTCACTCGCCGGTGATTTGGCGCCGGGCTTGGGCGCGGTCGTCTTGCCGACCGCCGACGTAGCCGCCGGCTGCGAGGCATTCGAACTCTTGTGGTCGGTGGCGCGCGACGCGATGAAGGCGGCCAGCACCAGCACGAGCGCGACGCCCAGCAGCGGCCAGGCGCGCGACTTCCCCGAAACCTTCATCGGTACTGCACCGTCACCGGCGCGTGGTCCGACCAGCGCTCGGCATAGGTGGCCGCCCGCTCCACCACCGCCTGCTTGGCGCGGGTGGCGATCTCGCCACGCGCCAGCTGGTAGTCGATGCGCCAACCGGCATCGTTGTCGTAGGCGCGGCCACGGTACGAGTGCCAGCTGTACGGTCCGGGCACCCCGGGATTCAGGTCCCGCACCACATCGCGATAGCCCGCCGCCAGCATGGACGAGACCCACGCGCGTTCCTGCGGCAGGAAGCCGGCGTTCTTGACGTTGCCCTTCCAGTTCTTGATGTCCAGTTCGGTGTGCCCGATATTCCAGTCACCCATGATCACGAAATCCCGGGTGACGGCGGTCATGCGCGCACCGATGGCATCGAGGAAGCGGTACTTCTCGTCCTGCAAGGGCGTATCCGCCTCGCCGGTATGGACATACACGCTGGCCACCGTCAGCTCACCGAAGTCCGCCTCGATGTAGCGGCCCAGCTCCGCGAATTCCGCTACCGGAGACCAGGTTCCGGCATTGTCGACACCGACCCCGATGCGCACGGCATCGGGCTCGTGCCGCGACAGGATCGCCACGCCCGCACGCCCCTTCACCCCGGGCTCGGCATGGCTCAGAAACCAGCCCGCATCCAGTGCGGGGGCGAGCACAGCACGTGTTTGCTCATCGGTCGCCCTGGTCTCCTGCAGGGACACGATGTCGGCTTCGGTGTCCGCCAGCCACGCGAGCAGCCCCTTGCCCGCGGCCGCGCGCACGCCATTGACGTTTACCGTACTAATGATTTTGGGCACACTACGACCGTACAATGCGGCTTACACACTTCTCCGCGGACACCGAGGTCCAGGAAGGGGTGACGACGATGACGTCAGGCACCACCAGGCCCACACCCCCGCTCACGCCCATGAAGGCGATTCACGCCGGCTCCGGCGACCCGCTGCTCCTCTTGCACGGATTCATGATGTCCCCGCACTGCTGGGAACAGGTCGCGCAGCGGATGGCCGGACATTGCGAAGTATTCGCTCCCGCCTTCGCGGGGCATTGGGGCGGACCCGATTTCAACGGCTGGTACATCGATGTGAGCGCGCTGGCCGACCGGGTCGAGGATCAACTCGACGAATTGGGGTGGCGCACCTGCCATATCGCGGGCAATTCGCTCGGCGGCTGGGTCGGATTCGAACTGGCCCGGCGGGGACGGGCCCGCACCCTCACCGCCATCGCGCCCGCGGGCGGGTGGGAGACGCCCTCCACGCTGCAACTGCGGGTCGGGCTGAAATTCCTGTCCATGGTGCCGTTCGTGGAGATCGGTAAGCGGTTGCCGCACGCCCTCTCCTACAGCGCGCCGGCGCGGCAGGCCGTGGCATTCCTGCTCAGCAAGAACACGTCGGCGGCCTCGCGGCGCGGGATCGAGGCGGCCATCACGTCCGCCATGAACTGCAAAGCCATGCTGCCCATGCTGGTCAGCGGGCTGCGCTTCCCGGCACTGGAGGATCTGTCCACGCTGCGGACGCCGGTGCGGCTGCTCATGTGCGAGAACGACCGGGTCATCCCGAATCGGCTGTACGCCAAGCGCTTCCTGCAGGAACTCCCCGACTCCGCCGACCGCATCCTGGTCCACGATGTCGGCCACGTCCCGATGCTGGAGGCCCCGGACCGCATCGCCACCCTGATCGCCGAACACGTCTACGCCTCGCGCACGCGCCTGCGGGCGGTATAGGAACTCTTGTAGTTCGCGGCTCCACCTCCCTGCGCCGGGGCAAGCCCCTGAAACCCCGAACCACCACGGGAAGCGCTGCTCAGTCCAGTGGGGGCGGCGGGGCCGGGGCGCCCTGCGGGATCGGGATGCGGCCATAGGTTTTCAGGCCCGACTGGGCCGTCACGGCGGAAACGGCCGGGGTGGCTTCGATTCCGAGCGCGGCATCGCGGGCCGCGCCCGGGTCCCAGCCTTTAGCGACCACGTTGACCTGGACAGCGATCGCGCCGAGCAGGATCACCACGCCGATCGCCAGGCATGCCACCACCGCGCCCGCGCCGCCGAGTTTGGCCGCCAGGCCGATGGCGGTGCCGAACCAGCCGAAGTCGGCGTCGCCGAAGGTGGTGTTCTCTTCACCGAAGGGGCCCAGCACTTTCAGCAGGATCGCGGGCAGGAAGGTGATGAGGACACCGTTCGCGAAGGCGCCCAGCACCGCGCCGCGCCGGCCGCCGGTGGCATTGCCGTAGACGCCCGCCGCACCACCGGTGAAGAAGTGCGGCACCAGCCCGGGCAGCACCAGCGCCAGGCCGAACAGCGGGTTGAAGACCCAGGACAGCAGGCCCAGGCTGATCAACCCGCCCGCGAAGCTGCTGAGGAACCCGATGAGCACCGCATTCTGCGCGTACGGGAACACGATCGGCGCGTCGAGGGCCGGAATCGCGCCCGGCACAACCTTTTCCGCGATGCCCTGGAAGGCGGGCACCAGCTCGCCCAGGATGGTGCGCACACCGAACAGGATCACGGCCACCGCGATCCCGAAGTACAGGCCCTGCTGCACCGATTTCATCAGGTAGTTGCCGACATTCGTGGCCCCGCCCTCGAAGGCCGCGAACGCGGTGTCCTGCCCCTTGCGCCCCAGGTAGGCGAGCGCCAGCACCAGGTACAGCAGCACCATGGACAGCGCCGTCGCCACCATGGAATCGCGCAGGAACCGCAGTCCCTCGGGCAGATTCATCTCCTCGGTGCTGCGGCTGCGCTTCCCGACCAGCTGCCCGGTCGCGCCCGCGGCGATATAGCCCGCCGTGCCGAAATGCCCGATGGCCACTTCGTCACCGCCGGTGATCCGCCGCGTCCAGGACTGCGCCAGTGCCGGGAACGACACCATGACGATGCCGAGCAGGATGCCGCCCGCGATCACCACCACCGGCGTCGACAGCCCGGCCACCGCCATCACCATGGTCAGCAGCGTCGCCATGAACAGCATGTGATGCCCGGTGAGGAAGACGTACCGCAGCGGCGTCAGCCGGGCCAGCAGCAGGCTGATGGCGAAGCCCAGGATCATCAGCCAGGTCACCCGCGCCCCGTACTCCTGTTGCGCGATGGCCACGATGGCCTCGTTGGTGGGGATGACGCCGTGTGCGCCGAGCGCGCCCTGGATCATGGTGCCGAGCGGTTTCAGCGACTCCACCACCAGTCCGGCGCCCGCCCCGATGAGCAGGAAGCCCAGCGTGGCCTTGATGGCGCTGCCGATGACCTGCCCGGCCGAGCGGCGCAGCGCGATCAGGCCGACCGCGGTGATGATGCCGATCAGATAGGCGGGCTGGCTGAGGATTTCATTGACGACGAACTGGGCTATGGCCAGTACGACATGCATGCTGCCCGCCTTCCTAGACGTCGAAGAGTTCCCGCAGCGCGTGATCGACTTCGGCTGCGCTGGTGAAGTTCTGGATCACGCGCACCGGAATGCCCACGTCGCCCAGTGTTTTCGCGATCTCACCGGAGGTGAGCACGGCCGCCGCCTCCCCGGCCTTGCCCTTGGCGGAGATGGTGTCGGTGGCCTCGACGGTGATGTACGGCGACCAGTGCCAGCGATCCAGCACCGATTCGAGGGTGGATTTCAGGAACAGGCTGGTGCCCACGCCATTGCCGCAGACGGTGAGGATCCGCAATGGCCCGGACCGCGGTTTACCGGGGGCGACAGCGGCGGGAGCCGGCGCCGCGCTGCCTCCGGCAGCGGCGATGGCCGCATCGTCCAGCAGCAGGGCGCGCAATTGCCGGGGCGTCTGCACATCGCGCAGCAACTTGTCCGCACCCGGTTCGAGCAGCACCTTCGCGAGCGCCGCCATGGCGTCGGTGTGCACGTCGGAATCGGCGGCGGCCAGGGCGACCACCAGGTCGACGGGATCATTGGGGCTCCCGAATTCGACCGGGGTCTCCAGCCGCACCCAGGACATTCCGGTCCGGTGCACCGCCGGTGAGGGCCGGGCGTGCGCGAAGGCGAAACCGGGCGTGATGACGATGTACGGCCCGTTGTCCTCGACATTGCGGATCATCTCGTCCGTATAGTCGCCGGTCGCCACTCCGGTCGCGACCAGCAACGCGCCGGCGGCCCGGATCGCCGCCCGCCAGTCGCTCGCGCTCCCACGCAGATCGATCGCTTCCGGAGGGAGCAAATCCACCAGGGCAGTCATGCCCCGATCCTCGCACGCACCCCGGCTGATCACGGGTTACCGGGAACCGCGCGCCGGAACCTGCCCGCTTCCATAGGATTACTGGCACAACGGAGTCACTCGGACAGGGGTGAAGCAGTAATGACCGACCAACCGCAGGTTGATCAGACGAAGCCGAGCATCGCACGCGTCTACGACTATCTCCTCGGCGGCAAGGACAACTATGCCGCCGATCGTGAGATCGGGGATTTCTTCATCAAGGACCTGCCCGGCTCGGTCGACATCGCGTACGCCAACCGGAACTGCCTGGTACGCGCCGTCGGCGAGATGGCGGCGGACGGGGTGTACCAGTTCATCGATATGGGCAGTGGCCTGCCCACCGCCGACAATGTGCATCAGGTCGCGCAGCGGCACAATGCGAATGCGCACGTCGTGTACGTGGACAATGACCCGATCGTGCTGGCGCACGGGCGCGCGCTGCTGGAAACCGATGACCGCACCACCGTCATCCACGCCGATATGCGCGAGGCCGAGGCCATCCGGCAGCATCCGGATGTGCAGCGGCTCATCGACTTCGAGCAGCCGGTGGCCATCATCTTCAGCGCCATCCTGCACCACCTCAACGAGGACGAGAAGCCGTCCGAGATCGTGCGCTTCTGGACCGAGCAGATCCCGTCCGGCAGCCCGGTCTACATCTCGCACTTCCTGTCCGGCAGCACCGAGGAAACCCAGGCCGCCGAGGCGAAACTGCAGACCACCTTCGGCCGCGGCCGCTGGCGCACCGACGAGGAGATCCTCGCCCTCTTCGGCGACCTGGAGATCCAGGACCCCGGCCTGGTGCCCTGCTCGCAGTGGCGGCCCGCCGCACAGCAGGACGACGACGAGGACGAGGACATCCCCCGGATCGGTTCCGCCACACACGAATTGACGGTGTGGGAACAACTCATCGCCGCCGCCCTCGCCCGCAAGCCCTGATCGGCAGCCGATAGCAGCGCGAACCCGTTTCCCGGAACGGGTTCGCGCTCAGTCATTTTCGCCGCGCGCCCGCCGCTCGTAGGCCTGCCGCGCCGCCTGATCGACATCATCGAGGAACAGGTGCTCCTGCCCGAACCGGCGGCCCAGGAATTCGGTCACCACACGCGGCAGCACCTTCTGCAGTGCGATGAGCGCCCCGGCCGTCCGGGTGACCGATACCCGCGCCCGCGGCTTCTCCAGCAAGCCCGCCACGGCAGCGGCGATCTCCGCCGGCTCCGCGTTCCGGAAACCCTTGACGCCCTTGGTTCCCGCCACCAATTCGGTATTGGTGAAGGTGGGCAGCACCGCCGAGAACTCCACCCCGGTATCCCGATGCTCCACCCGCAGCGCTTCGGTCAGCGACAGCACCGCCGCCTTGCTGGCGCAATAGGTGGCCAGCCCCGGCGTCGGCGTCTCCGCCGCCAGCGAGGCGATGTTCACCACGTGCCCACGCCCGCGCGGCACCATGCGCTGCGCCGCGAGCTTGCTCCCCAGCAGCACCCCGTACACATTGATATCGAGGATCCGCCGCGTCACCCGATCCGGTTCGTCCACGAACGCGCCGGCCGGCATGATCCCGGCATTGTTGATCAGCACATCGATCGGCCCGAGCTGCCGCTCCACCTCATCCAGAAAGGCCGAGAACGACTCCGGATCCGTGACATCCAGCTTCCCGTACACATCCAGCCCGAGCCCCGCCCCGGACTCCTTCACCGTCGGCTCGTCCACATCCCCGATGGCCACCCGAGCCCCCAGATCGCGCAACCCCCGCGCGGTAGCGAGCCCGATGCCCCGCGCCCCGCCCGTGATCACCACGACCTTGCCGGAAATCACTGCTGCTTCGGTCATTCCATTCCTCCCAAGGGTCGACCATCCGGCGAGCCGAATGAACCTGCTGCGGGCAGCATTATGCGCACTCGTTCACTGGCCGAGCAGGCCCTTGGCCACGTGGGTTATCTGAATCTCGTTGGAGCCCGCGTAGATCATGAGGGACTTGGCGTCACGAGCCAGTTGCTCGACGTGGTACTCGGACATGTAGCCGTTGCCGCCGAACAATTGGACGGCGTCCATGGCGACATCGGTGGCGGTCTCCGAGCAGTAGAGCTTCATGGCGGAGGCCTCGGCGAGCGTCGGCGGCTTGCCGGCGCGGGAGCGGTCCAGGGCCATGAACACCATGTTCCGGACGTTGATGCGGGCGACCTCCATCTTGGCCAGCTTGAGCTGGATGAGCTGGAAGCGGCCGATCTCCTGACCCCACAGCTTGCGCTGCTTGGCGTAATCCACGCAAAGCCGGTGACATTCGTTGACGATGCCCAGCGCCATGAACGCCACGCCGATGCGTTCGGCGGTGAAACTCGAACGGGCGCTTTCCCGTCCGTCGCCGCCCTTGTGCTCCTCGGTCTCGCCGAGCAGCCGGTCCTTGGACAGCCGGACATTGTCGAAGAACAGTTCACCGGTGGGTGAGGCGTGCAGGCCCATCTTCTTGAACGGCTTGCCCTGGGTGAAGCCCTCCATGCCCTTGTCCAGCACGAAGGTCAGCACCTTGCGATCCCGCTTGGCCACCTCGGCGCCCTCGTCGAGCTTGGCGTAGACGACGATGGTGTCGGCGTAGGGACCGTTGGTGATGAAGGTCTTCTGCCCGTTGAGGATGTAGTCCTCACCGTCGCGGCGCACATAGGTCTTCATGCCGCCGAACGCGTCGGAACCCGAGTCAGGTTCCGTGATCGCCCATGCCGCAACCTTTTTCATGGTCACGATATCGGGCAGCCAGCGTTCCTTCTGCGCCAGCGTGCCGCGCGACAGAATGGTGGTGGCCCCGAGACCGATGCTCACGCCCATGGCGGTGACCAGGCCCATGCACACCCCGGACAGTTCGCTGACCAGCACCGCCATCAGCGATTCCTGACCGGAGAACGGGCCGCCGTCCCCGTCGCCGGAGCGTTCCTTCTTCTCCGGCAGCGGCTCCCCCGCCGCGAGCGCTTCCTCCCGCTTGCGTTGCCGCGCCAGCAGTTTGGTGATCGACTCCTCGCCGAGGGCGTCGATCCCGAACTCGCTGAACAGTTTCCGGATGATCGGGTACGGCAGCAGTTCGCCGCTGTCCAGCTCGTCCAGGTGCGGGCGGATCTCCTTGTCGATGAAACCGCGGACCGCGCCGCGGATCAGCTCATCGGTCTCGGACCATTCGAACATCGTTGTTCTCCCAGGGGATGCGGGGTTCAGGGCAGGCGCGCGCCGATATCGTCGATCAGCCACGGCCCTTCGGTCTCGATGGTCTTGACGTCGTGCCAGCCGGCCAGCTCCGAGATGGCCCCGCCCTGCACCGCGAACACCTTGCCGGTGATCGGGCACTTCTCGGTGGCCAGATACGCCACCAGCGGGGAGATGTTCGCCGGGCTGAAGGCATCGAACTCGCCCTCTTCCAGCCCCGCCTGCTGCGCCGCCATCATCTCGCCCATGCCCGGCGTGGCCAGCGTGAGCCGGGTCCGCGCGATGGGCGCGATGGCGTTCACGCGCACCCCGTAGCGGGCCAGCTCATCCGCCGCCACCAGGGTGAGCGCGGCGATGGCGGCCTTGGCGGCGCCGTAGTTCGCCTGCCCCGCGTTCGGCACCGTGGTGCCCGACGCCGACGCCGTATTGATCACCGCGGCGACCGGCTGGTTGCCCGCCTTGGACTGGTCCTTCCAGTACGCCGACGCGTGATGCAGCACTGCCGCGTGCCCCTTGAGGTGCACGGCGATGACCGCGTCCCACTGCTGTTCGTCGATGCCCGCGATGAACGCGTCCCGCAGGATGCCCGCATTGTTGACCACGACATCGAGCCGCCCGAACTCCGAAACCGCCTGCGCCACCAGGCTCTTCGCGCCCTCCCAGTCCGCCACGCTGTCGGTGTTCGCGATCGCCCGCCCCCCTGCGGCGATGATCTCGTTCACGACCTCCTGCGCCGGACCGGTGTCCGCGCCCTCACCGGCATTGCTGCCGCCGAGGTCGTTCACCACGACCGCCGCTCCTTCGCGGGCGAACAGCAGCGCATGTTCCCGGCCGATGCCACGCCCGGCACCGGTGATGATGGCAACCCGACCGTCGAGTGCACCCATGAAATGTCTCCTAGCTGAAGTTAATCGGCGATCTCGGCGAGGCCGTCACCGAGGACGACGTCGTCACCACGGACAGTGCGGAAGGCATAGGTCGTGATCCCGTTCTCGGAGCCGACCTTCCAGATCTGCGTCTCCAGATCGTCATTCGGGAAGACCATCTTGGAGAAGCGCACGGCATAGCGGCGCAGCTTGCTCACATCCGAACCCGCGACCTGCTGCAGGACACCCCAGGAGGACATGGCCATGGTGCACAGGCCGTGCGCGATGATCCCGGGCAGCCCGGCATCCTTCGCGACCTGGTCATCCAGGTGCAGCGGCACCGGATCACCCGAGGCCGGGGAGTACCGGTAGGTCTGGTCGGCGTCCACGTGGGCGGTGGCGGTGGCCAGCGGCGGCTGCTCGGCCAGCGCGGCATCGAACCGGTGCGCCGGGGCGTTCTCGCCGACCTGTGGGCCGGCATTCACATTCCGGAAGAACGCGGTCAGGTACTGCTCGTTGACCAGTTCCCCGTCCTCGGCGCGGGTTTCGATGAGGATGGTGATGGTGGACCCGTTGTCCTTGCCCTCGAACCCGATGGCCTTGGCGCGCGCCACCAGCTTGTCGCCGGGCCGGATCGGCCGGTGGAAGTGGAAGTCCTGCTCCCCGTGCACCACCCGGCCGAAGATGTCCATCGGCGCCACGTCGATGACCGGCATCATCATGGCCTCGAAGACCGGGACGATGGCGAACACCGGCGGCGCCACCTCACCTTTCAGGTGCGCTGCGATGGGATCGTTGGTGGCGGCGGCATATTCGGCGATCCGCTCCCGCAGGACCTCGAACGACTCCTCGTCCGACCAGGTATCCAGACCGGACTTGTCGAATTCGACTGCCGTCGAAGCCATATCGCCTTGTCCACTCACCGGCTTGCCGCCGTGGCGAGAGCGTCGAGCGCGGCGAGAGTCTTGTCCAGCTGAGTGAGGCCATCCTTCTCGACCGCCTTGCCCAGCGCGCCCTTGATCAGCGCGCCCTCGAAATCACCGGAGACGGAGAACTTGGAGCCATTGCCCTCGGGAGTGATCTCGAAGGAGAACCGCACCTTCACACCCGCCATGCCGGTTCCGCTGAGCACCAGCTTGTTCGGCGTTTCGACGGACTCGACCACCCACTCGATCTTGTTCGCCATGCCCAGCATCATGATCTTCGCGGTCAGCTTGGCGCCCGGAGCCAGCACGGCCGGCGGCTCCTCCATCCAGCGCTCGTGAATGGAGAACCACTTGTCCCAAGTCTGCGGGTCGGAGACGACAACCCACAGCCCCTCAGGGGTCGCGTTGAGATCTTTGCTGGCTTCGATGTGTCCCATGAGAATTGCTCCTTTACCTCCCGCAATCCCGGCCCAGCCAGGATTGCGGGCAATTACGGAAGTTGAGGTGGCTCAGCGCTCGGCGCGCTGGTAGGCGGTGATGACGGCCGCGCCGCCGAGTCCGATGTTGTGCTGCAGGGCAGCGGTGACATTGCCGACCTGCCGCTTGTCGGCGGTGCCGCGCAGCTGCCAGGTGAGCTCACTGCACTGCGCCAAACCTGTTGCACCCAAGGGATGTCCCTTGGAGATGAGCCCGCCGGACGGGTTCACGACCCACTTGCCGCCGTAGGTGGTCTGGTTCTCGTCGATGAGCTTCGCGGCCTCGCCCTCGGCGCAGAGCCCGAGCGCCTCGTAGGTCAGCAGCTCGTTGGCGGAGAAGCAGTCGTGCAGTTCGATGACCTGGAAGTCCTCGGGCCCGAGCCCGGCCTGGTCGTAAACCTTGCGCGCGGCTTGCACATTCATGTCGTAGCCGATGAGGTTCTTGGCCGACCCGTCGAAGGTGGAACCGTAATCGGTGGTCATGGCCTGCCCGACGATCTCCACCGCCTGCCGCGACAGATCGTGGCGGTCCACGAAGTCCGCGGAGGCCAGGATGACCGCGCCCGAACCGTCGGAGGTGGGCGAGCACTGCAGCTTGGTGAGCGGGTCGTAGATCATCCGCGAGGCCAGGATGTCCTCGAGCGAGTACTCGTCCTGGAACTGCGAGTACGGATTGTTCACCGAGTGCTTGTGGTTCTTGTAGCCGATCTTGGCGAAATGCTCGGCGGTGGTGCCGTACTTCTTCATGTGCTCACGGCCGGCCGCGCCGAACATCCACGGCGCCACCGGGAACAGCACCTCGGAGATCTCGGCGAGCGCCATGATGTGCCGGGCCATGGGCTGCTCGCGGTCGTCCCAGGTGGAACCCAGCGAGCCCGGCTGCATCTTCTCGAACCCGAGGGCGAGGGTGCAGTCCGCCAGCCCGCCCCGGATCGCCTGTGCCGCAAGGTAGAGCGCGGTGGATCCGGTGGAGCAGTTGTTGTTGACGTTCAGGACCGGGATGCCGGTCGTGCCCAGCTCGTACACCGCGCGCTGGCCGGAGGTGGATTCGCCGTAGACGTAGCCGACGTACGCCTGCTCGACTTCCCGGTAATCGATTCCGGCATCCGCGAGGGCTTTGGTCCCCGACTCCCGGGCCATGTCCGGGTAGTCCCAGGCACTGCCGTCCTCGTTCTTGCGCCGCCCCGGCTTCTCGAACTTCGTCATGCCGACGCCGACGACGTAGACCTTGTTCGTCATCGAACTCCTCACATAGGGGAACGAAACAAACATACAAAGCCGTATGTAAATGAGCAAGGGGGTGCGGTGAAGTCTGGCCGGAATGCACAAGATCAACAGGTGGGAATCGTGCGCGCGGACATACCGCGGTGCCGGTCGAAAACCCGCCGGAATACGAGTGAGCGCCCGTTGCGAACAGTTCGCAACGGGCGTTCGGAGGTCGGGCTACAGGCCGTCGGCATCCAGATCGGGCATGACCGCCGCGGCCGCCAGGCGCAGCTGCGCGGAGGCCCGCAACCAGCGGCGATGCCCGCGATCCGGATCGGGCGAGACGAAGTTGGTCACCAGGATCCCCCGCAGGGTATCCATGGCGGTATAGGCGAAATCGCGAACGTTCTTGCGGTGCATCTCGTTCGGCACCAGCTGTGCCACCGCCAGCAGCACCGCATTGTTCACGTACGGCTCGACCTTCTCCACCTCGACCGCGAGTGCCGGATCGGTGCGAGCCGCCACCCACAATTCGATGGCCGCGATGAACAACGGCCCCTGGTGCAGCTCCCACAGGCCTTCGAGCGCCGTGCCGAGCGGGTCGTCGCCCGCCCGCATGCGCGAGATCTCCTTCATGGCAGCCTCGGTGCGGCGTTGCGCCAGATGACTCACCGCCGCGACCACGAGATCCGTCTTCGATCCGAAGTGATGCACCTGCGCACCGCGGGTCACCCCCGCGAGCTCCGCGACCCGCGGCGTGGTGGTACCCGCGTACCCGTACTCGACCAGGCACTCGATGGTCGCGTCCAGCAGCCGCACGCGCATTTCACTGCTGCGTTGCTCCTGGGTGCGCCGAGGCTGCTTCGGGGTAGCGGTCCGGGTCATTCCCGCATAGTACACTTACATACAGTAGTGTATGTAATCTGCTACTGCTCCGAGTTGTCCTCGCACGCCGTGCAATACCAGCCGTCGGCATTGCTCACGCAGTTCTCCAGCCGGACCGAGGGGCTGCCGATCTGCTGCCGGCACTGCGCCGCACAGCCGTTCATGTCACTACAGGAGATCGGGCCGTTGTTGTCACCGGGACCGGCCGAGGCGACAGCGGGAACCGCGAGACCGATCAGCAGGCCGGCGGCGAGAACGCCGAAACGAACAGCACGCATGACGGAATCCTTTCGTACACAAGAGGTACTTTACCGCCGTTCCTACGTGCCATTCCTCGTGCGAGAGAAGAACACGGTCAGCGTGAACAGTACCGTGCCGATCACCGCGAGACCCGCCCCGACCGCGGCGGGGGCAGTGAATCCCATACCCCGGGCAATCACCAGGCCACCCAGGAAAGCGCCGCCCGCATTCGCGATATTCAAGGCCGCGTGATTGAGCGCCGCCGCCAGCGTCTGCGCATCGTGCGCCACATCCATCAACCGCGTCTGCAGGGCCGGGGCCAGCGACGCACCCGATGCGCCCACCAGGAAAGCGCCCAGCGCCGCGGTGTACGGATTGTGCGCGGCCGCAACGAAACAGGCGAGAATCACCACCATCGACAGCATGGAAACGAAAATCGCGCGATCCACCCCACGATCCGCGAGCACACCACCGGCAATATTGCCCGCGACCATTCCCAGGCCGAACAACATCAGCACGATCGGCACCAGGCCGACCGGCAAACCCGCCACATCGGTGAGTGTCGTAGTTATATAGGTATAAACGGCGAACATGCCACCGAATCCGACCGCACCGACCAGCAGCGTGAGCACGACTTGCGGCCGGCGCAACGCACTCAATTCCGTACGGGGATCGGTGAGTTTGATGCCGTGCAATTCCGGCACGAATCGATATATGGCCGCCACCGTCGCGAATCCGATGACCGCCACCACGATGAAAGCGTCCCGCCAGCCGAGATTCTGGCCCAGCCAGGTGGCTGCGGGAACGCCGACGACATTGGCGGCGCTCAGACCCAGCATAACCGCGGCAACCGCTTTCGCCCGCTGACCCACCGGCGCCAGCGACGCCGCCGCCAGCGAGGCAACCCCGAAATACGCGCCGTGCGGCAGGCCCGACACGAACCGCGCGAGCGTCAAGGTCGCGAAGGTCGGCGCCACCACACTCGCGGCATTGCCCAGCGCGAACGCCGCCATCAGCACGAGCAGCAGCCGCTTGCGCGGCATCCGCGCGCACAGCGCCGAGATCACCGGCGCACCCACGACCACACCCAGCGCGTACGCGGAAACCGCATGCCCCGCCGTGGGTTCCGACACCTTCATGGCCGACGCGATGTTCGGCAACAACCCCATGGTCACGAATTCCGTGGTGCCGATACCGAACCCGCCCAGCGCCAGCGCCAGCATGGCCGGCACGTGCCAGGTCGTCCGCGGCTCGGCGACGGCGGACGACGGAACGGGGGCGGGCAGGGTGGCGGCGGATGGGGACTCGGCCACGACGGGCTGGGATACGGATTCGGCCACGGTCAATCGCAACACCGCAGCGAATGCTCCCGAAACCCTTTGCGGCGGTGATCTCACTCACCCCGCGCCGGGGCGGGCCGCCCGGAAATCCGAAGGCCTTGTCCTGCAAGAACTTCCATCCTGCGGCCGCGCCGGTGATCTCACTCACCGCACCCCGGAAACGCAATTCGGGCACCCGCTCACCACTGAGGACAGTGGGGGCAGGTGCCCGGAAAGGTGGCGGCGGATGGTCTCGGCCGGGACGATCGGTCCCGGCCGCCATCATCGCCGCATTCGCGTCGTGCGCTGATCCGGCGTCACGGTACGTGCCAACAGCCCGGGCACGTCCCGTTCGGTCGGGACTCAGCGCAGTTCGCGCGCCAGGTTGGCGTCGAGCACGCCGAGGAACTCCTCGGTCGTCAGGTAGCCCTGATCGCCGCCGACGAGCAGCGCCAGGTCCTTCGTCATCTGACCGCTCTCGACGGTCTTGATGACCACATCCTCGAGGGTCTGCGCGAAACCGATGACCTCGGGGGTGTTGTCCAGCTTGCCGCGGTGCGCGATGCCACGGGTCCACGCGAAGATCGAGGCGATCGGGTTCGTGGAAGTGGGCTTGCCCTGCTGGTACTGGCGGTAGTGCCGGGTCACCGTGCCGTGCGCGGCCTCGGCCTCGCAGGTCCGGCCGTCCGGGGTCAGCAGCACGGAGGTCATCAGGCCCAGCGAGCCGAAGCCCTGCGCGACCGTGTCCGACTGCACGTCACCGTCGTAGTTCTTGCACGCCCAGACGTAGCCGCCCTCCCACTTGAGCGCGGAGGCGACCATATCGTCGATCAGCCGGTGCTCGTAGGTGAGACCCGCCGCGTCGAACTGGCCCTTGAACTCGTTCTCGTACACCTCCTGGAAGGTGTCCTTGAACATACCGTCGTAGGCCTTCAGGATGGTGTTCTTGGTCGACAGGTACACCGGGTAGTTCTGCTGCAGGCCGTAGTTCAGCGAGGCCCGCGCGAAGTCCCGGATCGAGTCCTGGAAGTTGTACATACCCATGATCACGCCGCCGTCTTCCGGCATGCGGACGACCTCGTGCTGGATCGGCTCGGAGCCGTCCTCCGGCGTGAAGGTCAGGGTGACGGTACCCGCCTGATGCACCTTGAAATCGGTGGCGCGGTACTGGTCGCCGAAGGCGTGACGGCCGATGATGATCGGCTTGGTCCAACCCGGAACCAGACGCGGCACGTTCGAGATGATGATCGGCGCGCGGAAGATGGTGCCACCCAGAATGTTGCGGATGGTGCCGTTCGGCGACCGCCACATCTTCTTGAGGTCGAATTCCTCGACTCGGGCCTCATCGGGGGTGATGGTGGCGCACTTGACGCCCACACCGTGCTTCTTGATCGCGTTCGCCGCATCGATCGTGACCTGATCATCGGTCTTGTCGCGGTACTCGATGCCGAGGTCGTAATACTCGAGGTTCACATCGAGATACGGGTTGATCAGCTTGTCCTTGATGAACTGCCAGATGATCCGGGTCATCTCGTCGCCATCGAGTTCGACGACGGTCCCTTCAACCTTGATCTTGGACATGGATCTTCGTGTCCTCCTAGGAAGGTGGTGCTCCCATTGCACGGCCGGTGAGCACCGCTTGTAGCGGACCCCAGCTGTTCAACAGACAACGTATACGCATGGCGCTCGGCACGGGGCCTGTGGTGCCAGGTCCACGCACGCTGTGGCGTCAAGCAAGACAAGCGTACTGCTGCTATCGATCTCACCGCGCGGGCGGCCCCCGCTGTGCGGGATTCACGCCGATTACCGATCAGTAGCGTTTTCTGTGACCCTGAGCACCCTCCAGCATGCGGAAACCCGTCCGAAGCAGCAAGTAGCTGTTTCGGACGGGCTCGTTTCCGCAAGCGGTCAGACTCCCACGTGGACGACCTCGGACCCCTCGAGGAGGTTCTGCGGCTTGTCCCTGATCATGAAGGCCACGATCGGGATGCAGAGCAGGAAGAAGCCTGCGCCGATGAGGAACGCGATGTCGTAGGAGTGGATGGCGGCCCGTTCCATCAGGTGATCGACGGCCGGGTTGTTGCGGGCGTACCGGTCGGCCACCTGCACCGAGATGGTGGTCAGCAGCGCCGTGCCGATGGAACCGCCGACCTGCTGCGCCGCGTTCAGCAGCGCACTGGCCACCCCCGAATCCTCGGCCTCGACCTGATGCAGGGCCGTGGTCTGCATGGAGACGAACAGGCCACCCATGCCCAGCGCGATCAGCAGCATCGCCGGCAGCAGACTGCTGGCATAGCTGTCACCGAACTCCAGCCGGGACAGCCACAGCAGGCCCGCCGCGCCCAGGATCGAACCGGCCAGCATCAGCGGCCGCGGCCCGATCTTCGGCAGCAGCGCCGAGGCGACACCCGCCGAGATCGCGATCCCCGCCGGGAACGGCAGGAACGACACACCGGCCTTCAACGCCGAGTAGTGCTGCGTGATCTGCAGGTAGAAGCTCAGGTTCAGGAACATGGCGAACATGGCGATCGGCACCAGCAACGCCACCAGATACGACCCGCCGCGGTTGATCTCCCCCGGAATGCGCAGCGGCAGCAGCGGATTCGCGGAGCGTCGCTCGATGGCCACGAACGCCACCAGCAATGCCACACCCGCGATGAGCAGTCCCAGCGTGGTGGAAGCGGTCCAGCCGTCGGAAGCCGCCCGGCTGAAGCCGTACACGATGGCGATCAGGCCCAGCGTCACCGTGACCGCACCCGGCAGGTCGTACCCGCCGGTCCGCGGCGCCGGCACATCCTTGATCACGAAGGCGAAGGCGCCGATCAGCGCCAGCAGCGCGATGGGCGTGTTCACCAGCAGCGACCAGCGCCAGTTCGCGAATTCGGTGAGCGCGCCGCCCGCGATCAGGCCGATGGCCGCGCCACCCGCCGACACACCGGCGAACACACCGAAGGCGCGGGCGCGTTCCTTGGCTTCGGTGAAGGTCACCGACACCAGCGACAAGGCCGCGGGGGCCAGCAGCGCACCGAAGGCGCCCTGCAGCGCACGGCCCGCGAAGAGTTCGGTCGAGCTCTGCGCGAGCCCGGCCAGCGCCGACGCCCCGGCGAAGCCGACCAGGCCGATCATCAGGATGCGGCGCCGGCCCAGGTAGTCGGCCAGCCGGCCGCCGAGCAGCAGCAGACCGCCGAAGATCAGCGTGTAGGCGGTCAGCATCCACTGCTTGTCGCCGTCGCTGATGTGCAGGTCCTTCTGCGCGAAGGGCATGGCGATGGTGACGATCGTGGCGTCCAGCACCACCATGAGCTGCGCCATGGCGATCACGCCGAGCGCGAACCAGCGGCGGGAATCCTTTGCGCCGGTTGATCTTTCGTCTATGTCTAAGGCTTCTTGCGAGGCTGTCATGTCATCTCCTCGGGGGGACGGTCCGGGACGCTGCAAACCATACTGACCCCCACCGACAATTGACGTCAAGCGAAAAATGTCTGACTGCGACAGTTGTCATACGGCGACGCGATCCGCCCCGGTGGCGATACCATGGGAACCATGTCCGCCAATTTGTCAAGTGCCGGCTTGCTGCATCGCCGCAGCTCCGGGTTGCGCGAACGCAAGAAGCAGCAGACCCGGACACGGATCATCGACGTCGCGCTACAGCTCTGTGACGAGCAGGGTTTCGACGCCACCACGGTCGAGCAGATCGCCGACGCCGCCGATGTCTCCCCCCGCACCGTGAACCGGTACTTCGACAGCAAGGAGGCGATCGTCATCGCCCCCATCGAAGGCTGGGGACAGGCACTTGCCGACGAGCTGCGCGCCCAGCCCGACAGCGGCGACGAAATGGAGGCGTTGTTCGCCGCCTTCCTCGTCATCGTGGACCGCGTCATCGAGGCCGACGAGCCGGTGCCCTTCCGCTGGTTCCAGCAAATGCAGCGCATCAGCCGCGACAGCACCGCGGTCCGCGCCCTCAGTATGGAATCGGCCGACACCAAGACCCGCGCCATGACCGAGGTGCTCGCCGAACGCCTGCACCTGCCCCAGGACCACCTGACGGTCCGCATCATCGCCGCCACCTGGCACGGCATCGTGCGGGTCGGCATGGAGTGCGAATTCGACGCCGAGTCCGAGTTCCCGGACTGCACCACCGCCTCGACCGCGCGCATGCTGGCCGACAATGTTCGCGCCGCATACAACGAATTCCGGCGTTGCTGCTGCAAATCGAATGTGGCAAGCCCCACTGCGGAAACCGGAGCGACCGCCCGCTAGAATCTCGCATCAGGTCAAGAGCATCAGCGCGAAGCCCCGGCTCGCTGATCGGCAACCCTCCAGCTGCGGTGGGGTGCTCCGGGTGAGGACCGGGCGCTCGAGGGCCGAGCGCAAGCGCACTGTAGGAGGTTCCCGAAATGTGTTGTTGTCGAAGCCGATCCGTCTTCCGATAACGTCAGACTTCCGCCATTCGGCGACCTTGTTCTCCCGGAGTTGAACATGAGTGACTCGACCGCGCCCGCGACCCCTTCGCCCGAGGCGATCGACCCGGCCCAGTGGTCCTTCGAGACCAAGCAGATCCACGTCGGCCAGGCCCCCGACGCAGCGACCGGCGCCCGCGCGCTGCCGATCTACCAGACCACCTCGTACGCCTTCCGCGACACCGACCATGCCGCGGCGCTGTTCGGGCTCGCCGAGCCTGGCAATATCTACACCCGCATCATGAACCCCACCCAGGATGTGGTGGAACAGCGCATCGCGGCCCTGGAAGGCGGTGTGGCGGCGCTGCTGCTGTCCTCCGGCCAGGCCGCGGAGACCTTCGCCATCCTGAACCTCGCGGGGGCGGGCGATCACATCGTCTCCAGCCCGCACCTGTACGGCGGCACCTACAACCTCTTCCACTATTCGCTGCCCAAGCTGGGCATCGAGGTCTCCTTCGTCGAGGATCCCGACGATCTGGAGCAGTGGAAGGCAGCGGTCCGCCCGAACACCAAGGCCTTCTACGGTGAGACGGTCGCCAACCCGAGCAGCTCGATCTTCGATCTGCCGGGCATCTCGGCCGTCGCGCACGCCGCGGGCGTGCCGCTGATCGTGGACAACACGGTCGCGACCCCCTACCTGCTGAACCCGCTGCGGCACGGCGCGGACATCGTCGTGCACTCGGCCACCAAGTACCTGGGCGGCCACGGCTCGGCCGTCGCGGGCGTGATCGTGGACGGCGGCACCTTCGACTGGACCGTGAAAGACGCTGCGGGCGAATCGAAGTACCCCGGCTTCACCACCCCGGATCCGAGCTACCACGGCGTGGTGTTCGCGGATCTGGGCGCACCGGCCTACGCGCTCAAGGCGCGCGTGCAGTTGCTGCGCGATCTGGGTTCGGCCGTGGCGCCGTTCAATGCCTTCCTCATCGCGCAGGGCATCGAGACGCTGAGCCTGCGGGTCGAGCGGCACGTCGCCAACGCGCAGGCGGTCGCCGAATTCCTGACCGGGCAGCCGGGCGTGACCACGGTGTATTACGCGGGACTCCCGGACTCCCCCTGGTTCGAGCGCGGCAAACAACTGGCCCCCAAGGGTGTCGGCGCCATCGTGTCGTTCGAGCTGGCCGGCGGCATCGATGCGGGCAAGAAGTTCGTGGACGCCCTGACCCTGCACAGCCACGTCGCTAACATCGGGGATGTGCGCTCGCTCGTGATCCACCCGGCC
The DNA here is from genome assembly GCF_044386975.1 of Nocardia sp. NPDC020380. Lineage (NCBI taxonomy): Bacteria > Bacillati > Actinomycetota > Actinomycetes > Mycobacteriales > Nocardiaceae > Nocardia > Nocardia sp. NPDC020380. Next base: position 447,831 of record NZ_JBIRVQ010000006.1, on the reverse strand, counting down.
TCCACCACGCATTCCCAGCTGACCCCCGAGGAGCAGCTCGCTTCCGGTGTCACGCCTGGTCTGGTGCGTCTGGCCGTCGGTATCGAGGGCATCGACGACATCCTGGCGGACCTGCGGGCCGGGCTGACGGCGGCGGCAAGTTGACCGTGAACACCACCTCGAGCACCTCCCGGCATGCGGCGGAAGTCCTGCTTCCGCCGCCCGATGGGACGCTCGGCAGCATTGCGATCGGGGATGTCCGGCTGGAGAACGGCGATGTCATCCCCGACGCGATGCTGGCCGTGCAACGGTGGGGCGAACTCTCCGCGAACGCCGACAACGTGGTGCTCGTGGAGCATGCGCTGACCGGTGACTCGCATGTGGTGGGCCCTGCCGATGTACATCACGTCTCACCGGGCTGGTGGGACGGCATCGTCGGGCGGGAAGCGCCGGTGGACACCCGCGAATGGTGTGTCATCGCCACCAATGTGCTCGGCGGTTGCAAGGGTTCCACCGGGCCGGCGTCGCTGGCCGCGGACGGAAAGCCCTGGGGCGCACGGTTTCCCGAGATCTCCATCCGCGACCAGGTGGCCGCCGAGGTGAAGCTGTTCGACCTGCTCGGCATCGACCGGCTGGCCGCGGTGGTCGGCGGGTCCATGGGCGGTATGCGGGTGCTGGAATGGATGGTCGGCAACCCCGAAAGGGTCGGCGCCGCACTGGTTCTCGCGGTCGGCGCGCGCGCCACCGCGGATCAGATCGGCACCCAGACCACCCAGATCGCCGCCATCCAGGCGGATCCGGACTGGCAGGGCGGCAACTACCATGGCAGCGGCCGCATCCCGGTCGCCGGCATGGGCATCGCGCGGCGCATCGCGCATCTGACCTACCGCACCGAGTTCGAGCTGGATCATCGTTTCGAGAATCACGCGCAGGGGGACGAGAACCCTTGGGCGGGTGGCCGTTACGCGGTGCAGTCGTATCTGGAGTATCAGGCCGACAAGCTGGTGGCACGGTTCGATCCGGCCACCTACGTGCTGCTCACCGAGGCCATGAACCGGCACGACGTGGGCCGCGGCCGGGGCGGTATCGAGGCGGCGCTGGGCGCGACGCCGGTGCCGTGCGTGATCGGCGGCGTGGATTCGGATCGGCTGTACCCGCTGCGCACGCAGCAGGAGCTGGCCGAGTTGCTGCCGGGCTGTAAGGGCCTGGAGATCGTGCGCTCGCGCGATGGGCACGACGGTTTCCTCACCGAGACCGAGGCGGTCGGCAAGCTCATGACCGAGGCCATGGATCTGGCCCGGGCGGCGCGTTCCGCGCGCGAGTGAGCCGGGTCACTGACATGTGCCGCGCGAATAATTAGGGTTTTCTTCGAATATGCGCGCACGCTCCCCCATAGAGGGTGCGCGCTAACGTCACGTGTCGAGTCTGTTTCGTTCGAATTGTCCTGAAGGACTGCCGGTTTCGCGCGCATGAATCCGCCGTAACCGTCCCGTAGAGATCCTTCTGCGATCCGCCGCGACCGATTATCGTGTCATGCATGGCAGCCTTCGATGACCTGGATCTTCGCACTCTCGTCGACCTGCTCAACGACGAGGAACAACGCGAATTACGCCCGGCCGTACTCCGTGTACTGAACCGACTTCCCGACCAAGAGGTGCTCCGCCGCGAGCTCTGCCGCCGCCTCACCTCGGTCTGACCAGCCCCGATCACCCGCCGAATTGCGGCTGCGGTTCCGGCCGCAGCCCCGAATCCCGGCAGGCTCTAGGTGACGCCGAGCGGACTGATGGTGGCCGCCAGCACGATGATCGCCACACCCGTCACGGTCAGCCAGCCCACGTCGAAAGGCTTGCTCCGCACCGCCAGCAGACCCACCCGGTCGGCCGGCAGCACCAGGCGCAGGGCCGCGGCCACCAGTGCCGCACCGCCGAACACGTAGGTCCCGCGCCGCCACCGGTCCGCGGACAACAGCACCACGGCCACCACCAGCACCGCGGCGACCAGCAGCATGGGCAGGTTCTCGCGCACGGAGGCCCAGAAACGACTACTGCGGCTCTCGGGCGCGGTATGGGCTCCAGTCACGGCCCCGAGCTTACGTTCTGGGATGCTGTAGCGCGTGTTCCATCTGGTGTTCTTCGAACCTCGTATCCCGCCCAACACCGGCAATGCCATTCGACTGGCCGCCGGTACCGGTTGTGAGCTACACCTGATCGAGCCCCTCGGCTTCGACCTATCCGAGCCGAAGCTACGCCGGGCCGGGCTCGACTATCACGATCTGGCGGTGGTCACCGTGCACAGCTCGCTCGCGGCCGCCTGGGAGGCCATCCAGCCCGAGCGGGTCTTCGCCTTCGCCGCCGCCGCGACCACGCACAACACCGAGATCGCCTTCCGCAAGGGCGATGTCCTGCTCTTCGGCCCCGAACCCACCGGCCTCCCCGCCGAAGTCCTGGACGATCCCCGCGTCACCGCCCAACTCCGCATCCCCATGCTCCCGGGCCGCCGCTCCATGAACCTCTCCAACGCCGCCGCCGTAGCCGTCTACGAAGCCTGGCGGCAACTGGGTTTCCCAGGCGCGGTGTAGTTTTCCCGTACGCTCGGGCGAGCAGGCTGACCTGGAAGGAAAGACGGAGATGGCCAAGCGTTTTCTACTACTGCTAGCGGCCGTGCTGGGGGTGATCCTGCTGGCGACGGGGACGGCTGCGGCCGGTCCGGTCACCATCAAGGACGACTCGCACGTACTCGACCAGACCAAGGTCACCGATGCGGCGAACCAGCTGCCGGATCCGGTGCAGATCTTCACCACCGAGAAGTTCTCCGACAATCGGGCCAAGTTCGACGCGGAGGCCCAGAGCCACGTGAAGAGCACGACCGACGTGGTGCTGGCCATCAACACCAAGTCGCACTTCTTCTCCGTCCGGACCGGCACCGATTCGCACATCCGTGACGCGAACCCGGCCCTGACGGCCTTCAAGAACTCCTTCGGCAACAACGATTACACGGGCGCGACCGTCGCCTCCCTGAACGCCTTGAAGACCGCCGCGGACCAGCCCGCGCCCAGCCGCGCCGGCGCCCCCGCGCCCGCGGCCGCACCCAAGAAGAGCCACGGCGGCTTCGGCTGGCTGGGCCTGCTCTGCCCGATCATCGTGATCGTCGGCATCGTGGCCCTCGTGGTCTCGCTGATCCGCCGTCGCCGCGGTCCTCGCGGCCCGGGTGGTTTCGGTGGTCCCGGCGGCTACGGCCCCGGATACGGCGGTCCCGGCGGACCCGGCTACGGAGCACCCGGCTACGACCCCAACTACGGTCCGGGCGGCTACGCTCCGCGCCCCGGCATGAGCCCCGGCGCCGCAGCCGGTCTCGGCGCAGTGGGTGGCGCGGTCGGCGGCGGCCTGCTCGGCTACGAACTCGGCCGCATGGAAGGCGAACGCGAAGAGCGCCGCGACGACACCAACTACGGCTACGACCCGAACCAGCAGTGGGGCGGCGACCAGGGCCAGCAGCAGTGGGGCGGCGGCGGTGGCGACACCGACTTCGGCAGCGGCGGTTCCGACTTCGGCGGCGGTTCCGACTTCGGTGGCGGTGGCGATTTCGGTGGCGGCGGAGGCGATTACTCCGGTGGCGGCGGAGACGGCAGCTTCTAGCCCCCGCAACACAATTCACGGCGGCGCCCCGCGAAAGCAGGGCGCCGCCGCTGTCTCCCGGACCCGCCGCCACCGTCTTCAGACCTGCCGCCGCAGCGTGGGCGGCAGCGGCAACAATCTCCACCGGGCGTGCTGTGGCTCCCCGCATTTGCGGGGAGCCACACCATTTCGGTTGGGCCGCTTCTTCGCGGCGGGCGGGTCAGCGGAAGTCGCGGGAGCGGGCGGTGATGCGGAGGTCCATGCGCTGGAGGTGTTCGGCGACGATTGTGACTGCGCCCTCGGCATTCTGGATGCGGCCGCGGACGAGGAGGGCCGGGGCGGATTGGGCGAGGCGGCGGTAGCGGGCCCAGAGGCCGACCGAGCAGACGACGTTCACCATGCCGGTCTCGTCCTCGAGGTTGAGGAAGGTGACGCCGCCGGCGGTGGCGGGCCGCTGCCGGTGCGTGACCGCGCCACCGACCAGAACCCTTGCGCCGTCGCGGATGTCGAGCAGGCGCGCAGCCGGCACCACACCGAGGGCGTCGAGGCGCTCGCGCAGGAATTCGGTGGGATAGCTACCCGGGGACACGCCGGTCGCCCACACATCGGCGGCCGCCAGCTCCAGTTCGCTCATACCCGGCAGGGTGGGCGCGGCGGTGGCCGCGCCGGTGCCGGGCAGCCGGTCCGGCCGCTCCCCCGCCGCGGCGCCGGCCGCCCACAGCGCCTGCCGCCGGGTGACGCCGAGACTGCCCAGCGCACCCGCGGTGGCCAGCGCTTCCGCCTGCGGCACGGTCAATTCCACCCGCCCGGTGAGATCCAGGAACGAGGTGTACGGCCCGCCCGCCCGCGCGGTCACGATCTGCTCGGCCAGTTCGGTGCCGATGTGCCGCACCGCGGCCAGCCCCAGCCGCACCTGCATGCCCGCGCCTTCGAGGGTCGCCTCGGCGAGGCTGTGGTTGATATCGGGCCCGTGCACCGCCACCCCGTGCCGGCGCGCATCGGCGACCAGGGATTGCGGCGAGTAGAACCCCATGGGCTGGGCGCGCAGCAGTCCCGCGCAGAACGCCGCCGGATGATGCAGTTTGAACCACGCCGAATAGAACACGAGCGAGGCGAAACTCTGCGAATGGCTTTCCGGGAACCCGAAATTCGCGAACGCGCACACCTTCTCGTAGATGCGGTCGGCGATTTCCCCGGTGATGCCGTGCAGATCCCGCATGCCCTGATAGAAGCGGTCGCGTAGCCGTTCCATCTTCTCCGGTGAGCGTTTGGACCCCATGGCGCGGCGCAGTTGATCAGCTTCGGCGGCGGTGAAGCCCGCGACATCCACCGCCATCTGCATGAGTTGTTCCTGGAACAGCGGGATGCCGAGCGTGCGAGAGAGCGAATCCCGCAGCGCCTCATGGTCGTATTCGACCTTCTCCTGCTCGTTGCGGCGCCGGATGTACGGGTGCACCGACCCGCCCTGGATGGGCCCGGGCCGGATGAGCGCCACCTCCACGACCAGATCGTAGAAATTGCGTGGTTTCAACCGCGGCAGGGTCGCCATCTGCGCCCGCGATTCCACCTGGAACACGCCGACCGAGTCGGCGCGGCACAGCATGTCGTACACGCCCTCCTCGGCGAGGTCCAGCCGATGCAGTTCGACCGTCGTGCCCTTGTGCTCACGCACCAGATCGATCATGTAGTGCAGGGCGGACAGCATGCCGAGCCCGAGCAGGTCGAATTTCACCAATCCCGCCGCGGCGCAATCGTCCTTGTCCCACTGCAGCACACTGCGGTCGGCCATGCGCGCCCATTCGGTCGGGCACACGTCGGCGATGGGCCGATCACAGATCACCATGCCGCCGGAGTGGATACCGAGATGCCGTGGCAGGCCCTCCAATTCGCCGGCCAGCGCCAGCACGTCCGCCGGGATCTCGGTGTGTTCTTCCTGCGCGACCCCGGTCCACCGGCTCACCTGTTTGCTCCACGCGTCCTGCTGCCCGACCGAGAAGCCCAGGGCGCGTGCCGCATCCCGCACCGCGGACCGGCCGCGATAGGTGATCACATTGGCGACCTGCGCCGCGTACTCCCGCCCGTATTTGGCGTAGACATGCTGAATGGCCTCCTCGCGGCGATCGGATTCGATGTCCACGTCGATATCGGGCGGCCCGTCCCGCTCCGGCGACAGGAAGCGTTCGAACAGCAGCTTGTTGGCGACGGGATCCACATTGGTGATGCCGATGGCGTAGCAGACCGCGGAATTGGCGGCGGAACCCCGGCCCTGGCAGAGGATGTCGTTGTCGTGGCAGAAGCTCACGATGTCGTGCACGACCAGGAAGTAGCCCGGGAACTTCAGTTCCCGGATGACCCGCAGTTCGTGCTCCAGCTGCTGGTACGCCTGCGGATTCCCGGCACGCTCGCCGTAGCGCCGGGCGGCGCCGCGCAGGGTGAGTTCCCGCAGCCAGCTGTTCTCGTCGTGGCCTTCCGGCACCTCGTAGGGCGGTAGTTTCGGGGCGATCAGCCGTAGGTCGAAGGCGCATTCGCGGGCCAGGGCAACGGCATTCGACACCGCTTCCGGGCAGGCCGCGAACAGGCGCGCCATCTCCGCGCCGGAACGCAGGTGCGCGCCGCCGGTGGGGGCGAGCCAGCCGGCCATATCGTCGAGGCTGGAACGCGCGCGCACGGCGGCCAGCGCCATGGCCCGGCGGCGTTGCGGGGGTGCGGCGAAATGCGCTCCGGTGGTGGCGAGTACGGGCAGGCCGATCCGGTCGGCGAGCTGGATGAGCCGGGCATTGCGTTCGTCGTCCTCGGGCACGCCGTGGTGGGTGAGTTCCACGCTGACATTGCCGCGGCCGAATCGTTCCACCAGTTCCCGCAATTCGGTCTCGGCCGCGGTATCGCCCTGTTGCAGGGCTTGTCGCACAGTGCCTTTCCGGCAGCCGGTCAGAATGTGCCACTCGCCGCCGGCGGCTTCCGTGAGCCGGTCGAGGTCGTAGCGCAGGATGCCTTTCTCGCCCGCCGCCATGTGCGCGGCCGCCATCTCCCGGGACAGCCGCCGGTAGCCCTCCTGTCCGCGGGCGAGCACCAGCAGGTGTGGTCCCGCCGGGTCGGGGGCGCCGGTGCGGGGCGCGGAATCGCCTGGCTCACCGGTCTTTCCGCGCCGCGCGCCGCGGGGGGCGAGGTGGGCGCCGGGGCGGGCGGCGGTGCCGAGGGAGAGTTCCGCGCCGAAGATGGTGGGCATGCCCCATTCGCGGGCGGCTTCGGAGAAGCGCACGACGCCGTAGAAGCCGTCGTGGTCGGTGAGGGCGAGGGCTTCGAGGCCGAGCCGGACGGCTTCCTCGACGAGTTCTTCGGGCTGGCTCGCGCCGTCGAGGAAGCTGTAGGCGGAGTGGGTGTGCAGTTCGGCGTACGGGACGACCGGTCCGTCGGGGCGGCGGAGTTCGCCCGCTTCATACTTCTCGCGTTTGCGAGACCAGGCCGGGCCGTCGCCGCCGTCGGCGTCGATTTCGGGTCGCTGCCGGTCGGGGCGGCCGGACAGGACGCGTTCCATTTCCGCCCATGTCGGGGGTCCGTTGTGCCAGCCCATGCCCACCTCCTCCGCCGACCGACCAGTTCCGGTATCGAACATACATTCGATACCGAGCAGTCTCTACAGCGGTTGACGTGTCGCGGGGCACTCCTTCGTGGCGCTGGAACTTACTTTGGAGTAAGTTCGAGGCAATTCGATCTGCAAGGGAGCAGCAATGGATGCGGTATCGCGTAGCGATTCGATGGGGGGCGGCGGTCGGGCGGCGGGTGGGCCCGATCATTCCGTCGACAACGGTTACCTCGCCCGTCGGCGCGCCCGTCGCGACCTGACCGGCAAACACGTCCTCATCACCGGCGCTTCCTCCGGTATCGGCCGCGCGGCCGCCGTCGCCGCCGCGGAAAAAGGCGCGGTCCTGTTCCTGCTCGCCCGCCGCGGCGACGAACTGTCCGGCGTGGTCGACGAGATCAACGCCGCCGGCGGTACCGCCTTCGCCTACCAGTGCGATGTCACCGACGCCGAATCGGTCGACCACACCGTCAAGACCATCCTCGACACCCACGGGCACGTCGACATGCTGGTCAACAATGCCGGCCGCTCCATCCGCCGCGCCGTGCACCGCTCCACCGACCGCATGCACGACTTCGAGCGCACCATGGCCGTCAACTACTTCGGCGCCGTCCGCATGACCCTCGCGCTGCTGCCGCAGATGCGGGAACGCAAAGACGGTCACATCGTGAACATTTCGAGCGCCGGCGTGCAGGTGGCCACCCCGCGCTTCGCCGCCTACCTGGCCTCCAAGGCGGCCCTCGACAAGTTCGCCGAGGTCACCGCCGCCGAAATGCGCGCCGACAACATCACTTTCACCACCATCCACATGCCCCTGGTGAGCACCCCGATGATCACCCCCTCCGGCGACCAGGGCACCTCCGCCCAATCCCCCGAATGGGCCGCCGCGACCATCGTGCGCGCGCTCACCGAACGCCCCCGCCGCATCGACGTCCCCCTCGGCACCCTCGCCGAATACGGCACCCTCTTCGCGCCCGGCGTGAAAGAACGTGTCCTGCACCGCTACTACCGCGCCATCGGCGACTCCGCCGCCGCCAAGGGCGAAACCCCCACCGACACCGACACCCCCGCCGACGACCCGGAACCCGTCACGCCGCAACGGCGCCGCCGCCCGGTCCCGCCCGCGGTCCGCGCCACCGGCACCGTCCTCCGCCGCGCCGCCCGCCTGGTCCCCGGCACCTACTGGTAGGCCCCCTCCAGCGAGCCACTCCCAGGGATGAGGGCGGAATCATCCTCGGGCGGGAGGACGGGCGGGGCCTGCCCGGGGGAAACTCGAAGCGTTATGGGTACTCGCGCTGCCACTCCGGGCTTTCACATCATCGAGGGGTTGCTGGGAAGGCTGCCGGAGCGGACGTGGAGACCACCGGCGTGGGTGAGCGACGCCGGCATAACGATCCTGGTCACCATCGCCACCGTCGGACCGGAACTCGCGGAACGACGGCCCTGGTGGGTGCTCGGCCTGGCCCTGCTGGCCTCGGTCCCGCTGTTCTGGCGTCGGCGCGCCCCGCTGACCACGCTGTGGGCGGTCGGCTCCGGGATCATCGTGCTGGCCTGCACGCACGCACTGCCGCCGCTGCCCTACGGAACGGTGGTGTGCGCGTACACGATCGCGGCCTACGGCGGCCCGGCCGTCCGGGTGGTCGCCATGATCGCCGGAGTACTGGGCATTCTGGTGTCACTCGTGCTGCCGGGTGAACCGCCGGAATCGTATGCCTATGCGGCACTGTCCTTCCTGACCGCGTGGACGCTCGGCACCGTCGTGCGCGCGCGGCGCACCCAGATCGATCTGCTGAGCGAACGCGCCCTGCGCCTCGACGAGGAACGGGTGGCCGCGGTGGCGCGTGAACGGGTGCGCATCGCCCGCGACGTGCACGACATCGTCACGCACTCACTGGGTTTGATCATCGTGCAGGCCGAAACCGGCCCCCTGCTCACCCGCACCGACCCGGATCGCGCCGACGCCACCTTCGCCGGCATCGCCGACACCGGCCGCAGCGCCGTCCACGAACTCCGCCTCAGCCTCGCCGCCATGCGCGACGGCCTGGCCACCGGACCCGAGGGTCTCGCCACCGCGCACGACAGCCTCGCCGGCACCTACGCGGGCGCCCCGCGCCACCAGCCGGGCCTCGACGCCATCCCGGACCTCGTCGACACCTGCGAACGCGGCGGACTCACCGCCACCCTCGACGAAAAAGGCGACCGCCGAACGGTATCCGGCGAGACCGGCGTCACCGCCTACCGCGTCGTCCAGCAGGCCCTCACCAACACCCTCGAACACGCGCGCGCCGACCACGTGGCCGTCACCCTGCACTGGACCGAATCCCACCTGACCGTCCGGGTCAGCGACAACGGCGCCACGACGGGGACGTCCGGGGACGGAATCACCGCGCGCGACAACGGGATCGCCGCCGTGCGCCGCCGGCTCCGCGCCCCGGAACCCGGCCGGCGCACCGGATCGGGGCTGACCGGTATGCGGGAGCGGGTCACGGCCTGCGGTGGCAGCCTGCACGCCGGGCGCACCGAGACCGGGTTCACCGTCGCCGCCGAACTACCGCTCGATCGGGAGCCGTGATGCGTGTACTCGTCGTCGACGATCAGGACCTGTTCCGGGCCGGATTCGGCATGATCCTCTCCGCCCAGCCCGACATCACCGTGGTCGGCGAGGCCGCCGACGGGCTCGAAGCCGTCAGCCAGGCCGCCGCGCTGGCCCCCGACGTGGTGGTCATGGACATCCGCATGCCACGCCTGGACGGGGTGGCGGCCACCGCCCGCATCTGCGCGGACACCGCCGCGAAAGTGCTGGTCCTGACCATGTTCGACGCGGACGAATACGTGTATGCCGCGCTGCGCGCCGGGGCCAGCGGGTTTCTGCTCAAGGATGCGCGCCGCGAGGAACTCGTCTCCGCCGTCCGCGTGGTCGCGGCCGGGGAAGCACTGCTCGCGCCCGCCGTCACGCGGCGGGTCATCGCGCAGCTCTCGCAGCGGTCCAGCTCGCGGCCGGAATTGACGCGGCGGCTCACCGAATTGACCGATCGGGAACGCGTCACGCTGCGGGAACTGGCGCGCGGGCAATCCAATGCGGAGATCGCCGACGCCCTCACCGTCACCGAGCACACGGTGAAAACCCATGTCAGCTCGATACTTTCGAAGCTCGCCCTGCGTGACCGGGTGCAAGCGGTGGTCTTCGCCTACGAATCCGGTCTGGTGGTGCCCGGCCGCGACGACTGAGCACCTCGCCCCTGGGAGCGACCGCCGGTTCACTCGTGTCGGCGATGTGCGCGACAACCGCGGTGACCAGCATTGATCAGGTGAAACAGCTGCTGTTTACGCTTGCCGCGGCCGGGATTTCGACGATGCTGTGGTGGCTCGGCACGGGGTTGCATCCGGTGCCGGTGGTCGTCATGTTCGCGCCGCTGCCCGTGCTGCTCGTCGCGCCGCGGATTCCCGCATGGATGGCCTTCGCGGCCGGATTCGTGTCCTGGCCGGCCGGGGCCTACGGCTATATCCCCTACTTCACCAGCACATTGGAGCAACCGCCGCTCGCGACGGTCGTGCTGCTGGGGATCACCGCCACGACGTATGCGGCGCTGATCGCGTTGACCCGCATCCTGATTCGTCGCGGCCGGCTCGCCGCCGCGGTGCTCGCGCTACCGGCGGGGTGGGTCACGATGGAGTATCTGATCTCCCTGCGAGCCCCGTTCGGGGCGTGGTGGAGCCTGGCCTACACGCAGGTGAAAGTGCTGCCGCTGATCCAGGTCGCGTCATTGACCGGGTGGCTGGGTGTCTCGTTCCTCGTCATGCTGGTGCCGGCCACGGCGGCCGTGCTGCTCGCCACCGGCGCGCCCCGCCTGCCGCGAATCCGTTGCGCCGCTGCCGCGTTCATCGTGCTGATCGTCGTATTCGGTTTCGGTTTCTGGCGGCTGTCCCAACCCGCCGGGGAAGCACCGGTGCAGGTAGGTGTGCTCGCCGTCGCGCAACCCGACGACTATGTACCGGTCGATTCGGCCGACGGCCGGGACATGATCACCCGCGTGGTCGCCGAAGTCGACCGGCTCGCCGACCGCGGTGCACGCATAGTCGTACTACCGGAGAAGTCCTGGCGAGCAACGGATTCCACCCTGCCCGCCCTGTCCGGCCCCCTCACCGAGGTAGCCACGCGGCGCGGCGTACACGTGATCGCCGGTCTGCTCCTCACCCGCGGCGCCACCACCACCAATGTCGCCATCGACTACCCGACCGGCACCGTCTACGCCAAACACCACCTGGTCCCCGGCCTCGAAGCCGACCTGACCCCCGGCACCGGCGTCCAGCAGATCCCCGGCACCTCCTGGGCCCTGGCCGTCTGCTTCGACCTCGACTTCCCGGACCTCCTGCGCGCCAACCGCACCGCCGGCGCCACCATGCTCCTGGTCCCCGCCCTGGACTTCGGCGACGACCACTGGCTGCACAGCCGCATGGCAGTCCTGCACGCCGTCGAATCCGGCCTCGCCCTCGCCCGCCCGGCCCAACTGGGCGACCTCGTCCTCAGCGACGCCCAAGGCCGAACCCTCGCCTCCATCACCACCAACATCGCAACAACCCACTCCGCCCTGGCCGCCCTCCCCCAACCCACCACCCCCACCCTCTACTCCCGCCTCGGCGACTGGCCGGCCCGCCCCGCCGCCCTCCTCCTCGCCTTCACCCTCCTCAGCGCCTTCCGCCGCCCCAACTCCCGAACCAACGCCCCTGCACACCAAACAAATCCGGTAGCCGCTCGGTAAGAAGTCTTGGGCGCCAGCCGAAATCGCCCCGGATCGCCCACCCGGCAGGGCCTTGCCTCGCCGAGTGGGCTCGGTGCAGCGGCCGAACCGAATCGGCCACTACGACCGTGGCCGATCGGCGCCCGGCCCGCAGCTCGGAGCCATGCCGAACTACTCACAGAGCCAGCGGAATCGTGAACGAACGGGCCGGTCATACTGCCCCGCCGGCGAACTCAGCCCAACAGCCGGACCGAGTCGGCGACTACTGCGGTAGCCGGTTTGGGTCCGGCGCCGCAGCTTGCCTGGCGTGGCGCGTAAGCGATCGTGCGCGCGGTGACCAGCCAGCGGCGGCCGTCCCGGTGGGTCACGATCGCCGCACCAGCGAAGGTCGCCGGATCACCGGGGATCGGCGCATCGGCGGCGGACGCGGGCTCGACCACCAGATCACCCACGCGGGCATGCGAATCCGCATCGCCGGCGGCGACAGTCCATCCCGGCCCGGTCGCCGGGAAACTTGTCCCTGTCGCGGTCGCTGTGCCCGGGATCGGCGGGGCGGTGTCTGGGGCCGGGGCGAAGCTCCGGGGCGCCGGGTTTTCGCCGGTGAAGGATTCGTCGGCGATGCGCTGGCGGACGGCTACTTCCGCGACCTGCTCGACCGGTGTGTAGCAGCTGCGGCCACGGAGGCCGGTGAGGGAAACCTCGCCGCGGCGGGCGGCGTCCAGCATGGTCAGGGCCGAATCCTGGTCCAGGCGGCCGTAGGTCAGGCCGGTGGGGAGGAGCACCACGGCGGGCGCGAAACGGTGGCCGCCGGTGTGGGAGCACTCCCACACGTCCGGGTAGGCGGCGGCCAGGCCCGCGGCGATGGGGCGGCCGAGCAGGGCGCAGCACTGGTCGCGTTTGCCGTGCGCGCACACCAGGACCAGCGGATCCGTCACCGGCTCACCGATGCCCGGAGCCGGGCCGTTCAGTAGATGCAGGTCCAGGTCCAGTAATTGCTTCAGGTCGGTGATCTCGAACCGCTCGCACCAGGAGCCCTCGGGGCGCGAGCTCGCGATGAGAATCGTTCGCACGCCCTCGAATTCATTGCGCCCGGGCCGCCGGATGAGCATGGGCCGCACGTGCGCGGCCTTGGTGCGGGCGGCCAGTTCGACGGTGATCTCGGCGCCCAGCACCTCGTCGCCGATCACATCCCGTCCCCACGCGCCGGGCTGTTCCACGCACAGCCAGCCGGTGATGCGGGTCGCGCTGCCGGGTAGCGGAATCTCCTGTGCGGCAGCCGAACACAGCATGCCCTCGAACCCTGTCACAGCGAAAACTCCCGTACCGCGGCCGATCTCACCGGCACTTCGAGCCTCGTCACAACGGCTGCCCGTCGATCAGCTTGCGAATGATCTGGTCCAGGCGCCGCGCCCGCGTCTCCGGGCGGGCCGCGCTGCCCAGGTGGTAGCCGACCGCGATGCGGGACTGCATGGGCAGCGTCTCGAAGAAGGCCGCCGCCTCCGGGTATCGGGTCAGCGCGGCGAGGAAATCCTCCGGCAGGTCACCACCCACGGCATTGTCCCAGCGCCCGTCCTGTTTGGCGTCGTCGATCTCCGCCTGCCCCGCCGGATGCATGAGCCCTTGCGCGATCAACTCCCCCGCGATCCCCACATTCCGCTGCGACCACTGACTGCGCCGCCGCCGCGGCGTGAAACTCATCAGGTAGAAGTCGTCGTCGATGCGCCGGGACTGCCCGTCGATCCACCCGAAACACAGGGCCTGCCGCAGCGCCCCCTCGTAATCCAGCGAAACCTGCCCCGAGCCCTTCTTGGCGAATTTCAGCCAGATCCCGTCCACCGCCGCATGGTTGGCGGTCAGCCATTCCCGGAACGACTGCTCGTCGGGGAACAACAGCGTGGGACGCTCGGATGCGGACACGACTCAACTGTAGATTCCCGCCCGCAAACCCCCGCCACCTGCCGCGCGAACGCATGAGTAGCCATCGAACGAGCGTCCATGATCGCGCCGTCCAGCGGGCGACGATGATTACGCCACCGAGCGGGCACTCATGGTGGCGGCCTCTCGCACGATGCCGCAACCATTGCCCGCTCGCGGTTCAGTGGCCGAGGAAAGGGAGGACTTGGGCTTCGAATTCGCGGTAGCGGTCGCGGTGGATGCTGTGGCCGCAGGTGAAGGTGCGGACCGTGCAGTCGGGGATGGTGGCGCGCATTTGGTCGAGTTTGTCCGGGTCGACCATGCCGCCGGGACCGCCGCGCAGGAAGAGGGTGGGCGCGGTAATCTCGGACAGGCCTGCCCACCATTCGGGATACGGCTTTCGGAACTGTTCCAGCGCCGTGCCCGTCATGGACCGGTCGAAGGCCAGGACCGCGCGCGGATGCCGGATCAGGCTGCTGGTCGCGTGCCACAGTTCCGGCACCGAGGGCAGGCGGCGGGTGAAGGTCATCTGCTCGTCGCCGGAGCGCAGCGGCAGCGGCTGCTCCTCGATGACCAAGCGCCGCACCAGTTCCGGCCGTTCCATGGCGGTCCAGGAAATGGCGTAGCCACCGAGTGAATGCCCGACGAGATCGACCCGCTCCACCCCGAGCCGTTCACACAGTCGCAGCGTGTCCGCCCCGAATTCCGGGAACCGATACGAGCCGGCATGCGCACTGCGGCCGTGCCCGCGCAGATCGGGAATGATCACGCGTCGCCCGTGCTGCACCAGTTGCGCCGCCAGCCGATCCCAGGTGTGCCCGTCCCCGCCCATCCCGTGCACCAGCACCACCGGGACATCGCTGAGCGGATGACCCGCCGCCGCCCCGGAATCCCGGTAGGCGATCTGCACGTCGCCCAACTCGACCCGGTTGACCGTCAACTCCACGATCAACCAGCGTACGGACCGCCGCCGGACCCGCGCCGCACTTTGTGTGCACTGCCATAGCTCCGCAATCGGCCCGCGCAGTGCCCGTGACCAGCAGGCTCTCACTCGTACAGCCCCTCCACATGCCAGGTGCGGTCGTACCCGAGCAACAGCAGAGCCGGGAGGGTGCGCTGCTCATCCGGCGGCAGCAGCACCTGCGCCCGAGCGGCATACCCGTGCTGAAACAAGCGCTGGGAGGTGGAGCGGTGCGTCCACCACCGATCGTCCAACGGCCAGGGCCCCGCCCACCCGTCCAGATCCCAACTGCGACTCCCCCAGTGCAACCGCACCGGCTCGGCAGTGAACAACCCCCGATCGGTCACCCAAATGGGCTCCCCATCCGCCGCCTCCAACCGCACCTCCGGCCGATTGGCCAGAATCACGCTCGGCGCCGGCTCCGGCAGCCGCCCCGGCCACGGCTGCGCCGGATCCGCCGCCGGCACCGGCTCGTCCCCCAGCGCCACCATGGTGACCCGCTCCGCCGGCCCCCGCCCCCCACTCAACACCCCCATCCGCACCGCACCCCCACCCAGCAACCCCTGCACCCGGGCCAGTGCCCGCCGCGCCCGCTCCTCGTCCTCCCCCACCCCACCCCACAACCCGAGCTGCAACGCCCCCGCCGCCACCACTTCCACGGGTTCCAGCCGCAGCAAGGTAATCGGGCCTCCGAGCCCACCCGGCGCCCCATCCTCCGAATCCAATTCCCCCGCATGGAGATCCGCGCCTATACCCGGCATACGACCCGACTCGGCGGCCTGACCGCTGGGCGCGAGTGCCCGCCCGCCCCGGCCATCTATATCCCGCGACTCGCCCTCCGGATCCTGTTCCCCAGCAGTGATATCCGCGCCCACCTCGACGGCGCGACCGAGCTCTCGCCAGGAGCGGTCACCAGGCGCGTGTGCTCCTCGCGGCCGATCGGCAGTCCGACCTCCGATGCCTCGTCCGGGTACGCCCGAGCGACGAGTATTGCCTGGGCGGCGGTGGAGGGCGCGGCGGGTGAGCCAGCCGTCGAGTTGCCAGCGGATGCGGTCGGCGGTGCTGTCGGGGGTGAGGGGTTCGGCGCAGCGCCAGGTGCGGGAGAGGTGTTCGCCCGCTTCGGTTTCCGCGTGGATGACGAGGCGGGTGCAGGCCACGGCGGCGTTGGCGAGTTGCTCGTGCAGGCGGGCGGCGAGCATGCGGCCGGCGAAGGCGGCGGCGTCGACGCGTTCGATCGGTGGGTCGCAACGGTATTGGACGGTCAGGTCCGGGGGGATGGGGCGGGCCGAGGGCGGGCGTTCGGGGATGGCGCGCGCACAACGGTGCGCGGCAATGGCATCCGAGCCGAAGCGGGACGACACCTCGGCGGGGGTCAGCGCCGCGAAATCGCCGATCCGGCGCAGGCCCAGCCGGTGCAGCAGGTCGACCAGGTCGCGGCGTTCCGGTGCCGCCAGCACCGGCTCACCCGCGATTTCGGAAATCGGCAGCGGGGCAAGGAACTCCGCACCCTTACCGACGGGCACCAGGGTGGCGTGCCGCGCCGCCAGCACCGCGGTGGACAGCTCGTCCGCGATCCCGATCTGGCATTCCACGCCGACCGCCGCGACCGCGTCCACCAGCCGCTCCGCCGCCGCTTCCTCCGATCCGAAGAACCGGGCCGCGCCCCGCGCGCCCAGCACCAGCAGTCCCGGCCGCAGCACTTCGACTCCCGGCACCGTGCCGTCCACCGCCGCCACCACGGGCTCGAACAAGCGCGCGTCCCGGTCCGTATCCTCCTGCGCCACCAGCAGTTCGGGGCACCGCCCCTGCGCCTCCCGCTTCCTCAGCCCACGCCGTACCCCTTCCGCGCGCGCCACCGCATTACAGGCCGCCACCTTGTTGTTCGCCAGCACCGCGACCGCCCGGGTCGCCGGCGCCCCCGCCTCGGCGGCCGCCGCCACCGCCGGCCAGTCCAGGCACCACACCGCCAGCACCCGCCGAGCCTTCACACCCATCTCTTCGGATGACCGGAAGGGCCGGGAACGACGGAAGGGTCAGGAAGCGGCATGGCGGTCGATGGGTAGCGGCTCTGCCGTAAGAGGTTGGACGACGGCGGGTTCCGTATCCACCCATTCGACCCTGCCGTTGCAGGGACTCATGGCCAGGTGCCCGGTGCGTGGTTGCGCGGAACGGCCGTGCACGGAGACGTTCAGGCGGACGCCGCGGAGCCGCCCGCACCCGCGCCCGAGTCCGCTGTAACCGGTGACCCGCGTGTCGATCCGCAGCACCGGCCCCGCCCAGGCCCCGCCGGTGACCACGAGCGTGGCGTTCTTACTGCGCGCCTTGGCGGTGAGAATTCGGGTGCGGGACATGGGGATCGACGCGCCACCCAGATCCAGCACCACCAGATCCAACCCATCCAGCAAAACCGAGGCAATCTCCAACGGGTCGTCGCCCGGTTCGGCGACCACGGCCAAACGGTCCAGCCGAGCACCCATTTCGGCAGCAGCCAGCAAGCCCAGCCGCGGCAGTCCCACCACCGCGGCATGACCGCCCGCGGCGGTGACCGAGGCCAGCAAACCGGCGAGCAACGAACTCGCGCCCCGGTACGCCACCACCGAGCCCTTCGCCAATCCGCCGTCCGGCAGCAGACTCTCCAGCGCGGGCGGCACCGGCAGTGCCTCGCGCCGTTTCTCCGTCGCGACCGGGGCCCGGTCGTGCGTGTCCGCGCCGCGCGCCGGAACTGCGGCAATGCGCTTGCGCAGTTCGGCCAGCTGCCGTTGTCTCGCTTCCACCGCCGAACCCATCTATCGACCACCTCTCCCCATCGACGGAGGACCCGACTCCCGGGAGCGCATGACTCCACCCATTTGCTCCGGACCGCGCACCACAATCAGCACCGATTCAGCTAACGATTTCGATCGAATGCATGTTCGATCAATGCACAGTAGAACTCGCGGCCGGGCGCGCGTCAAGAGGCAGTGGCGCAAACCTCGGGTTTCGAAGCAGGCCGGTTAGCACGGTTTTCGGCTACCCTGCACCCGTGACCGAACGCGCCCGTCCCATTCTCGGCCCCGATTCCCTGGTCGCCGGCCGTTACCGCCTGCAATCGAAGCTCGGCGGTGGCGGCATGGGCGCCGTATGGCTGGCGCACGATCGCATGCTGAAGCGCGATGTCGCCATCAAGCAGGTGCTTTCCACCGCGGGCCTCAGTGATGAGGAGGCCAATGCGGTCCGCAGCCGCATCATGCACGAGGGCCGGGTGGCCGCGAAGCTCTCGCACGAGCACGCCATCGCCGTCTACGACGTGGTGCTGGAGGCGGGTGAACCCTGGCTCGTCATGGAGTACCTGCCCTCCCGCAGTGTCGCCAAGGCGCTCGCGCTGGTGGATCAGCTCTCCCCCATCGAGGTCGCGCAGATCGGCGCGCAGGTGGCGGACGCGCTCGCGGCCGCGCACTCCGCCGGCATCGTGCACCGCGATATCAAGCCCGGCAATATCCTGGTCGCCGATCGCGGCGACGAGGTCGGCATGGTGAAGCTCAGCGACTTCGGCATCTCCAGCGGCGCCAACGACACCAGCGAGGAGATCGGTGACGTCATCACCGGCACCCCCGCCTACCTGCCGCCGGAAGTGGCGCGCGGCGCCCGCCCCACCACCGCCAGCGACGTATTCTCGCTCGGCGCAACGCTGTACACGGCCATCGAGGGCCAGCCGCCCTACGGTTTCGACGACGACAGCGATGCGGTCGTGGAACGCGCGGCCATGGCGCAGATCATTCCGCCGCAGCGCAGCGGACCGCTCACCGCGGCCCTGCTGCACATGATGGAACCGGCGCCGCAACGCCGCCCCACCATGACCGAGGCGCGCAATGAAATCCTCACCGCCGTCTTCGGTCCCGGCACCGCGCCGTACATTCTCGGCGCCCCGGTCCGCACCGAGGACGGCACCATTCCGGCGTGGGCGGCCCGCAATTCCGCGGCCGGCCTGCGCAGTCCGCATTCCAGCCCGCTGCCCCGGCCGCCGCGGCAGCCCGCCGCGACTCCGGCTGCCCCGCAACCCAAGTCGAAGGGCTTCGACCTGAGCGCGCTGGGCCCCAATGCCGGGCCGTTAGCGGTGGCGATCGGGCTGCTCATCGGCATCCTGATCATCATCGTGCTGGTGGTCGTGCTGTAGTACTCAGTCGATGCGGCGGCGATGCGCCCACCGGGTGAGCGCATTGCGGTTGGACTGCTGGGTTTTGCGCAGCACGTTGGAGGCATGCGTCTCAACGGTTTTCACCGAGATGAAGAGAGTTTCCGCGATCTCCCGGTAGGTGTAGCCGCGCGCCAGCAGGCGCAGCACCTCCAGCTCGCGCGGGGTGAGCGAGTCGAGTTCCGGATCCAGCGGCGGTTCCGGCACCGGGGAGCGGCCGGTGAACGAGTCGAGCACGAAACCGGCCAGGCGCGGCGAGAATACGGCGTCCCCACCCGAGACCCGCCGGATGCCGTCCGCGAGTTCGGGACCGGAGATCGTCTTGGTGACATACCCGCGCGCGCCCGCCCGGATCACCGCGATCACATCCTCGGCGGCGTCGGAGACGCTGAGCGCCAGGCATACCGGGCCCGGATCGATGCCCTGCAGCACGGCCACGCCGCCCCCGTCGGGCATGTGTACGTCGAGCAGCACCACATCCGGTTTGGCCGTCTTGATTCCGGCGATGGCCTCGGCCACCCCGCCGGCCTCGCCGACCACTTCCATATCGGATTCCCGGCTCAGTTCCGCCCGTACCCCGGACCGGAACACGGCGTGATCGTCGACCAGAAACACCCGGACACTCACCTGTGACTCCTCACCTGACGCTCACCGATCCAGATTCCTGGGTCTCCCCCCACACAGCTTGCCTCATCGGGCTCACCGCTGCGCGGCGCCTTCCACAGTGTCCTGACTGTTTCCGTTGTCCGCGGCCTCCGGCTGCACGACGAGCCGTTCGTCGCCGCCGTCCTTGCGCGGCATGAAGATTCGCACCTCGGTGCCCCGGCCCGGCGCGGATTTGATCTCCGCGCGCCCGCCGCGCCGCTCGATCCGCGCGCGAATGGATTTCGCGAGCCCCTGCCGGTCGGAGGAGACCTGATCCATGTCGAAGCCCTTGCCGCGGTCACGCACGAAGATGCTCACCTGATGCGGCTCCACCTCCGCGAACAGGTCGATGGACGGCACCTCGGCATGCTTGGCCGCATTGACCAGCGCCTCCCGTGTCGCGCCCAGCACCGCGGTGAAATGCTCCTTGGGCAACCCCATCCCGCTCTCGTCGAGATCCATGGACACATCGCCCACGGTCACCGGCGTGACCTTCACCCCGTGCTGATCCTCCACCTCGCCCGCGATGGTCCGCAGCGCGGCCGCGAGACTGGACTGCGCCGGCGCGGTGTCGTCGAACAGCCACTTGCGTAGCTCGCGTTCCTGACTGCGCGCCAGCCGCACCACTTCCTGCGGATCATCGGCCTGCCGCTGGATCAACGCGAGCGTCTGCAGCACGGAATCGTGCAGATGCGAGGCGATCTCCTCACGCTCGTCATTGCGAATCCGCGCCGCCCGTTCGGCATTCAACGTCCGCACCATACGCAACCACAACGGCACAGTCAGCAGCCCCGCCCCGATCAACGTGACCGCCACCGCCAGCAACGCCGACCCGAGCGAACTCAGATTGATCCGAGCCAGCACCACCACCCCGAGCCCCACCACGATCAGCGTCGCCCCACCCACGATGCGCGCCCACGTCACCACCGAAGCCTTGGCCGGCAACCCGATGACGGATCTCGGCCCGTCCGCATCGAATTCGCGCCACACCAGCGCCGCACCGATCGCCACCACAATGATCGGCCCCACCACATGCGCGGCAGTCCCATTGAACAACCACGCCGTCACCACCGACAGCGACAACCCCAGCAACGCCAGCCCGACAGCCTGCCGCCGCTCCGCCGCCGTAGGCGCCACCGCCGCCCCCGTGGCCGGCGTGAAGATCCACAACATCCCATAGGCGACGATCCCGGCCCCGGCCAGCGCAGACAGCAAAACGAACGCCATCCGCACCTTGAAGACATCGACTCCGAGATGATCCGAAATCCCCCCGGCGACCCCACCGACAATCCGCCCCCCGGACCGCCGCATCAACTTGGGCGGCTGCACATCGGCAACGGCCCCGCGAGCAGGGTCGAACAAGGGCAGCGACGGATACATACCTCCGATACTGGCACGCACCCCCGACAGGCGACATCGGGAAACACCCCCATTCCAAACTCCCCCGGCTCCTACCATCGGTCGTGGCGGCACAGACCGTCCAGCCGGTATCCGATCACCTCCGCAGCTCCGGACAACCCCAAGTTCAGGTGCTTGTTCAGGGTGAACCCTGATGTGCCTGAACGGCATCGGACAGCACGATAGGACGCATGACGAGAACGAGCGACTGGTCCAGGAGCGCCGGGCGGGCCGGCTTCTCCGATCAGATTCACGACATTTGGCGGACGCGGCCGTTGCGGATGCCGCAGCACGGGCCGGTGGCCGGGGTCGCTGCCGGGTTCGGGCGGCGGTACGGGGTCGATCCGGTGCTGGTGCGGGTGGCGTTCGTGGTGTCGGCGCTGTTCGGCGGGGCCGGGATCGTGCTGTATCTGCTGTGCTGGCTGCTGCTGAGCCAGAACGGGGATCGGAACTCGCCGGCCGAATCACTGTTCGGCAAGGGGCAGAGCTCGCAGAACTCGTCCAAGACCATCGTGCTCATGGTGGCGTTGGGGATCGCCGTGAGCACGATGGGACCCGTCGGGATCGGGCTCGGCGGGTCCGGCGTGATCAGCTTCCTGCTCATGCTGGGCGGCTGGTGGCTGCTCTATCAGCGGCAACCGGTACCGCCCGCGGGATATGTGGAGCAGGCGGAGCCGGACAGTTTCCTCAATACCGGATACCCGGGCACCACCAACCCGTACTGGACCGGAGTGCCGGGCAATGCCGTCACCTTCGAGACCTACGGGCCGTACACCAAACTTCCGGACCATTACGAGCCCGACCCGAACGTGGCGCAACAGCCCTTGGCCGACGAGGCGCCCACCGAAGTTCTCACCGCACAACGTATTCCGGCCACCGATCCGGAATCCGACACGGCGACAGCGGTGTTGAACACGACCGCCCCGTCGGACGAGGCACCCACCATCAACCTGCGCGCCGACGGCGATCCCGCGAAAGATGATGCCGAAACGGTTGTGCTGCACAAGAATGCGAGCGGACCCGGCACCCCTGCCGACCTGGACAAGGACACTTCGGGAACGCTGGATGTAGCTGAGGCCGCGCAGTCCGCCGCCGGCTCGGGCCAGGACACCCCGCAGGATGCCCCGCCCGCCGACAGCAAACCCCCGGTCCTGCACCGCATTCCGCCGACCTCCCCGCTCGCGCCCCGCAGCTTCGGTGGCTACGGCCCGGCCCCGATCTCACCCGAGTTCGGCCCCACGCCGCCCGGCTGGGATCCGCTGGGAGTCGCGCCGCTGGCCTGGGACCTGCCGGAACCTCGCACGGCGGTGCGGGAACAGCCGCCGGTGCAGACACTGCCCCCGCGACCGCGCTCCCGGCTCACCCCGGTGACGATCGGCCTGGCCATCCTGGCCGCCGCGGCGGCCGGCGCGATGGCCGCCTCGGGCATAGATTGGATGACGCCCGGACGCATCGGCGCGGCCGCACTCGCGGTGCTCGGTATCGGCCTCGTCATCGGCGCTTTCATGCGCCGCGGGCACGGTCTGATGGTGTTGCTGGCCCCGCTGGCCGGATTCGTCATCCTGGCCTCGCTCATCGGCCCGATCCAGTTCGACAAGGGCGCCATGGGTGATCACCAGTGGGCCGCGCTGACCGGCAGCGAACTGGAGCCCGTCTATCACGTGACCATGGGGTCGGCCACGCTCGACCTGTCCAAGCTGCAGTTGACCGAGGATCGTGCGACCACGGTCAAGGTGCGGATGGGCGATGCCCGGGTGGTGCTGCCGCCCAATCTGCGGGTGCACACCGAGTGCACCGTGCGCATGGGCGATTCGAATTGCCTGACCGGTTGGTCCGGTCCGGCGACCGGTCCCGCCCTGAATCTGACCGTCGATGTGCAAATGGGAAATGCGGAGGTGAAACGTGGCTGAGAACAACAAGACCCGTCGTCCCTCGTTCTCGTTGCTGCTGGCCGGACTGCTCGGCCTGGGTGTGAGTGTGTGGGCCTTCATCGGCCCGCATTACTGGCCCGTGTCGGGCGGAGTATCTCTAGGCTGGATTGTGGTCATCGCGGCCATCGTGGTCGGTATCGTTCTGGTTCTGACCCCGCGTAAGAACCGGGATTGACCACCGCGCTGCCTCACCCTCGCCGAGGCAGCGCCACCCGGCCTTCGATGAACTGCCCTCGGAGAAGGCCGAAGGCCCCTCACCGCAAGGTGAGGGGCCTTCCTGTTCCGCCTCTCCGCGACTTCAGCGGGCGGCTGAGAGCCGTTCACCGTTCTGCACCCGTACAGGCGGTCAGGTGCCAAACCGATTTCGGAGGTACCCGGTGAGTTACCCGGATCCGCGCGAAATCAGTTGTCGCCTTTCGTCACTCCCATTCGATGGTCCCCGGCGGCTTGCTCGTCACGTCGAGCACCACGCGGTTGACGTCCGCCACCTCGTTGGTGATGCGGGTCGAGATGCGTTCCAGCACCTCGTACGGCAGGCGGGTCCAGTCGGCGGTCATGGCGTCCTCGCTGGACACCGGCCGCAGCACGATCGGGTGACCGTAGGTGCGCCCGTCGCCCTGCACGCCGACGCTGCGGACATCGGCCAGCAGTACCACCGGGCACTGCCAGATCTGCTTGTCCAGACCGGCCGCGGTGAGCTCCTCGCGGGCGATGGCGTCGGCCTGGCGCAGCAACTCCAGCCGATCCGCCGTCACCTCACCGATGATGCGGATGGCCAGGCCGGGCCCCGGGAAGGGCTGGCGCGCAACGATTTCCTCGGGCAGGCCGAGTTCGCGGCCGACGGCCCGCACCTCGTCCTTGAACAGCAGGCGCAGCGGCTCGACGAGCGAGAACTCCAGATCGTCGGGCAGGCCGCCGACATTGTGGTGCGACTTGATGTTCGCGGTGCCGGCGCCGCCGCCGGACTCGACGACATCGGGGTAGAGCGTGCCCTGGACCAGGAATTCGACCTTGGGAGCGGAGCTCCCCGAAGACGCGGTCTCGCCTTCCGACTTCACGACCTCGGCGACCGCGTCCTCGAACGACCGGATGAACTCCCGGCCGATGATCTTGCGCTTCTCCTCCGGATCGGTGACGCCCTTCAGCTCACCCAGGAACTTGTCCACCGCGTCGACGGTCACCAGCTTGGCGCCGGTCGCGGCGACGAAATCGCGCTGCACCTGCTCCCGCTCGCCCGCCCGCAGCAGACCGTGGTCGACGAACACGCAGGTCAGCTTGTCGCCGATGGCGCGCTGCACCAGCGCGGCCGCGACAGCGGAGTCGACACCGCCGGACAGGCCGCAGATGGCGTGCCCGCTGCCGACCTGCTCCTTCACCTGCGCGATGAGGGCCTCGGCGATGTTGGCGGGCGTCCACGCGCCCGGAATCCCGGCGATCTCGTGCAGGAAGCGGCTCAGCACTTGCTGTCCGTGCGGCGAATGCAGTACTTCGGGGTGGTACTGGACGCCGGCCAGCTTGCGCGCGCGATCCTCGAACGCGGCGACGGGCGCGCCCGCGG
Source organism: Nocardia sp. NPDC020380 (assembly GCF_044386975.1). Taxonomy (NCBI): domain Bacteria; kingdom Bacillati; phylum Actinomycetota; class Actinomycetes; order Mycobacteriales; family Nocardiaceae; genus Nocardia; species Nocardia sp. NPDC020380. The sequence continues at coordinate 423,341 of NZ_JBIRVQ010000006.1, read as the reverse complement.
AGGTCGCGGTGACCTCGAACCCGGCGGGCGCGTCGGTGACCGCGTCGCCGTGGCTCATCCACACCGGCTGCCGGGTGGGCAGCCCGCCGTGCAGCACGCCGCCGTCGACACTCAGTTCGGTGCGGCCGTATTCGCGAGTCCCGGTGTGGGACACGGTGCCGCCGAGCGCCTGCGCCATGGCCTGGAAGCCGTAGCAGATGCCGAAGACCGGCAGTTCCAGATCGAACAGTCGCGCATCCAGTTGCGGTGCGCCGTCGGCGTACACGCTGGACGGGCCGCCCGAAAGGATCACCGCGAGGGGCTTCTTCTCGGCGATCTCCTCGACCGTGATGGTGTGCGGAACCACCTCGGAGTAGACGCTGGCCTCGCGCACCCGGCGCGCGATCAGCTGCGCATACTGCGCCCCGAAGTCGACAACAAGGACTGGTCGCTGGGTTTCTGCCACCGGCACAGTCTACGGAGCGACACAGGACACACATGACCCGGGCGACACCACCCGCAAGGGCCCTCCGACCTCCCGGTCCAGGGCACTCCGTCCTGGCCGCGCAGGTCCACCGGCATCTGCTGTGGCGCGGAGAAGGAAAGGCGCACTGCTTGTCAGAGTCAATGGCTATCCTCTATCCGTGCCATTCGCCCGTGCGATCGATGCCGAGATCCATTACCAGGACAGCGGGGGCGACGGTTCGGTAGTGATGCTCGGGCACGAATTCCTCATGGACCGAACGATGTTCGCGTCGCAGGACGCGGCATTGACGCCGGAGTTCCGGCTGGTCTCCTGGGACGCGCGCGCACACGGCGACACCCGTGACGAGGGGCTGCCGTTCACCTACTGGACCTGCGCCCGGGACGCCCTGACCGTCATGGATCAACTGTGCGTGGAACGCGCCGTGCTGGGCGGAATTTCGCAGGGCGGGTTCATCGCGCTGCGCACCGCCCTGCTGGCCCCCGAACGCGTGGCCGCCCTCATCCTCATCAGCACCGAGGCCCAGGAGCCCACCGCCCAGGAACTCGCGAATGCCCGCCGCTTCCTGGACAAGTGGCACGACGAACCGCTCCGCCCCGCCCTGGCCGACCATCTCGCCCGCAACCTCATCGGCGACGACGACTGGTATCGCGGCGTCTGGGCGAAGCACTGGCTGACCCGCGACCCCGCCGCCCTGACCGTGGCCGCCGGCGCGCTGCTGGAACGCGATTCGCTGCTCGATCGACTATCCGAAATCACCTGCCCCGCACTGATAATCCACCCCACCCAGAGCGGCATCCCGCACACCCACGCCCTCGAACTGGCGGCCCGCCTCCCCGATGCCCGCTACGTCGAAGTAGAAGGCGCCCGCCGCACCGTCAACCTCACCCACCCGGTAGCCGTCAACTCCGCCATACGCGAATTCCTCCGTGACCAAGCTGCTCCGCCTCTCCGTGACATCAGCGCCCGGCTCGGGAGCCGTTGACATCACTGCATGCGGACCGGCGGTTGAGTGCCGAACCAATTTCGGACGTCCCCGGGGAGTTACCCCGGTCGGCACGAAATCAGTTGTCGCTTTTGCAGAACGACGTTCCGCACGTTTGCAACGCGCCACACTGCCTGCTGTAACGACTCGCGCCCGTGTATCCGCCCTACTAGGGCACACACGCGGGCGCGAGACGAAAGCTCCTCAGGGTCGGTGAGTTACCTGACGTTCAGGCCGACCTTCTGGAATTCCTTGAGGTCGCTGTAACCGGCCTTGGCCATCGAACGACGGAGGCCGCCAACCAGATTCAGCGAGCCGAACGGATCGTTGGAGGGCCCGTTGAGGACCTGCTCCAGCGGCACGCGCTCCTCGTCGATGGCGTACGGCAGCACCGCGCCGCGCGGCACCGACGGGTGCGCGGCGGCCGAGGGCCAATACCAGCCGCTGCCAGGGGTTTCCGCCGCCATGGCGAGCGGCACGCCCAGCATGACCGCGTCCGCGCCGCAGGCGATGGCCTTGGCGATGTGACCGGAGGTCAGGGTCTCCCCGTCCGCGATGACGTGCACGTAGCGGCCACCGGTCTCGTCGAGGTAATCGCGCCGCGCCGCGGCGGCATCCGCGATGGCGGTGGCCATCGGCACGCCGATGCCCAGCACCTCGTTGGTGGTGGTCGCGCCCTGCATGGAGCCGTAGCCGACGATGACGCCCGCCGCGCCGGTGCGCATCAGGTGCAGCGCGGTCCGGTGATCGGACACGCCGCCCGCGACCACGGGCACATCCAGTTCGGCGATGAAGGTCTTGAGGTTCAACGGCTCACCGTCGCTAGCGACCGCTTGCGGGTCGCTCGAAACAACACCGCCGACATGCTCGGCGGAGATGATGGTGCCGTGCACCACCAGCAGGTCGATCCCGGCCTGCACGAGCGCCGGGGTGAGCGCCCGCGCGTTCTGCGGGCTGACCCGCACCGCGGTGGTGACACCGGCGGCCCGCACCTCGCCGACGGCGGCGGCCAGCAGGTCCGCCTTCATGGGCGCGGCGTGCAGCTCCTGCAGCAGCGCGACGGCGGCCTCGGTGCCTTCCTTCTCCGCGACCTCGGTGAGCTGCTGGATCTTGGCGTCCACATCGGTGTGCCGGGCCCACAGGCCTTCACCGTTGATGACGCCGAGGCCGCCGGCCTTGCCGAGCTCGATGGCGAACTTCGGCGAAACCAGGGCATCGGTGGGGTGCGCCAGGAACGGGATCTCGAATCGGTAGGCGTCCAGCTGCCACGCCAGCGAGACCTGCTTGGAGGAGCGGGTACGCCGCGACGGAACGATGTCGATATCGTCCAGCTCATAGGTGCGCCGGGCGGTCCGGCCCATGCCGATCTCGACCATATCGCGCATCGTTCAGTCCTTTCGGGTTCGTTTGCCGCACATGACAAAGCCGGTCCGCGGACTTTCCGTGAACCGACGGCGTCGGGCTACGAACGGGCGTTGTAGTTGGGGGCTTCGACGGTCATGGTGATGTCGTGCGGGTGCGACTCTTTCAGGCCCGCCGCCGTGATCTGCACGAACTGCGCGGCCTGCAGATCCGGAATGGTCTGCGCGCCGGTGTAACCCATGGCCGCGCGCAGCCCGCCCACCAGCTGGTGGACAACCTGATCCAGCGGTCCGCGGAACGGCACCCGGCCCTCGATGCCCTCGGGCACCAGCTTCTTCTCGGACAGCACGTCGTCCTGGAAGTAGCGGTCCTTGGAGTAGGACTTGGCCTCGCCACGTCCCTGCATGGCGCCCAGCGAACCCATGCCGCGGTAGCTCTTGAACTGCTTGCCGCCCACCAGAACCAGCTCACCCGGGGATTCGGCGGTGCCCGCCAGCAGCGAGCCGAGCATCACGGTGGACGCGCCGGCGGCGATGGCCTTGGCGATATCACCGGAGTACTGCACGCCGCCGTCGGCGATGACCGGCACGCCGTGCGGCTTGCACGCGGCGACTGCCTCGAGGATGGCGGTGATCTGCGGCGCGCCGACGCCCGCGACCACGCGGGTGGTACAGATCGAGCCGGGCCCGACGCCCACCTTGACGGCGTCCACGCCCGCCTCGACCAGCGCGAGCGCGCCGGCCCGGGTGGCGATGTTGCCGCCTACGATCTGCACGCGGTCGCCGACCTCGGCCTTGATCTTGGAAACCATCTGCAGCACACCGGACTGGTGGCCGTGCGCGGTGTCGACGACGAGCACGTCCACGCCGGCCTCGGTGAGGGTCATGGCCCGCGACCACGCGTCCTCGCCGACGCCGACCGCGGCGCCGACCAGCAGGCGGCCGTCGCGGTCCTTGGTGGCGTTCGGGTACTGCTCGGTCTTGACGAAGTCCTTGACGGTGATCAGACCGCGAAGTCTGCCGTCGCCGTCCACGATCGGCAGCTTCTCCACCTTGTGCCGGCGCAGCAGGCCCAGCGCGGCCTCGGCCGTCACGCCCTCCTGGGCGGTGATGAGCGGCGCCTTGGTCATGATCTCGGCGACGCGGCTGTTCTGGTCGACCTCGAAGCGCATATCGCGGTTGGTGATGATGCCGACCAGCCGGCCGGTCTCGTCCACCACGGGCAGGCCCGAGATGCGGAACCGCGCGCACATGGCGTCGACTTCGGCGAGCGTGTCGGTCGGGCGACAGGTCACCGGATCGGTCACCATGCCCGCCTCGGACCGCTTCACGGTCTCCACCTGCGCGGCCTGATCGGCCACCGACAGATTGCGGTGCAGCACACCCATACCGCCCGCGCGCGCCATGGAGATGGCCATGCGCGCCTCGGTGACGGTGTCCATGGCCGAACTCACCAGCGGGGTGCGCAGCGTGGTGTCGCGCGTCAGCTTGCTGGAGGTGTCGACCGAGCTCGGGATCAGATCGGAGGCGGCGGGCAACAGCAGCACATCGTCGAAAGTGAGGCCGAGCATGGCGACCTTGTCGGGATCATCTCCACCCGTATGGGGGCGGCCGGCGCGTCCGGCGATATCACTGCGTTCGCCCGTCACGGGACTGCTCATTCGGATCGACCCCTCCTGGACCTCGGCATCATCCACCGGACCGGGCACCGGTGGACGCTTGGATGAATGGCGATGCCGGCGTTTACTACCCGGCCTTTGAGGAACCATGGTATCGGTCGCATGCTGCTCTGTTTAACTGCCCTCCGCTGCGCTCCGGGCTGTTCGCGGCCCTCGTAACCCCGCTCTTCCCTCCTCCGCTCCTCCGCTTCGCTCCCCCGCTCCGTCAGTCCAGACCGGGGCGGGCCGCGAACCTTGTGGTGGATGCCACAAGTCTTCCAGCGAAGTGAGGGCAAATAGGCTTCAGCGCTGGCGCGGAGGGGGTGATTCTGCGTACCGTGGGACTGTGCGTGACCATCTACCACCTGGCTTGCCGCCGGATCCGTTCGCCGGAGACCCCTCCGACCCGTCGGCCGCGCTCGATGCCATCGAGCCGGGGGAGCCGCTGGATCCTCACGAGCGCCTAGCGGTCGAAGAGGATCTCGCCGATCTCGCCGTCTACGAGGCATTGCTGGCTCACCGCGGCATCCGCGGGCTAGTGGTCAGCTGCGAGGACTGTCGGCAGGACCACTACCACGACTGGGACATGTTGCGCGCCAACCTCCTCCAGCTACTGGTGGACGGCACGGTGCGCCCGCACGAGCCCGCCTACGATCCGACGCCCGAGGCGTACGTCACCTGGGACTACTGCCGGGGCTACGCCGACGCTTCCATGAACGAGGCGTTGCACGGCGACGGATTCGACGGGTTCGACGTCTGACTCATCGAGAAAGGGCCTGCATCCCATGGATGCAGGCCCTTTTCGGGTTGATCAGCGAATTCCGCCCGGAACCGGCAGCGGCACCACGGGAATCGTGGTCGGCACGGCCGGCGGGGCGGCGATCGGCGGCTTCTCGATCGTCGGATTCGAGCCCGGCTCGTGCCCACCGGGATTCGAGCCGGGTTCATACCCGCCAGGGTTCGACCCGGGGTTCGAGATCGTGCCCGGTGCACCCGCGGAGGGTTGCACCGGGACGGTCGTCGGCACTCCGGCCGAGGGCTGCGTGGCGGGCTCGGATGGTTCCGAGGATGGTTGCGCCGGCAGCGTATTCACCGGCGGCGTGGTCGGCAGGCTCGGATTCCCGCCGCCCTGGGACGGATTCGTCTCCGGACCCGGCGCGACCGTCATCGGGTTGATGCTGGTGCTCGGCGGCGTGATCTCGCCGCCCGGATTCGGCGCCGTCGTCGGGACCACCGGGGTGGTCACGGGCGGGTTGGTGGTCACCGGCGGCGTGGTCGTCGGGACGATCGTGGCAAGTTGCTGTGCCACGCTCGGCGCGACCGTCTGAATCTGCGACAGCACCTGCTGCCACTTGTTCAGCAGGTCGTCCTTCTTACCGCTGTCGTTGACCTGGGCCGCGTTGCTGGCCGCACGCTCCATGAGCGCCTGGGCCTGCTCCGGCTTCCCGGCCTGCACCAGCTGCTGGGCCTGCTGCAGATCGCTGCTCGCGTTCTGCACGATGGTGGACTGGGCCTGCTCGCTGAACACGACCTCTTTGACTTTCCACAGGGGATCGCCGGGGTTCGCGTTGTACGAGAAGGCCGTCAGGCCACCGATGACCAGCGCGAGTGCGGCCGCCGCACCGGCGATGGGACGCAGCAGCCGTAGTCGCCCTCTGGACTGCGCACCGATACGCGCTTGCCGGGCGCCTATCTCTTGATTGACCGCTGCGACAATGGCATCCAGGTCCGGTCCGGCCGGCAACGGCTCGGCCATGATCTCCGCGCGCCAGTTCGCGAGCAATGCCGCGAGCTGATACTCCTCGGTGGTCCCCGTCTGCACGGGGCCGTCACCGGCAATCGCATCGATCAACGCGTCATCGCGGCGCACCGCCGCGATGTCCACCGGCCCGGTGTCACCGGACGCCTCGGCATAGGGACCGCTGTTTTGCGATCCAGATCGCGCCTTCCAGTCGCCCCGACCGCGCTCGCCATCCCTAGCCATACATTTCACCTGCCCTCGCCACTTGAGACTTGAGTTTCGCGAGTGCCCTGTGCTGGGCGACTCGTATAGCCCCCGCTGTACTGCCCACAGCGGTTGCGGTTTCTTCGGCCGACAAACCCATGACCAAGCGCAGGATGAGGATCTCCCGATGCTTCTCCGGAAGCGTTGCCAGCAGAGCGTTCATCTGCCGGCTCGTTTCGGATTCGAGAGCTCGCTGCTCCGGCCCTTGGTCGGTGGATATGACATCCGGTACTTCGGCCATGGCGTCCGCCTTGTTACGGGCGGAATTTCTGTGAGCGTCGGCGACTTTGTGGGAAGCGATGCCGTACACGAAAGCCATGAACGGTCTGCCCTGATCCTGATACCGAGGCAGGGCTGTCATGACGGCCAGACAAACCTCCTGCGCGACGTCGTCCGCGGAGAGCTGACCCCGTTCGGCCGATCCGATCCGCGCACGGCAATACCGCACCACAAGGGGGCGGATGCTCTCCAGTACCTGGGCTAGAGCAGTCCGATCGCCCTGCGCTGCGGCAGCGACGATGGCGGGATCCAACTCCTCACCCGTGTTGTTCATCGTCAGAGCTGTTCCTGGCGTTACGAGTGGCACCGCGGTGCGAGAGACGGTGCTTCCGCGGAGGGGCGGAACGGTCCAACAATAGCGGCTATCACATTTGTGACACCCGATACGGGGGTCACTCTCTGGGAGGACTCAGGGACTTCCCTGAGAACGTTCAGGGTCGGGCCAGAAGGTCGCCGGGAGAACGCAATCGCCCGCCGCGCATCGTCAGCAATCGAGCGCACTCGGCGGCTTCGGCGGCGCCGTCACCTGCCGGATCGATGCCGGAGCGGAGCATGGCGCAAGCCCACCGCAACGGCAGCAGTTCGAGCGCACGGCATTGCGCGGCGACTTCGGTTGCCAGTGCACGGGACCGGTCGAGGTCCCCCGCGGCGGCGCTCGCGGCGGCCAGCAGCAGCCGGGATTTGACGCGATGCCGCTGGGAGGGCGAACTTTCGGCGAGCGCCAGCGCCGCCGCGGCGTGCGCGAGCGCCGGATCTTCCTGCAGCGGCGCAGGATCATCCTGAAGTAGTACGACTTCAGGATGATTCCGTCCGGAATCAGGCTGCGCCGGAACACGGTTGGCGGCCCCCGGATCGAGGGCGGCCCGGGCGGAGATCGAATCGGCCGGAGCGGAGATCAGATTCGCGCCGGGAGCCGACAGCGCAGTTTCAGCGGACACCCAGTGCAATCGAATGCGCGGGCGCCAAGCGGACTCGACATCCCGGAGATGAATGTCCAGGTGCGTGCGGCAACGGTGCAGCAGTCGCGCGGCGAGCGCGGGGCGCAGCGTGCCGAGCGCGTCCGCGGCCAGTCCGGTCAACGCGTCGCAAACGGCCTCGGCGCGAAGGATTTCCGCGGGGGTCGAGGCGGGAGCGGAGTCGGGCGCCGCAGTCGGCGGCAGGACCAGGGCGGCGGCGCGACCGTCGGCGACGGCGGCGTGCGCGTGCCAGCCGAGCTGGCGGAGCAGGGAACCCTCGGTGCTGTGGGCGAGCGAGAGCAGCGCCGGATCGGTGGTGCCGCGGCGGGCGCGGCGGAGCTCGGAGCGGGCTGCCGCATAGTGCCCGACGCCACTCAGTGCGACTGCTCGCAGCCAGGATCCGGTGGCGTCGGTGGCGGCCGGCAATCCGATGGCAGCATCGCCGGGGGCATTGCCGAAGGCGACGGCGGAGAGCACGGAGTTCACTTCGAGCACAGGCACCGCCGCACTGTAGCCAGTACGGTGCGGGCGCCGGATGGGCGCCATAGCATGGATACCTAGCAACTCTTCAGCATTCGCAAGTGTCTTTGTGTTTCCACTCCGTAAATCTGTCTTCGCTATCGCCCAGCACGCCCGTTAGGAATTCGTATGGCGTTTCGCGCTATTAACCTGACGGCCTCGATGCGGCCATCTCTACCCTACTCACGGCGGGTTGTCCAATGGCTGAGATCACTGACATCGCGATGCGTGCATAGCTTGGATTGCTCGCATTCGTGCGGGAAAATGCAGTCCCACCAGGGTCTTTGACAAGTCCGATCCGCCTCGGCGAGCGAGCCGACCAGCTGGGCAACCGAACAGTATCACCATAGGCGAGCCGATTTGTAAATAGAGGAAATGTTAATTCTCTAAAGGATCGGCATTCGGATCGCGGGAGGACAAACTATTGACTCGATTTCGTTCTCCGACCTAACGTACGACATCGCCACCGTTGGCGCCGCTCGAAATTGCGGAGCCTGCGGAGTGCGATCGCCACGCGGCGATGCGGCCCACTGAATGCCACCAGCACCGCTCGACAATGCCGACGAGCTCGCACCACCAGGAGTTCACCATGCCTATGCCAACCCACCTCCCTGGTCCGAACGCCGATGTCTGGGATTGGCAGATGCGCGGGTCCTGCCGGGGACAGGACTCGTCCGTCTTCTTCCACCCGGACGGCGAGCGCGGCCGCGCACGGGCCCAGCGCGAGCTACGCGCCAAAGAGGTCTGCAAGTCGTGCCCCGTGCTGTTGCAGTGCCGCTCACACGCGCTCAAGGTGAGCGAGCCCTACGGAATCTGGGGCGGGATGTCCGAGACCGAGCGGGAGATGCACGCGCGCCGCAGCCGGCGCCGGGTGGTGGCCTAGCCCGCCCGCGGACGAATCGCGGCTTCACGGGATGGAACCGGCATTGCCGGGCATCCCGGGCGGCGGCCGGTGCCGCCCCGCGCGCACTTGCGTGACGGGTGTCTACCTGCGATGTCACTGATGCGGCGCGGTGCTGTGAGTTCAGAATTCCTCCCATCCGCGCGCCGCGGCGCGCCGAATCTCTAGCAAACAACCGGCCACTGCTGGACGGAGAGCCGGTTGTGGCTGGTAAGCGCTGTACGCGCCCGCCACCGCGACGATCCGAACCGATGCGCGGTGGCGTGTACCGACCGATGCGCGGCGCCCCGCGGGCATCACCTGATGAGGCTTCGCACGACATGGCCAGAAGCTTGTGTCCGTCGGAACGGCGTTTCCCGAAAACCCCGGCGTGTCACGGCGTGTCCACAAGGTCACGATTACGGCGTGTCGGTACAAAACGGAAAAACATTGTGCGACAGCGGATTTGCCGATACCCCCCACCGAGAGGAGGTTATAGCGGCAGGCTACCCTCGTGGCCGATGACACAGAACGGAGCGTTGTGACAGCGCGGCCGCCGGCTGCAGAGGGCGACTCGTTCCAGAGTTCTCGGGACGGGCGCGCGGACTCTGTAGTGACGGCGCGCGCAGCCGAAAGCCTCGAACTCGCCGCACTTCTCGAACGCTGCGGTGATCAGGATCAGCAGGCTTTCGCCGAACTGTACGACCGCACCAGTGCGCGGGTCTTCGGCCTGGTCCTACGCGTGCTACATGATCCCGGCTATGCCGAGGAGACCACTCAGGAGGTCTACCTCCAGATATGGCGCACGGCCGCCAATTTCGACCCCGCCAAGGGGTCGGCGGTCACCTGGTTGATGACGCTCGCCCATCGGCGTGCGGTCGACCGGGTCCGGGCCGAGCAGGCACATGCTCAGCGCGAGGTCGCCTACGGAACCAGCACCCTCGGTAACGAATTCGATGAGGTCACCGAAGAAGTCGGACGACGGCTGGAACAGCAGGCGGTGCTGCAGGGGCTGGCCACCTTGACCGAGACTCAGCGGGAAGCGATCTCGCTCGCCTATTTCGGCGGGCGGACGTATGCCGAGGTAGCGGCTTACCTGGGCGTAGGGTTACCTACCGTTAAGTCCCGTATACGTGATGGACTGACACGACTCAAGAAAAGTTTGGGAGTGACGTGAGATGAACGAAAGCCAGATCGATCTCGCGCACTGTGTCGCGCTCGGATCGATCGGCGACGAAGATCAGCGCGCAGTGCAAGAGCTACTGGATACCGGCGACCCGGTACTGCGCGCGGACTTCACCCAGGAAGTGCAGCAGACCCGAGAAGCTCTCGCCCTGTGCGCGTCGTCGGTGGCCGCAGCGCCACCGCCCGCACTGCGCGATCGCATACTCGCCGCCGTAGCAGCAGACCAGGCTCCGCCGACAGCGATCCACCACAGCCGTCCCCCGCTCCACACCGGAAACGGACGTAGCACCCGCGCAGTTCACGACTGATTCGCATACCCGCGATCCAGGACGCCCGCCCAGTTCGCTCCGTCGGATTGGGCGCAAACGTCCAAATTCTTCTCGCGTTTCGCGCGCCGAGCCCCCAATATTTCGGTCGACCCCTTGTCGGGGCGGACTGCTACCGTCTGCGTACGCGATCGGGTTGGGTTGGGGGAACGAGGATCTCATGGCGTTGCAAGCGCTGCGCGAGTTCGTGAAGGGGCCGACGGCTCCGCACGAGTTGGAGGCGATCACCGGCGGGCGCGGGCTGTACCTGCCGCCCGCGGCGGGGGCCGAGGTATCCGAACTGCTGGCCGTGGAATCGGTGGCCGAAATGACCGCGGGCGTGGTCGAATTGCGCAATCTCCTGCCCGGCGGGGATCTGTTCCACAGCTCGGTGCTCGCGCTCATGTGCGGCACGCTGGTCGAGAACGGGGCCGATCCGGGCGCCGCCATCGACGCCACCATGGACCTGTTCCGCGAGGTGCTGGACGCACTGGCCGAGCAACCGGACGAACTGGTCCGCGCGGCAGGGCAACTCACCTTCATGGCGACCATGACCATGCTCAGCCGCTCCAAGGAGACCCGCAAGCGGTGGCGGGCAAACCCGGAGATCATCGAGCGCCTCGACGACCTCGAGGACGCGCACCTGGTGCCCTGGTTCCTGCGCGAGATCTTCACGCTGCACGACGATCTGGAACTGCTGGTACTGGATCCGAAGAACCGCCGCGCCTTCGAATTCCGCCTCACCGGCGTCCGCGACCGCCTCTACCACGCCTACGCCCTGATCCAGGACGCGCTGCTGCGACATACCGGACCCGGCTACCTCGACGCCGAGCCCGTGGATCCGGCCGTGGTCCGCTACGCCCGCAATCACGCGCTGACACAAGAGGAATTCGAGGCCCGCGCCCTCCTCGACCACCAGCGCTTCAACTTCACCTTCCCCGGCGCCCTCTTCATGCCCGGCTCCGGCTCCCCCCTCGAACTACCCCTCCACAACGGCAGGCGTGTCCTGGTCGTGGAGCCCAAAGGCATTCACTTCAACTGGAATCCGGCCAACATGTACGGCATCGCCCACCAGGCCCTCCAGGCTTCCGCCGACCTCGTCCGCGAACTCGACCCCGCCGAAGCCGAAGCCCTCCTGACCAGCCTCTGCCTGACCTGACCCGAGGCCACACGAGTCTGCGCGATCTCCGCTCCGGGAGCTCCCGGCCAGCGTGTGCGCGCGCGTCCGGGCGACCCGGCCGTATCGCCGAGCCAGCCGGGCAGCCGGTGCAGTGGAACCATCCGGGGCACAGCGCATTTCGCTCCCGTACGGCAAAGCCCCCGGACAGCTGTTGCTGTCCGGGGGCCTGTTCCAACTGCCGTGCCGAGCCGAATCGCTCAGTGCGAGTGGCCGTGGTGGTCGTGGCCGGCCGGTTCCTGGGCGGGCTTGTCGACCACGGCGGACTCGGTGGTGAGCACCATCCGGGCCACGGAGGTGGCGTTCTCCACCGCGGAGCGGGTGACCTTGACCGGGTCGATGACGCCCTCGGTGACCAGGTCACCGTAGGTGAGGGTGGCGGCGTTGAAGCCGTCCTTGCCCTCGGTGACCTTGGCGACCACGACCGCGCCGTCGACGCCGGCGTTGGAGGCGATCCAGTACAGCGGGGAGGTCAGCGCCTGCCGCACGACCTCGACGCCCACGGCCTCGTCGCCCGACAGCGAGTCGCGCAGCTCGACCAGGGTGGCCGCGGCCTGCACCAGGGCGGTGCCGCCACCGGGGACGATGCCCTCGGCGACCGCGGCCTTGGCGGAAGCGACCGCGTCCTCGACGCGGTACTTGCGCTCCTTGAGCTCGGTCTCGGTGGCCGCGCCGACCTTGATGACGGCGACGCCGCCGGCCAGCTTGGCCAGCCGCTCTTCCAGCTTCTCGCGGTCCCAGTCGGAGTCGGTGTTCTCGATCTCCTTGCGCAGCTGCGAGACCCGGCCGTCGATGGCGTCCTGGGTGCCGGCGCCCTCGACGATGGTGGTCTCGTCCTTGGTGACCACCACGCGACGGGCCTTGCCCAGCACGTCCACGCCGGCCTCGCGCAGGGTGATGCCCAGCTCGGGGTTGATCACGGTGCCGCCGGTGACGATGGCCAGATCGTCCAGGAACGCCTTGCGGCGGTCGCCGAAGAACGGCGCCTTGACCGCGACGACCTTGAGGGTCTTGCGCAGCGCGTTGACCACCAGGGTGGAGAGCGCTTCGCCGTCGACGTCCTCGGCGATGATCACGACCGGCTTGCCGGATTCCGCGATCTTCTCCAGCAGCGGGAGCAGTTCGGGCAGCGAGCTGATCTTGTCCCGGTTCAGCAGGATCCAGGCGTCCTCCAGGACGGCCTGCATGGTCTCCTGGTCGGTGACGAAGTACGGGGACAGGTAGCCCTTGTCGAACTGCACGCCCTCGGTGATGACCACCTCGGTCTGCAGGCTCGAGGACTCCTCGATGGTGACGACGCCGTCCTTGCCGACCTTGGTCAGCGCCTGGGCGACGAGCGCGCCGATCTCCTCGTCACGCGAGGACACGGTCGCGACCTGCGCGATGGCCTTCTCGCCGTTGACGGGGGTGGCGGCGGCGTGCAGGGCGGCGGCGACGGCCTCGGCGGCCTTGCTGATGCCCTTGCCCAGCACCATCGGGTTGGCGCCGGCGGCGATGTTCTTCAGGCCGCCCTTGATGAGGGCCTGCGCCAGCACGGTGGCGGTGGTGGTGCCGTCGCCGGCGACGTCGTTGGTCTTGGTGGCGACGCTCTTGACCAGCTGCGCGCCCAGGTTCTCGAACGGGTCCTCGAGATCGATCTCGCGGGCGATGGTGACACCGTCGTTGGTGACGGTCGGGCCGCCGAAGGCCTTGGCCAGCACCACGTGCCGGCCGCGCGGGCCGAGGGTGACCTTGACGGCGTCGGCGAGCTTGTCGACGCCGCGCTCCATGGCCCGGCGAGCCTTCTCGTCGAACTCGATCTGCTTTGGCATTTACCTACTCCTGAAGTGGTTGCGGCGGAACGGACTCCGCCCCGGGTCGGTCAGCTGTATGAGCAGCGGCGCGACACCGGGGCGGAACACGTTGCCTGACGGCTTACTTGGCTACGACAGCCAGCAGGTCGCGGGCCGACAGGATCAGGTACTCCTGGCCGTTGTACTTGATCTCGGTGCCGCCGTACTTGCTATAGATGACGACGTCGCCTTCCTTGACGTCCAGCGGAATCCGCTTCTCGCCGTCCTCGGCCACCCGGCCCGGACCCACGGCGATGACGGTGCCCTCCTGGGGCTTCTCCTTCGCCGTGTCGGGGATGACCAGGCCGGAGGCAGTCGTCGTCTCGGCCTCGTTGGCCTGGACGAGGATCTTGTCCTCGAGCGGCTTGATGTTCACGCTCGCCACGTTGAGCCCTCCACTTTCAGGGGATCTTCTCGCCCGGGGCGGGTTGCCCCGAGCTCACGGTTTCAGTCTTGCCGACCCTGTTCCTGAGCCCCGTCGTCGCGGGTGCCGGGACCCCTGCTCAGTAGTCAATTGCTGGCACCTGAGCACACAACCAGTGCCAACTAGCACTCTATACACGGGAGTGCCAGCGCTCAAGGGCGGGCACTGCTACCCAGAATGCACTTACATCTGCAACAGCGCTGGCTGGGGGTGCAATGCCGCTGGACAACGCGACTCGCCGAGCGAACGGGCAGGGAATCTGAGGGCTTCCATAGAAATACGAAAATCTGTAACGTTCGGATAACGGATTGTGACACCATTGACGACGGCCACGCGGCAGGACCACATCGGCCCCGTCATGTGCACCGTCGACAGTTACACAAACGCTTCACCCCGCTTTCTGTGCGGTCACCGCCGCACGGTCTCGAGAAGAGAGCAAGACCGCAAGTGATCAGTGGCCGGCCCCGATGCCCCATCGGACAGGGGCCCGGCAGGATCCGTAGCTCGGAATCGACCACAACCCAATGGCCGCTTCCGCAGTCCGTTCGAGATGGTCGTCTCCACCAGGACCATCCGCTCGAAGGGAGGTGAACATGCGAACATCCCTCGGCATCTCCGCCGGGAACGAGGTGGTGTGCTCGGCGACGGTCGTCACTGCGCCCAATGGCGCCCAGAACTTCGACTACCGGGTGGTCACCGCCGATACGGCCCACTCCGATCTCGGCGATCTCGTGGCATCCTCCATCGAATTGATGACCACCCAGATTCCCCGCGACATCGTGCATCCGCACGGCGCGCATCCGGTGGCCATGGCGGCGGCCCGGCACGATCCGGAAACCGGCGCGCCCGCCGATATCGCGGTCGCCTACCGCGACCGGGAACAGGCCCAGATCATCCGGTCCGCGATCGGCCGACAACGCCGCGATGTGCGTCTCATCCCGGAAAGCACCGCGGCCCTTGCCTTTCTGCGGCACACCGGCCTGCTGGACCGTTACGACACGGTCGCCGTGCTGGATATCGGCGCCACCGGCACCACGGTCACGGTCGCCGATCACGCCGACGAGACCGTGCTGCGTTCCGAGCGCACCACCGCCATCAGCGGCACCGCGGTGGACGAACTGATCCTGCAGCATCTGCTGGACTGCCACCTGGCCCGCCGCGGCACCCGGCCCAACCGGGGCATGCTGCTCAACCGCAGCCGCGCGGCCAAGGAGCATCTGTCCATCGCGCCCGCGGTCACCATCGACCATGTGGCCGGGCAGCCGCTGAAACTCACCCGGGTGGATTTCGAGGAGCTGATCTCGGATCTGCTGCGCGAACTCGCGGTGTTCGCGCGCGGGGTGTTCGCGCGCTCGCCCAAGTTCCCGGAGGCCGTGGCCGTCATCGGCGGCGGCGCGAACGTGCCGGCCGTGGTGGTGGGGCTGGAGCGGCAGCTGGACGTGCCGGTCTTCACCGTGCCGGAGCCGGAGGCGGCGATCGCGAAAGGCGCTGCGCTGGTGGCGGATTCGCCGTCGCAGTCGGCGTTCCCGGTGATCAGCCTGAATTCGGATGCGCCGGTCGGTACCTTCACCAAGCTGGCGGGCACTTTGGCGGGCGCGATCGTGGTGGTCGGGCTGATCGTCGGTTACGGCGTGAAGGAACTGGTGCCGGCGCATCAGGAAACCAACTACTCCCCCAGCACCACGGGTACCCAGCAACCGATGACTTCGGCTCCCGTCGTCCCGCTGCCGGGCGGAATCACCACCGCCACCCACAACCCGGTCTCGCCCTCCTCCGGTCCGCAGAGCGGCCAGCCAGGGCCCTCCGCGGTGCCGCAGACCTCGCTCACCACCACGCCGCAGGCGCCGCCGCTGCGCCCGGATCCGGACCTACCCCAGATCCCCTTCCCCGCGGACCTGCCGCGGCTGCTGGGCCCGCTCCTGGGCTCCACGCTGGCGCCGACGACGGAACCCGATCCGAGCGCCCCCGGGACCACCAATTCGGCCCTGCCCCGCAACAATTCCGGTTCCGGCACGGGCCCCACGACGATGGCGCACCCGACCGACTGACCAGCACACCACTCCGGACCGGCCGAACCCCGTCCCGGAAAACCGGGAATCGCGGCTCAGAGCCGGCTGGTGGAGACGGGCAGGCCCGGGTCGGTGGCGACGGTGAGTTCGGAAGGGCGTGCGCCGCCCGCGATCACATGCGCGCCGAGGGTGGCGATCATGACGCCGTTGTCGGTGCACAGGCGCGGTTTCGGCACGCGGAGGGTGAGACCGGCCGCGGTGCAGCGTTCCTCGGCGAGAGAGCGGATGCGGGAATTGGCGGTGGCGCCGCCGCCCAGCACGATGGTGTCGACCCCGATGTCCTGCGCCGCGCGCACCGCCTTCATGGTGAGCACATCGGCGACCGCCTCCTGGAAGGACGCGGCGATATCCGGGATCGGGAGGTCGCGGCCTTCGCGTTGCGCCGCTTCGACATAGCGGGCGACCGCGGTCTTGAGGCCGGAGAAGGAGAAGTCGTAGCGCGCGTCGCGGGGACCGGTCATGCCGCGCGGGAAGGCGATGGCGTTCGGATCGCCGTCCGCCGCAAGGTTGTCCAGCACCGGGCCGCCGGGATAGCCGAGGCCGAGCAGCCGGGCCACCTTGTCGAACGCCTCACCGGCGGCATCGTCGACGGTGCTGCCGAGTTCGACGATGGGCTGCGCGAGATCGGTGACCTGCAGCAGATGGGTGTGCCCGCCGGACACCAGCAATGCCACCGCCGGCGGCATCGGCCCGTGCTCGAGGGTGTCGACGGCGACGTGCCCGCCCAGGTGATTCAGCGCGTAGAAGGGGATGTCCCACGCCGCCGCATAGGCTTTCGCCGCGGCCACGCCGACCAGCAGCGCACCAGCGAGGCCGGGTCCGATGGTGACCGCGAGGGCGTCCGGCTTGCTGATTCCCGCTGCCGCCAAGGCCCTTCGCATGGCGGGCACGATGGCCTCGAGATGCGCGCGCGACGCGATCTCCGGCACCACACCGCCGAAGCGGGCGTGCTGGTCGACGCTGGAGGCGACCTCGTCGGCGAGCAGTTCGTAGGTCCCGTCCGGCAGTGACCGGACGATGCCGACTCCTGTTTCGTCGCAGGAGCTTTCGATACCCATGACGATCATGACAAGACCTCGGTGTCCTTGGACGACCCGGCGTCCGATCCGTGGCCGGCGGATTCGCTCGCGGATCCGCCGGTGTGCTGCGGGAATCCGGCCATGGCGGGCCGCCGCATGGTGTACGCGTCGGCGCCGCTGGGCTGGTAGTAGTTCTTGCGCAGGCCGATGATGTGGAAGCCGTGCTTCTCGTACAGCGTGATGGCGGGTGCGTTGTCGGTGCGGACCTCGAGGAACACCGGCCCGCCGCGCCGGCCGGCCTCGCGCAGCAGGGCTTCCAGCAGCAGGGTGCCGATGCCGCCGCGATGGAAGCTCGGGTCGACGCCGATGGTGTGGATCTCGGCTTCCGGGTTCGCGGCGTCGCCTAGCAAGGCGATGCCGGCATAACCGAGCATGCGGTTCTCGTTGTCGCGCGCGGTGATGTACCGGTTGTGCGGTCCGGAGAGTTCGGAGAGGAACGAAACCTCGTGCCAGGGATCGTCCTCGGGGAAGAGCAGCTTTTCGAGTTCCGCGCAGCGCGTGACGTCGGCCGGCCGCATCGGTTCGATGCGGATGGTCATCGGCCCACCTGCGCGTAGCTCTTCTCGACCGCGTCGGGGCGGCGCAGGTAGAGCGGGACCAGCGGCTGTGGTTCGGCGCCCGCGAGCAGTTCGGCGGCGGCGCAGCGCACCAGGCCGGCAGGGGACGGGGTTTCCACGGGCAGCACGGGCAGGTCGAAATAGTCGACGTGCGAGGCGGACCCGGCGATGTAGGTGGCGGTGCCCTGGTCCAGATCGGCGGGCTTACACACCTCGGGGCCGTCGATACGCACGAGCGCGTGGGCGCCGGAGCCGCTGACGGTGTCCGCGATGGTGGTGGCCGTGGCCACGGTGCTGTAACGCGCCCAGTACACCTCGCGGCGGCGCGCGTCGGTGACGACGAGCAGCTCGACCGGTTCGGTGCGGTCGCGCAGATAGCTTTCGGTGTCGGCGGCGATCGCGTCGAGGCTGCAGACGCCGTACACGGGAATGCCGAGGGCGTCACCGAATGCGGCGGCGGTGGCCATGCCCACGCGCAGCCCGGTGAACGGTCCGGGTCCGACGCCCGCGACGACCGCGTCGATTTCAGTTCGGGAGCGGCCGGATTCGGCGAGGCAGGCCAGGATCTGCGGGGTCAGCACCTCGTTGTGCGCGCGAGCATCCACGGTCACCTTGGAGGTGATCGTGGTGATGCGGGGTGCCGTTGACTCAGCGTCCGCCGGTTCCAGTTCCACCAGTCCCGCCGTAACGGCCGGAGTCGCGGTGTCGACAGCCAGAATTAGCATGATTGAGTCAACAATACCGGGTGGTCGAGGCCACTCGATGTCGTGCTGCCCGTCCTGTGGGCAGCGCCTCACCTGCTAGTTGGCGGCGACCCACTCCCAGTCCGCGGTGCGCACATCCGATTCGGGTTCGCGGCGCAGCTGGACGCGGAGGTGGCGGTCCGCCAGACGTTCGGCGACACCGAGACCCCATTCGATGACGACGACCGCGTGATCGAAATCGGTGTCGAGGTCGAGGGCGTCGAGTTCGTCGAGGTTGCCGCCGAGCCGGTAAGCGTCCACGTGCACCAGGCCCACCGCGCCCGGATGCTCACCGGCGCGATGCTGCCGGGCGATGATGAAAGTCGGTGAGCTGACCCGTCCTTCGACACCGAGCCCGGAGGCGATGCCGCGGGTGAGGGCGGTCTTGCCGGCGCCCAGGGGTCCGTCCAGGATGACCAGGTCACCGGCCTGCAACTGGTCGGCGAGTTCGCGGCCGAGGGCTTCGGTGTCCTCGACGGTGGGGAGCATGCGATGCCCGCGGCTGTCGGTCATCGCCCGCCTCCGATGTAGTCGCGGGTCACGCGGCCGCGTGGTCCGCACACGATCTCGTAGTTGATCGTGCCCAATAGTTCTGCCCATTCCTGCGCGGTCGGAACCTCGGGGCCCTCACCGAAGAGGACGGCGAGGTCGCCCTCGCGGACGCCGGCCGCATTGTCGCCGAGGTCGACGACGAGTTGATCCATGCAGATGCGGCCGCGGTTCGGGCGGCGGGCGCCGCCCACCCACACCGAGATGCGGCCGCTCAGATTGCGCGGGACGCCGTCGGCGTACCCGGCGGGGATGAGGGCGACGGTGGTGTCGCGGTCGGCGATCCAGGTATGCCCGTAGGAGACGCCCTCACCGGCGGCGACGTCTTTGACCAGGACGACGCGGGACCGGAAGGTCATGGCCGGGCGCAGGCCGAAGTCGGAGATCTCGGGGACGGGTGAAAGCCCGTACAGCGCAATGCCGGGACGCACCATGTCGAAGGCGAGGTCCGGACGGGTCAGTGCCGCAGCGGAATTGGCGAGGTGCACCAGCTCCGGTTGCAGGCCGTGCTCCTTGGCGGTGGCGATGAATTCGAGGAAGCGGTCGCGCTGCATGTCATTGGCGGGATGCTGTGGCTCGTCGGCCAGCGCCAGGTGCGAGAAGATGGCACGGAAGCGCACCGCTTCCTCGGCGATCAGCTGGTTCAGCCGCTGCAGGACCTGCGGGTATTCGTCCTGCGGCACGCCGTTGCGGTTGAGCCCGGTGTCGACCTTGAGCGAGACGGTGGCGGTGCGGCCGGTCCGCCGGGCGGCGGCGGCCACGGCTTCCAGGTGCGCGAGCGAGGACACGGCGAGTTCGACGTCCGCGGCGACGGCAGGCGCGAAGTCGGCGTCGGAAGTGTTGAGCCAGCACAGGATCGGTGCGGTGATGCCCGCGGTCCGGAGTGCGACGGCCTCGGAGACGGTGGTGACGCCGAGTTCGCGGGCGCCCGCGGCGAGGGCCGCCCGGGCCACTTCGGCGGCGCCGTGGTTGTACCCGTCCGCCTTGACCACTGCCATCACTGCCGCGTCACCGGCGTGCTCGGTCAGAATCCGAACGTTGTGCGCGATGGCATCGAGATTCACGAGCGTCTCGACCTGCGGTTCGGGGTTGTTCACAATTACCGATCCTGCCATCCGCGGCGGGGCGGCACGGATCACACCCGGGGGCGGGAGTGGCTTGGCGCGAATGAGAAATGGTTGTGACTCAAATGGGAACGGGGTGCGGCCCGGGCGCGCACGACCGCGACCGCGCGGGCATCGCGGTCGCGCACGCCGAGCCCGGCCGGGCTAGCGAGCGGCCGGAACGAGTTGCGCCGACACCCCCTCGAGGGCGGCCAGTGCAGCGGAAACCGAGGATTCGGCGGCCGGGAGCAACGGGAGCCGCACCGCGGCGCTGGGGATGCGGCCCTGCGCGGCCAGCACCCCCTTCACCACCGTCGGATTGGGTTCGACGAACAGCGCCGAGGCCAGCGGAACGAGGCTGTTGCCGAGCCGGCGACCGTGCTCGATCTCACCACTCCGCCAGGCGGCGACGAGTTCCACATACGCGGCGGGAGCGACATTGGCACAGGCCAGAATTCCGCCCGAGGCGCCCAGCGCGAGCAGCGGCGCGGTGTAGATGTCATCTCCGGCCAGGACCGACGTGCCGGGCGAAACCCGGCTCAGGAAGTTGATCGCCGTGTCGTCGATGCCGCCGCCGGCGTATTTGAAACCGGCGACATTCGGCAATTCGGCCAGGCGGCACAGGGTTTCGGCGCTCAGCGTGCGACCCGTGCGATACGGAATGTGGTAGATCACGACCGGCACCGGGCTGGCCGCCGCGACCCGGCGGAAATGCTCGATCACGCCCTCCTCGGAGGGGCGGGTGTAGTAGGGGACGACGGTGAGCGCGGCCGCGGCCCGGGCATCGAGGGCGGCGACGGCATCCACCGAACCGGCGGTGGTGTTGGTGCCCGCGCCGAGGATCAGCTGCGCGCCGCGCTCCTGGCAGGCGCTCGCGCAGACGTCGATCACCTGACGCTGTTCGGCGGCGGTGAGGGTGGCGGGTTCGCCGGTGGTGCCGAGCACGACGAGCCCGGCCGCGCCCGCGTCGAGGGACTGGTGCGCGAGGCCGGACAGGGCCTCGAGCGCGACTTCTCCGGTGGCGGTGAACGGCGTGACGAGCGGTACATACAGCCCTGTGAAAGTCATGCCACCAGAATTGTCGGCATGCGGCTTCAGGTCCATTTCACGTTTCTGCCGCCGAGCGTAAGCTCAGCTGATGCTCGATGTACGCCGCCTGCGGCTGCTGCGTGAACTCGCGCACCGCGGCACCATCACCGCGGTCGCCGAGGCGCTCTCCTACACGCCGTCGGCGGTATCGCAGCAGTTGACGGCACTGGAACGAGAGGCCGGCGTCACCCTGCTGGAGCGCACCGGCCGCAGCGTCGTCCTGACACCGGCGGCCCAGCGACTCGTGGCGCACGCCGAAACCATCCTCGCCGTCCTCGAGCAGGCCACCGCCGAATTGGCCACCGCCCGCACCGAACTCAACGGCGCCCTGCGCATCGGCGCCTTCCCCAGCGCCGTCCGCACCATCCTCTCCCCCGCACTGGTCTCCCTCAGCCGCGAGCATCCACACCTGGAACTGCTTGTCACGGAACTGGATCCGGCCCTGGCGCCCGCCGCCCTGCGCGCCGACGCCCTCGATATCGCTCTGGTCCAGGAATACGACTACGTCCCCGTCGACCCCGACACAGCGCTGGATACCGAACCCCTCCTGGAGGAAACGGTCTACCTCGCCACCCTGCACCACGGGCCACACACCGACCCCCTTGCCGCACACCGCATCTCGCCATGGATAGCGGGCACCCCGGGCACCCTCTGCCATGCCGTAACCGTCCGCGCCTGCCGCGCAGCCGGTTTCACCCCGCGCATCCGCCACCACGCCGACGACTTCGACACCGTCCTGGCACTCGTGGCCGCCGGCCAGGGGGTAGCACTCGTCCCCGAACTCGGAACCCTCTCCGTCCCAGCCGAAGTGACCCTCGTCCCCCTCCCCACCCGCCGCCGCACCCACCTCGCCTACCGCCGCGGCACCGCCCACCACCCGGTGATCACCGCCGCCCGCGCCGCCCTCCACACCGCCGCCACCACCAACCACTCCACCCGCCTCGCCGCAGCCAACCACTGAATCACCGCAGCAACCATCGGGACCGACCAGTCACCGAGGCAATGACCAGGTCCGGCGAGTCAACCGCGCCGATCGCCGAGTCCCTGTGCGGCGCTGGCCCAGCGGACAACTGTCCTCGGGCGCGGCGATCATCGAGCGTCGGTTGATCACTCGGTGCGCGGGCGGCTCGGCGGGTGATCGGTTGCGGCGGCGATGGCCTGGTCCAGGTCTCGAGGTAGCAGGAAACGGCGGTCGACCAACGACTGCGCCGCGGCGCGGATCGCGGCGAGATCCGGTTCGACCGGTGTTGCCGGAGCCAGTCGGCTGCCGAGCATTTCGTAGAGCACGTCGGGGAGGCCGTCGATGTGGACACGCGGGTTCCAGCCGGTGTAGGCGGCCGTGCCCGCGGCAAGATCGGGCATTCGGATACCGGCGATCTCGTTACCGCGCTCGTCCACCGCCGACACCAGCGCGACGAGCGGGTCACCGAGTTTCAACGGCAATTGGAGGTCGTCCGGGTCGATGACCGGGGTCCAGGGCAGCGCATCCACATCGGGGAATGCCGCATCCGGGTATGTGACGCGGAGGATTTCGAGCACCTGATCGCGGGTGACGGCGGTTCCATCCGCCCGGCGGGGAACCTGGCTGGGCTCCGGCTCCCGGCCGTCGCACACCCACTCTTCGAGTTGGACGAACAGCGCGCGCAGCGCGAGCGCGGGGTCCACGTCGGTGCCGGGATTCGCCAGCGGCATGAGCTTCTTCAGTTCCGGAACCCGGCCGATGTGATCGGTCCCGGAGACGAGGTGAGCCCGCGCATCGGGATCCTCGGGCAGATCGTCTCCGGTGTGCGCGTCCTGGTGGATCAGCGCGGCATCGCCGCGCCAGTACTCCCAGGAACTGTTGACGAACATGATCTTCGGGGTCCCGCCGACCGCACGCTGGCGCGCCAGCAGCGCAGTGGTGTCGAGGGGCTCGCCGTAGGCGGGCGTCAGGGGATGGGTCAGTGCGGGCTGCCCGAACCGCTGGTTGAACTCGCCCCTTCGCGCGCTGGCGATCTGGGCGAACATCCCGTCGAACACCTGTGTGCCGGACTCGTCGACATTGAGACCTTCGAACAGCAGCTGCCGCAATGCCCGACCGCACTGCGAAACCCCCTGCGCGAATACATATTCGTGATCGCGCCGCAGGTACGCGCCGAAGTCCCGCAGTGCGAGCAGACCGGTTCCGACGACGGGCGCGAACGCGGACCGGTACACCAGCTCGTACCAGTGGAACGGCTGGAAGCCGCCGTTGACTTCGAAGGTGGCCGGACCGGTGAACCGCCATGCCGATCGGGGCACGATCGCGCCCACTGCCATCGGTAAGCCGCGGACGCGCAGGGTCGCCTCCCGATCGTTCACGTCGGCGGTCGGGTAGTCGGCGAACCGCGCCAGCGCCCCCGAATCGCTCAGCGCGTGCGTGCGCTGGAAGACATCCGGCCTGAACTCGACCCGCATCCACCCCGGCTCTACCTCCGCGACCGGTGCGGTCAGCCCCAATGCTCCGGTGGAACGCACGATGTCCCACTGCCATCCGCACCACGCGATAGTCCAACCCTGCTGCAGTAGAAAGGCATCCCCGGCGGGCGGTACCGCGGCCGGATCGAACGACAGCGCGGCTTGTGTCGCGTTGAACGGAAGCCCCAGTGTCATACCGCGATTCGGCAGCACGAGCAGAACTCGTCCGTTACCTCCCGTCATCGGCCGCAGTAGCCGCACGTCGGCGTCGAATCGGACCAGCCCGTCGGCGCCGCGCGGGGCCAGGCCGAGATCGGCGATCCTGGCATTTGCCGCCGACTCGGGGTCGACGGCGAAATCCGCCGTCGCGGTCACCCATTCGTAGGGCAGATCCGCGTACGGCTCCACCGATCGGATGGTCACGGTGTCAAGCACGATGCTCCTCGTCAGCCGGGTTGATGAGTAACACAGACACTTACCGCTCTACGACAAGTATTGCCCGGAGGTACGACAGATTCCGGACCTCAGCCGGCGGCGAGCTCACGCAGCGTGCCGATAGCGGCACGCAGGTGGGACAGCAAGGGAGACGCGGAGATCGGGGCGCCCGCGGCGGTGGCCGCATGCGCGGCGAGGTTGGCCGCGAGCGCATGCACGCGAGCCGCCGCGGCCGCCGCCCACGCTGGATCCCGCCCGGCGGCGAGCAGCGCTGCGATCACGCCCGACAGCACATCACCGGAACCGGCTGTGGCAGCCCAGGATCCACCGGCCTCGTTCACCAGCACCGGCCGGCCCGGCGTCGCCACCAGCGTGGCGCGGCCCTTCAACAGCACTGTCACATTCCAGGATTCGGCGAGCTTGCGCACGGCGGCCACCCGGTCCGGACTGGGATCAGCGCCGGTGAGCCGGGCGAATTCACCTGCGTGCGGGGTCAATACC
Organism: Nocardia sp. NPDC020380; assembly: GCF_044386975.1. Lineage (NCBI taxonomy): Bacteria > Bacillati > Actinomycetota > Actinomycetes > Mycobacteriales > Nocardiaceae > Nocardia > Nocardia sp. NPDC020380. The sequence goes on along the minus strand of NZ_JBIRVQ010000006.1, from coordinate 398,751 downwards.
GTGGGCGCCGCCCGGCCGGTGAGCAGGCTCGGGTCGGCGGCCAGGAGCGTGAGGCCGTCGGCATCCACCACGACGGGAAGATCGGTGGCCAGGATCTCGACCAGCCGCTCGCGGGCCGCCGCATCGGTGCCCGCACCGGGCCCGAACACCCACGCTTGAACGCGGCCGGTAGCCGAAACAGTCTCGGCAGCAATCACTTCCGGAAAATGCGCGAGCACCTGCGCCGCCCCGGTCCCGGCATATCGCACCATGCCGGAGGTCGCCGAGATCGCGCCTCCCGTGCACAGCACGGCCGCCCCCGGATAAGTGGCACTCCCCGCGCAAACCCCCGTCACACCCTGCGTGTACTTGTCATCGGCCGCCCCCGGGACCGGCCAGTCCGCCCCGATCGACTCCGGTTCCAGCGCCGCCAGATTCGCCTCGGGCAGCCGTAACCCGATGGGCACCAACTCGATCCGCCCGCAATAAGGCGCGGCCAGCGCATGCACCGGCTTGTAAGCCCCGAACGCAACCGTCACCGCGGCTCGCACCACCGGCCCGGAGACAGCCCCCGTATCGGTATCCACCCCACTCGGCAGATCAGCGGCGATGATCGGCGCCGTCACCGCCGCAACAAGTTCCGCCGCCCGCGGCCGCAATGCCCCGCGCCCGGATATCCCGACAATCCCATCGACAACCAGATCGGCGGCCCTGAGCGCCGCCACCGCAGGATCCGCCGAAGTCTGCGTATCCTGCCGCGTGGTCGACGAATCCGGCGTTGCGGAGCCGTCGATCACGCGGCCGCCGCTGCGGCGAAGAGCGGCGAGGCCTTGGGGGTGGGCTCGGTCCGGGGACAGTAGAACGGCGGTGACGGCTATGCCGCGACGGCGGAGAAAGGAGCCGGCCCAGAGGACGTCGCCGCCATTGTCGCCGGAGCCGACCAGGAGGGTGACGGTGCGGCCCGCGGTGGCGCCGGTGCGGGTGCGGAGTTCGCGGGCGACGATGTCGGCGAGGCCGAAGGCGGCGCGGCGCATGGGCATTCCGTCGGGGACCCGGGTGAAGAGTTCGGCTTCGGCGGCGCGCACTTCGGCGGCCGTGTAGTACCCGCGTACCGCCGGTGCGGTCATGCTTCGCCTCCCGGGAGTCGGTCGCGGGGCGCGTGCCCCGCTCGCCTGCGACCTCAGAGCCTACGCCGCGGCGTGTTCGGTGATGCCTGCGAATTGCCTGCTACCTGCGAGGGTTACCCTGACTGACATGTCGATCCGCCGCTGCACACCGACCCGTGCCCTGCTCCTCGCAACCGTGGTGGCGGGGGCGCTGATCGTGAGCGGCTGCGGTTCGGATAATTCGAAGTCGGCGGCCGGCTCCACGACGGCGGCGGCGTCGACCTCCGCCGGAGCCACCTCGTCCGCTCCGGCCGTCGCGGCCGCGGTGACCGTCGAGGTGAAGGACATGGCGTTCTCGCCCGCCGACATCACCATCAAGGCCGGCGATACGGTCACCTGGAAGTTCGACGATCGTTTCCCGCACGCGGTGCAGGGGATCGGCGATTCCGCGCTGGGCATCAATTCGCCGATCATCCACAAGGGCGAGTGGAGTCACCAGTTCACGACTCCGGGCACCTACCGCTACCTGTGCCCTTTGCATCCGGAGATGAAGGGCACCGTCACCGTCAAGTAGGCGGGTCCTATTCGACCGTGACCGATTTCGCCAGGTTGCGGGGCTTGTCGACGTCGTAGCCGCGGGTCTGCGCCACCTCGGCGGCGAAGATCTGCAGCGGCACCGTCGACAGCAGGGGCTGGTAGAGGGTTGGGGCGATGGGGATTTCGATGAGATGGTCGGCGTAGGGGCGCACGGTGTCGTCGCCCTCCTCGGCGATCACGATGGTGCGGGCGCCGCGGGCCTGGATCTCGCGAATATTGCTCAGCAGCTTGGAATGCAGCTGCGCGCGTCCCTTCGGGGACGGCATGACGATGAAGACGGGGAGGCCGTCCTCGATCAAGGCGATGGGGCCGTGCTTGAGTTCGCCCGCCGCGAAGCCTTCGGCGTGCATGTAGGCGAGTTCCTTGAGTTTCAGCGCGCCTTCCAGCGCGACCGGGTAGCCGACATGCCGGCCGAGGAACAGGACGGTCGGTACATGCGCCAGTGAGCGGGCGATCTCCCGCACCTGCGGGCCCGACTCCAGCACGCGCGCAACGAGTTTCGGCATGGCCTCGAGTTCCTCGAACTCACGCGCCACCTCGTCGGGGTACTTGGTGCCGCGCGCCTGCGCCAGCGCGAGACCCACCAGGTAGTTGGCGGTGATCTGCGCCAGGAACGCCTTGGTGGAGGCGACCCCGATCTCCGGCCCGGTCCGGGTGTAGACGACGGCATCGGATTCGCGCGGGATCTGCGCGCCATTGGTGTTGCAGATGGCCAGGACTCGCGCCTTCTGCTCCTTGGCGTGCCGCACGGCCTCCAACGTGTCCGCGGTCTCGCCGGACTGCGAGATGGCGACCACCAGCGTGGACCGGTCCAGAACCGGGTCGCGGTAACGGAATTCGCTGGCCAGTTCCACCTCGACGGGCAGCCGCGTCCAGTGTTCGATGGCGTATTTGGCCAGCAGGCCGGCGTGATACGAACTGCCGCAGGCGACCACGAAGACCTTGTCGAATTCGCGGAGTTCCGAATCGGCCAGCCGCTGCTCGTCGAGCACGATCTTGCCGCCCTGGAAATGCCCGATCAGCGTGTCGGCGACGCCCTGCGGCTGCTCTTCGATCTCCTTCAGCATGAAGTAGTCGTGGCCGCCCTTCTCGGCGGCGGCCAGGTCCCAGTCGATGGTGAAGGGGCGGGTGCGGACGCCGTCGGTATTGCCGTCGAAGTCGGTGACGCGGTAGCTGTCGGCGGTGATGACCACGGCCTGGTCCTGGCCGAGTTCCACGGCCTCGCGGGTGTGTTCGATGAAGGCGGTGACATCGGAGGCGAGGAACATCTCGCCCTTGCCGACACCCACCACCAGCGGGGTGGAGCGGCGGGCCGCGATGATGGTGCCGGGGTGATCGGCGTGCGTGAAGACGAGGGTGAACGCGCCCTCCAGGCGCCGGACCACCGACAGTGCGGCGGCCACGAAATCGCCGGCGGTGTGGCCTTCGGTGTAGGCGCGGGACACCAGGTGCACCGCTACCTCGGTGTCGGTGTCGCTGCCGAGTTCGATTCCGGCTTCCTCGAGTTCGCGGCGCAGGGGTGCGAAGTTCTCGATGATGCCGTTGTGCACCACCGCGACCCGGCCGGTGTGATCGCGATGCGGGTGCGCATTGCGGTCGGTCGGGGCGCCGTGCGTGGCCCAGCGGGTGTGACCCATGCCGGTGCCGCCGGTGAAGCGGGCGGCGCCGGTGTCCGCGAGTTCGGCCTCTAGATTGGCGAGCCGGCCCGCCTTCCGCTCGACCGCGAGCCCGCCCGCGCCGTCCAGAATGGCGACTCCCGCGGAGTCGTAACCTCGATATTCCATGCGGCGCAACGCGTCCACCACCACACCGAGGGCATCCCGGTACCCCACATACCCGACGATTCCGCACATGGGCCCACAGCTTACGGGCTGTATCTTCTGCCTCCGCTTCGCTCCGGCGGTTCGCGGCCCTCGTAACCCCGATTCTTCCCTCCCTCCGCTCCTCCGCTGCGCTCCCCCGCTCCAAGGCGGAGGTCTATTCCAGCCGCAGTCCAGAACCAGGGCGGGCCGCGAATTGCGGGATTCGGTTCACGACTGGGCGGGTTGGCTGAATTCGTGCTGCGGCGGCTGCGGCGTTCGAGCCGGAGACCGGCTAAGTTCAACAGCGTGTCGGCGTCTGTGAAATCGCTCCTGAGCACCCTGACCGCGCGTGGCCCGCAAGAGGTGCTGCGCGGGAACCTCGGCATCGCCGGGCAGCCCGGGGTGGTGTACACGCCCGCGAAGGGCCTGAACCTGCCCGCGGTGGCATTCGGGCACGGCTGGCTCACCGGCGCGGGCAACTACCGCCGACTGCTGGAACACCTGGCCTCCTGGGGATATGTGGCCGCCGCACCGGACACCGAACGCGGCCCGATCCCCTCCCACCTGAACCTGGCCACCGACCTGCTGACCACCCTGGATATCTGCACCGGTGTCCGCCTCGGCACCGGCGAGATCAGCGTGCACCCCGACAAACTCGCCCTGGCCGGCCACGGCATGGGCGCCGGCGCCGCCGTAATCGCCGCCTCCCAGCGCGAGGTAGCAGCCGTAGCGGCCCTGTTCCCCGCCCCCACCGCCCCCTCCGCCGAGGCCCTCGCCCCCAAGATCGACGCCCCCGCCCTGATCCTCGCGGGCGCCGCCGACATCGACTCGGTCAGCTCCAACGCCATCCCCCTGGCCGCCGCCTGGGGCGACGACGCAGTCTTCCGCTCCGTCGACAAGGCCACCCACAACGGCATGGTCGAAGGCCGCCGCGCCCTCGCCGCCCTGGGCGCCGGCAAGCACGAGCCCCGCACCGAACGCCTCACCCGAGCCCTCCTCGTAGGCTTCCTCAACTACGCAGTCCTGGGCGACAAGAAGTACAAACCCTTCGCCGATCCCGAGGCCGTAATCCCCCACACCGACCTCGTAGACCCCGAAGCCATCGACGAAGAACCCGAACAGCCCCAGAAACTCCCCGTCCTCCAACTCATCCAAGCCCTCCGCAAGTAACCCACCCCGGGCGGCGCCTCAGGACGCCGTCGGCTGGGGTGGTTCGGGGATTTCTACGCCGTCGTCAGGGATTTCGACCGATGGGTCGGTATCACCCAGTGCCGGTGGCGGATTCGGTTCTGACGGACCGCCCTCATCAGGTTGCGACGGCCAGTCATTGCCGAGGGGCGAGGGATCGTTCTGTGCAGGCGGCAGCGCGCCCTTGCCGGCGGGAGGCATTGGGGCATTGTCATTCTCGGGTTCGGGCGGTGTGGGGCAGGCAGGTTGTGGGGCGCCTGCCTCTGGATTCGAGGGGGCGTCGTGGCTCGGGGGCGAATCATCAACGCACGGCGGCTGAACCGGCGGGCAGGGCTTTTGGGTGCTGTCCGCGCTGGGTGGCGGGGAATCGCTGGCCGGGGGCTGCAGGCTGCCTGGGCAGGCCGGAATCGATGGTGGGGCCGCGGAATCGGGGGTGGGATCGCTGTTCACCGATGGTGAGGGACGGTGGTCGGGCTGTGGGGCTTCGGGTTTGGCGGGGGTGGTGGATTCGGTGACGGTGGGGAGGCCGTGGTTGTCGAGCCCGAGGGTGTAGGTGTGGGTGGCGCCGGATTCGTCGGTGAGGGTGAGTTGGAGTTCACCTGTGGGGGTTCGTTCGAGGGCGAAATGCTTTCCGGCGATATCGAGTTCGGCCTTGTCGGTGGCATGACCGGGGTCAGTGGTGGCGGGGTCGGGGTTCGCAGGATCCGATGGTTTCGAGGTAGCGGACTCGATGAGGGTGCGGATCTTGTCCGCGGCTCCGGTGAGGCCCTCACCCACGGTGGGTGCGAGTTGGCTCAGGGTGTCGATGATCGCGCGGCCCACGTTTTCGAGTTGCGGGATGCTCTCGGGTTGCGGCAGGGCGCGTTCCATCGAGGTGGGTGGGTTTTCCGTCGGCGCGATCGATGAGGACTGTGGCTGGGATTGGAACGCCGCCTCGGGCGCGGCGGCTCCGCCTGGGGAGTTGCCTTGGACCGGCATCGGGTCTGGATGGGTCGATGCCGGAATGGATTTCGGCGGATTGTCTTGTGGCGGAGCGGATTGCGGCTGCGCCGGGACGTAGGTCGGGGCAGGCTGGGTTTGGGGCGCGACCGAGTATTGCGGAATCGGCTGCGGAGCGGATGGTATCGGGCGGGGTGGGGGCTGGGGGATGTTCGGTATGGGGAGGTCTATGGGATGCGGGTAGGGGGCATCGACGACCGCACCCAGGGTGGCTATGACGGATTCGTATTGGGATTCGAAGAACTGGTCGGTGGTTTTGCAGGCGGCGTTGAACGCGTCGAGCTTGCTCTCGACGTCGGGCTTGAAGGTATTCGTCAGCCAGGGATCAGAGTGATCGGCGAGCATGGCGTCGATCTCGTCGGGGGTTTTACCGCCGATTGCGACAGTCCTTGTGCCATCGGCGTTTTCCTCGAGCAGGGCGAGGGTGTGCTCGGCTTTGGTGAGCGCGGCTTGACGCAAGGGTTGAAGCATCGCTTCCAAGACCTTGGCGGCGGCTTGTGCTGCGTCGAGATCGCCACGCGCTTGACGTACTTGGGCCTCGGCAATGCCGATTGCCTGGATGCCGGCGCCGCCGGACCAGATGCCGGGCAGACCGGCGGCCACATCGCGGTGGGCCGCCAGTTGGGTTTCGGCCTCCGCCAATACCTTTGCCAATTCGGTTCGGGCCGTGTCGAGTTCGTCGAGATTGGTGCCGCGTTGCTCGTCGTAGCGAGCCTGGAGTTCACCGGTTCCCGGGCGCGGGATCCCGAAAGCCTTCTCGTACAGGGGCAGGAACCGCTCCCAGTACTGCAATCCGGGCGCGCCATGGTCCAGGATCTGGTCGATGGATTTGCCCGCGATGTCGAAGCTCATCGCCCTACCCCCGTGACGGCGGCGGCGCTCTGCTGGTCGAGTCGCTCGTATTCCGTTGCCGCGCGATCGAATACGTCGGCGGTGATACCCGCGGCCGTGCCCCAGTTGTGCAGGCAGGACGCGATCCGTTCGAAGCCGTGGTGCAAGGCCAGCCCTTGTCGGCCGTAGTTGCGGCCCGCCGCATTACCCGCGGGCCCGTGCGTGCCGACACGGCGTGACTGCTCTTCGAGTGCGGCCGCAGACCCCCGCAGGGCCGACGCCGCCGCGTGCAGGGCGCCGGTGTCGACGCCGAGCACATCGGATCCACCCATCTGTCCCCCCTAGCTCGAATCCCCCTGTCCCCGGCCGTATGCCGGGGTGGCCGCGTCAGTGCCCGAGGCGGCCCTCATCGGTGCGCACCCAGGCGGTGGTGCCGTCCGGGTTGTGGTGGAACTCCCATGCCGCGTAGTCGCCGCCGCTGTCGACGACGGTCACGTGGTCGGCGTAGCCGTCGTGATCCAGGTCGGTCCACACCTGCATGGCGTTGTCGCTGGTGGTGGTCACGGTGTCGGCTAGCCCGTCGCCGTCGATGTCCTGGGTGGGGTGCTGTAGCTCCACGGCGCCCAGCGCACCCAGTTCCGAATGCGCGTCGAGATTCGGCAGATCAAGTCCTGGCAGATCACCCGATGTGACCATGTGCGCTCCTCCGCAGTGACGTGGCTATCATCCTGTCACTCGCAGTGGACCCCCGCAGCCCCTTGATACCGATTGTGGATAACTCCCGGCTGTGGATGAATTCAGTACTTGGGAATGACGATCCACAGCGCGATGTAGAGCAGGAACTGCGGTCCGGGCAGCAGGCAGGACAGGACGAACAGGGCGCGCACGACGGTCGCGCTCCAGCCGAAGTATTCGGCGATGCCGCCACAGACACCGCCGAACCATTTGTCGGTGGTCGAACGGGTGAATCGCTTGGTCGGTGTGGTCATGACTCCACTCTGCCGATCGGAAACGCCCGCGACATCGGTCCCCTGACCCATTCCGACCCTGAACTTCGGCGGGCCCGAAGTCAGGGTGCCACCCTGAGCACGGCAGAATTGCCCTGGTGAGCACCACTCTGCATGCGCGCGGACTCGCCGCCGGACACGGCGAGCGGACCCTTTTCTCCGACCTGGATCTCGTCCTCGCCCCGGGCGATGTGATCGGACTGGTCGGTGTGAACGGCGCCGGTAAATCCACGCTGCTGCGCATGCTCGCCGACGGCCACGCCCCCGAGGGCGAGATCACCCTCAGCCCACCGGATTCCACTGTCGGCTACCTGGCCCAGGAACCCGAGCGCCTCGCCGGTGAGACCGTGCTCGAATTCCTGCGCCGCCGCACCGGCGTAGCCACCGCCCAGCAGACCATGGACGACGCCGCCGAACGCCTCGCCGACGGCGGCGAGGACGAATACTCCCCCGCCCTGGAACGCTGGCTCGCCCTCGGCGGCGCGGATCTGGAACAGCGCGCCGACGAGATCGCCGCCGACCTCGGCCTCACCGCCAGCCTCCCACACGGCCTCGACACCCCGATGACCGTGCTGTCCGGCGGCCAGGCCGCCCGCGCCGGCCTGGCCTCGGTCCTGTTGTCCCGCTTCGACATCCTGCTGCTCGACGAGCCCACCAACGACCTGGACCTGGACGGCCTGGAACGCCTGGAACAGTTCGTGAACGAGGTCCGCGTCCCCCTCATGGTGATCAGCCACGATCGGGAGTTCCTGGCCCGCACCGTGAACCGCATCGTCGAACTGGACCTGGCCCAGCAGCAGGTCGACATCTACGACGGCAGTTACGAGTCCTACCTGGTGGAACGCGATATCGCCCGCCGCCACGCCCGCGAGGCCTACGAGGAGTTCGCCGACACCAAGGCCGGCCTGGAGGCCCGCGCCGTCATGCAGCGCAACTGGATGGAACACGGTGTCCGCAATGCCCGTCGCAAGGCCCGCGACCCGCGAAAGGTGGACTCCGACAAGGCCGGCCGCAAGATGCGCGCCGAATCCACCGAGAAGCAGGCCTCCAAGATCAAGCAGACGATCAAGCGCATCGAACGCCTGGACCAGGTGGAGGAACCCCGCAAGGAGTGGGAGCTGCGCATGACCATCGCCGCCGCGCCCCGCAGCGGAACCGTGGTGGCGACCCTCTCCGGCGCGACGCTCACCCGCGGCGATTTCACCCTCGGCCCGGTGACCATCCAGGTGGATGCCGGTGACCGCATCGTGCTCACCGGCGCGAACGGTTCCGGCAAGTCCACCCTGCTGTCCCTGCTGCTCGGAAAGACGAAGCCGGACAGCGGTTCCGCCTCCATCGGCTCGGGCGTCGCCATCGGCGAGGTGGATCAGGCGCGCGGACTGTTCCGCGGCACCGCCGGTCTCGCTGACACCTTCAGCGCCGAAGTCCCGGACCAGCCCGAATCCGAGGTCCGCACCCTGCTGGCCAAGTTCGGCCTGCGCGGCCCGCACGTGTTGCGTCCCAACGACACTCTCTCCCCCGGTGAACGCACCCGCGCCGCCCTGGCCCTCCTGCAAGCACGCGGCGTGAACCTGCTGGTCCTGGACGAGCCGACCAACCACCTGGACCTGCCCGCCATCGAACAGCTCGAGCAGGCCGTCGAATCCTTCGACGGCACAGTCCTGCTCGTCACTCACGACCGCCGCATGCTCGACACCGTGCGCGCGACCCGCCGCTGGCACATGGACGCGGGCAAGCTCACCGAATCGCTGTAGTCCCGATTCCGATCCTCGCGTAGCAACCTTGGTTGACTAAATCGAAGTTAGTCAACTACGGTTGCTTAACGCTGTCGACACCGAATCGAAGAGGACCAGCCATGCCCGACGCGGACCGAACGATCGAAATCGAAGGACTCCGCATGCGCTACGGAGCCGAAGACGTACTGCACGAGGTGAACCTGACCGCCCACCGCGGCGAAGTCCTGGCACTGCTCGGCCCGAACGGCGCCGGCAAAACCACCACCATCGAAATCCTGGAGGGCTTCCGCCTCCGATCCGCGGGCCGGGTCACCGTGCTCGGCATCGACCCGGCGCACGGCGGCGACGCCTGGCGCGCACGGATCGGCGTCGTCCTGCAATCCTGGCGCGACCACGCCAAATGGCGGGTGCGAGAACTGCTCACCCAACTGGGCTCCTACTACGCCGATTACAGCACCCATGCCATCCAACGGCCTTGGGACACAGACGATCTGATAGCCGCGGTCGGTCTCACCGAACAGGCGAACACCCGGATCGCCAGACTGTCGGGCGGCCAGCGCCGCCGCCTCGATGTCGCCGTCGGCCTGGTGGGCCGCCCCGAGGTGCTGTTCCTGGACGAACCCACCACCGGCTTCGACCCGCACGCCCGGCACGAATTCCACGACCTCATCCGGCGATTGGCCCGCGATCGCGCCACCACCGTCCTGCTCACCACCCACGACCTGCAGGAGGCCGAACGACTGGCCGACCGCATCGCCGTCCTGGACCACGGCCGCATCATCGCCGAGGGCACCACCCACGAACTGACCACCCGCATAGCCGGCCACGACGAAGTCCGCTGGCGATACGACGGCCGCGCGTTCACCGAAACCACCACGGACTCCACCGCATTCGCGTTCGACCTGTTCACCCGATACGGCCGCGAGATCACACACCTGGAGATCCACCGCGCCACCCTCGAGGACGCCTACCTCGACCTGGTGCGGAGAACCGAGGAGACAACGCTGGAGGTGGCGTCATGAACACGGCAGCATCGGAATCGGGATTCGCACCCGCACTGCGCGGCCACTCGACGGCCCTGCGATCGGGCATCTCCCGCGGCCTGGTCGAACTGCGGCAGGCCTTCACCGGCGGCACCCTGATCGGCCAGATATTCTGGCCCACCGCCACTTTGGTCGCCGTCTTCTTCCTCCGCCACAAGACCGTGCCGGGCGGCACCTCCCTGGACGCCTTCATCCTGCCCAGCGTGCTCGGCATGTACGTGGCACTGGGCATGATGCTGGAAGTCCAATACCTGGCCGCGGAACGCGAGGACGGAACCCTGTTGCGCGCCAGGATAATTCCCGGCGGCATCACCGGCTATTACGCGGGCAAGATCGTGACGGTCTCCGCGACCGTGCTCTTCTACCTCGCCCTACTGCTGATACCGGGTGTATTCCTGGTACACGGCCTGCGACTGGGTTCCGCCTCCTGCTGGCTCATTCTCGCCTGGGTGATTCCACTGGGATTCGTTGCCACCCAATCCATCGGCGCCATGCTGGGATCCCTGATCGAGGGCGCGCGCGGCGCGGGCTATATCTCCGTGCCGATCGTCGGCCTGATCTCCATCTCCGGCATCTTCTACCCCATCACCGCGATGCCCGGCTGGCTGCAGGCCGTGGCCCAGCTCTTCCCCGTGTACTGGCTGGGCCTGGGCGTCCGTTCGGCCATGCTGCCACCATCCGCGATGGCCGCCGAACTGCACGATTCCTGGCGACACCTGGAAACGGCCGCCGTCCTCGGCGCGTGGGCGATCATCGGCATGATCTGCACCCCGATCGTGCTGCGCCGCATGGCAAGACGCGAATCCGGTTCCAGCGTCGCCGCCCGCCGCGACCGCAACCTCCAGCGCATCGCCTGAGGGGTCAGCGCCCCGTCGCCGGTCCGGCGGCGAGGCGCTGCGAAACCTATACCGCCGCTACGAGTTTGGCGAGGTCATCGGCCAGGCGCTGGGCCGCCTGCGGGTCGGTGGCCTCGACCATGACGCGGACCAACTGCTCGGTACCGCTGGGCCGCAGGAGCACTCGCCCGGTGTCGCCGAGACTGCGTTCGGCATCCGCCACGGCCTCGCGGACCGAAGGCGCGGAAGCCACCGCCGCCTTGTCGGAGACCGGGACATTGATCAGGATCTGCGGCACCGTCTGCACCACTGCGGCCAATTCCGCGAGGCTGCTTCCGGTTTCGGCCATGCGGGCCATCAGGCGCAGGCCGGTGAGGATGCCGTCGCCGGTGGTGCCGAACTTGGGGAACACCACATGCCCGGACTGCTCGCCGCCGAGGGTGAAGCCGCCATTGCGGAGATCCTCCAGAACATAGCGGTCGCCGACGGCGGTGGTGCGCACCTCGATCCCCGCGCCGCGCATGGCGATGTGCAGGCCGAGATTGCTCATGACGGTGGCGACCAGCGTGTTCGCGGCCAGCTCACCCGAATCCCGCATGGCGAGAGCCAGAATCGCCATGATGGCGTCGCCGTCGACCACCGCGCCGTTGCCGTCCACGGCCAGGCAGCGGTCGGCGTCGCCGTCGTGGGCGAGGCCGAGGTCCGCGCCGTGCTCGCGCACCGCGTGCTGGACCTGGTTCAGATGCGTGGAGCCGCAGCCCTCGTTGATATTGAGGCCGTCGGGTTCGGCATTGATGGCGATGACGGTCGCACCGGCCTCGCGGTAGGCGGCCGGGCCGACCTCGGAGGCGGCGCCGTTGGCGCAGTCGACCACCACGGTGAGCCCGCTCAGGTCGCGCCCGGTGGCCTCCACCAGGTGCTCCACATAGCGTTCGTGGGTGCCTTCCAGGCTGTACCGGTCATTGGCGTCGAAGACGTGACCGCCCAGTCCGGTCCGGCCCAGCACGCGGCCGATGGCAGCGCCGGTCGGCCGGGCGAAGGTGCCCGCGGTGACCAGGGCCTCGATGCGGTCCTCGATGGCGTCGTCCAGCTTGTGGCCGCCCGCGGCGAAGATCTTGATGCCGTTGTCGGGCATGGGATTGTGCGAGGCGGAGATCATCACGCCCAGGCAGGCGTCGTACACGCCGGTCAGGTAGGCGACGGCCGGCGTCGGCAGCACCCCCACCGACAGCACGTCCACGCCCGCGGCGGTGAGGCCCGCGGTGACCGCGGCCTCCAGCATTTCACCGCTGGCGCGCGGATCCCGGCCGACCACGGCCACCGCGCGCTTCTTCCCCCGGCTCAACACTTGCGCTGCCGCGGCCGAAACCTGCAGCGCCAGCTCCGGACTCAGTGAGTCGTTGGCGAGTCCGCGGACTCCGTCGGTGCCGAACAAACGTCCCATACCTACCTCAACACCCCTGCTGGTCGGTCGTTACAGCACGAGAGCAGGCACCCGACCCTCTGCGGAAGAGGAGCAACGAAAACCGTTGCCGGGAGCCTGCTCTCGTACAGGTTGCCGTATAGACCGTACCGTGCCCGGCCCACGAGAGGGACGCGCACGGTAGAGCCGTACGGCGCAATATCAGCGCTTCGAGTACTGAGGCGCCTTACGGGCCTTCTTGAGGCCGTACTTCTTACGCTCGGTGGCACGCGGGTCACGAGTCAGGAAGCCGGCACGCTTGAGGGCGGGACGGTCGTCCGGGGTGACCTCGATCAGCGCGCGGGCGATGGCGAGGCGCAGAGCGCCGGCCTGACCCGACGGGCCGCCGCCGACCAGGCGGGCGAAGATGTCGAAGGACTCGACGCGCTCGACCGTGACCAGCGGGGACTTGACCAGCTGCTGGTGCACCTTGTTCGGGAAGTAGTTCTCGATGGTGCGGCCGTTCAGCACGAAGTTGCCGGTACCCGGCACCATGCGCACGCGAACGACGGCCTCCTTACGGCGGCCGACGGTCTGGATCGGACGGTCGATCACGACCGCGGTGGCGGCGAAGGAAGCGAACTCACCCTCGGTCTCACCCTCGGCCTCGTAGCCGGCCTCGTCGACGACCTCCACAGCGGTGTCCTCGACAACGAACTCGTCGTCGTTGAATTCTTCGGGAGCGGTCACTGGGCCACCTGCTTGATCTCGAAGGGGATGGGCTGCTGGGCGGCGTGCGGGTGGTTCGGGCCCGCGTAGACCTTCAGCTTGCGAATGATCTGGTTGCCCAGCTTGTTCTTCGGGATCATGCCCTTGACGGCACGCTCGACCAGACGGTCGGGGCGGGTGTCCAGGATCTGGCCCACGGTACGGCCCTTCAGACCACCCGGGTGACCGGAGTGGGTGTAGAGGACCTTGTCGTCGCGCTTGTTACCGGAGACGGCAACCTTCTCGGCGTTGATGATGATGACGAAATCGCCACCGTCGACGTTCGGAGCGTAGGTCGGCTTGGTCTTGCCGCGCAGCAGGTTCGCAGCCTGCACGGAAAGACGACCGAGCACTACGTCAGTGGCGTCGATGACGTACCACTGGCGGGTAACGTCACCGCCCTTGGGGCTGTACGTAGGCACAGTGCATCCCTGTCTGTCGTAGGTTTTGCCAGCCAGTGCGTGGTCGAGCTGATCCCGGCGGCCGGTGGAGACCCGGGGCTCGTGCGACAACCGGGAGAACCCGGCCGTACCGCACACCAGCGGACCACGATACCAGCGCGGTATCGCCCACCCGAAATCGGGCTCGAGCAGGGCAGGCGGCGACCGGATTGTGACATCCGGCATACCGGCGGGCGGAAATGGCCGGTGCCACCGGCGGCGTTGCACTCTCTGTCGCTTGCATCGTCACTGAAAGACCGGAGGACGCCATGGCGATCACAATTCCGCCGAGCCATCCCCGCGCACAGTCCATGCGGCGACTGTTCCTGGGCGTGATGACGGCGAGCTTCATCTTCCTGTTCCCCTGGATCGGCTACCTGTCGGTGAGTCTGCCCGCGCAGTACAAGGTCCATCAGTGGGATATCGCCTGGGTCGGATTCGACTGCCTGCTCGTGGTCGCGGTCGGCATCACGGCCTGGTGCGCGTGGCGCAAGCGGCAGATCTTCATCCCGTGGGCGATCATCACCGGCACGCTGCTGACCTGCGATGCCTGGTTCGACATCGTGATGGATTGGAATACGCCGGGGCTGTGGTTCTCGGTGCTCACCGCGGCCGTCGGCGAACTGCCGCTGGCCGCGCTGCTGTTCTTCGCCGCCCGACGGCTGTTCCGGATCAACCTCGATATGGCGTGGGCGCTGACCGGGCACACCGGGCCGGCGCCCAAGGTTTCCCGGATCGGGCTGCTGGCCACGGCGGCCTGGCTGTACGAATTCAACGCCACCACGGCCGCGCCGGATGACGCCGCGGCCGGTGACTCGTCAGATGCGAACGGGCGGACCGGGATCGATACCGCGAGCCGGACCCGGGATGGTGTACCGCAGCGTGTCGATGCCCAGGCGTAGGCAGTCCGGCCGCTGGGTATCGCCGACCGTGCTGATGCCCGGCCGGGCGTCACCCGAGGCGAACGGGGTCACGGGGCACGAGTTCGCGACCGGCCGCGCCGACAGCGCGGGACCGAATACCTGAACCGTGGCGTCCGCGGGGCTCGCGACCTGCACTGGCCGCCCGTCGGTGTGCATGCCCATGGCGGCGAGGGCGGTCGCGCCGATCACGATCGGCGCACCGAAGGTGCCCTTCATCTTGTTCCAGAGCTTGCCCTTGCGTTTACGATCCCGCTCGGACCCGGATTCCGAATTCTCCTGACCGGCGGCGTTTTCCGCTGACCGATCTTGTCGAGACCCGCTGGACGGCATCGATCCACCGTACCCCGCCCCGCCCTGACCAGGAGCGTTTCCGGAACCCCCGGCAAACCCCCCGCGTCCCTCGGCCCCGTACCCACCTTGCTCACCGCCATAACCACCCTGGCCGTACCCACCCTGGCCATAGGGATTCTGCGCACCGTAACCACCGGCACCCGGCCCGTACTGCCCAGTGTTGTACCCCTGCGGCGCCCCACCTGGACCGTATCCGCCACCTTGTCCCTGCTGTGCACCACCAGGAACCTGCTGCGCACCGCCCTGAACCTGCTGCGCGCCACCGGGTCCCGGCACCCCGCCAGGACCTTGTTGCGCGCCACCGGAATAGCCCGATCCGCCGTAACCGCTCGCCGCGCCGGGCTGGCCGCCGTAATTTCCGGCGCCGTATTGTCCTTGGGCCGCGCCCTGCTGCGCGCCCGCCGAACCCTGTTGCGCACCAGCCGAACCCGGCGCACCGGCAGGCCCGTAGCCCTGGCCGTACCCTGCCGCGGGCGAGCCCTGCTGTGCACCGGCTTGATTAGCGCCGCCACCGGCCGCGGACTGACCGGGCGCGGACTGCCCACCGGCAGCGCCGTATCCGGCCTGGGCCGCATCCCCCTGCGGGGTGCGGCCGACGATGGCAGTCATCTGATCATCGGCGGGCGAACCCGCCGGCGGCCGGGTGAAGCGTCCGCCCACCCCGGCCAGACCGGGCGGCAGCCCGCCTCGACCGGCAGCAGGATCTTCCGTCCCGGCGCTCTGGGCACCGGCCGGATCGACGGGCTGCTGACCGGCGCCGGCCTTCGCGGCTTCCTCGGCGGTCAGTCGCCGGGTCGGACCGGCAGGCCCCGATGTGTCGGCGAACGACGACAGGTCATCGGTCGTCATACGCCGGGTGAATCCGGCATCCGCCGGCTCTGCTCCCGAGACGGGTTCCCCTGTCCGTGAACCTGTTTCGCCCGTGTGCCCCGAGCCGACCGGCGGTCGGCCTGCCGCCGCCGCGAGCCGCGCCGCTTCCTCGGCACTCACCTTCTGCGTCACGTCTTCGGCCCCGCCCTGCGCGCGCTGATCACTGGTCGGCGGCGAATCCATATGCCGCGGAATCAGTTCCGGCTGCTGCGCCAATGGCTCGGGCTGCCGCTGCATGGCCTCCATGCCCGCGGACTGCGAGAGATGCCGCGGCCCCTGCTCGATCGGGCGCGCATCCTCGGACGCCGATCCGCTCGGAGCCCGGTGCGCGCCGGCCGTGCCGTAGGTCTCGTCGGTTTCGGCGTCGGTGACCATGAGGTGGGCCGCGCCGAGGACGAGCGCGTGCATCGGGTGGTCGGCGACCTGGAAGCGGTGGCCGAGGTGGTTCTGGAAGGCCAGGCGCAGGGCGTCGTTGAAGCACACATTGCCGGTCAGCAGGATGGTCGAGGTGTCGGCATTGATGGCGCGCGCGGCGGCCATCACTTCGATGACCACATTGTCGGCGGCCCGGGCCTCGTGCAGGGCCTCCTGGGTGATGCCGACGCTGACCGATTCGGTGGGCTCGTCGTCATCGCCGTGGACGGCGACCACCAGGCATTCGCGACCGTCGGAGTAGACGCCCACGGCACCCACCCCGGGCCCGCGGCCGGGCCGCCGGACCAGGCCGAGGGCGCGCACGTACCCGGACAACGCCACGGATTCGGGCAAGGCCTCGGCGGGCACGCCGAGCTGTTCGACCAGGCGGATGTATTCGTCGACCTTCGGATCCGGCCAGTCGTCCGGGAACGGCAGGGCGATCACGTCGGGCGGCCCGCCGAGGCGTTCGTTGAGCGACGCCAGCGGGTTGTGCATGCGGGCCCGGAACACCAGTTCGGCGGGCCAGGTCGCCCCGGCCACCACGATCTGCGGGTGGCCGATGATGTCGCGCACATCGGAAATGGCGATGCCGACATCGGGTCGCCGGTCCACGCCGGCCGTGTGCAGCCGGCCGGACGAATCCGCCAGCAGGTAGGCGGGCGGTGTATACGTGCCTTCGACCTCGACCGGGCGGATCGGCGTGCCGCCGCCACCGGCGGCCACCGACACCACGTCCCAGCCGAGATGCACTGCTCCAACTCGCGCTGTCACGTTCATCAGTCTGCCTGCTGAACCCGCAGGGCGCGTACCCGAACCGATACTTCGCACCCCCCGCTCATGCCGCGGACTTCTTCAACCGCAGTCGCGACCAGGTGAACAGCGCCAGCACGATCAGGATCACGGCCAGCATCCCGATGTCCAGGGCCCAGTAGACCGGCTCGTGCTGCCACAGCGTGTCCGGCTGCGCGGACGCCGACAGCTTCCGGATGTTCACCGTCGATCCACCCGCCGAGTAACCCCAGCGCGCCGGGAACAGCCAGGAGACCTGGTTCAGCACGATCCGGTTGGTCACCGGGATCATGCCGCCCGCCATCACCAGCTGACCCATGATCACGACCACCAGCAGCGGCATCACCTGCTCGCTGGACCTGGCCAGACTGGACAGCGCCAGTCCCAGCACCACGCAGGTCACCGCCGTCATCGCGATATCGACGTACAACTCGACACTGCCCGGCGGGATCACCACACCCGGCCCGGGTCCCTTCTTGAACGCCAGCACGATGCCGATCATCACGGCCGCCTGCAACAGCGCCGCAAAGCTGAACACGATGATCTTCGACATCAGATACGAACCGGACCGCAGCCCGACGGCCCGCTCCCGGAAGTAGATCGCCCGCTCACCCACCAGATCACGCACGGTCAGCGTGGAACCCATGAAGCACGCGCCCAGGATCAGCACCACCAACAACTGCTGGGCCTCACTACCGCCGCTTGGCACGAACGTACCGTCCGGCATCTGCGTGAGCGCGCCCTTCTGGAAGCCGGCCTTGCCCTGCACCACCAGCGACAGTGCGCCGAGCACGAACGGCAGCACCACCAGGAACGCCAGATAACCGCGGTCCGCGAAGATGAGCCGCACCTGCCGCCGCGACAGCGTCGAGAACTGTTTGAGCGGACTCGATTTCGGCGCCTTCGCCTTCTCGGCCGGTTTCGCCGGCGGCGGTGGCGGTGTGAACGCCTGGCGGGAACGGAAATCCGCGAAGGCCCGATCCGGATCGGCCGCGACCCGGGAGAAGATCTCCGCCCAGTCGCTGGTGCCGAGGAACTCCCGCACCCGGCCCGGATGCCCGGCGTAGGCGGTCTTACCGCCCGGTGCGAGCAACAGCACCTGATCGCACATGTCCAGGCACGCAACGGAATGCGTGACCACGATGACGGTGCGGCCCGCGTCGGCGAGCTCGCGCAGCATGGTCATGACCTGGCGGTCCAGCGCCGGATCCAGACCCGAGGTGGGCTCGTCCAGGATCAGCAGCGAGGGACCGGTGAGCAGCTCCATGGCCACCGAGGCCCGCTTGCGCTGACCGCCCGAGAGCCGATCCACGCGCGTGTCCGCGTGCTGGGTGAGCGAAAGTTCGTCCAGCACACCCTCGATGACGGCCTTGCGGTCCGCCTTGCTGGTGTCCGGTGGCAGCCGCAGTTGCGCGGCGAAGTTCAGCGCCTGCTTGACGGTGAGCTGCCGGTGCAGCACATCGTCCTGCGGCACCATGCCGATGCGGGAGCGCAGCGCCTCGTATTCGGCGTGCAGGTTGCGGCCTTCGAACGTGACCACACCCGAGGACGGATGTGTCGTTCCCGCAATGACTTTCGACAACGTCGACTTACCCGCGCCGGACGGCCCGATGAGCGCGGTCAGCGAACCACGCCCGGCCTGCATGTTCACATCGACCAGCAGCTGCTTGTTGCCCTCGACGGTGAACCCGACGCCGTGCACGTGCAGTCCCTGCTCGGCGACCGGCCGCTGCCGGCGCACCAGCGTGCCCTCTTGCACGACGAAGTCGACGTTACCGATGGTGATGATGTCGCGTTCGCGCAGCACGGTGCGCTGTTCCCGGCGCCCGTTGACGAACGTGCCGTTGGCCGAACCCAGATCCTCGATCGCGAGACCCTCACGGTCCCGGACCAGCCGCGCGTGCTTGCGCGAGGCCAGCGGATCGTTGACCACGATCTGGTTGTCGCTGGTGCGGCCGATATTCAAGCCGCCCTGCGGAATCCGGTCGGCCCGCGCGATGGCGGCGGTGGCGGCGCGGGCGCGCACCGGCGGCAGCATCGAGGTGTCGGCCTTGGTGGTCATATTGATATTGACGGCCGCGTCCTGCTTCGGCGCGGACTGCACCGGTTGCGCGGCGCTCTGCGGCGCCTGCGGCTGCTGCCCACTCTGCGGCGGTACCTGATGCTGAGGTCGGCTCACCGGCTGCTGGCCCGGCGGTTGCTGCACGGGCGGCTGCGGCCGGCTCGGCGGCTGCTGCACCGGTGGCCGCTGGAAGTTCGGCACGGCCGGTTGCACATTGGAGACCGGCTGATTCTGGACCGGCTGGTTCTGCCACGGCGTGACGGGCGGGCGGTGCTGCGGGTTCGGTACCACCGGCTGCGGGTGCGAGCCCTGCGGATTGGGCCGCGCCTGCGCCGGATTCGCCGGCTGCGCCGGAATCGGACTGGACGGCTGCCGCTGTGCGTACGGTTGCCCCGGCGATTGCTGGGCGGGCGGCTGCGGCCGCACCGGCGGCCGCTGTTGCTGCGGCGCGGGCCGCTGCTCGGGCGCGAAGCCGCCGCGGGCGGGCGCCGGCAGCAGATGCAGCAGTGGTCCGGTGATGGCGTCGCCGAGCCGCACCTGGGTGGGCCGGTTGATGACGATCGGGGTGGTGATCCGCCGCGCGTCCACGAAAACGCCGTTGGTGCTGCCGTTGTCGGTGAGCTTCCACGATCCGCCCTCGTAGGACAGGATGGCGTGCACCCGGGAAACCAGCGGGCTGTCGACGAACAGGAGTACCTCGGGGGCCCGCCCCATGGTGATCTGCTGGCTCGCGTCGAAGACCCGATCGGTTCCTGCATGACGCACGGTGATCTGCTGCGCCCCCGGTGAAGACATGGGCGCAGCATAGTATGCGGACGCCCGGACTATGGTGTTGCGTTTATCGGCGGTATGGCCGATACCGGGGTGGAGCAGGAACGGTCGTCGAGGAGTGGACGTGGCTGGACGCCAGGGGGTGGCGGTACCTCCGCGCCGGTGGGGTGGACTGTGGCGGGCGGTGGTGACGCTCGGCATTCTGACGGTGGTGGCGACGCTGTTGACCGGTTGTATACGAAGTGTTCACGGCCGGGCCGTGTCCATCTACGACGACCCGTTCAAGGTGGCCGGATTGCCCACCACCAGCGGTCTCAGCGGTCCGCGGCCGGATGTCCCCGATGCGCTGCTGCGGCCGTCGAATACCGATGGCGGCGAGATCGATCACCTGGCCATGAATGCCATCGAGGACATCGAGACCTTCTGGCGGGGTGAGTATCCGGCGGATTTCCAGGGGGATTTCGTTCCGGTCACCAAACTGGTGTCGTGGAGTTCGCGCGCGCCGCATTCGCAGGATGTGGAGTTCTGCGCGGACACCACCTATCGGCTGGACAATGCCGCGTACTGCGGCCTGGACCATTCCATCGGCTGGGATCGCACCATGCTGCTGCCGTCGGTGCAGGACACCTTCGGGAAGATGTCGGTGGTGATGGTCCTCGCTCACGAATACGGGCACGCCATTCAGAGCATCGCCAAGCTCGTCAACCGCAAGACGCCGACCATCGTCAAGGAGCAGCAGGCCGATTGTTTCGCGGGCGCGTTCATGCGTTCTGTCGCGCAAGGCAATTCGAAGCATTTCCGGATCAATACGTCCGACGGCTTGAACGCGGTACTGGCCACCACGGTCGCCATCCGCGACCGCAACCCGGAGGATCCGGAGTCGGTGCACGGTTCGGCGTTCGAGCGGGTGACGGCCGTGCAGATCGGTTTCACCGACGGGCCCAAGGGCTGCAAGGCCATCGACATGCACGAGATCGAGCACCGGCGCGGCAATCTCCCGCAGACCAACAACGGCGATCCGGCGCACGGCGAGGGCAATATCGACCAGGCCGCGCTGGAAAACCTGGCCCGGGCCATGGCCGTGATCATGCCGATGGACAAGCAGCCGAAATTCACCTACGGCACCGCGAAGATGAACTGCCGCAACGGCGCCGACACCGAACCGGTGACCTACTGCCCCGCCACCGGCACCATCGGCACGGATCTGACCGCCCTGCGCCAGCGCGGCGCCGCCGACACCGACGAGCAGGATGGCCTGCCGATCAGGGTGACCGGCGTCTACACCGCGTACATCGTCTTCATCTCCCGATACGCGCTGGCCGTGCAACACGCTGCCGGACAAGAGCTGACCGGGGCCAAGACCGGGCTGCGGGCAGCCTGCCTGTCCGGGGTGATCACCGCGAAACTGGCCGACCCCAGCCGATCCGGCGCCGCGGGCGGGATCACCTTGTCCTCGGCCGATATCGACGAGGCGATATCGGGCCTGCTATCGGACGGACTGGCCGCCAGCGATACCGACGGCAAGACGGTGCCGAGCGGTTTCTCCCGCGTGGACGCCTTCCGCGCGGGCGTCCTGGGCAACCAGCAGACCTGCGCCGCCCGGTATTCGTAACCGCCGGAACGACTGTCCGAACGGCGGCGGTCGATCCGGACGGCGGTAGTGATTATCCGAACGGCGGTGGCGCGACCGGTTCCAGCCGCAGCATCCGATTCCCGAGCATGATCTCCGCGCCCGCCATCAGGATCAACGGCTGATTCGGTTGCAGCCGAACCCAATCCCGATAACCCGGCAATCGCACCCGGGTACCGTTGGTCGACCCCCGATCCACCACGCTGACATCCCAGTTCACCAGCCGGATTTCGGCGTGCGCGCGGGACATGCCGCCCGAGGAGTCCTCGATCCGCAAGGGCGACAGCCCCGCCCGCGCCGCCTCGGACTGCTCCGGATCACGCCCCACCACCGCATCGGCGGACAACATATAGGTGAGACCGTCGTCGAGCACCAGCATCCCCAGCGGCGGCCGGATCACCTCGGCGACCTGCTGGGTCTGATCCACCGGCATCCCGCACACCGTGCAGAACGCCGACCGCGGATCACTGGGATGCGCTCGCGCACATTTGAATCCGAGCACCTTCACGGTGAGCGCACTGGCCTTGGCGGTGGCCTCCAGCCGCCGCTGCAGATCCGGATCCGGCTGCGGCGCGGGATTGGTTCCCACGGTCTCGGGCGCTCCGCCCATCTCCGTGGGCGCATGGTGCAGATCCACCCCGCCGGCGCCGACAGCCTCGGTGGCTGGATCGGTGGCGGGAATATCGGCCTCCGTCACCGGATCGACCGGGGCGACAGATACTTCGGCGTTGCTTTCCGGGCCGATCGGGGTCGTTGTCGAGCCGTCGCTCGTTCCCGCGTCCATCGACAAGTCGGCGTCGTTCTCCGGACCGACCGCGCGGTCGGTGGGTGGGATCGATTCCTTCGGGGCCGCCGGCGTTTCCGTCTCCAGGTAGAGGTCGGCGGGTAGTCGGTTGGAAGTGCGGGTGGGAACCAGGTTGGGGTCCAGGGGAATCCGGTCCCGCTCCGGTTGTGCGTCGAAGGCGGCGGTCGGGGGCGGGATTTCGGCTCGGTGCCGTCCTTCGCCGGTGCGCGCCGACGGCGGGGGCGGTATCGATGCACCGTCGAACCAGACGACCGCACCCGTGGCCTGTGCGACGCCTTCGATCAGTGAGCCGATGCCGCGGTCCGGGAGTTCGGGTGGGCGGCGCCCGCCCTCGTCGATGAAGAGCGCGGCGGCCCGCGCCGGATGTTCGGCGACCCGATCCACGGTGAAGGCGGCGTCACTGCCGCGGTAGTACTCGACGGCCTTCCCGGCCAGTACCGCGGTGACCGAGCCGTGCAGGAAGACGGCCACTCCCCCGGTGTCCGCCGCGGACAGGATGCCGAACTCGATGGCCTCCCCGGGTGAAATGCGCTCGGCGTCCTTCATGAGCCATCGGGTCGCCTGCCGCGCCACGAGTCGCCCCGGCCCGTCCGGTGCCTGTTCGCTGGCCGCCGCGACCAGTTCGGCGAGTGCGCGGGCGGCTATCGCGGCCCGGGATTCCACGGTCAATCGCCCGCGTTCGCGGTGCGCGACCACGATCAGCGCCCCCGCCACTCTGCTGACGACATGATTGCCCGCGACAACCTCGACCTGCCGATCCATCAATGGAACCGGCCCCCGGACTGGGCAGGGCAGGGCATGTGCAGCACATGGACCAGGTTACGTGCCGTCGCGTCCGGGCGGCGCCACACACCGGGCGGCGGGTTATCGGCCCGGACACCTGGTCAGCCCTCCAGTAAGCTCCGGCTAGCACCTACCGAGTCGACCCAGGAGTTCCGAGCATGGCGATGAGTCCCGGCACCATCGTCGGCGGCTACCGGATCGTGCGGGTCCTGGGCGCGGGCGGGATGGGCACGGTCTATCTCGCCAAGCATCCGCAGTTGCCGCGTATGGACGCGCTGAAGGTGCTGTCGGTGGATCTCACCAGCAATGACGAGTTCCGTGGCCGTTTCGAGCGCGAGGCCAATGTCGTTGCCGGGCTGGATCACCCGAATATCGTCGCGGTGCACAATCGCGGTGAGGAGAACGGCCGGCTCTGGATCGCCATGCAGTACGTGGACGGCACCGACGCGTCCGCGGAGATGAAGCGCGACGCCACCGCCATGACTCCGCTGCGCGCGCTGGGCATCACCGCGCAGATCGGCCGCGGCCTGGATTACGCGCATCGCCGCAATCTGCTGCAC
This sequence comes from Nocardia sp. NPDC020380, assembly GCF_044386975.1. Taxonomy (NCBI): domain Bacteria; kingdom Bacillati; phylum Actinomycetota; class Actinomycetes; order Mycobacteriales; family Nocardiaceae; genus Nocardia; species Nocardia sp. NPDC020380. The sequence continues at coordinate 375,056 of NZ_JBIRVQ010000006.1, read as the reverse complement.
CGCGATGTGAAGCCCGCGAACTTCCTGCTCACCACGGTGGACGGGGAAGAGGAACGCGCGCTGCTGGCCGATTTCGGGGTGGCCAAGTCCACCGAGGACACCACCGAGCTCACCCAGACCGGCAGTTTCGTGGCCACCATCGCGTATGCGCCGCCGGAGCAGCTGGCGGGCGGCCACCTGGACCACCGCTCCGATCTGTACAGCCTGGCCTGCTCCTTCTACAAGATGCTGACCGGCCAGAATCCTTTTCCCGCAACGCAGCCCGCGCTGGTGATGATGGGTCATCTGCACGAGCCGCCGCCGCGCGCGACGGCCGTCAACCCGCATCTGCCGGAGGCGATCGACGGCGTCATCGCGCGCGCCATGGCGAAGAACCCGGCGGAACGTTACAACTCGTGCCGCGAGTTCACCGATGCGGTCGCCAATGTGCTGACGCCCGGCTGGAATCCGCTGGGCAACAACACCTCACCCACCTATCCGATTCAGGTCGCCCCGCCGGGTCTGCTGAACCGCGGCGAAACCGGCAGCTACCCGGCCGCTTCCGCCACGCTGACCGGTACGCAGCAGCCGGCCGCGCCGTCGAAGAAGCGACTACGCCTGTACCTCGGTGCGGGCGCCGCGGCCGTGGTGGTCGCGCTGGCGGTGGGCATCGGCATCGTGACCATGGGCGGCGGTGACAGCAAGAATGTCGCGGTCGCCAGCTCCACCGCGCCGGCCACCACGACCGCGGCTGCGGTGCCGGCGACCCTGGATCAGGCCAAGCAGGACAATCCGGCCTTCCAAGGCAAGACCGTCACCATGGTCGATGTCACCGGCACGCAGTACGACACGAAATTCAGCATCTACCTGGACGGCACCCCGCAGGCGAAGTTCCTGGAGAGCCTCGGTTTCGTCTACAACCTCAACTACACGCCCAATGGCAACGAGCCCTCGCCGCGGCCGTCCGGGGACTGGGGATCCCTGACCGTGCCGGACAATTCGTACATCATCGCCGTGCGCAGCGATGAGAAGGCCGGTGGCGGTGGACTACTCGGCCTGCCCAGTGAAATCACCAGCTCACGGGCCGTGGTGATTCCGCTCGACGATGCTTCCGCGGTCGCGGCCATGCGCAATTGGACACCCGATTCGCAGCAGACCTTGATCAACAAGTTGGTCCCGGTACTGCACAACCGCGTGAAGTAGGGTGTGGCCGATCGGCCATTTCGAGGGGGAGAACATGCGGAAATTCGTGCGCGCGGCGGTGACCGCGGGGACGGCGCTGGCGGTCGTCATGACCGCCGCCTGCGGATCCGATGCCGGACCCGCGAAACCGGCGTATCCGCCGGAACCGGCCATCGACCTGTCGAAACTGGATACCGGCAATCTGGCGACGCAGCCCAAGCTGTATGGCAAGGCGGTCAATCTGGATCAGGCGCGGGCGCTCGAGGCGGAGCGACTGGCCGATTACATTCCGCTGCCCGTCGAGGTGGATCCGGCCGTGAAGTACGCCGGCCAGCCCATGGCCGCGGCGATCCGCCCCTTCATCGACTTCGGGTCCGGGGCCATGAAGCAGCGCATCGACGCCGACGCGGGCGCCATGAACGCGGCCGCCAAGGGCTTCGTCTCCGGATTCGTCACCACCGGCAAGTCGGACGAGGCCGACGAGCTGTCCTACGAGCTTGAGAACATCGTGCTGATCTTCTCGGACGAAGCCTCCGCCACCGCCGCCGCGCAGGCCCTGGGACAGACCGATCTCGCCGCCGACCATCCGAAGCAGCGGGTTTCGATCGACAAGTACCCGGCCGCCTTCGCCTACACCGACGACACCATGCCCGGTCTCATCCGATCCTGGTACGCCACCGGCAAATTCGTCGTCTTCACCCGGGTCTTCGACAATGTCATGGGTGCGTTGAAAAACCAGGATCAGGCGAAACTCGCCGCGCATGTACAGCGCAGCCTGGATGTCATCCCGCCGGCACTGGCGAAATTCCCCGCCACACCCGGCGACAAGCTGGCGGACCTGCCGATCGATATGGACGGCGTACTCGGCCGCACCCTGCCGACGATCCTGGACGACGCCTCGCAGGCGGGTATCCCCGGAATCTATGAACTGCACGGCGGATTGCAGCTGATCCAGGGCGACGACGACACCCGATCGCTCACCGAGGCCGGCGTGGACCGGGTCGCCTGGAAGGGCGGATACGTGTTCCGCACCCGGGACTATCAGTCGGCGGCGAAGCTGATCGACGAGCGCGCCGAGACCTCGCGGACCTTCAAGGCCATCGATCCGCCGCCGAACCTGCCCAATGCCGTGTGCCGGCAGTACGTCGGCCCCGCCTTCGCCGCGATCTCGTACTACTGCTGGGTCGCCCACGATCGCTACGTCGCCGAACTCTCGGCGAACCAGTTGCTCGACGTGCAGCAGCGCATTGCCGCGCAGTACGCCATGCTGGTCAACGCCCACTGACGAAGTGCCGAGGGAACATTCGATGCATTCACGACGAATTCGGTGGGCCGCCATCAGCATTGCCGCGCTGGCCTTGACCGGCTGCGGCAGCACGCGCAACGGCACCGCCCTGCCCGGCGAGATCGACGTCCGGAAACTGGATGTCGGCAGCTACAACACCGATCCGCTGGACCTCCGCTATCACTACTTCCACGCCCTGGACAACGGCACCACGCTGGCGACCATGCGCCTGGCCGGGCAGGTGGTGGTCGGGCCGGATGTCGATCCGAAGCTGAAATACGGTACCGGCACAGCCGGTTTCAGCGATACCGACGGGGCCACCCAGGTGCTGGCCGCCAATGCGGCGCCGGCGCTCACCGGTAACGGGATGATGTTCGGCGTCGCCGCGAGCGCCGCCGACTCCCTCGGCGACGCGGGCAAGCGGGTCAAGGAGGGCATGTGGACCTCCGTGGTCGTCATGCAGTTCCCGGACGACGCGTCCGCGGCCAAGGCGGCGACCGAGCTGGACGATGCCGATTTCGCGGTCGCCGCGGATGTCAATCAGCGCGTCTCGCTGCCGAAATACGCGGCGGCGCATACGCACTGGCGGCCCGGCATCGCTTCCATCGGCACCTATATGGCGCACGGCAGCTATGTCATCCATGTCTTCGCGGGGGTGAAGGATCCGAATCTGGATCAGCTGTCCGCGCTCACGCAGCAGGTCCTCGACGCGCAGGTGCCGCTGCTGGATTCGCTGAAACCGCTTGACCGTGAAGCCATTCTGCGTCTGGACTACGATCCCGACGGCATGCTCCGGCAAACTCTCAGCGTCGACGGCTTGGGCATGCCGGATTTGACGTCCGAAGCCGTTTACGAACCGCGCGGATTCATTCAGCGCGTGAAGGATCAGAGTTACTGGCAGCATCTGCTGACCGCGAGTGGAGTGGATCGTTTCTCGCTGTCCGGATACAACACCGCGGGTATCACCATGTTGTTCCGGGCGCGCGATCCGCAAGCGGCGAAACAACTCTGGTCCGCAATTCTGGATCCGGCCTATCCGGGCGCCGCCGACGCGCCGCCGGTGGTTCCCGATGCGAAATGCGGCGAGTCGGCCACCAAGGATGATCTGACAATCAAACGGTATCGCTGTGCGGTCGTGTATCGCCGGTACGTCGCCACCGTGGAATCCGACCAGTTGGCCGATGTGCAGCAGCGGGCCGCGGCGCAATATGCCTTGATGGCGAACAGCACGTGGTAGCCCGAATGTGAGGTCCGTCTCGCGTGGAGGATGTCACGCCTGACCGGTAAGGGCTGGTCAGAGGTACCGATACTTCGATAGTGTGCTGACGAATTGCTGTAGCAGGGGTGGAACCGCCGGGCCGCGACCCACGTCCAATCACTGCAAAGAGGTCGTCAGCCCGCGTATCGAAAGGAGGCACCGTGGCCGGTGCATTCGAAGCCAGTAATGAGCTCATCCAGGCCAAGGCCCAGGAGTTCAAGCAGACCCATCAGGAACTGATGCAATTGATCAGCGACCTGAAGCGCGACGAGGAGGCCACCACCGTCGGCTCCAAGTGGGAAGGTGGCGCGCGCCAGGCCTTCGATGCCTTCATGCAGCGCTACTACTACCAGGCCGAGAAACTCAACGACAAGCTCATGAACACGGCCGAGAACCTCGTCAAGGTCGGTTCGAACTACGAAGAGCACGACCAGAACTACGCATCCCAGGTCAATGCGCAGATTTCCAGTCTGGATCTGCCGCCGGTCTAACCCGGTTCGAATCCTTCTCTTTTCGATAACTCGGCAAAGGAAACAAACCATGTCGGCAGCAAACGGTCAGGTCATCTCGGCGCATTTCGCGGGCGTCGAGGACGGCGCGAACTCCATCCTGCGGCGCGCGGAAGGCATCCGCGACCAGTTGGAGGCCTTCCACCGCCGGGTGGAGGAGTTCGTGGCCAACAACTGGAAGGGCGACGCCAACGACGCGTTCGCCGACCTGCAGCGCACGTGGAACGTCCACGTCGGCCAGCTCAACAGCACCCTCGGCGGCGCGGCCACCTTGGTCCGCACCGGCAATGCCGAACTCCAGGCCAAGGACACCGCCCTCGCAGGCCTCTTCTGAGCTGCCCAGCGGCAGCAGAATTATGTGCACCCCGGCAGGTATGCCGGGGTGCACTTGTATCAAGCGGTGGGTAGCCAGCCGAGCTGGATGAGGTCCTCGCCGGCGCGGGTGCCGTAGGTGCCGCGGCCCGGGGGCATGAGGGAGGGGCGGGTGGTGCCGAAGAGGATGCCTTCGTCGCGGCTGCAGCTCATCACCAGGGAGGCGGCGTTGAGTTCCTTCATGCGGTTGAGGGTGGCCTCGTACATGGCGCGGCCGGCGCCGCCGGAGCGGCGCGCGATGATCACGTGGAAACCGAGGTCGCGGGCGTGGGCCAGGTGGTCGACCAGAGCGTGCATGGGATTGCCGCTGGCGGTCGCCACCAGGTCGTAGTCGTCGACGATCACGTAGATCTCCGGCCCGCTCCACCAGGAACGATCCTTCAGCTGCTGCGGCGTCACATCCGGTCCCGGCAGCCGCTGCGTGACATAGGCGGCCAGGTCGGCCATCTGCTGGGTGAATTGCGGCGCCGTCGTGCCGTATCCGGCGAGGTATCCCTCGGGCACCGTGCCGAGCATGGTCCGCCGATAGTCACCCAGGATGATCCGCGCCTGATCCGGCGTATTCGCCGCGCAGATCGATTCCACCAGCGACCGCAGCAGCGTGGTCTTCCCGCTCTCCGAATCGCCGATCACCACGCAGTGCGGGCTCGACGCGAAGTCCAGGAACACCGGCGCCAGCTCGGATTCATTGATGCCGAGCGGGAACCGCAGGCACTTGCCCGCCTCCAGATGAGTGGGCCAGTCATCGCACAACCGCAGCAGTTCCTCGCGAGGCAGCCGCTCCGGCAGCATCCGCACCCGCGGCGCGGGCCGCCCCGGCACGGCCTGTGCGATGGCCGAAACAGCCTGCGCCACACCGATACCCAACGTCGCCGGGTCCGGATCGGAGTCGATGCGCGGCACCGCGGTGAGCAGGTGCAAGCACTCGGCGGTCATACCGCGCCCGGGCCGCCCCATCGGCACCTGCGCCGCGAACTTGCGCCCGAGGTCGGAGTCCATGGGATCGCCCAGCCGCAGTTCGACGCGCGTCCCGATCTGATCCTTGAGCGCGGGCCGCGCCTCCGCCCACCGGTTGAGCGCGATCACCACGTGCACCCCGTACGAAAGCCCTTGCACCGCAAGGTTCATGACGGTCTGCTCCAGCAGTTCGAATTCCTGCCGGAAGATCCCGTACCCGTCGATCACCAGGAACACGTCACCGAACGGATCCTCGTGCACCCCCATGACCGCGGGCGCGGTGGCCGGGTCGGCGGCCCGCAAGCGCCGGAACTCCGGCATGGATTCGACGCCGAGCTGCCGGAACCGCGCCTCGCGCTGCCGCACGATGCTGACCGTCTCGGCCACCGTGCGCCGGACCTTGTCCCCCTCCATCCGCCCGGCGACGGCGCCGACCTGCGGCAACCCCTCGAGCCCGACCATGGTGCCGCCACCGAAATCGAGGCAGTAGAACTGCACCTGTTCGGCGGTGTGCGTCAACGACATTGCCATCACCAGCGTCCGCAAGGCCGTGGACTTACCGGACTGCGGACCCCCGACCACCGCCACATTGCCGCGCGACCCGGACAGGTCCACGATCAACGGATCGCGCCGCTGATCGTAGGGCCGGTCCACAATGCCGATCGGAGCCCGCAGGGTGGCAACGGGATTCCAGTCCCCCGTGAGCACCGAGCGCGGAATCAGCTGATCCAGGGTGGGCGCCTCGTCCAATGGCGGCAGCCATATCTCGTGCGCGGGCCGGCCGTGGCCGCGCACCCGTGACACCAGCATCTGCAGGTTGGAGATCTGATCGGTATCGGGCTGCGCCTCGACGAGTTCCGGCAGCTCGGGAGCCGGAATATGGTCACTGGCACGAAATCCCACATGGTTGGCGGTGAAGGGCCGCGCCGTGGCATCGATATCGCCGCGCCGAGTAGAGACAGCGGTGTCCCCCTGCGATCCCCCGCCGATGTAAGGCCCGGACACGTACGCGGACTGGAAGCGCTGGATCTCCCCCGAATCGGACTTGAGGTACCCGCCGCCGGGGTTACCAGGCAGGTTGTAAGCGTCCGGCACCCCTAGTACCTGCCGGGATTCATTGGCCGAGAAGGTCTTCAACCCGATCCGATAGGACAGGTGACTCTCCAGCCCCTTGAGCCGCCCCTCCTCCAGCCGCTGCGAGGCCAGCAGCAGATGCACATGCAGTGACCGCCCCAACCGCCCGATCATGGTGAACAGTTCCGCGAAATCCGGATGCTGCGAGAGTAGTTCGGAGAACTCGTCCAGCACCACGAACAGCGCGGGCATGGGATCGAGATCCGCACCGGCCGCGCGCGCCTTCTCGTATTCGGAGACATTCGCGAAATTGCCTGCCGCGCGCAGCAGTTCCTGCCGCCGGTTCATCTCACCGGCGAGCGCGTCGCGCATGCGGTCGACGAGGTCGGCTTCCTCTTCCAGGTTGGTGATGATGGCCGCGACATGCGCGACACCCTCCAGCCCCAGGAAGGTCGCACCGCCCTTGAAGTCGACGAGCACGAAGTTCAACTGATCCGGCGAGTGCGTGGCGATGAGCGAAAGCACCAGCGTGCGCAGGAATTCCGACTTACCCGAGCCGGTCGCGCCGATGCACAGACCGTGCGGCCCCATACCGCCCTCGGCGGCCTCCTTGATGTCCAGCACCACCGGCAGCCCGTCCGCGCCGACCCCGAACGGGACGCGCAGCCGCTCCCGCCCGTAGCGCGGCTGCCAGGCCGTCTCCGGTGTGAAGGATCCGATATCGCCGAGTCCGAGCAGCTGGTTCCAGGTCGAGATCACTTCGCCCGCTTCGCCGGTGGCCTCGGCGGCGCGCTGGGTGGCGGCCCGGTAGGGCGCGAGCCGCCGCGCGGCCTGTTCCGCCTCGCCGACGCTGATCCGGTCGATCCCGGCGAACCGTTCCATGACCCCGGTGGCGCCGCGCCCCGAGCATTCGCCGTCCTCCACCACCATCTGGATCCCGCGGGAGGCGGCCAGTCGCGGCGCGTACCCGCACAGGTCGACGACGGTGACGCCTTCGAATCCGGTCTCCCGCAAGGGATCTTCCTCGGCTTCGAGGAGTCCGCCGTCCACCACCAGCACGATCTGCACCAGGTTCGGGTCGGGTGGCTGGTTGCGGGAGTAGCGGACCCGGTTGTACAGCAGCGGTTGCAGGCCGGCGTGCGCCTGCCGGATGGATCCGTACACCATGCGTTCGGTGCCGACGCCGTCCTGGGATTCCGGATGCTGGGTGTGTGGCAGCCATTTGACCCATTCCCATTCGCGGGCGGTGTCGGGTCCGCAGACGACGGCGACGAGGACCTGATCGGGTCCCTGGAACATGGCCAGCTGCAGCAGCATGGCGCGGGTCATCTCGCGGGCTTGAGCGCGGTCGCCGGTGAGCTGAATGCTCGCGAAGCCCTTCACGGCGATGGCGGTGGGCAGTTCCGGGACGGTCGAATGGGTGCGCACGAAGCGTCGCAGCGACACCGCAGCTATCGGTTCCAGTTCCTCCACGGGACCGGTCTCCGGGGCCACCAATCGGGTGGCGAGCCGCTGGCTGCCGAGGCCGATGCGGGCGTGGCAGAAGTCCTTGTCGCCGGGTCGGCGTTCCCACATGCGGGAGGTGCCGGCGAGCATCCACACCAGGCCTGGTTCGGGGTGGCTCCATTCGATGGCTGCGCGCTGCTGCTGGGCGGTCACCTCGACGTCGCGGCGGACCTGGTCGAGGTAGCGCAGGTAGTCCTTGCGGTCCTCGTCGGCCTCCCCGGCCTTCTGCCCTTTGCCGCCTTGACCTGCGTACATGCCGATCATGGAGAAGACCATCATGACCGGGAACATGAGGCTCATCGGGTTGGTGGCGATGCCGCTACCCGAGGTGAACATGAGCACGACCATGCCGAGCATGGCGACCACCATGACGAGCGGCATGAGTTTGGTGAAGAGGTTCGCGGGGACCGCGCGCGGGATCTCGGGCGGCGGCTGCAGGGTCACTTCACCGCCCGGTGAACGTGGCGTCTCCCGGCGTGGACGGCGCTGAAACCGGACAGTGCTCATGGATCGACTGTGCTCATCGAACTGATCAATCCCCCATCGAGTGGCTGACTGCGGGCTCAGTGTACTGCCAGCATCCTCGATGGATTAGAGTGCTGGCAGCATTTCCGCATTTCAGAGCGGCGCGGCTGCACGACACGACGACAAACGTTGGGGGACGTGTGACACAGGCTCGACCGGATCAGCTCGAGGACCTCCGCGGCACCGTCCGCGCCCCCGATCTCGCGCGGGTCACCATCCTGGCCAAGCACACCCAGGTCGATATGGCCATCCCGGTCGACGTCCCGGTCGCCCTCGTCATCCCCAGCGTCGTCGACATGGTCGCCCAGCACGGCCGCGCCAATGACTTCGACAATGACGGCGAGCAATTCGAGCCGCACGAGTGGGTCCTCGCCCGCATCGGGCAGCCCCCGTTCTCCAATTCGCTCAGCCTCGCCGAACAGCAGGTCCGCGACGGCGAGCTGCTCATGCTGGAGAGCGCCGAACACACCGCGCCCGCACCACTGTTCGACGACATCATGTACAACGTCGCCAATGCCGACGCCGACCGCTTCCGCGGCTGGACCCCGCGCACCGCCCGCCGCACCGGCTCGATCCTCGCGGTCCTGACCATGCTGACCGGCTGCCTCGGCCTGCTCGCCACCCCGGATGCGCTGCCCGGCTGGGTGAGCGGCATCGTCGCCGCCTTCGTCACCGTGCTGCTGGTGATCGCGAGCATGGTGCTGAGCCGCATGTACGCGGACACCGCCAGCGCCCTCGTGCTCGGCGGCTGCGCGCTGCCACCGGCTTTCAGCGCGGGCATGCTCTTCGTGCCCGGTTCCTACGGCTGGGCGAACATCCTGCTCGGCGCCGTATTGACCGGCGCCACAGCGATTCTGGCGTGGCGGGTGAGCGGCGTGGGGCTCGGATTGTTCATCGGCGCGGCCGTCCTGGCGCTGTACACCGCGCCGGCCGCACTGGTCGGGTTGCTCACGGATGTACCCGACAGGGCCATCGGCGCGGGCGCCGCCGCACTCGGGCTGGCCGGATTGTCGCTCGCGCCAAGGCTTTCCATGCTGCTCGCCAAACTCCCCCTGCCCCCGGTCCCGGCTCCCGGCACCCCCATCGACCCGACCGAGGACGACCCGGACGATCACCGCGCCCTGCCGACCCTGGAGGCGCTGCGCATCAAGTCCGAACGCGCCCGCAAATACCTCGCCGGTCTGGTGGCCGCGACCACCGTGGTGGCGGCCGTGGGCGCGGTCGCCGCGGTCGAGCCCCGTGCCCACACCCCGTACTGGCCGGGCCTGGCCCTCGCTCTGGTGTGCGCGGTGGTCCTGATGTTCCGCAGCCGCACCTACGCCGGCGCCGAGCAAGCGGTGGTCCTCATCGCCGGTGGCGCCGCAATCCTGTTGACGCTCTTGATGTTCGCCTCCTTCACCGCCCATCAGCCGCTCGCCATCTTCGCCGCCGCGCTGGTCCTCCTGATCGCCGCACTGGTCCTGGGCATCGTTGTTCCGCGCCGCCAGGCCACCCCGCCCATGCGCCGGGCGGTAGAGCTGCTGGAGTACACCTTCGTGGCCGCGATCGTGCCGCTGGTGTTCTGGGTGACGGGCCTGTACTCGCTGGTCCGTGGGCTGTGAGCCGACCGGTCCGATGGCACGTCACACCGTGAGAGCTCTCCGCGCTGCCGGAGCCACCTCGATACTCGCGCTGAGTGTCTCGATCGGCGGCCTGGAACCGGCTGCCGCCCAGGCGGTACCGGGCCTGGCCCACCTCGCCCGCCCACCGGCCATCGATCCCGGTCTGCTGCCTGCGGGCGGACCGGCGGCACCGCCCGGCGAGACCGAGCATCCCGCGAACTCGCCGTGCATCAGCACACAGTCCGGTGGCGACGGCCCGACGATTCCCGCCACCCAGCGCACCCTGGATCTGCCGCAGGCATGGCAATTCTCGCGTGGGGCAGGGCAATTGGTCGCGGTGATCGACACCGGCGTCTCGCCGCATCCGCGGCTGCCGGGTCTCATTCCGGGCGGCGATTATGTGGCGGCGGGCGGTGACGGCACCGAGGACTGCGATGCGCACGGCACGCTCGTGGCCGGGCTGATCGCGGCGACACAGGTGGACGGGCAGGGGTTCTCGGGTGTCGCACCCGACGCGCGGATCATGACCATTCGCCAGACCAGCGCGCTCTACCAGGCGAAAGGCGCCGGCCAGGGCAAGGGCCCCGACGATATGCCGGACGGCTACGGCAAGATCTCCGCGCTCGCCTCGGCGGTGCGCCGGGCGGCCGATGCGGGGGCGCGGGTCATCAATATCTCGCTGGTGGCCTGCCCGACCAGCGAGCCCGACGGTCCCGAAATGGGTGCGCTGGGCGCGGCCGTGCAGTACGCGGCGGTGGAGAAGGACGCCGTCATCGTCACTTCGGCGGGCAATAACGACACTTGCAAGGCGAGCAATCCGGGCTGGAATCCCTTGCAGCCCAATGAGGATCTGTGGAATCACGTGTCGTCGTATGTGGCCCCGGCATGGTGGGATGACTACGTACTGTCGGTGGGCTCGGTGGACGCGTTCGGCCAGCCCTCGAAGTTCACCGTGCCCGGCCCGTGGCTCGGCGTGGCCGCACCGGGCGAGAACATCATCTCCCTGGACCCGCGCAGCAATGGCCTGACCACCGCCAAGATCACCAATCAGGGGCAGGTGACCCCGTACAGCGGAACGAGTTTCGCGGCCCCGTACGTGTCGGGTGTCGCGGCGCTGGTCCGGTCGCGCTTCCCGGACCTGCGAGCGGCCGATGTCGTCAAACGGATCGAGGCCACCGCCCATGCGCCGGGCGAGGGCTGGAATCCCTATATCGGTTACGGCACAGTCGATCCCGTCGCCGCCCTCACCGCCGAGGTGCCGAATGATCTCCCACCCAAACGACCGAATCCCGCCGCGGACAAGCAATTACCGATCCCCGTGCCGCCCCCGGCACCCGATCACACCGCCCGCAATGTGGCCCTGATCGGCAGCGGGGGCATCGTGCTCCTGCTGGTCCTCGGCTACCTGGCGTCCTTCCCGCTGCGCCGCCGCTTCGGCCTGCACGAGGACGACACTTAATTCTGGGTCTTCACCGGATCTTTCGCCGGACTCGGATCCGGGGCCACTCCGTCGTGCGCGACCATGGCCGCTTCCCGGCTGAGCGTCGGCCCCGGCGCGAGCAGTCCCACGATCTGCCACGGCGCGGGTTCGGGCCGCACGCTCTGCGGGTCCATCCCCAGCGCCTTGGCCGCCTCCAGGTTCTGAATGCCGTATCGGACACCGTAATCGGAGACGAAGTACAGGCTGTCGTGCCGCTGACTGTCCGGTTCGATCCCGGTGGTCTGCACATACGCGCCCGCGCCGGGCTTCATGTAGAACGAATCCGCTTTGATCCCACTGCCGTCGGCCTGCGCCAGCGGAACCAGCGCGGCGCGATCGGGAATCGGCACGGCATGCCCGGTGAGCACGGTCAGCTCGGCGTGGGTGGAGCCGTCGGATTTGTCGGCGGCCTGTACCGGTTTCCAGGACAGGCAGTCGGCGGGCTGGTCCTTGCCGTCCACCAATTCGGGTGCGTGATCGGGGTATCGGGAGACCGGCAGCGCCGCGGAGACGGGTGCGCCGGTGCGGTCGGCCTGCGCGATGTGGTCGTCGCCGGCCGTGGATTTGTAGGCATTGCGGATGATGTCGGCGGTCAGCGGCGACACCTGCTGCAGGCCGTCGCCGAGCACCACGTAGTACTTGTCGTCGGTGCGCACCTGCACCACATCGCCGATGCGGTGGTCGCCGATCGAATAGTTCGGTGGCGCACCGGCATTGTCGATGCGCGGCGGCACCAGCGGCAGTACCTCGGGGATGGCGTTCAGCAGGCCCTCGCTGATGGGCCGCGGCGCCTGGCCGCGCAGGTCGAGGGCGTCGACGACCGCGCGATCGTTCAGATCGAGCTGGGCGCGCTGATTGTCGTAGACGAGGTAGGTGTGGTCCCGCCCCTGCACGAGCAGCGCCTTCCCGGACGGCAGCGCCGACGCCTTGTCGCCGAGGTCGGGGGTTCCGGCGAGGACGGAGGTGGTGAGGTTGCGGCTGCCGTCGTTGGCGAGCATGTCGCAGACGGTCCAGGCGCGGCCGTTGCCGCTGCTGTCGAAGTTCAGTGAGGCGGGTGCGCCCGGAATGCCGATGAGTTGTCCGCGCGGCTTCTTGGCCAGCTCGGATTCCTTGACGGTGGCGGGTTTGGCGGCCTCCCCGGCGGCGAGCCGTGCGGAGGCGAGGTTGAGGGCGGGGTGCACGACATTGTCGATGACCACGTAGACCGCGCCGGTGTCCTTGCCCAGCAGGATCTTATTGCTGCCCAGTTTGTCCTGTGGCCGCAGTAGAGCTAACACACCGCAACCAGCCAGGGCGACGCACGCCAGGATCAATCCGGCCATGAATGCCCGCGATTGGGAGCGCATCGGGTCGTGCAGCATTCGCACATCCCGGCGGACCAGGGCGTGCTCCATGCGGCGGACCAGGAAGCGGTAACCGCTCACCTGCGATCGCGTGGTGGGTCTGGACGGCATCGAAAACTCCCCCGAGCAGGGAACACATTCGCCGAATACAGTACATTTCCCCAGGACCTTGATTCGCGCGCGGTCCCGCCGAGGCGGGCCGGCACGGCAGTTGGAGGTTGACGATGAGCGCTCGGCGCGGGCGGCGGCACCGGATTTCCGGGCACGCGTCGCTCACCGATGTGCTGGTGGCACAGCTGGTCGCGCTGGTGGTGCTGGCGATCGCGTGCCTGTGCGGGCTGCCGTTCTGGTGGGCGCTGGGGGTGGGTGCGGTGCTCGGCGGGCTACTTCTCGTCGAGTTGGGCAAACGAACAGTTTCTTCTTGGATCGCGACCCGCCTCCGCTATCGCTCCCAGCGCGGACGCGGGCCCGCGGACATCATCGACTTCCGCGCCGCGGACGGCCGCTCCCTCGGGCTCTACCGCGACGGCAGCCGCGTGGTGGCGGTGGTCGAAGTACTGCCGCCCCGCGGCGGGCTCACCCGCCTCGGGCGATCGACGGTCCGGGCCTCCCACCTGCTGCCCCTCGCGGAACTCGCGAAATGCCTGAGCCAGCACGATATCCGGCTCGCGGGCATCGACATCGTCTCGCACGGATACCGCAGTCGCTCCGGCACACCCGCCGGCGCGATCTACGAATCATTGCTGGGCCCACTGCCTGCGACCGCCCATCGCACGGTCTGGCTGGCCATCGCCTTCGACCCGCTCACCTGCCCGGAAGCCGCCGAGCGGCGCGGCGGCGGCCTCGACGGGGCCTGCCGTGCGGTCACCATTGCCACGCAGCGCATCGTGCGCGCCCTGGAGGACGCCGACTGCACCGCCCGCCTGCTCACCGCACCCGAGATCGTGCAGGCGGCCCTGCAGGTGACCGCGGGCGTGGATCCCGCCGCGCTGAAACAGCATTGGCGTGGCGTCGACCTGAACAACAGCGTGAACATCGGCGCGGCAGTCGATTCCCGCGATATCGACTCGGATCACTTGTCCCAGCTGTGGGTTCCGGCTTCTCGCGGCACCACGGTGGCCGTGCGACTGCGCCCCGGCCGCGAGGGCCGCACCGTGCGCATCGGCGCGGCCTGGCGGCTCACCATGCGCGAACTGCCGCTGGAACCCGTGCAGCAGCACATGATCTCCATGAACGGCCGTCACCGCGAGGGCCTGCTCGCGCACCTGCCCTTCGCGGTGCCCGGCCTCGATGCCACCGTGCCGACGGCCGAACGCGAGATCGAGGACACCGACGCCCTGTGGCTGCCGTCCGCCGGCTGCGGCCAGCTCCTCGGTTCCGATGACGAGGGCAATGGCGTCGCGATACGACTTATCGGCCAAGGCATTTCGAGCGTCTACGTGTCCGGTGAACTGTATCTGGCGCAGCAGTTGATCTTCCGGGCCCTGGCGGTCGGTGAGCGGATTCTCATCCGCACCGACCGTCCGCAGACCTGGCAGCAACTGGTCACCACCATCGGCAATCCGGAACGCCTCACCATCGCGGTCGAAACCCACCAATCCGACGCGGATTTCACCGCCGCGGTCGTGGACGGTGTCCTGGCCCCGGCCCCGCACGCCGGTGTCACCACGCTCTACCTCACCGGTACTCCCCTCGGCTGGCCCGCGACCCGCCCGGACCTCTCGATCCACCAGCCCGACGCGGCGGGCAACCGGATCACGCTCCGCACCGGCACGACTCAGGTCGATCTCACGCTGGTCTCCATCCCCCGCGAGTCCACCTACATAGGCAAACCCCGCGCCGCACATACCGTCCCGCAATAACCGACCCCAGCGACGGTGCGGGTTCCGGCGACGATTCCTCGCATTCGGCAGCGCAGCGCCCATCCTCCTCGGCGCGAAGGACGCGGCCGACGCGTCAGTTGCGGGCGGATGCGGGTTGATGGATGGGAGTCGCGGCGAGCGGGCGCAGCGTCCGGGACCAGCCGGTGAGCGCCAGCGCTCCCGCGCCGAGGACCGCGCCGATCCAGGCCACGGATGGGTAGCCGAGTCCGGCGCTGATAGCGACGCCGCCCAGCCACGGCCCGGCCGTGATGCCGACGTTGAAGGCAGCCACATTGCCTGCGGGACCCAGCGTCGTCGCGGATGGGGCCAGCGCGAATACCCGGCTGTTCAGCACGGGGTTGACACCGAAGCCAAAGGCGCCCAACAGGAATACCAGCACCACCACGGGCGCGAGGTGGTGTGCGGTCAACGCCAGCAGCACCGAGGTGGCGATCACGCCCGTGATGCCGACAACCAGGGTCGAGAGGGGGTGGGTGTCCGCCGTCCGGCCACCCACGCCGATACCGAGCAGGCTGCCCGCGCCGTACACCGCCAGCACCACCGGCACCCAGTTCTGCGCCAGCCCCGTGGTCTCGGTGAGCAGTGCGCCCAGGTAGCCGAAGGTGACCAGCTGCGCGGCGGTGGCCAGCACTGTCGTGCCGAACAACAGCCACACCGGCCGGATTGCCAAGGCCCGCAGCTCTTCCCGTACCCGCGGTGGTTCGGCGGGGCGAGTGTCCGGAACTTTGGCGAAGACGGCGACCATGGCCGCAAGTGAGAGTCCCGCGACGGTCCAGAACGCGCCGCGCCAGCCGAGATGATCGCCGATGAACGTCCCGGCGGGCAGGCCGATGATGGTGGCGACGGTCAATCCGCCCGCCACGATGCTCATGGCCCGCCCACGCGCGGTCTCGGGCACCAGGGCGATGGCGGTGGCCGCGCCGACCGACCAGAACCCGGCGTAGACGAACGCCCCCACGATGCGGGTGGCGAACACCAGCCAGTAGCTGGAGGTCGAAGCCGCGACCACGTGGGTGACCGCGAAGACCGCCAGGAAGGCGAGCAGTGCGGTGCGCCGCGACCAGCGTTGGGTGGTGATCGCCAGTACGGGCGCGCCGAGCAGCATGCCGATGGCGAAGGCCGAGATCAGCAGTCCCGCTTGCGGTATGGAGACGTGTAGATCATTCGAGATGCCGGTGAGCAATCCCGCGAGCATGAGCTCCGAGGTGCCCTGGGCGAAGATGGACAGCCCCAGGATGTAGACGGCCAATGGCATAGGTGTTTCCTTCGATCTCGGATCTCATCTTTTTGGATCGATTGGTTCAAAACTTGGGCATGTGAAAATGCCTGTGCGGCAGCACTGTTTACAGGCAGCTCAACGCGGTCTTCGCGATGCCTTCGAGGGTTTCCTTCCCCGCACCCCCGCGCGCCGCGACCCGCATCCCGCCGATGGCCGCGATCACGAACTGCGCCAGATCGGTTGCGTCCCTGTTCTTGTCGAGTTCCCCGGCGCGCTGCCCCGCGGTGATCATGGCGGTGAGGGCATTCGCCCGCCGCTCTTGATCAAGCTTCAGCAGTCCGGCGATCTCGGTATCCCGCGGGCCCATTTCGACGGTCGCATTCACCACCAGGCACCCCAGCGGATCTTCGTCCGGTGCGTCGATGACCTGCCGAAACAGCGCGTGCACCTTGTCTTTCGCCGAGCCCGGCCCGTCGAGCACGGCGAAGGTGCCCGAGTTCTTCTCGGTCATGTACCGCCGCAGTGCGCGCTCGAACAGATCACGCTTGCTACTGAAGGTGTTGTAGATGCTGCTGCGCCCCAGCCCCGTAGCGGTGCAGAGGTCCTGTGTCGAGGTGCCCTCGTAGCCGGCGGTCCAGAACGCTCGCATGGCGGCGTCCACCGCGCGGTCCTCGTCGAACTGCTTCGGCCGTGCCATGGGCCCACCGTAGCACGTTTTGAAACGATTAGTACAAAATGGCGAAGGCTCAGCCCGGATACGGATCTGTCGCCCGCGCGGACCGCAAAGCCTTTCCCCACCAGGCCAGTTGCCGCAGCAGCCGATCCGCCGCATCGATGGCGGCGCCGTCCTGGGTATTGCCGTCGGCATCGAATTTGCGCTTGGCCTCGTGGAAGCTCACGGTCTCCCGGATCGAGACCATATGGATCTCGGCGACCACCTGCCGCAATTGCTCGACCGCCCGCAGCCCGCCCGACAGCCCGCCGTAGCTGACGAATCCGATCGGCTTGGCCCGCCATTCCCGTTTGGCGCTGTCCAGCGCGGTCTTCAGCGAGGCCGGATACCCGTGGTTGTATTCGGACGTCACCGCCACGAAGGCATCCGCGGCGCCGACCCGCTCCTGAAACGCGCGCACCTCCGCGTCTTCGGTGAGATCCACCGGCAGCGGCGTCTGGGCGAGGTCGATGACGCCCACCTCGAACGCCTCGTCCGCGTTCGCCGCGCGCAGGAACCAGTCCGCCACCACCGGCGCGAACCGCTGCGGGCGCACGCTGGCGACGATCACTTCGAGCCGTAATGGAGCAGCCATACCGCGAGCCTATCGGGCGTGGACCGCATAATCGGCCAACCCGCGCGCCGGTGCGATCCGGGGCGTGAAATCCAGTGCGCCCCTGGCCCGTTCGGGATTCGCCACCAGATGCCGGATGTCGGTGATCCGATACTGCCCGGTCACCACCGGTTCGGGCGCACCCAGGGCCTTCGACATGATGGACGCCACCTCCCACAGGGTCAGCGGCCGCCCCGACGCGATATTCAACGGCACGAATCCGGGCAAGGCCCGCTCGACCGCGGCCAGCGTCGCCGAGGCGATATCCCGCACATGCACGAAATCCCGCATCTGACCGCCGTCCTCGAACAACCGCGGCGCCCGCCCCGCCGTCGATTCGGCCCGGAATCGCGCCACCAGCCCGGAAGCGGCCGAGCGAGAACGAATCCCGGAAGCCGGATCCCCGTACACATGGTGGTACCGCAACGCCGTCACCGCGGACCCGGTCCCCGTCGCCCAGGCCAGCGCATAGTGCTCCTGCGCCACTTTGCTTGCCGCATAAGCGCTCCGGGGCCGCAACGGCGCATCCTCCCCCAGCGGCTCCCAGGTCAGCAGCTCCCCCGTCCGCGGCGCCCGATGATCGAACAACCCCCGATCCAAATCCCCCCGCCGTCTCAACCCGGGAAAGAACGGCCCACTCCGCACCCCCCGATACCGCCCCTCCCCATAAACCGCCACCGAGGAAGCCAGCACCAGCCGCCCCACCCCCGCCTTCTCCATGGCAGCCAACAGCACCGCGGTCCCCGCATCATTGTGCGACGCATACAACGCCGCCCGCCGCATCCCCACCTCCCCCGCCGGAGTCACCCCGGCACCCGCCGGTCGTTCAGCCTCTCCGGCCGGCCCACGCACGCACGGCCCAACCCCGTGCACCGGATCATCCCGCCGCACCTCCCGAGCCTCACCGCTGCTCGCGCCCTCCCGCACATGCCGGTCGGCGCTCGCCGGGTCGCCCGACCCATCTCCGTCACCGGCATCGGCCGAATGATCTTTTCGGGCAGCGAGATTCGATCCGGTCGCCGGGCCCTCGCCGTCGCCCCGCGATACGGGGGTGTGCGTGTGCGGGGCGGCGCGGCGGATGGGGCGGGCAGGGGGTTCGGGGAGGTCGGGGAGGGGGACGGCGGCGGCGAGGTGGCAGACGACGTCGATGCCGGGCAGGAGGGCGTCCAGGGCCTCGGGGTTGCGGATGTCGACGAGGGAAACGTCGTGCGGGAGGGTCGTATTCAGGTCGTGGGCGGAGTCGAGGAGGGCGTCGATGGCCACCACCTCGTGGCCGGCGGCGCGGAGGGCCTGGTGGACGTGGGAGCCTATGTAGCCCGCGGCGCCGGTCAGCAGCACGCGTAGTCGGTCGGCCTGGGGTCTTCCGCCGGCGCTCATGTCCTCAGCCTAAGCCCCCGCTTCGGGGTGCCAACGGGTGGCCGTGCAACGCAATCGGCCCGGTCACGGCCGTGTGGGCCGGGACCGGGCCGAAAGCAGTTCGGCTGGTGGTGGTTACCGCGGCAGCTCGAAGGGCAGCTGCACGCCGGTGCCGGTGAGAACCCGGCACTTGTCGCAGGTGTCGTCGCCGTCGACGGCGGCCACGGCGCGGCGGACCAGCGCCTTGAACGGCACCAGATTGCGCTCGAATTCGGCGAACACGTTCGCGGCGCTGACGCCCTCACCGGATTCCAGTCCGGCATCCAGGTCGGTGACGAGAGCGATTGCGGAGTAGCACATTTCGAGTTCGCGGGCGAGCACGGCCTCCGGGTGCCCGGTCATATTGACCAGCTCCCAGCCCTGCCCGGCGAACCAGCGGCTCTCGGCGCGGGTGGAGAAGCGCGGTCCCTGCACCACGACCATGGTGCCGTGATCCTTCATCGGCAGTTCGGTGCCCGCGGAGGCGATGGCGGCGGCCCGCAGATCGCCGCAGTAGGGATCGGCGAAGGAGACGTGCACGCCGCCGGCGTCGTAGAAGGTCTGGTCGCGGCCGGAGGTGCGGTCGACCAGCTGGTCCGGAACGGCGACGGTGCCCGGCCCCCAGTCGGCGCGCAGGCTGCCGACGGCACAGGGACCGAAGACGCGGCGCACGCCGAGCGTCCGCAGCGCCCACATATTGGCGCGGTACGGCACGGTGTGCGGCGAGTACTCGTGCTTGCGCCCGTGCCGCGGCAGGAACGCCACCGAGCGGCCCTCGACCTGGCCGATGGTGATGGGCGCGCTCGGCGCGCCGTACGGAGTGTCGAGCTCGACGGTCGTCGCGTCGTCTCCGAAGAAGTCATAGAACCCGCTGCCGCCGATGATGGCCAGCGAGGCCCGAGGATCCGAACTCATGCGCTGATTCTTGCGCACTCGTGCATGGATGGCGGCACCAGGGCGAACACTGTACCCTAGGGGGGTATCGACGACGGAATGAGGACGAATCCGGTGACCGACCAGCAGCCCACCGAGACCACCGCGAAAACCGCCGAGCAGCCCGGCCACGACCATGCCGGCCACGGCTACATCACCTCCAAGGACGACTACCTCAAGCGCCTGCGCCGAATCGAGGGCCAGGCCCGCGGCCTGCAGCGCATGGTCGAAGAGGAAAAGTACTGCATCGACATCCTCACCCAGGTCTCCGCCATGACCAAGGCCCTACAGGCCGTGGCCATGGGCCTGCTCGAGGACCACATCAGCCACTGTGTGGTCGACGCCGCCGTCGCCGGCGGCCCCGAGGCCGAGGCCAAGATCAAGGAAGCCACCGACGCCATCGCCCGCCTGGTCCGCTCCTAGCGCCTAGCAGGCGGCGATGCCGCCCGGATAGCTGCCGAGCGAGAGCGGGAGGGCCCACCGGTCGGGGCCCGACTGCCAGCCGGACACGGCCCGGCGCGTCCCGCGGCGCGCGGGCGCCGCCGCCTTGCGGGTGCGCAACTGCCGATCGGTATCGAGGTGCTGGGCATCGATACCGGAGGCGCCGAGTTCGAGATCCGCCAGGAGGATGCCGTCGGCGCCTTCTTCGAGCGGTGCCACCACTTCTTCCCCGTCGGCGGCGTAGATGTGCGCCCGCCCGGTGCGCGGCCCGGCGAGCCCCCGGCGACCATCCCAGGCCGCTTCCCCCACCACGACACAGGGCGCGAGCACGAAGGCGCCGGCCTCGAGGGCGTACATGCGGCTCACCGTGGTACTCGATTCCGGCCCTGCCGCATCACCGTCCGGGCTGCCGGGCCAGGCGGCGATGTGTAGTTGTTCCTCGTCGGCGCGTAGGGCCCGGGTGAGCAGCGGGCGCTGATTCTCCTGCCCGGACAGGGCGCCGTATTTGCCGATCGGAGTGTGGTGCACGGCAGGCAGATTCGGGGTGCCGGAGGCGAATACCTTGCGTTCCACACTGTTCAGCCCGGCCTTGCGCCGCACCGAGACGATCTCGCCGTAATCGTCGATGACGGCCTGCGCCATATAGATTCGCCGTTCCTGCCGTTCACCGAATCCCAGTACGACGTGAATGCCGTGCGCACGTGCGGCATCGGCAATGGCATCGATTTCAGCGCCGTCCCGGGTCATCGAATTCTCGCGGGCACGAGTCGAATACTCGACGTTCCACTGGTTGGAATCGACCCAGCACCACCAGGGATATCCGGGGAGAAACGTCTCCGGAAATGCGATCAGCCGGGCGCCCGCACCCGCGGCGGCGCCGATCAGGTCGATGACCTGTGCGACACCCTCCGCCAGCCGCAACCATTTCGGCTCGGCCTGGACGGCGGCGACCCGTACCGTATTCTTCATCGCGTTTCCCTCATGGGTCGTGATGCTCGCCAACACTTTCCGGCGTTGCAATGGCCGACCGTGCCGTTCGACCGACTGATCATGCCAATGCTCGAAAAGCTCCCGGTGTGGTACCCATTTCCAATCGGAAGGATCGATAGAAACTCCGTTCGGTCAGGAACCCCGCCGCTTTGGCCACCGCGGAGAGCGGCAACTGCGGCGCATTGCGCAGCAGATCGCAGGCGCGTTCGATCCGCATGCGGCGCAACACCGTTCCCGGACCGCCCTCGAACTCGCCGAACACCCGGTACAGGGTGCGCCGTGACATGCGGCACCCCTCCGCGATCCGGTCCACGCCGAGGTCGGGATCGGCGCAGTGGCTGCGCATGAAGGCCAGTACCCGTTGCCGGTTGAGCACATCCGCTGATTGGTCACGCGGAATACCGCCCGCGGCCGCCACTACCGCCGCCGCGAGCAGATCCATTCCGGGTTCGGCCAGCAGCGCCGCGCCGACGGGATCGGAGCTCTGCAATAGCGCCACATTCCGGAAGAACCGTCCGACCACGCCCGGTGTGGTGTCCCTGGAAAACGTTGTGGCCGTAGGTATATCGAGATTGGAAACGCCGTATCGATCACGGAGCCGGCTCAGCGGAACCTGCACGACGACCTGTTCGAACTGTTCGTAGAAATCCCATCGATAGGGACGCGTGCTGTCGTAGAACACGATTCCGCCCGGACCGATATCGGCTTCCCGGCCGTCCTGGAACAGGCGCGCATTGCCGATGGTCGGGATGCTGGCGAGCAGGTACTCGCCATTCGTCCGCCCGATCAGTCGTTCGGTCCGGCGGATCTTCTGTTCGGTGGATCCGGCTATCGAGAGTTCGAGATCGCCGTAGCCGGCATGCTCGATATAGCCAAGAAAACGACCGCTCGGTTTGGGCGAAACGGCGAGTGGGACATAGGCTTCGCTCACCTGAGCTTCCCAGCGTTCGAAGGCCTCCGACGCCGATGTTTCCGGCCCGGACCGCACTTCGATCCGATTGACCGCCTCTGACTGCTCCACTCCGCAACCTCGATGACCATCAACGGCCAGCATCCGACCGAATACGGGGCAGTTTCTCAGATTTCCACGGCTCCGACCAATACGGCCATACCGATCGAGGATGGACATACCGGTGCTACGCAGCGGATTCGCAGCTCAAATCCAGCTCGAGATCGGCGTACAGCAAACCCTCCTCATGCCCACCCAGCGGGGAGGCCAGCTCCTCCCCGCCGGGCGCGAAGATGCGCGCATGCCCACCCGGTCCACGAACCAGCTGCTTTGCCGGTTCGGCACCACGACGGCTCTCGCTGCCCGCCACATCCATGATCGCGCAGGCCGCGATCACGTTCAGATGGCCAACCACCGCGTACCAGAGCGTGGCCGCATTGTTCACCCGCACACCCCATTCCACGTCCCGCGCCACGATGAAGCCCGGCCAGGACACGATGTGCACCTGCGCACCTGAGCGCTCCAGCTCCCGGCGTGCGGGCAGGTGCAGCTGCTCGGAGCCGCCTTGCACCCCGATACGGCCGATGCCGGTGCGGAAGACGGACGGTTCCGCGGCTTCACCGGCACGGAAGATCCTGTGTTCCAACGGCGTCAGCTCGGGCTTACGACGGACTCCGAGCAGCACCCCACGATCGTCGATCAAACATTGCGACATATACAGCGCGGCGCCGCAACGCTCGCTGAACCCCAGCAGCACGTGAATCCGATGCCGCCGCGCCGCATCCGCAATGCGCCGGAATTCGGTGCGGCCCACCGTCATCGAATTCGTCCGATAGCGCGCGAAGAAGCCCTGGCCCCAACTCAGCGAATCCAGCCACAGCCACCAGGGATAGCCCGGTAGAAAGGTTTCCGGAAAGGCGACCAATTGCGCTCCCCCGGTTGCGGCCTTTTCGATCAGCTCGATTGCCTGCTGGACGCCGGACCGCAAATCCAACCACCGCGGCTCGGCTTGTACGGCTGCAACGCGCACCTTGGTCGGCACCTCGGCTCCTTCGACACGGATCGGATTGATCTGTGCCATCACCCTTCGCCGAACGAGTGCTGGGTGCAGCGACATCCCGTGCCGAGCTACCGACCGCGCGTGCCTGCGTCCAATTGAACTCGGAATTGTCCGGGGGTAAGACCGGTTTCCTCGCGGAATGCTCGATAGAAATGCCGGTCGGTAGCAAATCCGGAAGCCGCCGCAATCGCGGAAAGCGGGCGCGTCGGATCGGCGCGCAACAACCGCCGCGCATGCTCGACCCGCATGCGCCGCACCAGCGCCGCCGGGCCGCCGATGTCCTCGCAGACGCGATAGAGCGTGCGCCGCGAGACGAGGCAGGCGTGCGCCACCTCGTCGACCGTCAACTCCGGATCGGTATAGCGTTTTCGCAGGTAGGACAGGACCTGCTGGCGCGTGTACAGCGAATCGGAGGGCGCGGGCGAACTCTGCCCGGTGGCCAGCAGCACCGCCGACGAGAGCATCCCGGCAATTTCCGATTCCAGAATGTTTGCGGCCTTATCGGTTTCGTCCGACGGCAATTCCGCCAGCCCTCGGAAGAAACCGGCTACCACGCCCAGCGCACCGGTGGTCGGCATCGGCGTGGCAATCGGGAGTTCATCGCGAATCAGGCCGGCATGTTCCAGTACCAGAGTCATCGGGGCGCGAACAATCGTGGACGAGGAATTCTCGGTGGTGCGGCTCTCGATCGGCCGGGCGCTGTCGAAGAAGGCAATGGAACCGGCCGGGCTGTCGGCCGTGCGACCGTTCTGTTCGGTCCAGTTCGCGCCCTCCACCACGATATTCACCAGCAGGAATTCGCCGGTGGCCTGCTCGACCTGACGTTTGGTGCGGGTCAGGCGCAGTGCGCTGGAGGTCATCAGGGTGAGGCTGGACCGATCGAATTGGGTGCTGGTGATCCGGCCGTGCCAATGCCCCTTGGCCAGCGGCTCGATGGACGACGGCACGACCGCATCCGCGACGATGGACTCCCACTGCTCGAAGGCCTGGCGCGCAGATACATCCGACGTCGAACAGACCTCGGCGCTGGCAGTTGCCGCGTTACCCACTGGTGCATCATCCCACCCGGCGGAGCACGGCAAACCGGGATTGGGGCGGTTCGAATCCGGCGAAACGGACCAGTTCCGTGGTGAATTCATCAAGACCAGTCCGCCTGCCCGGTCGTCGGCGGCTCGAAGCGACGACCGGGCGGCGCCTCCTCATCGCAGGACCTGGCCCGTCGGCTTCGTCGAGGACTGGCAGCGCGGGGCGAATTCCTACCCAGTATTCACATCGGTTGCCGCGCTGTGACTGTCCCCTCGTGCCAGATCACTGCCATTTCACGTCAGGGCCCATAAACCCCTGATCAGGCATTGGTTGTACGGAATTCGCCAGGCGTCATGCCCATCTCGCGTTTGAAGGCCCGATAGAACTGCCGCTCGGACACGAAACCCGATGCGCGCGCGACCGACTGCAACGGCCGGGTGGCGTCGGTGCGGATGAGCGACAGCGCGCGTTCGACCCGCATGCGCCGCAGCATCGAGGCCATCCCGTCCTCGCCGTTCTCGAACAGGCGGTACAGCGTGCGCCGCGAGATCGCGCAGGCCGCCGCCACCCGGTCCACGGTGAGTTCCGGATCGGCATAGTGCCTTTGGATGTACATGAGCGCCCGCTGCTTGGTCAGCGCGTGACCGGGCTCGTCGCGCGGCAGATCCCCGGCCGCCAATTGCACCACCGAGGCCAGCAATCCGGTGCCGTGCCGGGCCAGCACCGCCGCCTGATCCGGTGCGGTGTGCTGCAAATGCGCGAGGCCGCAGAAGAACCGGCCCACGATGCCGGCCGCACCCTCCGGCGGAAAGCGCACCGCGGTGGGCATCCGGTCGGCCGGCACCCCGGAGGCGCCGACCACCTGTGCCAGCGGCACCTGCACCGCCACCACGCCCCAACTCGACTCGAAGTGCGCGGTGAACGGCCGCGAGCTCACGTACAGCATGAGCCCGCCGTCGGCCATCTCCCCGACCCGGCCGTCCTGCTCCAGCCACCCGTGCCCGTGCGTGGTGACCGTCGCGAAAAGGATCGGTTCATCCGGTTCGTGGATCAACCGCGGAATCCTGCTGATGTGCTGTCCCGAAGCGGTGACGGTCGATACGTCGATGTCCTCGAACCGGGACTGCACGATGCGCGCCTGGAAGTCCCCCGGCCGCACCGGTGTCACCACCAGCGGCACATAGGCCTGCGCGACCGCGGCCTCCCACTGCTCGAACGTCTCCTGTACGGAAACCTCCGGCATCGACCGAACCTCCACCACTGCGGGCTCAGAGCCGCCCCTCATGGCCCGATTGTCGCACCACCGCAGCCCGGAAAATCCGAAATCCCTTCATATCTTCCAACTTTCATAGCCACTGTCCGAATTAGGCCATTGCCCGTAACTTGCGCGGCGAATCCTCATTCCGGCCTGTGTCATTCATTCGCACGCGCATTTGCGACATCATGCGAACGCACAACACGACGCGATCGAGGCCCCTTCGAACGCGGGACCGAATTCCACTCCACCGCACCATAATTGACGTAACACCAGGTCGAGAGCCGAATGTGACACCCGCACCTACGAACCGGCCACACACCCGAGCAAGGGGGCGACAACCTTTCCGAGGATTTCGCAGTGCCGCCCGTGCGGCAGCATGGGCAACTTCGAGGCAGACAAACCCGACAATCGTGTCTGTAGCACCAAAGCCGCGGCGCCATAGGGCGGCATGCCGTCCGCCGAATCGCCGTAGTCGTCGTCCTCGAGCCCGAGCGCCGCCAGTTGCGCATCATGCAGTGCCCGCGCATACAGCGCCCGCACCGCACGCAATCGGAAATCATCCGGCGCAATAGCCTCGGACGACGACGGGCAGAGTTCGTGCGCCATACCGAGGGCGCCCGCCAGCTCCTCCTCGCCCAGCGGCAGGATTTCCTGCACCGCACCGCAATCGAGATCGTCCACCGACAGCAGGAAGCCGTGCTCCCGTCCCGCCCGCCGGAATGTCCCGTACAGCAGGCACCGTGGCGCCTGCGAGTCGGTCAGCACCAGAAAATCCCCCGCCGCCACGGGTTCCGTCAGCTCCCCGGCCCAGTCCGGCGCCGATACCCCCAGCGCCGTGAGCCGATCGGCGGCCCGTGCACATGCACGGGCGACCGGTCCCGCGGTCAGCACACCCAATGCCCGCAACATCCCCAGGCCGGCCGCATCCCCTCGCGTCTCGAATCGCGCGACGAGCGATTCGGCAAAGGCCCTGCCGACCCCGGGACTCAGCTCGACCCCGATCGACAGAAACGAGGCCACCAGTAGCTCGGCATCGAATGCGTCGGTCGCCGCCCCGAATTCGGCTGCCGCCAGATCTATCTCGGCCACCGTGGCGTCGAGATCGAAACCCCCGCAAACCGGGCAGTCACACCGTTCGGCCCGGCCCCGCCGTTCCATCCCCCGCGCATTCCGTGCGCGCCGGTTGTTCCGCTTGTGCCGCTTGCGGCTTCGCCTCCCCTGAGTCATGAATCGAGTGTCGCCAGCCCGTTCCCGGAACACACCCCCTGGCGAAACCTCGCACCCCACGGCCTCGGCGCGTCGCGCCGAACGCGCGATTACGCGTCGTGCTCGGCGCCGGAATGCGTGGTCAGCGGCCTGGTGGCCCGACGGACCGTGATGATCCCGGCGAGCACCACCAAGGCCGCCAGAACCACTTCGGTGACTACGAATTGCAGCAGGTGCCGACCGGTGATGCCGCCGATCAGGATGGGCCCCACCAGGACCGGAATCAGAATGACCGTGAACGCGCGCCAGATCTCGGCGCGCCGGGTGGCCGGATCGGAATCGGCGGTGCGGCGCAGGGTTATGGAGATCACGGCCGCGCCGACGATCGTGTAGATGACGACCGGAACGGCATAGAAGAATGCGTGCACGGATGCTCCTCCGAATTCGGGCAGACAGTCGGCGTGGGCGGTCGATCAGTCGCCGCAGCACCCCTCGGGGTCCGGAACGGTCCGCACCTCACGGGTCTGGGCATTGCGGGCGGCCAATTCCGAATCCGCCGGATAGTCGACGGCGATCAGAGAAAGACCGTGCGCGGGCGCAACGGTAATAGAGCTGGAGCGCTGGCGCTCGTCCAGCAAACTCGCGATCCAGGCGGGCGTGCGCCGGCCCTCACCGACCGCGAGCACCCCGCCGACCAGGCTGCGCACCATGGACCAGCAGAAGGCGTCGGCGCTGACATAAGCGGTGAGAATATCGCCGTCGCGCTCCCAATCGAAGCGCTGCAATTCGCGAATGGTGGTGGCGCCTTCACGGCGGCGGCAGAAGGCCGCGAAATCGTGCAGCCCCAAGAGGTTCCGGGACGCCTCTCGCATGGCGTCCAGATCCACATCGCGGCACGGCACAATGTGCCGCGCCTGCAACGGTTCCGCGCCGTAGGGGGCGGTGGTCAGGTGATACGCGTAGTGTCGCCGGATCGCCGAGAACCGCGCATCGAATTCCGCGGGCACCAGCCGAACGTCCTTGACGCGCACGTCCTTCGGGAGAAACCGCGCCAGCCGGTGCACGAGCTTCGGCCCGTCCACTTCGGTGTGCGTATCGAAGTGCGCGACCTGACCTTCGGCATGCACGCCCGCATCGGTGCGCCCGGCCACGGTCAGCTGGATCGGCTCGCGCTGCACCTTGCTCAGCGCGTCCTCCAGGACGCCCTGCACGGTGCGCAGGCCGGGCTGCCGGGCCCAGCCGGTGAAATCGGTGCCGTCGTAGCCGATGTCCAGTCGTACCCGAATCGAAACCGCTTCCGGCTCCTGATCCTCCACGGTCACAGCGATCTCCTGGTTAACATGGAGAAAGCCCGCCGACCCGGAGGGGACGGCGGGCTAACTCATGGCTTCCCTACTCTTCGGGGTTTCAGGGGCTCGCCCCTGAGACCCCACAAGAGTCCGGATGGAAGACTCAGTCTTCCTTCTTGTCCTCGGCGGCCGGGGCGTCGGCGAGGACCTCGGTCTCGGCGGCCGCGGGGGCATCCTCGACCTTGGCCTCGGCCGGAGCCTCGGTGGCCTTCTGCGAAGCCGCGACGCGACGGGCCCGATCGGCCTCGTTGGTCACGGTCTTCTCACGGACCAGCTCGATGATCGCCATCGGAGCGTTGTCACCCTTGCGGGGGACGGTCTTGATGATGCGGGTGTAGCCACCCTCACGACCCTCGAACGAGGGACCGATCTCCGCGAACAGGGCGTGCACGACGTCCTTGGAGCGGATCACCTTCATGACCTCGCGACGGTCGGCAAGGGAGCCGGCCTTCGCCTTGGTGACGAGCTTCTCGGCGTAGGGGCGCAGCGCCTTGGCCTTGGCCTCGGTGGTCGTGATACGACCGTGCTCGAAGAGCGCCGTCGCCAGATTGGCGAAGATCGCCTTCTGGTGCGACGCCGTCCCGCCGAAGCGGGCACCCTTCTTGGGCTTGGGCATTGTTTGAATCTCCTGTGTCTAAGGCCGATTCGGGGTCTGCGCCCCGGACGGCCTAAAGCTGTTCGGTCTCGGCGTAGTCCTGCTCGCCGCTGTCGGTGTCGCTGAACGAACCACTGTCGCTCCAAGTACCGCTCGCCGCGTCGTAGCCGACGACGGAGGACGGGTCGAAGGAAGCCGGGGAATCCTTGAGGGACAGGCCGAGCGAGTGCAGCTTGACCTTGACCTCGTCGATGGACTTCTGGCCGAAGTTCCGGATGTCCAGCAGATCCGACTCGGTGCGGGCGACCAGCTCGCCGACGGTGTGCACACCCTCACGCTTGAGGCAGTTGTACGACCGAACGGTGAGATCCAGGTCCTCGATCGGCAGGCCGAACGAGGCGATGTGGTCCGCCTCGGCCGGGCTCGGGCCGATCTCGATGCCCTCGGCCTCGACGTTCAGCTCGCGCGCGAGACCGAACAGTTCGACCAGGGTCTTGCCCGCCGACGCCAGCGCATCCCGCGCGGAGATCGAGTTCTTGGTCTCGACATCCAGGATGAGCCGGTCGAAGTCGGTGCGCTGCTCGACACGGGTGGCCTCGACCTTGTAGGTCACCTTCAGAACCGGCGAGTAGATCGAGTCCACCGGGATCCGGCCGATTTCCGCACCCGACGCCTTGTTCTGAACGGCCGGGACGTAACCGCGACCGCGCTCGACCACGAGCTCGATCTCCAGCTTGCCCTTGTCGTTCAGGGTGGCGATGTGCATGTCCGGGTTGTGCACGGTCACGCCCGCCGGGGGGACGATGTCACCGGCGGTGACGGTGCCCGGGCCCTGCTTGCGCACGTACATGGTGACCGGCTCGTCCTCTTCGGACGACACGACCAGGCCCTTGAGGTTCAGGATGATGTCGGTGACATCTTCCTTCACGCCGGGAACCGTGGTGAACTCGTGCAGCACGCCGTCGATGCGGATGCTCGTGACAGCGGCACCCGGGATGCTCGAGAGCAGGGTGCGCCGCAGCGAGTTGCCGAGGGTGTAACCGAAACCCGGCTCCAGCGGTTCGATGGTGAACCGCGACCGGTTCTCGGACACGACCTCTTCGGTCAGCGTCGGTCGCTGTGAAATCAGCATGGACTATTCCTCCTTCAAGAGCGCCCACCATTTGACGCTCACGACTTGGATTGCGGGAGAAGACTTTTCGGCCCGGAGGCAAGTAAAAGCCTTCTCCCACCAGCGGTGCGCCAGCGCACCTATAGGTTCGAGCTACTTGGAGTAGTACTCGACGATGAGCTGCTCGTTGATCGGAACATCGATCTGAGCGCGCTCGGGCAGCTGGTGAACCAGGATCCGCAGACGGCCCGGAACAACCTGGAGCCAGCCCGGGACGGGACGGTCGCCGACGGTCTCACGAGCGACCTGGAACGGCAGCGTCGGAAGCGACTTGTCCTTGACGTCGATGATGTCCCACTGCGCCACGCGGTAGCTGGGGACGTCGACCTTCACGCCGTTGACGACGAAGTGGCCGTGCGACACGAGCTGACGAGCCTGACGACGGGTCCGGGCCAGACCGGCGCGGTACACGACGTTATCCAGACGGGTCTCCAGCAGACGCAGCATGTTGTCGCCGGTCTTGCCCTTCTGGCGGTTCGCCTCTTCGTAGTAGCGGCGGAACTGCTTCTCCATGACGCCGTAGGAGAAGCGAGCCTTCTGCTTCTCCTGGAGCTGCATCAGGTACTCGGATTCCTTGATCCGCGCGCGGCCGTGCTGGCCGGGCGGGTAAGGACGACGTTCGAACGCCTGGTCGCCTCCGACGAGGTCGACACGCAGACGACGCGACTTGCGGGTGATGGGGCCTGTATAACGAGCCATTTTTCGCTAAATCCTTTCCCGCTAGACGCGACGCCGCTTGGGCGGACGGCAGCCGTTGTGCGGCTGCGGGGTGACATCAGAGATCGAGCCCACTTCCAGGCCGGCGGCCTGCAGCGAACGGATCGCGGTCTCGCGGCCCGAACCCGGGCCCTTCACGAAGACATCGACCTTCTTGACGCCGTTCTCCTGCGCCTTGCGGGCAGCGTTCTCGGCGGCGAGCTGCGCGGCGAACGGGGTCGACTTACGCGAACCCTTGAAGCCGACGTGACCCGAGGACGCCCAGGAGATGACGTTGCCTTCCGGGTCGGTGATGGACACGATCGTGTTGTTGAACGTGCTCTTGATGTGTGCGTGGCCGTGCGGGATGTTCTTCTTATCCCGGCGACGGGCCTTCTGTGTCTTCTTCGGGCCAGCGGCCCGGCTCTTCGGAGGCATGCGCTATCCCTACTTCTTCTTGCCGGCGACGGTCTTCTTCGGACCCTTACGCGTGCGGGCGTTGGTCTTCGTCCGCTGGCCGCGCACGGGGAGACCGCGCCGGTGGCGCAGACCCTGGTAGCAGCCGATCTCGATCTTGCGACGAATGTCGGCCTGCACCTCGCGGCGCAGGTCACCCTCGACCTTCATGTCCGAAGCCTCGATGTAATCGCGAAGCTTGGTCAGGTCGTCGTCGGAGAGGTCCTTCGAGCGGAGGTCCGGGCTGACGCCGGTCTCCACCAGGATCTCCTTGGCGCGGGTCTTGCCGATGCCGAAGATGTAGGTCAGCGCGATCTCCATGCGCTTTTCGCGCGGGAGGTCGACGCCCATCAGACGTGCCATGGTTGGCATTCCTTAACTGTTGCGGAGGTCTGCTCCCTGTCCGTCCCCGCGTAATTGGGGCCCCGGCCTCCGTAACCGGGGGTGAGCCGCCATCCGCCCCGTGCGGGGCTCGGCGACGGCGACTGGCGCTGGGAGTTTCTTCTTGTTGCTAGCCAATCCGAACCGCGTTCGGTGCTTGGCTGGTGAGCGTCGAGCCCGGCACGAGGCCGGGATCCGAACCCGGCACGAGGCCGAGATCAGCCCTGGCGCTGCTTGTGGCGCAGGTTCTCGCAGATCACCATGACCCGACCGTGACGGCGGATCACCTTGCACTTCTCGCAGATCGGCTTGACGGACGGCTGAACCTTCACGTCAGATCCAATCTGGGTTGTGGTGTTCACTGGCCGTGAACACAGTTTTTCCCCGACCGGAAATGGCCGGGGAAACCCGGGGCGCGTAGCCCCGGAAATCTTTGGCGCCCTTGGGGTTTCACCCCGTCGGGCCTACTTGTAGCGGTAGACGATACGGCCGCGCGTCAAGTCGTAAGGCGACAGCTCCACGACGACACGGTCCTCGGGCAGGATGCGGATGTAGTGCTGCCGCATCTTGCCGCTGATGTGAGCGAGAACCTTGTGGCCATTCTCCAGCTCGATCCGGAACATCGCGTTGGGCAATGGTTCGATAACCCGGCCCTCGACCTCGATGGCCCCTTCCTTCTTCGCCATATCCTCCGCGATCCCGGTTAGGCTGAACCTGGTTGGTTCATGCTCATTACGGCTTCTCGGTCACCTGCAGTTAGTCGTGCACTCCAGTCGACCCGGTGCGATACTCAGCTGCGGTGACATGAGGACATGCCACAACCACTATGTAGGTGCACCGCCGACCAAGCTTACCCGTTTCCCCAGATGCGGCCAAATACGGGCCCTCTGACGTGGGACGGAACACTCCGGCCGGGCGGCCTCCAACTTGCCGGGCACGCACTTGCCGGGAATCGCTAAACTACGGCCTTGTCCTGCAAGATCGATCGAGCAGTCGGGGGTAGACGTGAGCCGCAACAACGACGGGCTCCCCATGCTCCCGCCATGGCTCTCCGAGTCCGAGGTCAGCCAGTCCAACACGGGTTACGAAGCCCCCGTCGAGAACCTGCCCCACGACGACCTCATCCCCGAGAAGAAGTCGCCCCGCAGCCTCTTCGGCAAGCGCAAACCCCGCAAAGACAACGACCCCGACCAACCAGCCGCGGCCGACCGCACCCCCCAGCAGACCCCCGACCCCCAGTCCCCCGGCCCCGGCCCCCAGAGCCCCGCCGGACCCAACGGTTCCCCCCAAGGCCCGGCCGGCCCGCAGGGCGCCAACGCCCCCGCCTCCCGCTGGCAGTCCCCGCCGGAACCCACCCCTCCCCGGAACGGCGACGCCCCCTCCGAAGCCCGGCCCAAGCAGAGCCTGCTCGGCCGCCCACCCCGTCCCACCACACCCCAGCAGGGCCCCGACACCCCGATTTCGCAGCAGGGACCCGACAACCGCCTGCCACAGCAGGAACCCGACAACCGCCTGCCACAGCAAGGTCCCGGCAGCCGACTGCCTCAGCCAGGTCTCGACGGCGGGGCGCCGCAGCGAAGTCCCGAAGGTCAACTGCCGCAACAAGGCCTGGCCGGGCGACCGCCTCTGCCCGCCGCGCCGCAGCAAGGTCCGGACAGCCGCCTCCCGCAACCGGGCCACGAAGGCAGCTTGCCCCAGCAAAATCCGGATAGCCGACTGCCGCAGCAGGGTCCCGACAACCGCCTGCCACAACCGGGCCTCGAAGGCCAACGGCCACAACCCGGTTTCGATGGCCGGATGCCGCAGCAGGGGCTCGGTAGCCGACTGCCGCAGCCCGGTCTCGATGGCCGGATGCCGCAGCAAGGGGCCGATGGCTGGGCGGCGCAGCAGGTTCCGCCGGGGCAGCAGGCCCCGGCCGGGCAGCAGCCGCCGATTCCACAGTCGCCCCAGATGCCGCAGCGGGATCCGGGGACGCACTTCCATCTGCCGGGTCAGCCGAAACCGGAAGGCGCGCAGGTCCCTCCGGCCCGGCAGGCAGGCGGGCCGCGGTTCGATGCGCCGCCGGCCGAAGGTAGCCAGGGGCATTTGCCGCAGCAGGGCAGCCCGGGCTTCACTCCGCCCGCGCTGCCGCCATCTCCGGCGGTCGGGCGCGGGGCGCCTTCGCCTGCCGATACATCGGAGACCAGGGCCGAGACCCTGCCGCCCGCACCGCAATCCGTCGGTCCGTCGGATATGACGGTCCATATGCGGCCGAACCCGGCCGGAGCGGCCATGCCGGGCGCGGGTCCGGCGTTGCCGGGCAATGCCGGCCCAGGGGTGTCCGATCTGACGACTCGGATGCCGCTCCCACCTTCACCGTCCGAGCTGGCAGCCGCTGAAAAGGGTTCTCCCACCCACGAATCGGCGAGCCCCGACCTCTCCGGAGGAGCGGCCGCCGGTGCCGTGCCGTCCGCACCCCGCGAGACGCCGCCGTTCACGCCACCGGAGATCCCCGCGAGCCGCGCTTTCACCGATGCAGATCCGCTCGCCACGGCGAACGCACTGCTCGACGCCCTCACCCAGAGCGGCCCGCTGAAGGCAGTCGACCCGCTCGCCCCCGAGACTTCCTCCTCCGCCGGATCGTTGCTTGGCCCCGCCTCCGGACACGGCAATAGCGCTGCTGAGTCGGTCGGCGCAGCCGGCTCTGGCAACGCCACCGGGTCCCGCAATGCGACTGAGCCCGGCAACGCGGCTGGACCGTACGACGCGGCCGGGCTGGGCAATACAGCCGGGCCGAGCAACGCAGGCGGGCAGAACAACACGGCCGGGTCCGGTGCGGCCGGGTCGGGTACGGCCGGGTCCGGTGCGGCCGGGTCGGGTACGGCCGGGTCGGGTACGGCCGGGTCGGGTACGGCCGGGTCGGGTACGGCCGGGTCGGGTACGGCCGGGTCGGGTACGGCCGGGTCGGATGATTCTGCCGGTGCGGATGCGCAGGCTGGCGAACTGCTGCCGGGCGAGGATTCGGCGCGGGGGCGGCATCGGGCGCTGGATGCTCCGCTGCCGTCGGCGCCGCAGCTGCGGCCCGATCCTTCGGCTTCCGGTGCGCCGCATCAGGGTTCCGGGCTCAATGGGTATGGGCCGCGCGGGGGTGCTCTGCCGCAGCAGGCGGGTCCGCTGCCGGGTACTCCGCAGTTCGCGCAGCCGCCTTATCCCCCGGTGGGTCAAGCTCCGGGGCAGGCGAATCCGCAAGCGTTCGGACCGGACGGCGCGAATGATGGTGTGCGGCGTTCGCTTCCGTCGGATCTGACGGTGACCGATATGCCGAGCAGTGCCGGTGCGCCGCAGGCGCCCGGCACGGCAGGTGCGGGTGCCGGCTTCCCCGGCTCGCAGCCGGGGTCTCAGCCCTGGCCCGGCCAGTCGTACGGTGTGCCGGGGCAGCCACCCTCGGGCGGATTCGCCCAGCCGGGCGGTCCTGTCTCGCAACCCGATTGGAATGCGCCCGCTCAGCCCGGCGTGCCGCCCGCACCGCAGTCACGCCCGACCGATGAGACGGTTCTCGGCCTTCCGATGACGGCGCCCATGCCGGCCGCGGATGGGCCGCAGGCAGATCCGCGCCCCACGAGCGACCCGTCCGGTTACGCACCGGCTCCCGGGCAGCCGCAGTCCGGCGGATACGGACCGCACTCCGCACAGCCGGGCGGCTACGCCCCCGGACAACCGAACTACGGATACGCACCGGGGCAGCCGGATAGCTTCGCGTCCACACCGGGACAGCCGGACGGGTACGCGCCCGCGGCGGGACAGCCTGATGGTTATGCGCCCGCACCAGGCCAGCTGGAGGGCTATGCACCCGCCCCGGGACAGGCCGGTGGTTATGCGCCCGTGCCTGGCCATCCTGAAGGCTATGCGCCTGCGCCGGGACAGTCGGATAGTTACGCGCAGGCACCGGGTCGGCCGGAGGGTTATGCGCCCGGGTCGGAGCAGCCGGGTGGTGGAGCGCCTGCGCCGGGGCAGCCCGGTGGATACGGGCAGGGATATCCGGGCGGGTACGCGCAGGGGCAGTCGGGCGGGTACGCGCAGGGTCAGTCGGGCGGGTACGGGCCCGGAGCGCAAGGTGGTTATGCGCAGGGGCAGCCCGGTGGGTATGTGCCGGGGCAGCCGGGAGCTCATGGGGCGCCGGGGATGCCGGGGCCGTCGTTGGATGATGTGCCGTTGCGGCGGGCGAAGAAGGCGCCGGCGGGGTCGGGGTGGCGGCGGGCCGTGCATCACATGTCGGGTGGGTCGATCAATCCGGGGATGTCCGCGGAGGAGCGGCGGCTGCAGGAGTTGGTGGCTCGGATTCGGCAGCCGGTTCGGGGTGATTACCGGATTGCGGTGTTGTCGCTGAAGGGTGGTGTGGGGAAGACGACCACGACCATGGGTCTGGGGTCGATCTTCTCGTCCATCCGGGGTGACCGGGTGATCGCGGTGGATGCGAATCCGGACTTCGGTACCTTGTCGCAGCGAGTCAGTCTGCAGACGCGTTCTACGGTGCGGGATCTGTTGCTGGACGAGCATATTCAGCGTTATTCGGATGTGCGCCGGCATACCTCGCAGGGCACGAGCCGTCTGGAAATTCTTGCGAGTGAGCGGGATCCGGCGGCGTCGGAGGCGTTCAGCGAGGAGGAGTACCGTGCGGTCGCGCGGATCCTGCAGCGCTTCTACAACATCATTCTGACCGATTGCGGTACGGGACTGATGCATTCGGCGATGGCGGGTGTGCTGGATCTGGCGCATTCGCTGGTGCTGATTTCGTCGTCGGCCATCGATGGCGCGCGTAGTGCGGCGGCCACGCTGGACTGGTTGTCGCTGCACGGTCACGATCATCTGGTGCGGAATGCGGTGGTGGTGATCAACCTGCCGCGGCCGGGTGCGCCGAATGTGGGTATCAATCAGCTCCGGGATTACTTCCTGTCGCGGTGCCGGGCCGTGCACATCATCCCGTACGACCCGCATCTGGGTGAGGGCGCGGAAATCGATCTGCACCGGCTGCATAAACAGACCAAGCGCTCTTATGTGGAACTGGCGGCGACGGTCGCCGATGATTTCGCCACCGACCACCGCCGGCACCGCGGCTAGGGTGCCGGCGGAGTCGCTGTTCTGCACGAGCTCTTCCGATCGAATGGTCCTCCGGCCGGGGCGGTGTTAGGTTCTTGGCTCGGAAAGGGGCGTATGTCTTTCGGAGTCAACAGGTTCGCCGCGATCGTGGTCGGGCTCGCAGTGATGGCGGTTTCGGCAGCCTGTGGTAGTGAAAGCGCACCGGATTACGGTAAGTACCCAGCGCAGCGAATAGCGGGTGACTATGACTCGCAACCGAGTCGGGCGCGCGGAATTCTGGCGGAGTCGGTGCGGCTCGGTGAGCGTCTGGTCTTCGCTTCGGATGTCGATCCCGATCTGAAAGCGGGCCGGGGCGGTGGTGTGCTGGCCGACTACACCGGGCTGAATTACTCGCTGATCCCTGGTGCGCAGGTCGCGGCGGCGAATGCCCATGGTGTGCAGGGAGCTTTCGGTGTCGCGGCCGCGGATAAGGCGGGTGCGGACGCGAAGAAGCAGTTGAGCGTTTCGCTGCTCGAATTCCCCGACGATCAGGCCGCCGCGGCGGCAGCGGTGGATATGGAGCGCGCCGATTTCTATCAGGCTCCCGACAATGCCCCGGTCCTGGTGGATGCCTTCCCCACGGCGTGGGCGCATTGGCGGCCGGGTATTCCGGCGCTGTCGAGCACCTTCGCCTGGAAGTCGTTGGTGATCAGAGTTTCCGCGCAGTTACCGGATCCGGATCCGGCCGCGCTGGTGAACATGGTGACCGCCGCCTATCAGAAGCAGCTGGCCCTGCTGGATTCGTTCACGCCGACGGCGGCGTCCGAGCTGGCGGCGCTGCGCCTGGATCCGGATGGTTTGCTGCCCCGGTTGGTGAAGACCGGCGACAATACTCCGGACCGGCAGAATTTCGCCGTCTACGGTGTCCGCGCCTACGCGCAGCTGGGCGCCGATCCCGCGGGCGATTTCGCGGCTACGTCCGGCGCCGGGCTGGTCTCGATGGCCATGTCCCGCAACAATCAGCTTTTCCGTCTCCGTGACGCGGCGACGGCCCACGATTTCACCGCCTATCTGACGAGCCGGGGTTCGGATGCGAATTACGCACCCCTGTCCGGTGTTTCGGGTGCGACCGCGTGTGCGCAGGCGACCCAGCAGGTTCCCACCCAGCTGACCCCCTACCGCTACCGCTGTTTCGTGACGCACGGCGAATTCGTGGCGCGGGTGTACAGCGATACGGAGTCCGATGTCCGGCAGCTGGCCGCGGCGGAGTCCGCGGTGCTGGCGGATCGCCGGTGAACCGTTCGACGGACGAGATCCGTGGCGGCAGTGACTATTTGGTGAAAGGTACGGCATGAAGGCGCTGGCGCCGCAGGACCCGAAGTGGCTCGGCCGCAATCGCATGATCACGGTGATGGGCCGCGGCGAGATGGGTCAGGTGCTACTCGGTCGTTCGCCGGCCGGGAAGCTGGTGTCGGTCACCCAGATTCATCGGCATCTGGCCGGCTCCCCGGAGTTCCGGGAGCGCTTCCAGCGGGAGATCGACGCGGGCCGGCAGCTGACGGGCGCCTATACGGCCACGGTGGTCGACAGCGATACCGAGACCGAAAGCCCGTGGCTGGCCACGGAATACATTTCCGGCCCGGATCTGGGCACGGTGATCGCGGAATGCGGTCCGCTGGATCTGGGTGGCCTGCGCCTGCTGGCGACCGGCCTCGCCGCCGCCCTGGCGGAGATCCATCGCGCCGGTCTGGTGCATCGTGATCTCGGCCCGAGCAGTGTGCTGCTGACCCCGGAGGGTCCGCGCGTGGTCGGTTTCGGGATCGCGCGCGCCCTGGACGGTGACGCCCCGGCGACGTCCGCGGGCGCGGTAATCGGTTCACCCGCCTATACATCCCCGGAGCAGGCCGAGGGCCGCGGCCCGACCTCCGCGGCGGATGTCTTCTCGGTCGGCTCGATCCTCACCATGGCCTCGACCGGTGAGAGCCCCTTCGCCGGCAAGTCCACCCAGCAGATCCTCTACAGCGTCGCGCACACGACGCCGCTGACCGCCCGTGTCCCGCAGGGCCTGCGCGACCTGGTCGATTCCTGCATGACCAAGGACCCGGCGGAGCGCCCGACCGCCGACCAGCTCGTGAAGGCGGCCGCCCGTATCCCCGCCGAGCCGATCTGGTCGCAGGAGGTGCAGGACTTCATCGTCGCCCACCGCACCGACGCCGAATGGTGGGTGCAGACCACCGAGCGCGAGAGCTCCTACCGGGATCAGCTGGAGCACATCGAGACTCGCCGCCGCCGCATGCTGCGCTGGGCGGGCCTGGGCGCGGTGGCCGTGGTGGCGGTCGGCGCGGCCGTGTTCGGCGTGACCCGCTGGACGGACGATTCGGGCCGGCCCGCGCAGGCGGCGCAGCCGGTGGCCGATCCCGCACTCGCGCAGGGCGCCTCGGATCTGCGCCTGCTGGATGCCTGCAAGCTCCTCGACCTGTCCCTGTCGGGCAAGCTCGGCACCGCCGCCGATCCGCTGCAACCGGAGGGCTTCGGTTGCAGCGGTACCTTCGCCGATTCCGGCAAACCGGCCGCGTCGTTCTCCTTGTCGGTCGGTGTGCCGCCGTCGAATTCGACCCCGACGGGCAAGACCGTGGCCTGGGCCCCGATCGTCGGCGCCGCCGGCCCCTCCCCCACCTGTGCCCGCGCGGTGACCACCCAGAGCGATGACCCGGTGACCCTCCAGCTGTCGGCGGGAATCGACAACGGCGATGCCTGCCCGATCGCCGAACAGGCCCTGACCCTGATCGGTGAGCAGCTGGCACACGCTGTCCCGCAGTCGAACCCGCCCGCCGGCTCGATACTGCGCCTGGATCCCTGCACGGTCCTGGACCCGACCTCCGCCAAGGCGGTCTCCGGCGATCCGGGCCTGCGCACGTCGACTCCGCACACCTGCACGGTCGACGGTGCGGACGCCTCGATCGAGGTGGCCCTCTTCGAAGCCGAGCGCGTGGACAAGTCGGCGGATCACCCGACCGCCGTACCGGTCGGCTCCTTGACCGCCTACACGTTGAGCCCCCCGGACAGCCCGCACTGCGAGGTCACCTACGTCGTGCGCCCGACCACCGACGACCGCGCCGAGCAGGTCGCGGTGGTCGCCC
Organism: Nocardia sp. NPDC020380; assembly: GCF_044386975.1. Taxonomy (NCBI): domain Bacteria; kingdom Bacillati; phylum Actinomycetota; class Actinomycetes; order Mycobacteriales; family Nocardiaceae; genus Nocardia; species Nocardia sp. NPDC020380. Next base: position 335,457 of record NZ_JBIRVQ010000006.1, on the reverse strand, counting down.
ACAATCGCGGCCTGACGCCGGGCGCGTGTGACAAGGCGGAAAAGGTACTGGCCGACGTGATTTCGCGGATGCCGAGGCCATGACGAATGGCGGTCCGGGCCGCCCTTGCGCCCGGACCGCACATTGGGGTTTCGGCTACCAGGCGGGGAGCCGCCGGCGTCCCGCGAGCACGTCGCGCACGAGATCGTCGTAGGCGTCCGACAATTCGGCCAAATGGTGCCAAGCGCCGTGTAGCACTTCATCATTCGCGTCAAGGGTCATCAACGCGTGATGGGCGCGCACCGAGGCCTCGGCCAATCGGTCGATGACCGACCCGACGGTTTCGGTGTGCAGCGTGGCGCCCAGCCGGTGCTGGGGCACGGAGCGCACGATCCAGTCGTCAATGGCCATGACCAATTCGATTCGGCGGCGCTTGTTTTCGATGATCGAGGTGGGATCCGTCTCCGGCCCGACGCCGCCCCGGCCGACCACTCTGCGCTCGTGCAACACCGCTAGATCGCTGGCGAACCACAGCAGAGGTCCGCCGATCACCCGGTGTCCGCGACAAGCGCGCAAGAGTAGGTCGGAAGTGGGTAAGAGGCCCGCCGCGAACGGCTGTGCCTCCATGACCGCATACTCAGGGGACACGTCGGGCAATGCCACAACGACCGTGTTTGATGTCTCCGAACCTGCCACGTTGCCTCGCGTTCATCGACGTATAACAACACCGCATTCAGGACGTTCATTACAATAAACCTCGGAATGCGTATGTCAAGCCTTACACGGCAGTAGGACAGCCGGAGTAGACTTCGGTGCCTTGAAGCAACAACCGAGGAGCGAGATGGCGGACGGTCCGAGATATCAACGGATCGCAGACCTCCTCCGCGAGGAGATCCGCGCCGGCAAGTGGGAACCGGGCGATCGACTACCGAGTCACAATGAGCTGGCCATTCAGATGCAGGTCTCGATCACGACGGCCCGCAATGCCATTCAGCTCCTGGTCGCCGAAAATCTGGTCTACACAGCGACTTCCCGCGGCACGATTGTGCGCAGTCAGGAAGTCCTGGAATCCGTTGTCACCAACCATATTCGCCCGGACCGGCCGCGGGCGGCGCACGACATCTTCGTCGAGATCGCCCGGACCGCCGGCCGGGAGCCGTCCAAACAGTTCAGTGCGCGAATGGAACCGGCCAGTTCGGAGGTCGCGCACTGGCTGGGCGTCGACCAGGACGCATGGGTGGTTTCCCGCACGGTCATGCAGTATCTGGACAACGAGCCCTGGTCGTGGGAGGTGAGCTTCTATCCGCGAGATCTGGCCGAGGCCACCGGAATCGACTGTCCGCACGATATTCCGGAGGGCACCACGCGCCGGCTCTCGGACCGGGGTTTCGCCGAGACGGCGCATCGCGACACCATTGTCGCGCGGCCCGCGACGGCGGAAGAAGCGGCCGTGCTCGGCATCGGCGCGGGCACCGTTCTCCTCGATCATTTACGTATCGGAGCAAATCACGAGCGCATCACCAGAGTGACACGGCACCGTTCCACCGCAGCCCGCAACCGACTGGCTTATGAATTGGGCGATGACGATGGAACGGACATTATTCGTAAAACCCTGGGCGCGCCGTGTCCGCCCGGCAATTCCCATTCATTCGGTAATTCCCTTTTACCCGGCTCACCATGAACCCGCACCTGCGCCGCGCCGACATAAGCGATCTAGGAACCGTCACTCGATTGCGGTTGCAACGCACCAATTGGCTGGCGGCTCGCGGCAGTGATCAATGGACCCGGGCCGGACGTGGACTCCCCATCGAGCTCTTCGCCCGGTCCGTGGCCCGGGCCGTGCGCGCCGGCGAAACCTGGATAGCGGAGATCGACGGCGAATCCGCGGGCACCATCACGGTGAACAATCGCGCGGACGAAGGTCTCTGGTCCCCCGGTGAACTCGCCGACGCGGTGATCGTCCACTACATGATCGTGGACCTCCGCTTCGCCGGGAACCACATCGGCGAGGCGCTACTGGCGCACGCGGCCCACCTGGCCCGCACCGCGCATCGCGGCTGGGTCCGCCTCGACGCCTGGACCACCAACGAGGGCCTGCACGACTACTACCTCCGCAACGGCTTCACCCTGGCCCGTATCGCGGGTCCGGAGGCCACGGGGCCCTCCAGGGCCCTGTTCGAGCGTCGCACCGCCAGCTGGCTGCCCCAGCCCGCCACGATTCTCCCCACCGCTTACCAGGGCCTCATCCAATTGCATGCTCGCCGAGCGCAATTGCCGTCCGCCCTGACCACGCACCGGGATGTCGTCGGCTGACCGACATCCCGGTGCGCTCCGCTACAGCGCGGGAACGTCGGCGATCTGGATCATCTCGTCGTCGCTGCCGCGGGACCAGAGGATGCCGCGGCCCGGGGGCAGGCGCATCGGGCGGATATCGCCGATGACCTTGCCCTCGTCCCGGGAGCCGCTCATCAGCAGCGCGGGGACGGACAGGTTCTTCATCGAGCCGAGCACCTGGTCGTAGAGGGCCCGGGAGATGCCGCCCATATTGCGGGAGATGACCACGTGCAGGCCGATGTCGCGGGCCTGCGGGAGCAGTTCCACCAAGGGCCCCAACGGGTTTCCGCCGGCGACGACCATGTCGTAGTCGTCGACGACGACATAGATCTCCGGACCCGACCACCAGTCCCGATCGCGCAGCTGCTGCGGCGTGATGTCGGACCCGGGGATGCGCTTGGCCAGGTAGTTGACGACCTCCTTGACCATGCCGCCACAGGTCTGCGAGGACGTCGAGTAGCCGGCGAGCTGGTCGCCTTCCAGGACGCCCAGCAGGCTGCGGCGGTAGTCGATGAGGATGACGCGGGCCTGGTCGGCATTGGAGCTCTCGGCGAGGCCGCGAATGATGTTGCGCAGCACCGTCGTCTTGCCGGACTCGACCTCGGAGAACACCATGAAGTGCGGGTCGGTGCCGAAGTCCAGCACGATCGGCTGCAGTTCGGATTCGCCGATGCCGACGACCACCTTGGTGGGGCTCTGCTGAATGCCGTGGCGGCGAGCCAGTTCCAGCACCTGCTCGCGCGGCAGGGTGGCGGGCAGGGTGCGGACCTCGGGCGCCCGGCGGTTGCCGTAGAGGGCCTGCATCTCGGTGCGCGCCGCGGCCACGCCGGTGGCCAGGTTCTGGGCGTCGGTGTCGGAGTCCAGGCGCGGCATGGCGATGAGCATGTGCAGCTGGTCCACGGTGAGACCGCGGCCCGGGCGGTTGAGCGGGACGTTGACGGCGACGCGGCGGCCCATCTCGGAGTCGGAGGGGTCACCGAGGCGCAGCTCGATGCGGGTGCCGATCATGTCCTTGATCGACGCGCGCAGCTCACCCCAGCGGTTGCAGCCCAGCACCACGTGGATCCCGTACGAAAGACCCTGGGCGGCAAGCTGTCCGACGGTCGGCTCCAGCGAGTCGAATTCCTCGCGGACGACCTGCCAGTTGTCGATGACCAGGAACACGTCGCCGAAGCGGTCGGCGAGCACCGGATCGTCGGCCTGCCCGGCGGCCAGCGCGGCGTGCTTGCGCCGCCGGAACTCGGCCATGGATTCGATGCCCTGCTGGGCGAAGCGCTCCTCGCGTTCCCGCAGCAGGGTGGCGAGTTCGGCGACGGTGCGGCGCACCCGGTCGACGTCGAGCTTGCTCGCCACCGAACCGACGTGCGGCAGGCCGACCAGGCCGGCCATGGAGCCACCACCGAAGTCGAGGCAGTAGAACTGCACCTGCTCGGGCGTGTGGGTGGCCGCCGCGGCCATGATGATGGTGCGCAGCGCGGTGGACTTACCGGACTGCGGACCGCCGACCACGGCCACATTGCCTTGCGCGCCCGCGAGATTGATGGTGAGCACATCGCGGCGCTGCTCGTAGGGCTTGTCGATGATGCCGATCGGCATCCACAGCTGCCCGTGCCGGTTGACCGGCGAACGCCAGTCCGGATCCGGCAGCAGCATGTCGACGGTGGGCGATTCCTCGAGCGGCGGCAGCCAGACCTCGTGGGCCGGGCGGCCGTGTCCGGTCAGGCGTTTCACGACCACCTGGAGCAGGCTGTCGGGGACGCCTTCGTCGGCGGGCGGGGGCGGCGGCAGCAGATCCAGTGGATCCAGCGGGTTCGCCGCTTCGGGAAGCTCCAGCATTTCCACTGGCGCGGCGGTGAATTCGCGCGGCGGCGCTTCGGCCACGGAGCGCCCGTCGGCGCTCTGCCGGACGGTGCGCGGGGCCACATAGGAGCCGGAGACGTAGGTCGCGTTGAACCGCAATGGATCCGACGCGTCACTCTTCAGGTAGCCGGAGCCGGGGATGCCGGGCAGGTGGTACGCGTCGGTGATACCCAGTACGGCGCGGGATTCGTTGGCGGAGAACGTACGCAGGCCGATCCGGTAGGACAGGTGCGCGTCCAGGCCGCGCATCTTGTTCTCTTCCAGGCGCTGCGAGGCGAGCAGCAGGTGCACGTGCAGCGACCGGCCGAGGCGGCCGATCATGACGAACAGGTCCGCGAAATCCGGCTTCTGCGAGAGCAATTCGGAGAACTCGTCGATGACGACGAACAGCGCCGGCAGCGGATCCAGTGGCACACCGGCCGCACGGGCCTTCTCGTACTCCACGACATTGGCGAAGTTGCCGGCCGAGCGCAGCAGTTCCTGCCGCCGGTTCATCTCACCGGCGAGCGCGTCGCGCATACGGTCGACGAGCGAGAGCTCTTCCTCGAGGTTGGTGATGACCGCCGCGACGTGCGGCAGCGGGTCCATACCGAGGAAGGTGGCGCCACCCTTGAAGTCGACCAGGACCAGGTTGAGCTGGTCGGGCGAGTGCGTGGTGACCATCGAAAGGATCAGTGTGCGCAGGAATTCCGACTTGCCGGAGCCGGTGGCGCCGATGCAGAGGCCGTGCGGGCCCATGCCGTTCTCGGCGGATTCCTTGATGTCGATCTCGACGGGCGTGCCGTCGGGGGTGATGCCGATCGGCACGCGCAGGCGTTCGCGTCCGGCGCGCGGCCGCCACACCTTGGCGGGGTCGATCTGCGCCGCGTCCGGAATCTTGAGCAGGTTCATCAGGCCCGGGTCGCTCACCGTGGTGTTGTCGCCGAGGCTGACGATCTGCGCCGCGGTGGCGATCCGGTAGCGGGCGAGACTGCGCGAGAACGCTTCCGCCTCGGCGAGCATCACCTGGTCGGCATCGGCGAATTTCTCGGCGCCCGCCGCGCTCTTGGCGAACACCTCGCCGGCGGCGGCGACCAGCTGCAGCCCGCGCCTGGCGGCGAGGCTGTTCTCGGCGGCGCTGAGGTCGATGACGGTGACCGCGTCCAGACCGGATTCGCTGATCAAACGCTCACTGCCGCTGACGTATCCGTCGTCGATGATGACGACCAGGTGCTGACGCCCCTGTGTCGGTTGCGGATTGCGCATGAACCGCCCGCGCTCGAGCAGGTCGTCGGAGAGCGCGGTCTCCAGCTCGCCCAGCGAGCGGTAGATCATGCGAGCCGCGCCCATGCCGTCGCGCTGGCTCGGATGCTGTACGTGCGGCAGCCATTTCGCCCAAGCCCAGGCTTCGCGGTCAGGTTCGGCGGTGACGATGGCGACCCCGACATAGTCGGGTCCGTGGAACGCCGTGAGTTCCATCAGCATCGACCGCACCAGTCCGTGTGCGTCGGCGGCCGGTCCCTCGACATTGATGGCCGGGAAGGCGCGCAGCGACACCGCGGTCGGCAGGTGGTGGACCACGGAATGTGTTCGCACGAAACGGCGCAACGCCACCGTGGACACCGGTTCCAGGTCTTCCAGCGGCCCGGTTTCCGGCCGCGCCAGCTTGGCGGCGAGCCGGTGCGTGCCGATACCGACGCGGACGTGCCCGAAGTCGGGGTCGTTGGGGCGGCGTTCCCACATGCGCCGGCTGCCGACGATGGACGGCAGATCGGACGGTTCCGGGTGGCTCCAGACCAGCGCTTCCAGCTGCTTCTGCCCGATGCGCCGGACCTCGCGGCGGGTCTGGTCGAGGTAGCGGAAGTAGTCCTTGCGTTCCTCGTTGAGCTCGGCGGAGCTCTTGCCGCCGCCGCGCTGGCCCATCAGCATGCCGCCCATGCCCATGAGCATCATCAGCGGCATCATCATCATGTACGGGTTGGTCAGTATGGACCGGCCCATCATGGCCATCATCGCCATCATGCCGATCATGGCGACGATCATCACGACCGGCATGAGCTTCTGCATGAGCGGCGCGGAGACCGCGCGCGGGATTTCCGGCGGTGCGGTCAGCGCCATCTCACCGCCGGGGGCGCGTGGCGGGGCGATACGGGGCCGACGCACGAAACCTTCGGTAGCCATGGGTATCTCTCCGGGTTGTCAGGAATCGAGGTCGGGCAGGTCGTCGTCGCGGCGGCGACGCCGGAACGGAATCGATATCGCGAGACCGATTCCCAGCGCGGACAGACAGACGAGGGTGCCGACGGTGGCGATCAGTCGCGGGAATCGCGGTGGGCCTGCGGGCTTTTCGGGCAGGGGAAAGGCAGCCGGCTTATCGGCACCGACATGGATCGGCAGCTCGGGGCTTTCCGCGTTGAGCGTGTCGGCAGGCAGCTGTGCGGTCAGCGCGGCGACCGGATCGATCAGGCCCGCGCCGATGCGGTCGTCACGCCCGGTACCGGGCTGATGCGCGGTGAGGATGATCTGGTTCATGATCTGGCGCGCGGACCAGTCCGGATTCTTCGCCCGCAACAGGGCTGCCAGTCCGGCGACCTGGGGCGCCGCGAAGCTGGTTCCGTTGAGGCCGATCGGTTTTCCCTCTTTGTCGACCCCGGTGGCGTTGATCAGCCCGCCAGGCTTGTTGACGTCGAGGGAGACGAGGTCCTGGCCGATGGCCGCGACGCCCACCCACGGGCCGTAGAGCGAATTGCCGGACGGGTTGCCGTAGGGGTCGATCCAGCCCACGGACAGCACGTATTTGCTGAACCAGGCCGGGCTGGAGATCGTTTTCACGTTCTCCCAGCTGGCCTTCACATTGCTGTACGAACCGTTCTGGGTGCCGCAGCCCGTACTCTGGTCCAGGTTGCCCGCGGCGACGACCACGACCACATTGTGGTCGAAGGCGTAGCGCACGGCGTCGCCGAGCGCGTCGTCTCCGGTCCCGCTGCCGGAATCTACTTCGGTGCAGGCCGCTTCGGAGATATTGATGGTCTGGGCGCCCATATCGGTCGCGCGCACCACGGCCGCGGCGAGGGTCAGGCTGGGGCCGTAGCCCTGCTGGCTCATGCTGCCCGGCGGCTTGTCGCCGTTCTGGTCCTTGGCCTGGTAGTGATCGCTGAACTGGCGAATGGCCAGGATCTGCGCGTCCGGCGCGACGCCCACCAGTCCGTCGTCGGGGCTCGGTTTGGCGGCGATGATGCCGGCGACGGCGGTGCCGTGGCCGTCGCAGTCCTCGGTTCCGTCACTGCCGGAGACGAAGTCGCCGCCGGGCTGGATGTCGAGCCGGGGATTGAGGCCCACGCCGGTGTCGATGACCGCGATCTTCTGCCCCGCACCCTTGTTGTTGGGCAGCGGGTTGGCCTGCCAGACCGCGGGCAGATCGAGGACCTTCTGTGCCATGGCCGGATCGCGCGGCACCACATTGTTCTTCAGGAACCACGTGCTGCCGCATTCGATCTTCTTGTCGGTGGGGCCCAGCGGTGCGGGTTTACCGGCGATGGCCTGGGCGTCCCCGAGATGCTTGTAATCCGGGTCGGGCTTGATGACGGTCGCCATCGGCCGGGCGTCCGCGGTGGCCTGCGGACCCAGCAGTGCCCCACCGAGTACCGCTGCCGCACACAGTGTTCGCGCCCAGTTTCCGGGACGCGCGCTCATATGTTCCGGGCCGTCGAGTAGACGTCCATGATCCACAGCACCAGCGGGATGATCGACACGATGAGGCCGTATTCGAAGATCTCGTTGAAGCGCCGGGTCACCGGGGTGGCCTGGATGTGTGGTCCGATCACGCCGAATCCGATGGCGCCCACCGCGAATGCGAGCAGCATGCCGGCCGAGACCAGCAGCATGCCGTCATCGCCGAGTGCGAGCAGTACCGCGAGCGCGACGAAAGTGACGCAGCCGCTGACGATCAGCGTGGCGGCCTGGGTGAGATCGGCGAACGAGCGTCCGCGCAGGCACAGGATGATGGAGATCACGACCGCGAGCGCGATGCCCTGCCAGCGATGCGAGTGCAGCGGGTCCGCCGCGCCGATCGCGCCGACAGCGGCCCCGATGGCACTGCCGAACACGATGCCGGCCTGGAATTGATTGGCCGTGCGGGCGCGCTGCCCGAGTCCGTGCGCGGACGGCAGTACGGTCGCGCCGATGGCGCCGATGCCTTCGATGGTGGGCCGGGGTTCGTGGTCGGCCGGGTCGATGGCCTCACCGGCGGTGGGTACCGGCGGCACCGGCAGCCGGGCCAGCATGGCGGCGAGCCGCGGCACCATGGAGAGCACGATGATCGAGGCGACCATTACTCCGGCAGCCACTTTCGGCAGTCCGGCGTCCCAGATCATGCGGACGGCCGCGCCGACGCCGGATAGCAGTACGACGGTGACGATGGCGGAGATCACCGCGGCGCCGGCGCCGATGATGCGATATCCGACCACCGCGAGCAGCAGGGTCGCGGCGGCGCCGAGCATGAGGTGCGGGCTGCCCAGTGATCCGGGCACGGCGAGTGCCGCGCCGCCGAAGGTGAGCAGCAGCATGCACAGGGTCAGTACGGTCGCGGTGAGTTCGTCCGCGTATTTGCGCATGGCGATGGCGGCGGCGACCAGTGCGGCGAGCGCGCCGGCCAGCAGTAGCGGCGGCGCCACGTATTTGTCTCCGCCGGACCGGGAGAGCAGGCCCAGCAGTACCGCGAAGACGACGGCGACCACGCCGGCCACCAGTCCGGTCCAGCGGGCGGCGCTCGCCGACCAGCTGCGGAACTCTTCGGCGGTGAGCCGGGAGACGGCGTCGATGACGTCGTCGAAGAGGGCCGGGGCTTCCTTGGCGGAAACCGATCGCAGCACCAGCAATTCGCCGTCGTAGATCTCGGCGTCATTGAGGGTCTGGCTGGGCGCGATCATGTCGCGTCCCAATTTGGCCAGTGTCCAATGCTGCGACTGGAGTGGCGTTCCGCCCTCCTCGCCGCCTATGGGATCCGGGTTGCGGGATTCGATGAGACGCACCAGATCACCGATGAACGCGGCGATCGGCACGTTGGCCGGCAGCCCGACGTCGAGCTGGGTATTCCCCCCGATGACGGACACTCGGCACAACTCGGGCTCAGCGGCCCGCGAGCCGCTGATCGACTGTGCTGTCACTTGCTGAACTGCTCCCCTGTAGCTCTCAACAGTTGCCCGCCCAGGGCGGTTAACCATAATGTATCCGACTGTCCGCAGCTGTGCGATCACACCGGTGTGGGTGGGGATTGTGAACGAAAGACCAGCCAGGTTCGACGAATTCGGGGTTCGACTAGGATGATCGACACTCGCCAGGCACAACGCGCCTTCGATGCCGGAGTGCTGTCACTGGGGTTGAGCATCGAGGGCCAGGAATCGAACCGGGACCTCGACTACGCGAAACTCGCCTTTCAGCGCGCCACCGAGTGGGACCCGACCATGGCCGACGCCTGGCTCGGCCGGGCCGCCGCCGGTGAGGTCACCACGGATGTTCTGTCCAACCTCTACAAGTGCAGCACGGTCTCGCTGGGGCGGGAACAGCGCCGGTTGGGGCTGTCTTCGCGGATGCTTGCTGGACGTTTCCTGCCGGGTCTGTACATCGACTATCCGCTGGCGAGTTTCACCGAGATTCACCTGGCGTGGGCCGCGCATCTGATCGCCGAGAAGCACTACGACGATGCCGAGCACGTCCTCGACGAGCTCGAAAAGCACCGCCGGGCGCGGGCTTCGGATCCGGATTTCGAAATCGACGGCCGCATCATCAAGTACGTGCGCGGCATCCTGCACTACAACACCCAGCGCTGGCCGGATGTGATGACCGTGCTGGCGGGCTCCGCGGAGTGGGAAGACCCCTATCTCGCCGCAGGTGCGCATGTGATGGTCGGCACATCTTGTGCGCAGCTGGGTCTGTTCGGTGAGGCGATCCGCCGCATGGAAGCGGCCGAGGCGGGCCCGATTCCGGCGGCGCGCACCGCGGCCATGTTCTGCCGCGGTCTGTGCCTGCGCGAGAACGGCCAGGCCGAGGAGGCGCAGGCGCTCTTCGAGAACGTGTATTCGCAGGCGCCCAATTTCGACGCCAACACCGCGGCCATGCGCGACCGCACCTACCGGATCACGCTCACTTCCAAAGAGGTGATCGAGGCCCGCACCGACAAGTGGGATCCGGCGTCCGCGCCCTCGCTGGAGGAGAAGCAGGCCGCCGAGCACGAGGACCGCGCCAAAGAGGTGCTCGCGCAGGCGCGCGCCGAGCTGGACAAGCAGATCGGCTTGACGGCGGTGAAGACCCAGGTGGCGAAGCTGCAGTCGAGTGCGCAGCTGGCGAAGATCCGGGCGGAGAAGGGACTTTCCAGTTCCGCGCGCGGTCAGCACCTGGCGTTCACGGGTCCGCCCGGAACCGGTAAGACCACCATCGCGCGGGTGGTCGCCAAGATCTATTGCGGTCTGGGCATTCTCAAGACCGACAAGGTGGTCGAGGCGAAGCGCTCGGATTTCGTCGGCCAGCATCTGGGGTCGACGGCCATCAAGACCGAGGCGCTGATCGATACCGCCATGGATGGTGTGCTGTTCATCGATGAGGCGTACACGCTGATCCAGACCGGTCTTTCGGGTGGCGATGCCTTCGGCCGCGAGGCCGTGGACACCCTGCTGGCCCGCATGGAGAACGACCGCGATCGCCTGGTCGTGATCATCGCCGGTTACGACGGTGAGATCGACCGCTTCCTGGCCGCCAATGACGGTCTGTCCTCGCGTTTCGCCAAGCGGCTGCAGTTCCCTTCGTACACCGCCGAAGAACTCGGTCAGATCGGCAAGGTGGTTGCCACCAAGCGGGATTCGGAGCTGTCCGAGGGCGCGCTGGCAGCGCTGGTCGAGACGTGCTCGCGACTGTACGAGCTGGAGAGCACCGACCAGAGCGGGCAGCCGCGCCGCGGCGTCGACCTGGCCGGCAACGGCCGCTTCATCCGCAACCTGATCGAGGCCGCCGAGGAAGAGCGGGAATTCCGGCTGGCCAATGATGAATCCATCGATCTGAGCGCAGTGGACGAGTCGGTACTCATGCGGATCGAGGGCCCCGATATGAAGGCCGCGCTGAGCAGCCTGCTCACTTCCCTGGGCCTGTCGTCGGCCGCCGGCTGAGAGGCTACTGAACTGTGAACGACTTTCCGCGGGGTGGAGCCGGCGACAACAGGCCGGGCGGAAATGGTGCGGATCCCTATGCCGGGGGCCCGGGCCGTCCGCAGGGTGGGCGGCACGGCTTCCCGCAAGGTGGTGGGCAGCACGGTGTCCCGGGCGACAGGCCACAGGGCTTCCCGGAGGACCGGCAGCGTGGTTACGCGCAAGGTGGTGGGCAGCACGGCTTTCCGGAGGACGGGCAACGCGGTTACCCGCAGGGTGGGCAGCACGGCTTCCCGGACGAGGGGCAGCGCGGTTATCGGCCGGACGGGCCACAGGGCTTCCCGCACGAGGGGCCGCGTGGTTTCCCGCAAGGCGGGCAGCCCGACTTCTCGCGTGGTGCTGAGCACTCGCGCCCGGACGACCAGGGTGGTGTGACGCTCGCGCCGCCGCGTCCCGCGCCGCCGGAATCGCTTGCACAGCCGATGGAAGCCGTCCGCCGGGAGTCGGGTGCGCATCGCGCCGCCGGTGCGCACACCGCCGATTTGCCCCCTGCCGAGCCGGCTGCGGGCATCGAGCTACGCGCGGATGATCTCTGGCTGCTCCGGAATCTGCCGCTGCGGCTGGTGGTTCCGGTGGCGCTGGTCGGTGTGGCGGCTTCGCTGGTGGCGGTCGGCCTGCACACGCAGTGGTGGGCGGCGCTGGTGGCCGGGCTGGTGCCGGTGCTCATCGGCTTGGCCCCGATCGGCCGCGTTCCGGTGGGACTGCGCATCGGCCGCTGGGTGGCGTATCGCTGGAAGCAGGCCCGGCGCAAGACTTTCGACGAGAACGCCGTGGTCGACGTGCCGATGCCGGACGGCGGCAGCTGTGGATTGCGCTGGGACGGCACGCTGCTGACCACCATGCTGCGCATCGACCCGCCGCCGGACACGCTGACCCTACTGCGCCGCGGCTCGCTGAGCACCGACCAGCTGCTGCCGCTCGACGAGATCGCCGCCTGCCTGCGGCAATACGATGTCGAACTGCATTCGGCGGACGTGATCAGCAGCGGCACCCGCACGGCCAGCACCGAGGCCGTGATCTCCGGCTACGCCGCCAGCATCGCGCCGCTGGGCCGCCTCTACAACGAGATCCTCGGCCCGCTGCCGGCCATCGCGCATCGCACCATGTGGCTGATCCTGCGATTGAACCCGCTCGACAATGCGAAGGCGGTCGACAATCGCGGCGGCGGTCCGGAGGGCGCGCTGCGCTCGGCGCTGGTCGCCACCCGTCGCGTCGCCAATCGGCTGGCGGGGCACGGCATTACGGCGTCGGTGCTCACCACGTCGGAGATGACGGCCGCGCTGCGTGAGCTCACCCGCGGTATTCCGGTGGGCGAGCTCACCGAGCACCCGGACAACCTGGAGCACAACGGGATTCACCTGACGAGCTACCAGATCGACCCACAGCTGTTCAATTCCGATGGCCTGGCGAAGATCTGGGCGGTGCGCAGTCTCGCCACCACGGTGACCGTACGGCTGCAGCCGGTCGCGGAACCGGGTGCGAAGCCGGGGCAGCCCGCGGGCATCATCGAGGTGGATGCCCGGGTCCGCTACGACACTCCGTATGAGCTCGGCGAGCCGCCCGTGGCGGGTCTCAAGGAGCTGCCGCGCCGCCAGATGTGGGCGCTCATGGACATTCTGGTGTACGGCGCGCAGGAGATTCGGCCCAGCGGCTATCGCGGCCCGGTGGACGTGCTCACCGATATCGCCATGCCCACCGCGGGTTGCGGTCAGCTCATCGGCGCGGATGCCACCGGCAGCGGTATCGCGGTGCCGCTCATCGGTGTCGGCTCGCGGCGCATCGACATCATCGCCGATCTCGAACTGGTGCAACAGGTCATCCTGCGCGCCATCGCCCTCGGCGCGGGCGCGGTCGTGCATACCGCCCGGCCCGGCGCCTGGCAAGGCATGGTGACGAATGTCGCCGCCCCGCACGCGCTTTCACTGGCCTCCTCCGTGACGCACAGTTCCCGCGGCACCACGGTGACCGGCCGCCTCCCGCATCCGGCCGCCACCGTCATCGTCTTCGACGGCGTCCCGGCCAGCGCTCCCCCCGGTTCGGCCACCGTCGTCACGGTGCACGAGGCCCTCTCCCCCGACTACGAGCCCGATGCCGACGTCACCATCGTCCAGCATCCGAACGCTCCGCACACCGTCACCGTGCACACCCCCGCGACCACCACCACCGCCCAGCTGGTCACCACACCGGCCGAGCAGCACTACCTGAGCGGGGCCACGGCCCGGCGCTGATTTATTGATTTACAAGGGGGGATCCGCACATATGCGTCACCACACAGGCCGATTACCATCGGCCCGCTCCGGGCTGCGCGCAGCAGCCGCGGCCATTTTGCTGTTCTCGGCCTTGGCCGCGACCGGCTGCGGATCCGATTCCCATTCGGCCGGTGACCAGCCGGTCGACTTGACCAAGCTGGATACCGGCAACTACCAGACCAAACCGCAGGACTTCGTCCCCAAGGATGCGGCGGTCATGGCGCGCACGACCGAGGCGCTGCGGTTGGGCGACATCATGCCGCTACCCGTGGAGATCGACCCGAAGCTGACAATCAATTCGTACGGCACCCACGTGCTCCTGACCGGCGAATCGTACGGCGGCTATCTCAATATCGATCACTTCGACACCGACGCAACGGGTTTCGTCGCCGGTTTCGCCACGGCCGCGGAGACGGCACCGACCTCCGGGTTCTACACGTTCGGCGATGCGGTCATGATCTTCGACACCGACACCGCGGCGGCGAATGCGGCCACCGCGCTCGCACACAGCGGTCTCGATCTGACCCCGCTGCAGTCCGGAACCAATCCGGCGGTATCGATGCCGCTGCAGTCAAGTGAGCATCCGAACGCGCAGATGGTGTGGTCCCCACAGGAACAGGTCCTCGCTTCCTGGTACCCCACGGGAAGATTCATCGTCTTCACACTGATCCACCAGACCGAGAGTTTCTATCTGCAGAACTACTGGAATGTCGCGGCCGACCCTGCACCTCTGGCATTGGCGGACAAGGCCATCGACGTCACTACGGACCGACTGAAGTCCTTCCAGGCGACGCCACCCGACAAGCTCGCCGGTCTGCCGATCGATCCCGACGGCATGCTCCGGCGCACTCTGCCTCGCCCCGACGGTGATCAGACCGCCAATGCGTTCACCGGGACGCTCGACGCGCACGGCGCGATACATGATGAGGACGATCCGAACGTCACTCGCGCACTGTTCGACAAGTCAGGCATCGACAGGGTGAGTTACGGTGCGGGACAGCTGCTCCGGGCCCGCGATGCCGCGGCGGCGCGGACCTACCTGGACACGGCTTACATCGACCAGGTCCGGCATCCGATTGCGTCGCCGCCAGGGCTGCCGAGCGCTCAATGCACCCAATATCACGGTCCCGACACCCACAAGTTCCCCTTCGATTGTCATGTGACCTTCGGGCGGTACGTCGCGTCGGTGTGGTCTCAGCAGCAACAGGATGTGTACCAGCGGATCTCCGCGCAGTACGCCATCCTCGCGAACAGCAGGTAGGGGGAATCGTGAAGAGTCTCGGCGCTCGGCGTTCCGCCGGCAAAACCGTATTGGGCGCACTTGCGCTCGTACTGGCCGCGGCCGCTCTCACCGGCTGTGGTGCGGTATCCGGAACTCCGGCGGCTGGTGAGATCGACGTCAGGAAACTCCCCGTCGGTAACTACCCGACCGATCCGCTCGACGTCCGGATGCAGAACACCTTCGGTTCCGACGACGGCGAGGCGGGCGCCCTCGCGCGGCTGGCCGACAATGTCGTCGCGGGGCCGGACGTCGATCCCAAGTTCGCCCACAATGTCCTCTCGCTGTACCTGAAGTCATCGGGTTCGACGAAGTACGCCGCGGTATTGGCGGGTGCGGTGCAGCCCGTATTGGACGGCAACGGAATGATGTTCGGGTATTCCGCCGCGGCGAGCACCCACGCGCTGGTCAAGGGCGCCGGTTTCCCTGACAACGACAACTTCAACCCTTTCGCCGGCGCCCAGGGCGACCCGAACGCGACCTCGTTCAATGTCACTGTGCTGCAATTTCCGGATCCGCAGAAGGCACAGGCGGCCGCCGGTCAGATGGAAGCGGCCGACTTCGCGGTCGCTGCCGACCAGAACGTGCACATCACCCTCGACAAGCAGCCCGATGCGAAGGCGCACTGGCGACCGGGCATTCCATCGATGGCGGCCACGCTCGCGCACGGCGCCTACGTGGTGAATGTCTATGTCGCGCAGCCCAGCCCGGACATCGACGGACTACGGAAACTCGCCGATCAGGTCCTCGCGGCACAGCTACCACTGCTCGACCAGGCACCGGCCCTGTCACCGCGCGAGATCTTCCGCATGCAGTACCAGCCCGACACCATGTTGCGCCGCACCCTGCACCCCAACCCGTACCTGAGCCTCGACGCGTACTCCGAAATCAGCCATGCCCCACGCGGTTACCTGCACTACGTGGAGGATCAACCGACCGTGAAGCGTCTCCTGGACGACAACGGCGTCGACATGACGTCCACCGCCAAGCACGGCGGATTGCTCTTGCGCGCCCGAGATGCCAAGGCCGCCACCGCCCTGGCCACTGCGATCAACAAGCTCATCCCTGGATCGGTCGAACCGCCTGCCGGTGTTCCCGACGCAGCCTGCGTGCAGAACCCGAATCCCAAGTCCGACCTGAACTTCGATACCGAGGACTACGACTCCTGGAGTACGGACAACAGGTACCTCTGCACCGTGCACTATGACCGCTACGTCGCCCGCGTCGCGAGCGACCAGCTGATCGACGTACAGCAGAAGGCGGCGGCACAGTATGCGGTACTCGCCAACAGCCAGGCGCTGTGAGAAGCACCGCAGGCGATCGGCAGGTGCGGCTGCTTCATCGACCGCCCAGTACACTCTGCACACCAGAAGCAAGGCATAGCAGGCAATTCGGTATCGGCGGGGGGATGTTCGTCATGCGTTACAGCTATGGCCGACTACGGTCGGCCCGCATCCGGCTGCGCGCGGCAGGCGCGGCAGTGCTGGCGGTTTCGGTGCTCGCGAGTGCGGGGTGCGGGTCCGAATCCCATGCGGCGAAGGACCAAACGATCGATCTGAGCAAGCTCGACACCGGTAGCTACGCGACCAAACCGACGGACGCGACCACCTCGGATCCGATGACGACCGGGCGCGAGCTCGAGGCTGTGCGGCTCGCCAATATCTTTCCCCTCGGCTCCGAAATCGACCCAGCGCTCATCTACAACACTGCTGGCACGAACGTCTTCACTGAAGCGAACTCGTTCAACGACTATGTCAATGTCGATCACTTCACCGATGACGCCAAGGGGTTCATCGCGGGCTTCGCTACCAGTGCACGTCCCGCACAGGATCCAGACCTGGGCTATACGCTCACTAACGCTGCGATGGTTTTCGATACCGACGCCGATGCAGGCTCGGCAGCCACCGCACTCGCCCGCAGCGGGCTCAAATTGAAAAGCGGCACAGAGGTCGACCCGGTGCAGTCGACCAAACACCCAGCCTCCCAGATTCTTTGGGCACCCTCACAACAGAGGCTCGCGTCGTGGACGCCCATTGGTAAATTCGTACTATTCACCATGATCGACCAGGCCGAGAACTACTCGGTGGAACAAGAATTCGGCCTCGCACCCGAACCGATGCCACTGACGTTGGCCGACAAGGCGATCGATGTAACCGCCGACCGCTTGAAGGACTTTCAGACGACGCCACCGGACAAGCTCACCGGCCTTCCCCTCGATCCCGACGGCATGCTCCGGCTGACCCTGCAACGACCGACGGGCGACCAGACCACCGGAGGGTTCCCGGGGACTCTCAACCAGCATGGCATGTTACACATGGTGGAGAACCTGACCTATTACCGCACCGTTTTCGACCAGACAGGTGTGGACCGCGTCAGTGATGGCGCAGGATTCCTGGTTCGAGCCAGGGATTCCGCCTCGGCCCAGGCCTTTCTCGACAACGTATCCGTTACTCGGACCCAACATCCGATCGATCCACCCGCCGAACTCCCGATCGCTCGTTGCGAAAAGTCTCACGGCCCGGACCCTCACGCGGCGCCCTTCCACTGCTACGTGGCATTCGGCCGCTACGCCGCAACGGTGTGGTCTCAACAACTACAGGACGCGTATCAACGGATCTCCGCGCAATACGCCATCCTCGCGAACAACAAATAGGGGGCTTGTGATGAGGTTCGATACTCGCCGCTCAGTACGCAGAACGGTTCTCGGCTCACTCACCGTTCTCCTGGTCGTGGCCCCTGTTGCCGGATGTGGAGGCCCAACCGGTGGCCCGTCCGCGGGTGAAGCCGATCTGCGAAAACTCGCCGTTGGCAACTACCCGACGGATCCGTTCGATCTCCGGGAGACCTACCAGCATGACGGTTCCACCGGCAAGGTCCTGGCGCTGACACGACTCGCCGACAATGTAGTCATCGGCGCTGATGTCGATCCGAAGTTCAGCCACAATGTTCTTGCGAGCTGGCTGGACTCGAGGAACGCAGAGTTTTCCAAGGTGCTGGCCGGTGCAGTTCGACCAGTGTTGGACAGCAACGGCATGATGTTCGGCTTTTCCTCCGCCTCGAGCACCCGAGAGCTGCCCAAGTCGACCGTCCGCGATAGATCCGGCAACTTCAACCCGTTCGACGGTGCCGAAACCGACCCCGGAGCAACTGCTTTCAACGTAACCGTGCTGCAATTTCCAGATCAGCCGCGAGCACAATCCGCCGCCGATCAAATGGAGGCCGCCGACTTCGCGGTAGCTGCTGATCAGAACGTCCGTGTCAATCTCGATAAACAACCGAACGCGAAGGCCCATTGGCGGCCCGGCGTTCCGTCGATGGCAGCCACACTGGCACACGGACAATACGTAGTGAATGTCTATGTGGCACAACCGAAACCTGATCTTGATGGGTTGCGCAGCCTCGAAGAGCAGGTCTTCGCGGCACAATTGCCCCTCCTCGACCAAGCGCCCGCATTGTCACCGCACGAGATCTTCCGGCTGGACTACGACCCGGACAACATGCTGCGCCGGACGCTGCACCCAAGGGACGTACCGATACCCAACACGATAAGCGAAGGAACCCGCACGTCGAGGGGCTACCTCCACTACGTGGATGATCAGACGACCTGGAAACGCCTTCTGGATGACAGCGGCGTCGATCGCACATCCACGGCGAGCTACGGCGGCCTGCTGTTCCGTGCGCGCGACGCTAAAGCGGCAGCCCAGTTGTGGTCCGGAATAAACGGCACCACGACCGAGTCAGTAGATGCACCCGCCAATGTCCCGGACGTCTCGTGCGCTGTCGTGCCCACAGATGACGTCGGAGTCTTACGTTTTCAGTACGACATCCCGGAAACGGACACCGCCTACCTCTGCACCCTTCACTACGACCGCTATGTCGCCCGCGTGGCCAGCCCGCAACTAATCGACGCGCAGCAGAGGGCCGCAGCCCAATATGCCCTGCTGGCGAAAAGTCAGTACATGTGAGGATTTGGGATGAACATCGGACCGGGCACCATCATCCGCGGCTATCGTATCGAGCGCGAACTCGGAGCCGGCGGCATGGGTACGGTGTATCTGGCCAGGCATCCGGAACTGCCGCGCTGGGACGCACTCAAGGTGCTCAGCCCGCAGTTCAGCCAGGACGCTGAGTATCGAGCGCGATTCGAGCGCGAGGCGAATCTCGCTTCGGCTCTGGACCATCCGAACATCGTCTCGATCTACAATCGCGGCGAGGACAACGGTCAGCTGTGGATTGCCATGCAGTACGTCAACGGCATCGACGCGGCCGCTGCAGCCGAACGGGATCCACGCTCGATCACGCCATGGCGCGCACTCCATATCGTCACTGAGGTCGGACGGGGTCTGGACCACGCACACCGCAGGGGTCTACTGCATCGGGACATCAAACCCGCGAATTTCCTGCTGTCCATGGATGATAACGGCGAGGAACGGGTGCTGCTGACCGACTTCGGCGTGGCGAAGTCCACCGAGGACGCCAGCGAGCTCACCCAGGCCGGTGGCTTCGTAGCAACGATCGCCTACGCTTCGCCCGAGCAGTTGAGCGGATACCGGCTCGATCATCGTGCCGACATCTACAGCCTCGCGTGCTCGTTCTTCCGATTGCTTACCGGTCAGAATCCTTATCCGGGAACGCAACCGGCGGTCGTGATGATGGGCCATCTCAACGAGCCGCCCCCGCGCGCGACCGCGATCGATTCCACGCTGCCGACCGCAGTGGACGAGGTACTCGCCGTCGCTCTGGCGAAGAACCCCGCGGAGCGGTTCGATACTTGCCACGAGTTCACAACGGCTCTGAAATCCGCTCTCGAATATGGGGTATCCGGCCTGTCCATGCAGACCGTGCCGCACAACAGGCAGGCTCCGACCACTTCGCCGCTCTCGCCGGCATCTGCCGCACCCACGAAATCCCGTGCACGCAAACGCACCTGGCTCATCGGCGGGGTCGCCGCGACGGTTATCGCCTTGGCCGCGGGTGTGGGTATCTGGGCGACGCAGCAGGGCTCCACGGCCTCCCCGACGGGAAACTCGACAGCCGACGCTCGCGCGCAGAACCCCGCCTTCAGCGGCAAATACATTGTCATCATGGATATCTCGGGAACCAGCGGCTATTCCGCGAACATGGATATCCAGCTCAAACCGGGACCTCAATCGAAGTTCCTCGAGGACTTGGGCTTTACCTACAATCCCAACTTCCTGCGTAATGGAAATGAACCGAACCCTCGGCCCATCGCATCGGGTGCGGACACCCAATTCAACGCACTGCAGAGTGTCAGCTCCGGCTATCTGCTTGCCGTTCGGAGCGACACCGATGCCGGCGGCGGCGGTTTGGTGAACCTGCCCTCATCCGTCACCGCGACCAAGGCGTCGGTCATCGTCCTCGACGATCCGGCCGCGGTCACCGCGATACGTCAGTGGTCGGACAACTCCGAGCAGATCTTGCGCGACAAGCTGCTGCCGATCCTGCGCAAGGGCGTCAACTAGGTTCCGCTCTTCGGATCCTGACCGCACGGCGTGTCACAGCGCGGCGGCAGCGTATCCCAGCTCTTCAATGCATCTTGCTGGGACAGAGTGGGTCCTGGCACCAGCCTGTTCACGATCTCCGTCGGCGCCAGATGGGGTTGGACACCCAGTCCGAGCTTCTGAGCCGTATCGAGATCGGGGATGCCGTACCGAATACCGTTGTCGGCGATGTAGAACAGATTGCCGCGCACCGGGCTTCCAGGTTCGATGCCGGTGGTACGCACGAATTCTCCGGTGGAGGGCGGGACGAACACGCTGTCGACCCGATCACCGCCGGGTCCGTCGGCGGTGGCCAAAGGAACCGGAGTCTGCGAATCGCTGAGTGGCCAGCGGGTACCGACGAGCAACTGCACGCTCGCCCAGTCCGCGGGACCCTCGGTCGCATCCACCTGATCCTTACCGAGACCGTTCTTCTTCGCCCAGGTGATGCAGGAAACGGGGTTGTCGGATGCGGAAATGATCTTCGGTGCAACGCTCGGGAAGTCATCGACCGGTAGCCCGCCGTCGTCGGTCGCATGTATGACGGGGACGCCCGCAACCTGGTCAGGCGTGACGGTCTGGAAGTCATCCATGCCCTGCGAGTTCGCGGAGCTGATGATCTGGGCCGTGAAGGTGGAAATGAGCTGCCGGCCGTTCTGCAACACGACATACAGATCGGACCGACCCGAACCGTCCAGTGCCGCAACCTTGATGATGCCGCCGATCTTCACACCGTTCAGTCGTCCCGGGCCGTTTTCGCCTGCGTGCGGGATGGTGGGAGCGACCAGCGGTGCCACATGCCGCGCGGCGCCCAGTAGATTCTCCGAAATCGGCCTCTTGTTGGACAGATCGAGCACCCGCGCCACGGCATCTTGCGTTATGCCGTCATGCTGCGGATTGACCTCGGCAATCTTGCCGTCGTAGAGCAGATACGTGTGGTCCTGCTTCTTCGCGAGCACAGCCGTGCCGGCATCGGCGGGCTTGATGTGCTCATTGAGCTGCAGACTTCCCGCGATGATGGTGGTCTCCGCCCCCGTCGACGAAGCCGAACCGCCGGATGCGGAGAGCGGAATCTTGTCACACAGTGTCCACTGGGATCGTCCGCCTTGGCCAGAGCCGGGCAAAGCGGCCGGTACACCTGGGATTCCGCGGATCGGGCCGCGCGGGATGGAGTTGAGTTTGCTGTCCTTGACCGACTTCGGATCTTCACTGGTGCCCGAGATCAACCGCGCCGACGCGAGATTCAGAGTCGGGTACAGCGTCATCTTGTTTTTGTCGTTCTTGTCCCGCACAACAACATAGAGGGCACCACTGTCTTTGCCCATGATGATGTTCGCGTCGCCGATGGAGCCCTGTGGGCGAATGAACGCCATGATTGCCGCGCCCGCGACGACGAGCATCGCGATAATCGCACCGGATATCAAAGATCGGAACTGCGCCCGCATCGGATCGTGCAGCATCCGCACATCGCGACGAACCAACGCATGGTCCAGCCTGCGCAGCAGGAAGCGGTACCCATTGACCTGGGCACGGGTGGTCAATTGGGCTGGCACTAACCAATTCCTCCGTCGAACCGGGAACTACGGGCACGTAGATTACTGGGTGCCAGCACGACAGCGCACCCCTCCTCTCTGGAGAAGTGCGCCGTCGTATAGAGCACCAATGTATCTCTAGTGCTCGAAGGCGCCGCCGACCTTCGCGTCCGCGGAGAGGGCGTTGTTCAGGGCATTCTCGACCGCGGTGGCGACAGCGTCCAGAGTCTGCAGAGCCTTGTCGTGGTACGCGGTGTCCCAGGCGGACTTCGCCTGGGCAGCGGCCTGCAGCGAACCGTTCTCCTGGCCGGTGTTCGGGTCAGTCCACGCGGTCTTCAGGTTCTGGTATGCCTGGCCGAGGTCACTGGAGGTGTCGTTCGCGGACGAACCGTCACCGGCGACAGCGACCAGATCGGCGTGGAACTGCCGGAGGTCGGCCACAAGCGAGGTCATCCCACCCTTGTCGTAAAGCATGTGTACTCCTTCGAAAAGTGTTGAAAAGTTGGAGAGGGCTTACAGCAATCAGCCGAGGTTGGTGAGGGCCTTGGTGAACAGGTCCTTGCTGCCGATGTCCGTGTGCTCGAACACGTTCGTGCCCTGACCGACCTTGTCCTGGAACTCGTCCAGCGCCTTGTTCAGCTGCTGAGCTTCGTCATCCCACGCCTGTGCGGCCTGCTGGAAGGCGGCCGCCGCCTCACCCGCGAAGCTGCCCTTGGACGAGTCCACCCGGTCGGTGATCTTGCCGAGGATGCCCTTAACAGACGCGACCACATCAGCCATGTGAGTCTGCGCCTTTACGGCGATGTCCTTATCTACTGCAACCATCGTCTGTACCTTGCCTTTTCTTCGGGATAGAGAGGCGATGCGCTGTGCATCACCGGATCGGGTTGATCAGCTGTATGGGTCATGCTCGACTCACGCCAGCCACCTCCCCCCAGGCAGCGAGTCGATCAGAGCTGAGATCGACTGCGCGATACGGTGATCACTGCCCGGTGTCAGCGTGGACCAGAGCTGCTGGTCCGATGCGACCCCCGGTGCGGCCACGATGCGGCCCCGTGCGGTGTCGTACACCGCGACGGCTCCGGGTGATCGGTCTGTGAGGCCATCCGCGTAGGCGTAGGCCACGATTTCGGCGTAGGCGTGGGTGGACGCGAGGGCCATGCCGTAGATGGTGGCCTCGGTGTCGGGGACGCCCAGGTTGTAGACGGTGTTCGCGTAGTCGCCGGAAGTCGTTGCGGCGTCGAGGCGTTCGGCCAGGTCGGCGGATTCGGCGCTGAAGGCGGCGAGTTCCGCGGGCGGGCAGTGGCCCAGTGCGCCGAGCAGGGGGCGGGCCAGGGAGTCGCCGGAGCCGTCGGACCACAGGGTGTGGATTTCGAGGCTGTCGCCGCGGCGGATGGCCACCGCGTGGTCCTCGGCGCGGCGGGTGACGCAGACGCGCACGGTGCCGGTGGCGGTCTGGATGCGCATGGCCAGTTCGCGGTCGGGCTGGGCGAGCGTGAAAAGCGCTGTGGCGATGTCGGTGTCGACATCGCCATGGGCGTCGACGATGCGCTGGGCGCGTAGGTCGGCGCGGGCGCGTTCCTGTGCCTGCGCCAGTTCCCGGTAGGTCTCCTGCCGCGATCCGATGGACAGGACCAGCGGGAGCGTCTGGACGCCGAGATGCCCGGCTAGCGCGATCACGCCGTCGTTGGTGAGGGTCGTCATGAGGCCGCCTCTTCGGCGACGCCGGGAGCGACTGTGGCGGCGGCGCTTTCGCTGCCGGTGCTGCCTGCGTTGAAGGCGATGTCGACAGGGGCGCGTTGTGCGCTCGGGTCGAGGCCGCCGAGGACGGCGGGCGCGACCTGCAGGCCGGAGGTGAGTCCGAGCTCGGCGTCGCCGGCGGGCGCGCCCACCAGTCCGGCGCGCGGCATGTGTTCGTCGTCGCCGGACTGGCCCGCGCCGCCCATGGCGGCGGGCGCAGCGGTGACGCCGCTCTGCTGGACCGTAACCGGCTGCGTCACAACACGTTGCGTCGTGGTGGTCTTGTCGGCCTCGACGGCCGTGGTGCGCAGCTGGGTCAGCGGCATCGGCGGCAGGTTCACCGGCGCGAAGGAGAGCGTCGGCAGCGACAGCGGCATGTCGACCGGCGTCTCCACCGGCGCCGCGGGCGCGGCCGCCGGTGCGGCGGGCTCGATTCCGGCGGTGACCTGCGGCGGCGCCTGGTGCTCCCAGGGCTTGGCGAGGTTCTCGGTGGCGGCCTCGTAGGTCCGCATGACCCGCGCCGCAGCGGCTTTCGCCTGATCGGCGTCGGTGTCGGTGGTGGCCAGGCCGCCCAGCAAGGGCATGCCGAAGGCGAGGCCGACGTTCTGCATCAGCTGTTGCAGGTCCTTCAGCCGCTGCACCTCGTCCACGTCGGGCATGGTCAGGCGGGCGAGTTCATATGCGGCAGCGTGGGATTCGGCCTGTGCGGCATTGCCGGCGGCCGCGGCGGCGGACTCGCCCATCCAGTCCCGCAGTGCCTTGATGCGTTCGATGAAGGGACCGCTGTGCTGGGATTCCCAGGCGCTGTCCAGCACCGAGAGAATCCGCTCGTATTCGATGGCCGCAGCCGCGAAACCCGCGCTCAATCGCGCCCATGCGGTGCCCGCCTCGGCGGCGGGTACCGCACCGGCGCCCGACACCAGGTCGCGCGCCAGCTGTTCGGCCGGTTTGGATTCCCAAACCGTGTCGGTGAAGCCGGGTTTCGTCGGTTCCAGCATCGGGGAGGGTATCCGCTCAGACCGCGAAGCCGAGGACGCTCTGGTCCTCGACCTGCCCGAGAGTGTCGAACTGGTTGCGCAGGGTCGCTGCGAGAGTGCGCAGTTCGATGACGCCGTCGCCGCCGGAGGAGACGAACGAGGCGGCCACCGCGGTGAGGGTCTGCGCGGCGCGCACCGACACCTCGTCGGCGCCGGCCGGCGTCAGATCCAGCTTGACCTGTTCGACCTGCAGGCCGCTCTCGAGCCGGTCCGCGAGCGCGTCCAGCTGGCTCGCGGCATCGCGGGCGGTCGACGCGTCGAAACGCAGACCGTCGAATGCGTTGGTGCTCATGCCATTCCTCCTGTTTACCCCTGGCTGTGCAGTTTCATAGTCCGAGCGATGTCAGAGTGTGAGCGCCTTGTCCGGCGGTTCTTCGATGGCTTCGATGGCCCCGACGACCGGGAGGACGACGCCCTCGATCACGCCGACGACCTCGTCACCGTGCGCGGCGGTGACCAGGTTGGAGCGATCCGAGGTGGATTCCTCGTCGGCGGCCCCGGCCCGGCCCGCGGCGCCGCCGGTCGGCGACATGTTCGGCGAGGTGGTGGTGCGGCCGACCGGCTCGACGGCGGTCTTGGGCGTGCCCGCCCCGGAGGGACTGATCTCTCCGGTCGGGACGCGACCGCTGGCCAGGGTGGTGGCCGGAGTCGTGGGGG
Organism: Nocardia sp. NPDC020380; assembly: GCF_044386975.1. Taxonomy (NCBI): domain Bacteria; kingdom Bacillati; phylum Actinomycetota; class Actinomycetes; order Mycobacteriales; family Nocardiaceae; genus Nocardia; species Nocardia sp. NPDC020380. Next base: position 310,114 of record NZ_JBIRVQ010000006.1, on the reverse strand, counting down.
TGGTGGGGACGCCGCCGAGGATGGTGCCGGGCGGAGTGCCGCCGCCATCGGTCTTGGTGGTGTCCGGAATTCCGGTCGTCTTGTCGTCGGTCTTGGTGGTGGGACTGACCGTGGTCGTCGGTGTGGTGGTCTTGGTGTTCGTATTCGTGGTGGGGTTGTTGTTGCCACCGGTCAGGGTGCTGACCAGGTTCTGGCCGATCTGGCTGGCCGCGTCCGTCCCACCGGACACCACCGATGCACCCTTCTCGACCAGGTTGGTCGCCACCGTGGGCGCCACACTGGCGATGGGCTGCAGCGCGGTGCCCACCATGTTCGCGAGGTCCGCGATATTGGAGGCGATGGGCGCGCCCGCGATCAGGATCTTCGTTCCGGCCGCGGTGATCTCGGCGGTGCTGCCGGCCAGCTGCACGCTGGTCTTGGCGGCGATGGCCGTGCCTTCGCTGATGGCATCGGTCGCGGTGGCGATCAGCCACGGGATGCCGGCGGGCGTCGCCAGCATGGCGATACCCGCGGACACCGCTGCGACGAATTTCGCGATGACAGCGCTGATTTCGGCGTAACCCTCGGCGACGATGGCCTCGGCGCTGAGCAGGATTCCGTGCTGCTGCGCACCTTGCGCGGCCACCTTGAGGCTGTCGCCCTCGACCGTCTTGCTCTTGTCCTCCGCGTGGTGCGCGGCGTCGCCGGTCCAGGTGTTCATGACCGTGCTGGTGGCTGCCTGGCTTTGCGACACAGCGGAAGTCAGCGCGCTGACCAGCGAGGTCAGAATGCTCGCCGGATTGAAACTGCTGTTGCCCAGGCTCCCGGTGCCGAACGACTGCAGCAGTGAGACGACCGGCTGGATCAGCGCCGTCGGATCGATGCTCGGCAGCGCGGGTAGCTGTATCCCCGACAGGTCCGGCATCGTCATGTTCGGCAGCTGCGGCAATTGCGGCAACCCCAAGTTCCTCAATACATCCGGAACCGGCGTATCGAGGTACGGGCCGACCGCGCTCTTGCGAAGTTCGTCCAGAACGGTCGGAGTCGACGGAGTCGTCACAGCACCGTCGAGAGGAAGCTTGCGGCAGAGGTGACTTCATTGCTGCCGTAGGCGCCGACGGCCGCGTACGCGGTGGTCGCGGTATCCGCGTGCACCGCCGCGATTTCCGTCGAGGACATCAGGAAGTTGCCCTGAGCGACCGCGAATGCCGCCAGGAATTCCTGCCCGATCAGCCCGAACACCGGAACAGCCTGCGCGAGCGCGGTACCCACATCCACCGCGGCCGTCCCCGCGACCTGTGCGGCAATGCCCGCCTTCTGGGTTCCGTACGCCAAGATGGGCGCGAATTCCGCCGCCACATGATCAGCCATGAGTGTCCCTCCCACTACCTATGATCTTGCACAGACTACAAGCCCGAAATACCTTGTGCCAGCTGGTTAGGTGCAAACTCTGGCGCAAAGTTCTGTAAACAATCCGGCCTAACCGGCTATCTCCTCATTGAACCGATTCACAACCTCGGCTCGCCGCTCGAACGCCCGCCGTGCCGCCTGCGCCGCGGTCGTCACCACGACCCGCTCGAACTCCGCCGGCGTCATCCGCGAAACAGCACTGCTGAACTGCAAGTCCTTCAGCGCCCCGTTCCCGTCGACCTCCGCCGTCACGGCCCCGTCCTCGGAAGTCTCCCGCCCCCTGACGGCAGCCATCTGATCGGCCAGATCCTGAAACCGGTACAGCTGCCGCCGAACCCGCTCCTGCAGCTCATCCATGGACGAGACCACAGCTCCCCCTCTCAAACCGTCCTGAGCCAACTCTGCGGCTCAGTATCGTAGTCCTGCTCGGCGACAATCTCCTGCCGAGCAACATCAGCTTCCGTAGGGAGGCCAGTCCGAGCAAGGCCGGCAGCATCAAGCCCCGCCTCCTCCAACTGCTTCCGCAACGCCAGCCCAGCCCGATTAGCAGCCTTCTGACAAAGCCGCAGCAACTCCCCAGCCAACTGCGCCGGATCCCGATGCAACTCAGCCGCTTCAACCTTCACAGCAAGCGGAAGCCCCTGTGCGGTCGTCCGCACCCGAATAGACCCGGTGAAGTTCGCCTCAGCAACCGAGGCCCATTCGTCCTCAGCACCACCCGGATTCACCGCCCCTGTGTCAGTCATGAACGACTCCCTCCCATTACGACCACACGTAGCAGTATCACACGTGGACAACCACCCGCTACTTAGAATGGCTTGCATCGTCCATGCGCACGAGGTACGTCTCCTCTCCTCGTGATAGCGTCCGACGGTGTCCAGACCGGGGGATCGACAACACGATTCAGCACCCGGCCATCGAAAACGGGGAGGGTGACCAGTGGCCGATCCGACGATGAGCGATCTGTACGGCCTGGCTTCGGGCGAACAGCTCAAATTCGATCCAAAGGCCGCCGCGAACGCCATGAACGCGTGCAATGACTTGATCGGAAAGCTGCTGGCCGTCGGCAAGCAGATGGACCAAACCGCTGGCAACACAAAAGACTTCTCAGGACCTCACGAACCCTTCGCGTCCGGACGTAAATGGGCTGACGGGTTTCGCCAGCTCCTGAACCAAGCTCATTCGATTCTCAATCAGAACGTCCAAACACTTACGAATTTCGAGAATCTCTTCAAAGAGGCTGCAAAATCATTTGCAAACGCGGAAGACGATTCTACTACGGCTTTTCAGAAGATCAAGGTCGCCACCGAGGCGAGCACTGATGGATTAGCACCCAGACTGAATGATCAGCAAATCGGCGACAAAATAAAGAAGCCCAACTTCGACTACGACACCATTCGCCGATTCGAACCTGGCGATCACCAGGCAGCCAGCACCAGCTACAAGGCGCCCACCGATGATCGTTCGGTATCTCCAGAGAACTCCATGAGCCTCCACTGGGGAGATTTCTGGAATCTGAAGCAAAATATCGATCTCAATGTCAAGGATCTCGGCACGGACTGGCATTGGATGCAGGATCAGATGAATCAGTCGCTGGACAACTTCCAAAGAGACGTCTGCGACAATTCCCTGTTCAATAACGGCTGGACCGGTGTATCAGCCGGAAGCGCCGCGAAGGCGGCTTCAGACTATGTAACCGAGGCCAGGAAATTTGCCACGAAGCTGGGTGCTGTCGGCGACAAACTCTATACCGTTGCAGGCTACCTGACTGCAACCGAAAATGCGATGCCGACCAGCGCCGATCATCCGGCAATCCTGGCAGGTCAAGGATATACGACCAAGGATGGAAAGTCGGTCCCCGGTTCCGGTTACTACTCCCAGGACGGCGACAGATTTGCGATGGGCAATACCGAAGATGAATGCCTCGAAGAAATGCTTCGGTACTACAGAACCGCATTCGATCAACTGTATGTCAATGGAATTGAAGACTACAACGGGTCTCTTGTCAATTTCGACCCCTTCCCCTTTGCCAATTTTGATCTGACACCGAAACAACCGGATGATCCTAGCAAGAAATCACCTAGCGATGTGCCGTCTCAGGATGGCCCCTCGCCAAGCTCGCCCGGATCTCCGAAAATGACTGCAGGTATCCCCGACAGCCCGCAAGACCCGTCTAATCAAGACCCGTCGAAGGACAATCCGACAAAGGATGATCCCACCAAGGATGATCCGACAAAGACCGATCCGACAAAGACCACTACCAACGACCCGACTTCACAGCTGACATCTTTGGCGCAAAGCCTGGCCCAGCAAGGTGCTTCAGTTGTTCAGACCTTGGCGCAGCAGGGGGCTCAGTTGCTGACGCAAGGCATACAGTCGATTGAGCAATCTGTTCAGCAGACGAAGCAAACAACGCCAGACGACACCCAAACGAAGCAAGTGCAAGACATCCTGCAGAATTTGCAATCGCAGATACCGAATTCTCCCGGCGGTCAGCCGACACTACCGACCGGCGGAACACCTAGCGGAACACCGATAACGCCGGTGCGCGACAATCCGCAAACTCGCCTGTTCCCCCGCGCCAGCGCGCCGGACAGCACACAGGGAACCAGCGATACCGCGATCGAAAGCCGCGCCGGCCTGGCCTCCACCAGCACCTCTTCCGGCACTTCGAGCACGCCTATGGGCGGATCTCCCATGGGCGCCGCGGGCGGACAGCAGGGAAGCGGAAAGGAACACAAGCGGCCCGAGTATCTGAAGGCCGGCACTCATCTTGACGAAGTGTTCCAGAGTGCTCCGGAAGCTGTGACACCGGTGGCTGAGAAATGAGCTCGAAGCGGAACTTCGGAGACCTCGAGTTCCTCGTCCTGTGGGAGCTGATCACGGGCGAGGGGCTGCCCCGACCATTCATCTTCACGAGTCGGACACCGTTGCTCTACGACTACCTGCGCGAGAAGCATGAGGTAGCAGAGCATTTGAGGTCCAACTGGAATTGGACTTTCGATTCGCTGGCCAGAGTTGTCGGCCAGCCCGACCTTCGTATCGTCGTGACTGGTTTCGATGGCCGTGATCCCCGCCGAGCTCAGGGACGCATCCGGATGATCGCATTCAGGCGCGGCGACCTGGGGTATTTGATCAGGCAGGTTCCTGGCGAGACATACGTGCACAGCAGCGGATTCGAAGTGCGAGAGTGCGATCCACTTCGACTCGCCGATGGGGTGGTCGGCGCGCTACCTGAAGTCGAGGCCGGCCATCAGGCCGATATGCAACTGGGCAGCACCCGAGACGGCGCCCTGGATCATGCGTTCGAGCGAACCGTGATTGCGGATACCTTCGAAGATTCGATGAGTCACCGCTCGAAGAAATTCCTTGCGGAGAAACCTGCATGTATGGGCACCGTGGAAGTAATCCAGGGCCACTCCACTTTTGGCCCGCGCGGAATCATCGCACACCGATTGCAGTGGCGGGACCTCGAGGACGACGGCAGATACATCATCCGCGACCAGCAGCCGTACACAGCAACAGGGGCCGATTCGAGTCGGTTCACCACCGCCATCAACATATATGTGGCGGCCGTCGTTCAGGCAATCAAAGACGAGCGCGGGACCCTGCATCGCTGATACAGGACCCGCGGTAGAGGCGAGTGCCTCAGTACGAGACTGTTTGCGTCGGGTTCACATTACCGATCGGTGCCTGCTGAACGCGGCGCGAACCCCCGAAAGCCATTGCGCCTGCTGCGAAAACCAGCACCACGCCTCCACCGAGTGCTCCCCAACCAACCGGCCCGTACCAAGATGGCTTGGTTGCGGGTCCGAGCACCTGAACTGTCATTCCACTCGGCACAGGCATGTTGTTCACCGCGGCAGCGACTGTTGCCCTCGCCGACGCATGGTCCGTACCGTCGCCCCCTACCGTCACCAGAATCATGCGCGTGTGCTTGTCCGCACTGACCATGAGCTTGCCATCGGATTCGACCAACGTCACCTTCGGCATCGCACGTATTTGGGCAAGGATCGGAGCCACGGCAGCAGCGCCTGCCGGTGAGTCGACGGTTTCGCTGCTTGACTGAACAGTCAACACAAGATCTGGGAACACAGCACTGCTGAGCTGGCGCTCCGCCAGTTGATTTCGTATCTCATCGTTCGTGAAAATCGCCGGCGCGCTGCGCGACAAGCTGATACCCCCACCCACGATCAACCCTGCCCCGACCAGACCACCAAGGATCGCTCCGATCAGCCGCCCAACCCGCCGACCCGACCCGCTCGGTAGCGGCTGGTGAAAGCCCCCGACGGGATTTTGCAGGGCCTGGGTGTGCTGCGGGGACCAGTTGGAATGGGCCGGGTGGTTCGGCTGCGGGTGACCGCCCGTCCATCCTGATTGAGTCGCACCCGACAACATCGCGCTGTTGTTCTGCTCGGCCCCCGGCGTAGACATTCACCGACCGTATCACGCCTACATCTGCTATCGCCCAGGACGATTCGTCACCATAACCGGAGATCATTTCATGTGATTCAAGTCCCAGAACCGAATAGTGCTGTCCGCGCTGCCGGAAACGAGAGTCGAACCATCAGGAGCGAAGACGACAGCTCGCACCTTATCGCCGTGCCCCGTCAGCGGGTCCCGAATTTTGTTACGGCTTACCACATCCCACAGCCAGATCCGGGTATCACCGCGCGTAACCAGTCCGCCACTGCCTGCCGCTAACGTGCGGCCATCGAGGCTGAAAGCCAACGTGGAAATATCCACCTTCGCTTCGCAGTTCAGCTCACCGAGCAGCTGCTGCGTCGAGGTATCCCATACTCTGATCACTCCGTGACCGTCGCCTGCAGCCAGCGTTCGGCCGTCCGGACTGATGGCTACAGAGAAGTAATACATCTTGTCGGGCCCAGCCAGCTCCCCAGTCTGCGCGTGGGAGTGCATGTCGTACAGAAGAACTCCAGGTACACGGAGTTGCCCGGAGATCGCGACCGTTGAACTGTCGGGTGTGAAAGCGATACCCCAGACACGATCATCACCCATGTCGATCGCATCACCCAGCGGTTGTCGACTTTGCAGGTCCCAGAATCCGATTCCCCCGTCGCCGGCCGTTACCAACGATGCGTTGTCCGGACTAACCGCCACGGCTGTAAGAGCCTGAGTACCTGCTCGAAACGCATCACCCAGTGGCTGGCCAGTCCGCGGATCCCAGTATTGGACGGTCGGATTCCAGCAGCACGTCACCAACGACTTCCCTTCGGGTCCGAAGACGAGTCCGGTCACGTCATCGTGCCCGCTCATTCGACTCATAGGCGCGAGAGTAGGTCTGTCCCACACTTGAATTCCGCCGACACCGATGGTCGCTGCAAGTAGCGCACCATCCTGGCTGAAGGCCAGCTTCTTGACCTCGTCGCCAGCGTTCAAGGTCTTGTTTCCGTTACCGCTCGACGCTGTAGGTGCCGCGCTCGATCTCACCGAGTCGTTACCCTGCGTCAGGGACAGCGCTAGTCCGATGCCCACCGCAGTCGACACTGCCGCCGATCCAGCGATGAGAAGTTTCCGCCTGCTGATGCCATGCTGCCCGGCGACACGCTCGGATGACTCGTTCACGGGCACAAGACCTTGCACCACTTGCGCTGTCGATATCTGCGGCGTGGGCCAGCCACTACCGACAACCATGTTGCCCGCAGGATTCGGCCCGGATGAAATCACGGTTGGCGCCGTTCGACGAGACAACATCGATGGCTGGTCGACCGCTGCCGCTGCCGCTGCCGCGAATTCTGTACAGCTCATGAATCGGTCGGCAGCAGCCTTGGCAGTTGCACGCGCAAGCACCGCATCGAGCGCGGGCGGCACATCGATTCGTTCGCTGCTGAGCGCTGGGGTTGCCTGAGCCAGATGGCCGGCGACAACTTGTCCTGGGTTGGTTGCCGCAAAGGGCGATTCACCCGACAGAAGGGCGAAAAGTGTGCAGCCGAGCGAGTACTGATCAGAAAGATGATCCACGCGCCTGCCCGACAATTGTTCGGGCGAGGCGAATCCCAGGGTTGCTGCGAAGGCTCCCGTGGACGTGAGCTGCGTGTTGGCGTCGAGAACTCGGGCGATGCCGAAATCGGTGAGAATCGCGCGCTCCTCGCGGGCAGCGGCCGGCGCTGCAAGCAGGATATTCGCGGGCTTGACGTCGCGATGCAGGACTCCGCGACTGTGCGCATAGTCCAAAGCCGCCGCAGTCTCGTTGATGATGCGAACAGCACGGGCCACGGACAGACTCAGCGGGTTCAGTCGAGAGGCATCGGTGCCCTCGATGTACTGCATTGCGATCCACAGACGTCCGTCATACACCCCACGGTCGTGAATGCCCACGATATTCGGATGGTCCAGGCGGGCAATCGCATTGGCCTCCTGCTCGAAGCGCCGACGCAACTCCACATCCCCGGAGACCTCGGGCGCAAGCAGTTTGAGCGCTACCTGCCTGGGCAGCCTCGGATGCCGAGCAAGGTAAACACTTCCCATTCCGCCCCGGCCGAGCACGCCCTCGATCGTGTACTCGGCAAAGACCTGGCCTACGCCCAGCTGAACCACAATCCCCCGAACTCTTCATTACTGCAATGCCGGACCAGCATAGATGAGGCGCTCCAATGGGCTGTGGGTCAGCTGATACCCACGCCAATTGGGCACCTCGCATGCTTCCACCTGCCCAAGACGCAGCTGCACGTTGTGCGAATGGTTGCACGAGGCGAGACTGGCGATCTGGATGTCGGTGAGCTCGACTTCAGCGAGGCAGATGCTCAGGGCGCCTTACAGATCGCGTGGTGATAGAGCATTCTCGGCGTCTCAAAGTGCAGTCTCGAGCGATAGTGATCGTCCACCATCACCACTGAACTCGCCTGCCGCAATGCCTTTCGCGAAGGCTTGCCACTCCTCGACAGTGAACAGGAGCTCAACTCCTTGGCGATCGCGGATCGTTGCGCCACCGTCGGCGTTCAGGCTGATCGTCAGCTCACCGCTGACATCTCCTTTGGAACTTGACAGAACGAGGTCGAGAACCATCGGCCAGAGCACGAACGGAACTGAAATGATGGGCTGGTCGACGGCGGAGCCGAGGTACTTGCTGTCACGCACCTGTATCACATCGCCCCGATACGCGACTTCGACGCAAGTCTTCTCCGCGCCGCTGAAACTAGATTTGAACCAGCCCGTGACCATGGGAATTAGCCTATCCGACTTGCGATGTCGTCGATCAGGCTCAAGGAGTCCTCGGGGCCGAGGGCGATGGTCTGAAGTTGGCTGAACAGGTAATCGAGCGCTTCGACCTTCTTCGGGTCGTCGATGACCTCGCCGTAGATCGCGGTCTCGATCCAGCCGAGTGGCGGCAGTCTGGCACTGTCGAAGTCGAGCAGGTGATACGTCGCAGCGTTGAGACCAGCAATCGAACCTCGGGCATTGAAGGGCACTACACGTATCTCGAGGTTGTCCGCGTGCTTGCCCGCCAACTCAATCAGATGCCGAAGTTGGTTCTGCTGCACCGCGGGACCGCCAACCTCCTGCATCAGCGCGGCCTGACCGATGATGACCGACAGCTGCAGAGCGTGAGCTCCACTGAGCCTCGCCTGACGGCGCAATCGGGCTCGGACGCGCTGGTGAACCTCCGTTGGCCTGGCGGTATAGACAACCGATGACATCAAGCCGCGGATGTAATCCTCGGTCTGCAAAAGCCCAGGAATTACGCCTCCTTCGACACTTCTGATGCGTTGCGCACCGTCCTCGAGACCGTAGAAGCGTGTCTGGTCGGTGTCGAACAGCGCCGAATATTCGGTCCACCAGCCTCGTTGACGCGCGACAGCTCTGAGTTCGAGCAGTTCGGCCTGCTCATCCGGCTCGAACTCGAGCAGATCCATCAGGATCCGAAGCTTGTCGTCGGTGAACACACCACGGTAGTTGGCGACCTGCGACCAGTAGGCCGCACTGATGTCGAGCGCCTTCTGAATGGCCGTCGCCTTCACGCCGACAGCCTTGCTCTGCTCGCGGATTCGGAGCATGAGCTCCCAACCAGCAACGGTTGGAGATGTACGTGCCATCGCGGACTCTCCCTCGACGAAAGTCGTTGCCCTGGGCATCGATTCACCGTACAACACAGTTCACCGCCACCGAACAAGCATATTGAACACTTAACTTAAGTGACGTAGTCTACGTGTCGTAGGTCACATCTCACTCAAATGCGACGCACGACAGCCCAAATCGCAAGGGGGACGTCCATGTTCGAGCAGTTGAAGGTCGGCACCTGGGCCTGTGTCGGCGACGAATGCCTCATCCGGCCCGTCATCCACGCAGAAGACGGAGCCGTCACCCTCGTCTTCGGAGAGACCGAGGGTTTTGGAGCTCTTCGTCAGCGCCACAGCCCTCCGGAACCTACTGCGAGTAGGCGATCAAGCCCTGGCATGCCTGACCGACAAGCCGAAATCCCTTTTGCTGGCGCCCCATACCGAGGAGTCCGATCATGACCACTGATCTTGCCTTCCTCGCCCTCGGCACTATGTTGGGCATCCTGCTCACCTGGTCGATCGCGCTCACGCACCCACAACCAAGTCATGCCACAGGCCGGACAGTCGCGGAAATCCAAGCCCGGCTCCGCCAGGAGGATTCACCGTCGCTCCACGGACCCCGCCGGAGCCAGATCAGTCCCGAGCGGCTAACTGTCGGAGCTCGGCAAGGTTGCTCGCCTGTCGTTCCGGCCCCTCACTGATCAAGCCGAATGTGCCGGGGGCGTTGGCGGGAAGCGATCGAAGGCTCCGCAGCGCTTCGAGCGCAGGCCTGCCTGCCATGTGCGCATCGATAAACCGTGACCGCCACAAACCTCCGGCCACCAATCCGGTTGCGCCAGCGGCAATTCGAGGAATATAGCCAGCAGCATTGTCGGTCCCGGTGGATGCCCATACGTACCCGACGACGGTACCGCTCAGCGTAATCGTCGAAAAGACAACTGCCGCCGCAGTCTCCTCGGAATAAGTGGTCGTCGGCCTCGGCGCAATCGCACTGAATCCGCAGGAGCGATCATCGGGAGTCCCACTCGGGAACGTGCCGTCCTGCACCCAAGGACCTTCGCCGAGCGGCTGGCCGGGGTTCAGCCGCGACGCCAACTCCTGGATCGTCCGCGCCTCCCCCTGCTCGGCATCGCTCGCAATCCCCCCGAAGCGAGAATCACCGGGTTTCCCCGCCCAATACGCGACCGCTTCCGCCGGGGAAAGCCCCATCCGATACGTCTCCTCGAGCCTGTCGTGCCAATAGATCGACGACTTCACCCGATTGATCTCTACTGCCAGATGCGGGAAGAACCCAGCTGCGTTTCCGTCCCGCGAGCCCCACAGGTAACCAACAAGGTCGTCATCGAGGGTGACCTGCAGATACATCACCGGTTGACGCGTCCAAGAGTGATAACGCGGAGGCATCGCGTCTTCAGCCATCGGTAAACCTCCTACCTCTCGAGTTGCTACGCGGTGAGACGACCTAGATCGCCAGGTCTTGACTACTCGCGGACGCCGCCCGGCGTCCGACCGGCCGCGAGTCGAACTCGTAAGAGTGTCCACCCGAGAAGGCGTGGAGCACAGGGGGTGCGAAAGTCGGCTAGATTCGGGCGGGCCGGAAGCTCGATGAGTTCGGATACGAGGACGACGTGAATCAGGACAATTCGATCACCGAATCGCCGGACATGGCCTTCGCGATGGCCGAGCCGGCCGCGCAGCCCTCGCCCGAGAGCGCAACTGAGTCAAGTTCATTGATCGAACTGGTCTCCGATGAGCTTGTCGCTATGTTGCCGGTGGGCTGGAATCGGCTGGATGCGGCCATCGCCATGACGGTGAGCGACGAGGCAGCTCGAGTCATAGTGTCGGATGGGCAGCATGCCGTTCCGATGCCGCTGTCGGCCCGAGCGGTCGAGTTGCTTCGGGAACTTCGGCATTCGGCGGCCGAATCCGAGGACGGTCCGTGGTGGCGAGTTCTTGCCTCGGTATCCCGGTCCGAGCCGGCACGGATCGAATACGACTACGGCTCGGATCCGTTCCCCGAACAGCATTTGTTTCCGGCGGAAGCGTATCTGGCGGATCTCCAGGCGTACCCGCGCAAACGGGTGCCGGTTTGGTTGGCGGCCTACATGGGCCATGCCAATCGGCAGACACGCACGCCCAGGGTTGCCGCCGCTTCCGGCGCGAGCATTGGCGCATTTGGGTCACGGGTCGAGACCGGTCTTCCTCCACTACCTTTGATGTGGGCCCGCTGGGCTGCAATCGCGGCCGGATTCGTGGCCGCCCGATCACCGTTGGGCCCCCGCGTCACGACCGCCCTCGGCTGGTTCGAGGGATCCTCGCGTAGTGGATGCACGCTTCACCTGCTCTCGCACGGGCGCGCCGTCCTGTCCGGTGGCCTGTGGAACGACCCGAGGCTCGACGCCGCTTACAACGACCACGTCGACCTGCCGCAGCTGTATCGGGGCGCACCGGACTGGGTTGCCGATCCTGTACTGAATCCGCGTGCGGCGAACGGCTTGCTGTCATTTTGCTATTGGTGGGATGGTGCGTCATGGCGCTGTGGGGAGTCGCCCGCTGCCACCGAACTGCATCCCGCGCTGCCGGGCGTCTGGACCAGCAGAAGCGCCGTCGACGCGATCACCCAACTGAATGTGCAGGTTCGCGAGGACGCGGCGACAGCCTTGGTTGCCTCAGCCGAAGCAGGCACCCTGACCCGGTCGTTCACCGCGCCGATACTCGGCGGCGCGGAGGCCGATTTCGACGATGCCTACTACCAGTTGATGTTGGCAGGCCTTGTCACACCCGAATAGGTGCAAGGCTATTGGCCCGGCTGTCATCGTCATCGATGCCGCGCCCCGTATATGATCATCGAGAATTTGCTCCGATCATCGTTACCGGGGGGTTGACCATGGCAGAAGTCGTAAAAGTCGAGGTCGCTGGAATGCGTTCAGTGGCAACTGGTCTCGACGACCAGGCAGCCGCGCTCGACGTCATCAAGAACGCGCTCGACGCGGCAGTGGAAGCCGGAAAAGGCTCGTGGGGCAACGACGAGTATGGCGACCGGTTCTCCGGTGGAGACAACGGTTACGACAAGCGTCAGCCCATCCTGGAGAACACGATCACCTCGGTGACAGCGCGGTTGCGCTCGTATTCGAAGGGTCTGAACGACGGCGCGACCAAGCTCGAGCAGACCGAGAAGGACAACGCTGACGGGTTCAAGACCAACTGACCAGACTTAAGGGCCCACGCGCGCAGTGCCCGTCGCGGTCGCCTCGTGGGCTGGGGAGGAGAATCACATGGCGAACGAAGCAGCCAAAGGGCAGCTGGCCGAATTGGTCGAGCTGGTGCAGGGCGGCATCGCATCCATTGCCCGCGCGCAGCAGGAACGGGCACAGCTCACCGCGACCGCGCAGGCGGCTGGGCGACGAGTCACTATTACGGTGAATGCCGACTGCATTGTGATCAAGACCGAATTCTCCGATGACATCAACGATCTCACGTACTCCGAGATCGCCGCGGCCGTCACCGCGGCAACGCAGGATGCCGCGGCCCAGGTCCAGCAGAAGGCGCAGAAGATCCTGGACGCAGCTCAGGAAGAGCAGTCGCGCATCCCAGCTCTGTCGGAGTTCTTTCCAGTCATGCCGGATATTCAGGCCATGATGCCGACACCGCCGGCGGTGTCGACTACACCGCCGGGTTCCCCTGAGCGCACAGCACCAGAACATGAGGGAGCAGTGCGCTTCACCAACGTCGAGGAATGGAACCACGACGATCCCGGCCGATCCTCGATCGCTGCCCCGAAGTGGTGAGCTAGCGGCGCACAGGACCACGTATGGGGTGGACAACCGCGGCCGGAGACGCTTTACCCGGCTGGCTGATGCAGGGACTCAACTTCGGGGCGGCATACCCGAAGGGCAATGCGGACGACCTGTTCGCGCTCGGTGACGCGTGGAAACATGCGGCAGCCGAACTCGAGAAACTCGAACCGGCGTTGAAGAGTGTCACCAACCAGGTCCCCCAGTACTACGTCGGCGATGGCGGGGTCGCCGTGTCCAAAGAGTTCTCCACGCTCTTCGACGCCAACGACGTTCATTCCATCCCGAAGCTCATCGAGAGCTTGCAAAGTCTCGGTCACGACGCCCGTTCCACCGCAACGGAAATCGAGTACGCAAAGATCCAGTCGGAGATCTTCGCAGTCATGACGCTGTGGACGGTTGTTTCGCTGATGTCGTCTCTGTGGGGGTCGGCCGCGGTCCCCGCCGTTCTCGCGACGGCGCGGGCAGCGCTCGCCAAGTTCGCGGCGGAGGTCCTCGAGCGGATCAGCGCAATCGTGGCAGAATCAGGGCTGAAAACCCTGGCGTCACCGCTGATTCGCGAGATCATCGTCCCACTGGGCGAGCGAATCGCTCCTCTTGGCGAGAGGCTCGCTCCCCTCGGTGAGAAGCTCACTGCGGCCGGCGATAAATGGGGGGCGCTGAACCAATCCATACTCGAGCGCGGACCACTGGTTCGCTACACAGTCGCCGCCCTCAAAGGCGGAGCAATGGGTGCCGGGCTCGACGCCGGCACTCAGCTAGCCCAGATCATGGAGGGCCACCGCGATGACGGCTTCGACCTGAAGCAGACCTTCCAAACCGCCATTCAGTGGGGCGTCGGCGGCGGGCTCGGCGGACCCGGGCACGACCTCATGGCCGCGAAGCTAAAGGACAGCACTCTCCCGAAGTGGTTGGGCGGCACCCTGACCGGTGGAACAGGCGGCATCACGGGTGCGCTCGGTATGTACGGCGCCGGCCTCGGAACCCAGCTCTACGACAACAAGGGCGACTGGAACAAGGTCAACAAGAGCTTCAGCCCGCAGTTGCTCATCGGCGGGCTCGCGATGGGCACCATGGGCGGTGCCGACCACGGACTGACCGAACATCCCGCTGCGACCCAGGCCGCAACCCTCGACTCGGCACCCAAGGAAGTGGTCAACAGCGGCCCTGCAACGGTGGAGAGGCCCGGCGTTCCGCAGCTGCAGAATGCCGTCCACCAAACCGATGTGCACTCGGATCCTCCTGCCGAGACGCACCTTTCGAATAACGGCGCGACAACCGCGCCGGCTGCGCAGACCCATCAGCCGAACGCCGATACCCGCGTCGGCGACGCAGCCCGACCGGCAGCGGACACCGCGAAACCCGCTGAAACCGGCAGGGCCCCGGACACCCAGACAAGACCGGCGACGCCGGTCGACCGCGCCGCCGCGCCGGCTGCTCTCAAGGACGGCGGGCCGGCACGCCCGACAATCGACAGTCCGTCGCGTGCGGCTGCCGGCGCACCCAGTGAGCAGCGGGCGAATCTGGTTGCAAGCACCCAGGACAAGCCCGCCCCCGGCCCAGCAGCGCGGGCGCCCGAGGTCCGCACCGCACCGGAGGTCCGGCCGGTCAACGCCGAGCCGCCACATCTGACAGAACGTGTCCCCGACCTCGCAGTGCGAGCACCCGAAACACCAACTGTTACAACGGGGCCTGAGGTTCGACCCACCAGCGCCGAGCCGACGACGCTGCAGCCGGCGGCACGCCTTGCGGAGGCCAACCCAGCTCTGACAGATACTCCGCAGCCGGACAATGCACCCGCGCGCACAGCGCCGATACCGGACGGCGGCACCCCCACTCGGCAGAACCTGGACGACGCCAAGCCGCGGGCAGACCTGCCCAAGACCACATCGGTCCCTGATCGGGCGGGCCCGGCCGACGCCATGAGGAAGTCGGATCAGGATCCCGGCACCCATCCCCTCGGCAACGAAAATCACTCGCACGGAACCGATCCGAATGCCGACGGTCCGAATCGGCCGTCCGAGCACGACAATTCCACTCCGGACGGACCGGTGCCGGTCTTCACCACACCGTTGGACCCAGCAGCCGCACATCCGTTGGAGATTCGACACCGCATCGACCGGGCAACGGGTGTCGAGTCCGACCCCGCGCTCGCCAAGTCGAAAGCCGAGTTCGAAGACTTCTACCGGGATCAGAACGCAGAAGGCGCCAAGCCCACTGACGTCACCCCGCGCGACGATGGATCGAACACTGCACCAACACTTTACGAGGCCCGCCGCTTCAGCTACGAGCCCGACGAGAAGCTCACCACACTCACCGTCAAGGTGCACCTCGACGAGGTCGGGAGCGCCCCGACCGCCGACCTGCACGAGATCACCGACAGACTCCACAACACCACGGATCGCATCTTCAACAACGGCGATCGGCTGCTGAGCGGAGACCACCTCAGGGTCGAGCTCGAATTCGTCGACGATCCGGCAGCCGCGCATTTGAAGGTGTCCGTGAGCGCGCCACACGAGGCGACGGATCCGCACGTCTGGAACCGTGACACACCATCGGATGCCCTCGCCGAGAAGCTGCGCGAACACTTGGGTCTGCCAAAGGACGACCACCCGCTGACGGACATCGACCTCCGTCACATCAGCAATGACATTGCCCTCGCCAACACAGACAATCGCCTGACCGGTCTCCCCGGGACACGAACAATCGGCCCTGATCGATTGGGCGACCTGGAACTGGAGCAATACCAGTGGGATGTCGAGGACGCATTGCGCGACGGCGATCGCTTCCTGGTCGGCGCTGATCCGCGGACAAATCCCTACGGCGAGCTCATCAACGACGGTGGCGCACATACGGATGTGCGCAGTTTCAACTGTCTGGACCTGAGTCTCTCCGCTTTGTCGTCCTTCTACGGCGATCCTCGAGTTGGCCTCCCGCGCTTCGAGGACTTGCTCCCCGACGGATCATTCAATAATCAAGGCGAAGCAGGCGGTATACAACGAGCGGAGTCCTGGCTGGGAAGCCAAGAACTGAGCTGGCACCCAAACAGCGGAGTGACCGTATCCGACCAGTTTGCCTGGCTACACAACCATCTCAGCCAACAGGGCGAGCTCTCTGCCGCGCTTGTCCACAACACATGGAAAGCTCTCAACGCAGACGGAACACAACAGTTCGACGCCTACGGAAATCCGGTCATCAACGGGTCACACGCGACGGTAGTCGTCTATCCGCGCGGCGCGTCAGGTCCGGTGTGGTGGGATCCGCAGGCGAAGCTGATGTCGGACACGCCACCGGCGTGGATGGTCGATGAGTCGGCTTCGCTGTCTTTCATAGAAGTCGACCCGAACGGAGGCATCAACGGTGCAGGAGTTGCACACCAGGGAACAGGTGGAACAGTACCTACGGCAGGCCCGGATCATTCCGCAGAATCGAGAGATCGGCCTGAAGCAGACCGAACACGCCTGGGTCTGCTGGACGATCCTGACACCGGACGAGTCGGCCCGAGCAGCCACGACACCGGGGACGGGAGGCTGCCTGATAGTGAACTCCACGACCGGAGTGGTCACGAGCCACGGCAGCGCGATGCACCCTCTGACCTGGGGCGAGATGTACGACGCGGCGATTCGGACCGGCAAGCCGATCCCCGGCCCACAGATCTACCCGCATCGGTGGAAGCTGAACATCCAGCAGACCAGCCAGAGCCCAACAGAGGTCGAGTACCTCGTAACCCCGACCTCCCTGACCGACCCACCGGAACCGACCACGGAATTCCAACTGACCATGGCCAAGGAAACCCTGCGCGCCCGCACGAGCCTGACCGGACTCCCGGAACAGGCCACCCAGGCGATACGCGCGGTGAAGATCGGCCGGCAGAACGGAATCTGGCCGGAACACCTGACGAGCGAGTATTAGAACGATCTGATTCGGAAAACGCAACCGAGAAGGCGGTCTGGCCGGCAGACGAATCGGCTCCTGTCCGCACGAGCACCTATGAGCAGGAGAACCTTCCGGTCACGCCTCACAACGAAGAGGCCAACAAACCGGATCTCGCAAATCGTACGGCGACGGACGTCGAGCACCCGGAGTTGCACAGCGAAGGTCATCGGCTCGAGAGCCCGACTACCGATGATGCCTCGCCGGACTACAGCAAGTGGTCTCCGCGTCCCGACGACGACTGGTCACGGATGGACGCGCGAGAGGTCTCGGAGGAGCTCTTGCGCCGTTGGGGGGTCGAGACAGTCGGTTTCGACAACCCTGGGTTCCACCCAGAAGTCGTGCGCGAGTTCGCTCGTGCCGTCGATGACCTGCTGACCCGGTATCCGGATGTGGATCTGCCGCGCGTCGTCATCGAACCGATGTCGGATGAGTACTACGCCGAAGCGGTCCGGAATATCAGCCCGGATGGCCAGATATCCACCAGGATGCTCGTTTTGAACGAACTCCATGCCCTGGACCCCGAGGGGATGGCCCGCGATTCGGCGGAGGACGTGGCCGGCGGGCACCTGGTAGCAGGTTCTGACGAACGCCCGATCCATTCGACGCTAGTGCACGAGTTCGGCCACTCCATCTACTTCGAAGGCCAACAACACGCAGGAAAAACTGCCGGCCGAGCCTTGCTGGACTACTACACGTCCACCCGCAGCGAAGTAGACATGGATGCGTTCGAGAAGTGGGTCCGCCAGCTCAGCGGATACAGCTTCCGCGAAGACGGCCGATTCAATCCTGCTGAGGCCTTGGCCGAGGCTTTCACCGACGTCGAGTTGAACGGTGAAGGCGCGACCGAGCCCGCCAAAGTGCTGTATTGGCACCTCCTCGACAATGCCGAAGCACACAGCGTCAGGCCGAACGGCTTCACCCGCCTGCCCGACGACATGATCGCGCGGCCCAGCGGCCCTGACATATCGGAACACTCCATCACGAAATCTGCTGACTCCACACACCTTCCAACGACCGAGGAGGGCTCGGTCCGCTCGGGCCCAGAGCCGGACACTGGGACCTCGGGGCCAGAGCATCCGGATACCGTGCCCCACTCCACGACTCGGCCTCGGGAGCTGCGAGATGGATTCGAGGACCTTCGCACACGAGCGACCGAGATTTTTCACGCCTATAGCGATCCAGCCAGAACCGACGAACTGGCTGATCTGCGCCAGCAGTACGCCGACAAATTCGATGATCTCGGCCTCCGCAACCCCGAAACTGCAACCCCGACTTGGCAACTGCTCCACGAACACGACCCAGCCCTAGCCGAGTACCTCAACGACAGCGCCCGTCATCTACTGCCGGCGCCCCACGATGACGTTCCCCCAGTACCGGTCGCAACCCGAGCGAACGAGCAGGACCACGCTGTTGCGGCACCCGACCCACGAAACGAACAGGTTGCCGCCCTCCCCCCAGCCCACTACGCGCCAATGTTGCGCGAAGCCGTCACAAGAATTGCGCACGCGCTTTCGGATCCGGTCAGAGCGCCGGAGCTTCCGGACCTCCGCACCCGTTACGCAAATGTGCTGGATCAGGCCGGCTTACGTGACCCCAGAACCACCCACGCCGCCTGGGAGTTGCTGAAATCGCACGATCCGGAGCTTGCGAACTATCTGGGGCAGAACCACGACACCCTCCTGCCACGTACTCACGAGACCGAGGTTCGCCCCGATACCGAGCACTACTACCGGTCCCGGCATGAGGATGAACATCCCCACAATCCGGAAGTGATCGTCCGCCAAGTCGATGTGAGCGATCAGGACATTCAGCACCTGATCGAGCTGCATAGCGCCGCGCGCCAGCTCACAGGGGTGGGGTGGAAAACTATGGGCGGAGCTCTCGAATTCCACATCGGCGGCGAATCCGGAGCATTTGCAGGGTTCAGCGGCCAGAAGAACGTGGCTGCGAACGCACCCCGCGGTAGCCAAGTGCCGCCGATTGCCCCACCGGTCCAGGAGAACCGACTCACTCCAGACGGCTTGCCCTCGAGCAGCTTCCGATCGAACGACGCAGAGAACAACATGCTCGAACACCTCATCGACACAGTTCTGCGAGACCATCCCCTCAACTCGGAGGGTGTCAGCACAGCGAGCGGGAAAATCCTCCTGTTCTCCGAACAATCGCCGTGTGACTCATGTGCCGCCGTGATCGACAAGTTCCACCGCATGTACCCCGGGATCGGTCTCGAAGTCGTATACGTGACTCCGTATCCGCCCGTCGTCAAGGACCGACCTACGCTGAGACCGGTATAAGGGCAACAACGAACAACCAGGAGAGGATTGCGAGATGGCGTCGATGAACGAGCTCTTCCAGCCTGTGATTCAATCCGGCTTGGTGACACCGCAGGCCGTGCGAGGCTGCACCGACGCCGAGATCGAGGAGCTGATGAGAGCTCAGGGTGTTACCACCCTGCCTGGTTCATACCGCGAGTTCTTAACTTATGGCGGAAAAGACCCGTACTGGCTCAGCCGCAATGGCGAATGGGATTTCAACTGGCTACTCGAGGCCAAGGAAACTGCTCGCGAGATTGTTGTCGAGGATTATGAGGGAACCTTCGAACAGTTCTCGGATTCCTTTGTTTTCCAGACCCACCAAGGTTACATATTCCAATATTTCGCTGCCGAAGATCTCGAGGCAGATGATCCGAATTTCTGGATCTACGAGGGCGACAAACCACCACAGCGAAGTAAGGTAACCTTCACAGGCTGGCTGAATGAGTTGGTAGAATTCCTGCCCCGCGTGGTGGAACTTCGGCGGGATCTCGGATTTTCCTAGCTGACAGTGGCGTCAGAGGTTCGGCCAGTAGTGCGTTTCGATACCGATGTGTCTCGTCTTCAGCCACTCGTTCGTGCACGCCTACTGTGTGCGCTTCGATCGCTCTTCACGCTCTTTGATGTCACGTTCCCACTCCGCTCGCCAACGCTTGGTATTGCTGCCGTCCAACTGCCCAGCGAATGCGTGACGAGCAGCTTCGACGAGTTCCTCGGAAGCATTGGGGTAGGCGCGAGCGATCGCTAGCAGCGCATCCTGGGTTTCATCGTCGAGCCCAGTTTCGCTGGAAAGTCCATCCCCGGCCAAAACCTGCGACAAAACGCGTTCGAAGCTGCTCTGCAACTGTTCCCTGGTGGGATAGCCACGCCGCATACCCGGTCACCTCCTCGATCGAACCGACCCTCAGCATTACACATGACTCTTGCCTCTCGATCGCGCCGAAGACAGCCGGACTCGTCGGTGATGGCGTGTCTCTCCCGAGTTCAGTGGACATCACCAGTTGTGAGCCTCTGAGACTCCGGCCCAAAGGAGTAGGAGCACTCCCCCGTAGGCCAGCATGCTCGTCAGGCCAATGGCCTTCAGGGCCTTGTAGATCGGGTTGTCCTCGTCGATGCGAGGGCTGAACTTGATCAGGGTGAGTAGGGGGACGTGGCGGTCGGAGCCGTCGCCGCCATCCGGGAGGGTGAAGACCGCAATTATGAGGAGGATGTCGGCCAGTTCGATCAGCGGATGTTGTTCGGGAGTCGAGAGCGACGCGGCTAGAAGGAGTGGGCCGCAGACTATGGCGATGGGGAGGCCGAGGGTGCCTAGGGTGATGAGGATCAGCCAGCCGGGGGCCAGCAGGCGGATGAGGATCAGGGCCAGGATCAGGGGCCACTGCCAGGCGACTATCGACATTCGTGAGGGTCAGCTGTCTTGGGTGAGCCAGGGTGGGAGGGTTGGGTCTGGTTGGGGTTTGGCGGACTCGGTTGAGCGTGTGCTGATGGTGGCGATCAGGGTTGCTAGGCCGCCCAGGAGGCAGAGGGCGCCTACTCCGCCGCAGATGTAGCCGGTTCGTTTGGCGGAGGCTTCTTCGTCGTTGGCGCTGTTTTGTTTGCCGCCTGAGTGGACGCATACGTCGCCGGACTTCATTGCGCTGCCGGCGCATACTGGCCCTTGGTTGGCGGAGCCGAAACCTATGGCGAGCATCACAGCGCCGAAAACGATGACGCCCAGGACGCTGAGGATGCCTTTTCCACCAGATTGTTTGTGCGCCAAGCCCCCAGCCTTCCGTCTACAACGTTCGCCGGGCCCCTATCACCGGCGTATCGCGATCATCGCACATGCGGCGGCAGGGCATCGGTGCGGCTACGGTGGATGGGCTTTGATCACTCGACCTCAGGGGGAGTCGTGGGCCAGTCATCTGTGCAGGACGCCGAAAACCGGCCGATCGCTGACGCATCCGCTCGAGCGGGGCTCGGGGAACGCGTTGCGGTTTATCTGCCGACTCCGGCGAACTGGCGGGCGATTCAGCGGATGTCGCTTGCTTTCGTTGTGCTGGTGGTGATTACGGTGGTCGGCTTTGCTGTTCATGTCGAGTTGATCGAGGCTGCCATGTATCCCGCGATCATCCTCGGGCTGGCGATCGTCATGTCGACGATTCAGGGGGTCTACTACGGTAATCGCAATGAAGGCGTGCGGCTCGAGCTGTTCGAGCACGGACTGATCTTCTTCTCCCGGAACGGACTTCGCACGGTCCGATACGCGACCGCCGAGGTCATTCAGGACTTGGTCAAAAATCAGCGGACCGGGCGGGTTACGCAGACCTATACGCTTCGGGACGTCGAAGGTAACCACTTCGCAATGCGCGAAGGGCTGGCCAAGCCCGAGGAGTGGGGGCCGCGGATCCAGGAAGCTGTGGCCGTGCACCAGATGCCTGCCGCCTTGGCCGCTCTGCAGGCCGGGCGGCAACTCGACTTCCGCGAAATCTCCATGAATGTCAACGAGGTAAGACAGCGCAACACAGTCGTGCCGTGGGCGGAGATCTCCGGACTGGAGATCACGAAGGGCAGTCTGCTGGTCAAGACCGCTGACAATCGTCCCGCCATTCTGACCGATATTCGGGCAGTTTCGAACTTCAACTTGGTCTATGCGCTGATCAAGCGCTTTTCGGGGGTACAGCAGTGACACACGCGGTGCAGAGCGGCGTTTCGGGGCGCAACTCCGGTGGTCAGCGGGCGGCGGGTGCGTTACTCATCGCCGTTGCCGTACTGGTTCTCCTCGGGACTGTGCTGATTTTCGGGGACCTCGCTGCGCGGATCTGGGTCGTCGCAGCTGGTCTGTGCATCGTAGTTTCGGGCATTGCGGGAGTCCTGCTGGTTGCGGGAAAGGGGTCTCGGAGTCGAATCGTGCCGTGGCTCGGCACTCTTTCGGTGGGCTTAGTACTCGGCACCACGTTTCCCGACCAAGTCGATCAGATAGCGGGCTTCGCCACCGGTGGTGGATACGTTCGCATGCGAACCGATGCTGGTTTCTGGCCGTATATGCTCGCCGATCTACTCGCCATCGCCGCCCTGGTCATGTTGGCACGGGGCGAGAGCGGGCGGGTGTCACATATCGGCGGCGGGCGAGCCGCGAGCAGAATCGCGGGCGCATTTCTGGCACCGGCGGGCATTCTGATCATCCTCGCTCCACTGGCAACGGTGAGTCAGTTCGGTTTTCCACTCGGCGACTGGCTGCAGCACCTTTTCGATGGCCGCCCGTTCTACCTGGCCGGGATGGTATTGATCCTCGTCGGTGTGGCGACGATCGGCGTCGCAATCGCACTCTTGGCAGGTCTGGCGTCACGGAGCAGGGCGGTGCGGATTACCGGATCTGTCACCGCAGCAGCACTTTTCGGAATAGCGCTGGCCGATGCGCTGACAGCGATCTTCTGGAAGATCGGCTACCAGGTCGGGGAGATCGGCAACATCGGGAAGGACGGCTGGATGTATGCCGTGGCCATCCCGCTGTCATTCGCCGCTGTCGTCGCCAGTCTGGTCGCTGATCTCGAAACGCCTCGTGCGCAAGCGGTCCAGCAGCCAAGACATATGGCGGCCGCCGCGCAGCAGCCGAGCCACCTTGCCGCGCAGGGTGTTCCATTCGGAACTCCGCAACCGCTTGCGACACAGCCCCCTCGGATGGCCCGCGTGTACGACGGCCGCGATGAGAACGGTCGGCCCACCGTCAGTCGCCCGCAACTCAATCCGAACATTCGGGCGGCCTTGCTCGCCTACCTGGAATCTGCGCCAATAGTGCTGGCGGCGCGCAGTTTCGATGCGGATGAGTTCGTTCCGGGGGAGCGCGATGTGCCGCTCAACTTCCGGACCGATGGGGTGTGGGTGTGGGCCGGGGCGGTGCCGCATTATCTGATCAAGCATGGGGTGCCGCCGGAGCCGGATCTGGTGCGGCACATTGCTGATCGTGGGTATCAGATGGGGCTGGTGGATGAATCGGCTCGGCAGGCGGCGGTTCGGGTTATTACGAGTGCCTGATTACCAGGCGTCCAAGCCTTCCTCGTCCATTGCTTGCAGGACTTTCGCGATGCGGTCGTCGAGGATCGAGGTCAGGCGGGCGGGGTCGGCGGGGAGGGCTCGGGCGGGGTTTTCGGTGATGGCGTAGCGGCCGTCGTCGGCGAGGTCTCGGTAGCGGATCAGGTGGTGGGTGATGCCGCGGGGGCCGTAGGCGGATTTGCCTTGGACTATGTGGATTTCGCCTGCGGTGGTGGCGGGGGCGGTGAGGAATTCCTTGGTTTTCGAGGCGTCCGTTTCTATGCCGGCTGCTATGCGGGAGTGGCGGAAGTCGTGGTCCAGGTCTTCTTCGTCGGTTACCAGTTCGATATCGCCTCGGGTGCCTCGGTCGACCCTCGGTAGGGATGCCACGACGACCGAGGCCAGGTCGTAGGGGTCGCATTCATGG
The DNA here is from genome assembly GCF_044386975.1 of Nocardia sp. NPDC020380. Taxonomy (NCBI): domain Bacteria; kingdom Bacillati; phylum Actinomycetota; class Actinomycetes; order Mycobacteriales; family Nocardiaceae; genus Nocardia; species Nocardia sp. NPDC020380. Next base: position 286,227 of record NZ_JBIRVQ010000006.1, on the reverse strand, counting down.
ATTGTGTAGCCGCCGCGGCGCCAGTGGGTCGGGCCTGGAAGTTGTTGTATTACATAGCCTTTGCGGGCTTTTCGGAGGGCGCGGACTCGGATCATCGGGCCCACGGTCCAGCGGGCCTGCTCGTCCCAGCCGTAGACGGTGAGGTAGAGGTCCGGGTCGGAGATGGTGTCGAAGGCCGTACGGAAGTCGCGGTCGAACCGGCGGCTCAGGGTTTCTCGCGCGGCGCGTAGTTCGGCTTCGAATTCCTCGGCGGTTCTAGTCGCGGAGGTGAACATGAAAGGGTCGGGTAGATCTTCGCCCAGCTGGTCCATCCACAGTACGTAGAACTCCGCCTCGCTGAGCTGCCAGTTGGAAGTCACTGGTCCGCCTGAGAGTCGGCGGGGGGCTGGTTCTGGTTATCGGGTGGCGGGTTCTTCGGGAGGAGACCCGCCTCCTGTAGAGCGGAGACCATGGACTGCACCATGTTCGAGCCCTGGGAGGCGAGCGACTCGACGGCCTTGGCGCCTTCCTGGACGAGTGTGTTGACCGACGACGTGATCGGGTCGGTGGCGGTCGAGGGGGTGCTCGGGTTCTCCGTGGTGGGTGCGGTCTGGCTGGGGTCCGTGGTGCTTGGCTCGGTCGTGCTCGGCTCGGCGGCTTGCGGGTGGTAGGTGGTTTCCACTGTCGGTGCGGGGTGCGTGTCCGGTGATTGGCGTGTGTCGGTCGGCGCGGGGGCGGGCTTTTCCTGGGTCGGGGGCTTGTCCTGGGTGGGAGCCTTCGGTTGGCCCGCGATGGTCGAACTCGGGTCCGGGAGGACGGGAATCGCTGAGCTCGAGTCCTTCACGCCTTCGCCGTACCAGTCGTCCCAGGCCCGGCGCAGGTCCCGCAGGGCCTGGTCTACCGCGGACTGCGAAAGGTGCAGTCCACCGCCGATGCCGGTGTCGTAGGTGTCGGCAATGCCGGTGTGCGGGAGGAAGGTCTGGAGTTTCTTCAGCCAGCCTTCGGCGAACGCGAGGTTGGCGCTCATGATCTCGACGGAGCTGACCAGCGTTCCCACGTTCTCGAGGTACTTCTTGACCGCGGTCTTGGCGAGTTTCGCCGATTCCGAAGCCCAGACATCCTCGGCGGCGCCGGCCTGATACTCCTGGAGATACCGGTTGGCGGCCGCGTAGAAACCGCTCAGCTGTGCGCCCAGATGCTGTCCCGCCGTGTGCCATTCCTGCGCACGGGAGCTGAGCTTGTCGAGGACCTTCGAGGCGTTGATGTACTCCCAATGATTGTGGAAGTCGTCCCACTCGTACTGCACACCCGGTTCCGGCACGATCGACGTCCCCTGCATGACGGTGCCGTTCTTGCCTGTCATGCCCGCGAGGTCGATCTGCTCCTGAGTGCCGGCGAGCAGGTTGCCGTAATCCTTCTTGGCCGTGCCGGACCAGGAGTAGCCGTTATCGGTCCCACTCCATTGCGACGCTCCCCATCCCGGAAGTGGCACCTGGTCAACGGATTTCGAGGGTGATACGAGCCCTGGCTGGCCGCCCGCCGAATCCGCCAGACCGGACTGCCCGCCGCCGGAACCCATACTGGTGAACTTCTCCGATACCTGCTGCTGGGTGAAATTCCGTGCGGACTCCGCGTCGGTGTGCGTGAACAGCCCCCCGGCCGCGACGAACGTCTCCCCCATCTCCGTCAGCACACTCCGATGGCCGGGCAAGATGCTGTCGACCAGCTGCTTCGCCGCCGCATTGAACGCATCCGCCAGCCGCGCCCCGGAATTCCGCTGGTTCAACGCCGGCACATCATCCTGCGCGGTCATGGTCGCGATGGCCGACTCCACCACCTGCAGCATCTCGGCGCATTGCTGCGCCATGACCGTCGCCGCACCGGAATTGAAGGAAACCCCGGCCCGCGCATCACTCGCGAGCCCGGTCAACGCATCGTCGCCCACGGCTGCCCTCCTGCTGGATCCCGTTCGCAGCCTAGCGATTCGGACAATCCGACGCCTACCGGACGCCCACGCTACTGTCCGGGGCCCAGGCGCGCATTGAGCGCGGAAGCCCGTCCGAACTCGTCGAAATCGACCGTTCCGCCGATGACCGCATGGTCGAAAGTGAGGTGCGCGAGGTCCGCGGTGAAGGTTGGGTTGAGCCCGCGCCGGCTGAGGTAGCTGTGCAGCGCACGGCGGTGATCCCGCAGCACGATCTCGGCCAGACCGGCATTGAGCACTCGCATGACCCGGGGCCCGGACGGCGGCGGCAGCTGGAAGTCCGGATGCTCCACCAGGAACGCGGCACGTGTACCCGCCGCATTCACACCGCCGCTGTAACTCGTCCAACGGCCGCTCAGCACCTTGGACGCCTCCATCATCGCGCCCGCCACCAGAACCGGAGTCGGCTCCTCGAACCAGAAGGCATCGAACGGCACCTCTTCATCGGCCAACTCATCGATATCGTGCGCGATCCCGAAGTTCCGCAGCGACCGCGCCAGCCCCACCACCTCCTCCGGATACCCGGCGGGATTCGCCCACGACCACAACCACGAACTCGGCCCCGGCGCCGCCGACCCCAGAAGATGGAAGTCCGTGCACACCTTCGTCCCGAACTCGGTCTCGAAGGCGAAGCGGCCCTCGTTCAGGTCGACATCCCAGGAATGCTCACCCAGCACCTCCGCCAGATGCAACTGATGCTCATACGACAGCAACGCCGCATCATCCATCAGGTCGGCAAAGACAATCGCGTCAGACATGTTGTCTACCTTGGCCTACTCACGGTTGAGGGCGGCCGCGTAGGTGTCGCGGAGGGCTTCCAGGCGAGGGCGGGTGAAGCGGCCGGGCTCTTGGCTGTAGGTGTCCAAGCCACGCTGGGAAGTGAAGGCGGAGTGGGGGATTCGGCCTTCGGTTGCGGGGATGAACTTCAGGGTTTCCTCGACGGCGGCCAGGGCGGTGGCTAGAGCGTGGCGGGCTTTGCGGCGGGCCGCGTCGTCCAGGCCTGTCAGATCCGCGGGGGCTTGGCGGATGGCTATGTCGGAGTACCAGAGCCATTCGCCTGGGTCGAGGAGTTGGGAGGGGTCGGTGGCGCCGAAGCGGACGGAGTCGGCGGGTGGGGGGAGGATTTCTTCGGGGAGGAGGAATTCGTAGTGGCGAGGGGTGGCGCAGGTGGGGCATTGGCCGGTGTAGCGGCTGGCGAGGACGCCGTTGATGTTTATGACGGCGCTGCGGAATTGGCAACGGGATTCGCCGCAGGTGGGGCAGGGCTGGAGGGTGAGGTAGAGGCGGGCCTCGGCGTTGGTTCTGGCCAGCGGGAGGGTGTCGGGCATGGGACTCCTTTCGGCCGGGGGCGCGAGCGCGGTCGGGGTTGATCTTGCCAGGCGGGTGGCGGATGTGTCGCGTTCATGTTGTGTTCACCGATCGGCTGTGGGACAGTCGGTTTTGCTGTGCTGGTCACGGCGTTGTTGCTCGGAGCTACTCGGTAGGGGCATGTGATGACCGGGAGATTGAACGCTGATCCGGCCGCGGTGCAGTCGGCCGCGACCATCGCGGGGGACATTCAGGCACGGCTGACGGCGATCGCGAATGCGGCGCGGCAGGCCGTCGCGCCGGGGAAATCCGCCTGGGGCGACGACAGTTTCGGGAGCAACTTCGCCAACGGGGCCAAGGGATTCGTGACCGGCGCCGACAACCTGACTTCGGGGACCGACAATCTGGGGACGTCGTTCGGGAATCTGGCGGACGGATTGAGCACGTCCTCGCAACACCTCACCGGCATGGAGCACGGCAACACCGGCAGCTTCGGGTAGGCGGCACCAGATGGTAAGGGAGCAAGGGGAATTCGCGAAGGCCGCCATTCTGGAAGGCCTCACGCAGCAGATGCAGGAGATCGCGGAGGCGTCGCGGCGGCGGACACAGCTCGTCGCCAGCGCGAGCGCCGCGAGCGGGCGGGTCACGGTCACGGTGAACGCCGACGGCGTGGTGATCGCGACGCGGTTCGGCTCCGATATCGACGAGCTGTCGTACGAAGAGATCGCCAAGGCGGTGACCAGCGCCGCACAGCAGGCCGCCGAGCAGGTGAGACGACAGGGCCAGGAGCTGTTGCGGCCCTTGCGCGACAAGCGCGCCGCCATGCCCAGACTGTCGGAGCTCTTCGAAGGATTGCCCGATCTGGAAGCGACGGCGCCCACCGTCGAGCCCGCCTCGCTCGCACCGCCCAAGTCCCGCGAACGGCTCGCACGGCTCACCGAGCCGGCGCCCGACTTCCGCAATGCCGTGGACTACGAGGAATGGAGCTCCGAGCAGAACGACCGGGGAGCCACCAGCTCCGGCTGGTGAATCACTCGGGCGCGCGGCGCAATTCGGGGTAGAAGTCGCGCTGGAACGGCTGCAGCTGCGAGATCGCCAGCTCCCCGCCACCACGGCAGATGGGACACACCCGCTCGCTGTTGCACTCCGGACAGCGCCTGCGCTTGCCGTCCGGACCGGCCAGCCAGCCGCGGCCACCGCATTCGGGGCACCAGCCCAGGCCGTCGCACTCATAGCAGAGCACGTATCCCGGAGTGACGGTTTCGGAAGTCCGCACCGGGTCGGGACGCTGGAAATCGCTCGTCTCCAGTACCAGCGCCGGTGTCGCGGCCTCGTACATCACGCCCGAATTGTTCTCGCCCGTGCGGATTTCGATGCCGATGCCCTCCCGGCTACCGGCTACCACCAACCGACGCTGCTCACCCGCGATCCGCTCCGACGTCGTCACCGCCCAGCCGCCCGAGCCGAGCAGAGAAGCGGCATGCTCGGCGAGAGCGGCGGCGGTGACGCCCGCGGGCCGTTCACCCCGGAAGACGACCGAGTAGTGATAGCGCGGAGGTTCGCTCCAGTCGGCGACCGTGGGGTCGTTCAAAAACAGCAGGCGCAGATCCGCGGCAGGAGTGAGCGCGGTGATGAGCTCGACCAGCTGCGTGCGCAGGATCCCGCCCAATCGGTGCAGTTCATCGCGTGCGCCGGGAATGTCGCTCATGCCGCCTCCTTCTCCGCCGGACCCTATCACCGCCGGGTGTACGCACCCCGGCCACCGGCAACCCATCGAGCGTTCGTGTTGAGTTCACCTACACCCCTGTGGCACAGTCGTTCTGGCCAAGATCAGATCAGATCAGATCGGCGTGAGGTGGCCTGTGGCGCTGGAGTTCCCATCATGGCTCGAGTGGATGGGCTGGTTGGTGGGCTCCGCATGGCCGCACGGCAATGAGGACCTGATGTGGCAGATGGCCCGCGACCTCGATTCTGTTGCAGGTCAAGCCGATGATCTGCTCGGCGATCTGGATGGACTGATCGGCTCCATCGGGGACGCCTACCCCAATGGCGACGGCGGCCAGAACATCCTCCAATGGCTGACGCCGCTGCGTGACGGCGACAGTTCCGGGCACGGCTCCATCCGCGAATTCGGCGACAACTTCCGGCAATTGTCCACCGCCGCCGACGGTATGGGCGATCAGCTGCAATCGGCCAAACTCAACTTCTACATCGCGGGCGCCTGGCTGGTCGGCGAACTCGCGTGGGCCGCCGCCACCGGACCCTTCGCGCCCGAATCCGAAACCGCCGTCATCAGTATCGCGCGGGTCACCTTCCGCGAACTCGGCGAGGCCTTCTCCGAGCGCATCATCGGGATGATCGAGCGCTCCATCACCAACGACGTGCTGAAGGCGGTGCTGCCCAAGCTCATCTACGAGATCGGCAAACAAGCCGTCATCGCCACGGCACAGAGCACCGCGCAGGAACTGCTCGTCGACACCATCCAGGACGCGACCGGGCACGGGCACGGCTACGACTGGGGCGCGATCGGGAAGAACGCGCTCGTCTCCGCGGTATCGGGCGGCGCGGGCGGCATGGTCGGACTCGGGGCCAACCATCTGTTCCCGACCGAGATGGGCGGTCTGCGAGGGTCGTTCAACGGAATGCTCACCGGCGGACTCTCGGGGCTGGGCGGCTCGGGGGCGGCCTGGCTCACGGGCGGGCTCGTCAATGGGGACTGGCAATTCGATCCGCGGTCGCTGACCGGCGGCGCGTTCATGGGCGCGGGCGCGAGTGCGCTGCACGGTTACGTCGGCGACTCCAACCATGCGGGCGCACCCATGGGGACGCGGGACGGCAGCGTCACCACCTTCCACGAGCCGTCCGTCGACGGAAACCCGAGCGCCACCACGAATCCGGACGGCGTCTCCACGAACTCGGACGGCGTCTCCCCGAATCCGGGCGGCGGGAACGGGGATGCCGGCGGCGGGAGCAGCGCCGGAGCCGGACAGCCCGGTGGGCCGCAGCTGCATCCCACCAGCTCCTCAGCAGTGGACACCGCACCGGCGGACGCTCCCGGACAGGACACGTCGAACCAGAACAACAGCCCCGCTCCGACTGACAACGGTGGCATGACCGTCGGAGGCGGGCGGGACCGGCCGGACCCGAATGCGCAGGAAGTCACCGGGGGCACGGATCAGACGTCCTCGACGACATCGGGGCCGGGTATGAGCCCGTTGAGCGACAGTCCTTCGGGCGGCCACCCGGATACACCCCAGGACACCAACCCCCAAGCAGCGGGCAATGTTTCGCACAATGGGTTCGACGGGCCTACGGGCGAGACGGGCAGGGTCGCACCGGATGGTTCGCTCGGCGGCGCCGCGCCCACCCATGGCGCCGATTCGAATACCGTCGCGGCGAACGACACTCGTGCACCTGTCGCCGACAGCAGAGCACCCGGAGCCGATGCTCGGGTCTCGCCCGCCGACACTCGTATGGCGGGTCCGGACTCCCGCGTATCCCAGGCGGATCCGGCCCGAGCCGCAGCTGCCCCGCGTGACGTCCGCGCCGCCGGTCCGGCGGACGGCACCGCGGCCAAGCCCGCCGCCACCGACTCCCGCGCCGGCGGTGACCGCGCCACCCGGCCCGGCACCGCGCCGCTGCAGTCGGGCCGAACCGGTATCGAAGCCGATACTCCGGCCGGCGCAGCGGAAAACGCCGGCTTGGACGCGCTCACCAGCCTCGCAGGCATCCAGGAAGGCCTGACGGGCCTCGACGGGCTGCTCACCCGGGATGGACTGCCCAGTAACAGCGAGGACCTGCTCAGCCCGCTCGAAGGGCAGCCCGGCGATCGCGATCCGCTACCCGGACAACACGATCAGCAGTCGGACAACACCGATGGCACGCCGAACGATCGGCAACCGGACGGCAGCGGTGAAGCGACCGACCGGCGCGATACCCCTCCCGGCGACCGCAATGAGCTGCCGAGCGAACACACCGGGCCGTCGGACGAGACTCACCTCCCCCGCGAGCAGAACGCCCAATCGCGCAGCCGCACCGATGAATTCGGCAATCCGCTGGATCGGCCGGATGCCCATACGGACCTGCCGCGACACGACTCTCAGCAGCGCGACGAGCACGACGGCGCGCCCACAGTGGTGCCGATTCCCCTGGACGGTCCGCATCGCGCCGGCCTACCCGATCCGCGCGCCGCGAACGATCCCCGGAATTACGACCTCGCGGCCGCCGGACCGGTCGGCGAGTTCCGCGGTGATGCCCGCGTCGGCGATCCGCTCGAGATGAAGTTCGTCCTCAACCAGATCAAGGACTACGCCGGGCTCATCACGCCCGAGGGCGTCGGCTGGAATCGGGACGAACAGCACTTCGTACTCGACGGCGGCCAGGTCGTGCGGCTCGAGATCGGCGATACCGAGCACAACAATGTGGCCGAGTTCCGCCCCAGCGCCGACGGCTACGACATCCGCATCTCGAAGGGCGCCCGCGACCAGGATGTCATGCGCGCCTTGGCCCATGAACTGGCCGAGATCCGGCTGAACCAGGATGACGACATCCTGATCGACCCGCACGACGACCGGCCCACCGAGATGTCGACGCAATTGGGCGGCCGCTTCGCCGAAATGCGCGCGCTCGCCGACTCGATCGACAGCGCGGTCATGGATCCGGCCCAGGCGACCAAGCTCGCGGGCATGCGCAGCGATCTCGAGGACCTCGCGGCACATCTCGGCTTCCGGGATCCCGAGCACGCGCCGATCGTGGAACGACTACTCGCCGAACACGATCCGGTGCTGGCCCGGCGCCTCGCCCTCGAAGACGAGGGCGTGTTCGCCGACCGGCCCACCTTCAATCCGGATCTCACCGAATCCGATTTCCGGCACGGCACCGAGAACCACCTGAACCAATTGCGCGAACTGGTGACCGGCGAGCACGCCGAGGACCTCCTCCGCGCCGAGGAACAAGGCCTCAACGGCCGCATGCGCGAAGAACTCTCGCGCCGGCTCTTCGACCCGATCTTCCTCAAAGAGGCCAAGGCCGCCCGCGACCAGGTACCGGGGCTGCTGGACGCGCTCAACCCCATCAACGCCGCCATCAACCACCCCGCGCTGCACGGACCCGAGCGAGCCGCGGCGATCCACCGCGCGATCGACGGCTTCCACGACTGGATGCCCGAAGCGGGCCGCACCGCCTTCGGGCCGGACCTGCTCGCGCACATGCACGCCTGCGCGGACGCCTTCGCCGACGCGCCCGAACGGATCACCGGCGTCATCGACCACGCCACCGGACTCATGGACATCGGCGGCGAGCACAAGACCTTCGCGGACTTCCTGCACGACATCGATCACGCCAACCAGGGCGCGGCCGAGAACGCGCTCAGCGTCGAATACACGGTGGTGCTGCACGATCCGGTGGACGGCCTGTCCACCGTGGAGGTGCTCCCCCGGCCGCGACCGCAGCACCGGCTCCCCATCGACCAGCTGGTCTTCGGACCCGACAACGAGCACCTCCCCCACGAACAGCGTCCCTCGGTGCCGGCCGCCGCGGCGGGCGGGCACACGATCGATGTCGGCGTCGGCCGCGGCGCCTTCGGCGTCGAGATGACCCCGGCCGCGGACCGGGCCGGCGGCGGACTGATCATCAAGACCGAACTCGCCGACGGAGCGCCGCTCGGCGGGCAGCGCCGCCGTGACCTCGGCATCCTCGACCCCGGACCGCTCGTCGAACCCGGCACCGTCATGGTCTTCGGCAACCTGCTGGACAACGGTCACCTGCTCAACGGCGACATCGCCCGGATCTACATCAACAATGTCAGCGCCAAACTCCCCGACTCCGCGTATCACCCCATTGCCGAGTCTGTTTCGAGGATCCTCGCGCCCGGCGGGCGCGTGGAGATCCAGTGGGATATGAAGCCGGACGAAGTGGGCGGCGAGCGGGACAGCCGCGGGCATATTCGCGGCGACAAGCTGTGGGGAGAGATCGAAAAGCTCTACGAGGGCAGCGACAATCCGTTCCAGCTGGCAGACCCCGAGGACTTTCCGCATCCCGGCAACCGCGACTACGACTACACCATCGACGCCGGCTCCAGCAACGATCGGCCGTACGCGCGCATGGAGAAGTTCTCGCCACCACAGCCGGAACATCGGTGGATCATGGAATTCCGGCCGGATTCCGGTGGAACAACGGAGCATTCGGCCGCCGAGACGGCGAACCCGCCGGAGGACACCACTCAGCACGGCGCGGCCGCACCGGTCGGCGACTTCCACGGCAATGCCCGCACGGCCGACGCACCACGGCTCGCCCCCGAGTTCGTCCTCGACCAGATCCGCGACAACCTGGGACTGATCACCCCCGAGGGCGTCGCCTGGAACCGCGACGAGCAGCATTTCCTGCTGCCCGGCGATCGCACCGTGACCGTCACCGTCGGCGAGACCACCGACGGCAATGTGGCCGAATTCCATGAGCGGCCCGACGGTTCCGGCTACGACGTGGTGCTGTCCGACGGCGCCCGGGACGAAGACGTCACCCGCGCGCTCGCCCACGAACTGGCCGAGATCAAGCTGTCGCAGGACCCCGAAATCCTCATCGACCCGGTCGATGATCGCCCCGCCGAGATGAGCACCCACCTGGGCGGCCGGTTCGCCGAGATGCGAGTGCTCACCGCCCATATCGACCGGGCCACCCTGGATCCGGCTCGCGCGCACGAGCTTCCGCGCCTGCGCCAGGACCTGCACGACCTCGGCGACCGGCTCGGCCTGCACGATCCCGCGCACGCCGGCACCGCACGGCAGCTGCTCACGGACCACGATCCGGCACTGGCCCGGCGCTTCGACCTCGAGCAACAAGGACTCTCCGAACACCGGCCGGCCTTCGACCGGCGACTGACCGATTCCGGCTTCGACCATTCCAGCGCCGAACATCTGAATCAGCTGCGGCAGTTGCTCACCGGCGAGCATGCGGCCGATGTACTGCGCGCCGAGCGGCAGGCCCTCGACGGCCGGATGCGCGAGGAGCTCGCGCGCCGGGTCTTCGATCCACTCTTCGACCCGAGCGCGAAAGCCGCGCGGCGACTGGTCCCGACCGGCGACCTGCTGGACGCGCTCGACCCGATCAACGAGGCCGTCAACGATCCGGCGACCAGCGGGCCGGAGCGGGCCGACGCCCTGCACCGGACCATCGACGGCTTCCACGACGCCATGCCGGAGGCCTTCCGCGATGCGCTCGGCCCAGATTCGTTCGCTCGAATGCACGCTGCCGCGGACGCTCTGGCCACAGCGCCGGACCGGCTCACCGGCGCCATCGATCACGAGACCGGGCAGCTGACGGTCGACGGGGAACGAACCACGCTCGGCGACTTCCTGCGCGATGTGGACCGCGCCAACCGCGGCGCCACCGAGCACGGGCTCAATGCCGAATACGTGGTGGTCGTGCACGATCCGGTCGGCGGCAGGTCCGCGGTCGAGGTGCTCTCCCGGCCGCGGCCGCAACACCGGTTGCCCTTGGACCGGAATGTTTTCGGGCCCCGCAACGAGCGCATCGAGCACCAGCCCCTGTCGTCGGTTCCCGCGGCGGTCGACGGCGGGCACACCGTCGATGTCGGCGTGGGCCGGAGCGCCTTCGGCGTCGAAATGACACCCGCAGCGGACCGTTCCGGCGGCGGGCTCGTCATCAAGACCGAACTGGCCTCCGATTTCGCCGTGGCCGCACAACGACGCCGCGATCTGGGCATTCTCGACCCGGGCCCGCTCACCGAGCCCGGCACCGTCATGGTGTTCGGAGATCTGCTGTTCAACGGTCACCTGCTCGGCGACACCCCGGCGGGCGAAGTAGCCCGGATCTACATCAACAATGTCAGCGCGCACCTGCCCGATGCCGCCTACGACGCCATGGCCGCCCGGCTGGGTGACGCGCTCGCGCCCGGTGGTCAGCTCGAAATCCAGTGGGACATGAAGTCGGAACGCGTCGAGGGCGGCGAACCCGGCGACCGCGGGCACATCGACGGCACGAAGCTGTGGGAAGCACTGCAGCGGCGCTATCCGGACGGGAATCCGTTCCGGGTCGGCGACTACGACGAATTCCCGCACCCGGGCAACAACAACTACGACTACACGATCGACGCCGGCGCGAGCAACAAGCTCAATACGGCGCGCATGGCCACCTTCGCGCCGCCACTACCGGACCACCGGATGGTGATCGTCCACGACCCGCACGGCGGAGGCATTGCCGAACACGGCACCGCGAGCCCGATCGGCGAATTCCACGGTGACGCCCGGCCTTCCGGCGCCGCGGATCTGACGCGCGAGTCCGTCGTCGATCAGGTCGAGAACAATGCGCAGCTGATCAAGCCCGACGACGTCACCTGGGATTCCGATCGGCAGCACTTCGTACTGGAGAACGGCGCCATCGTTCGCATCGGCGTCGGACCGACCGCGGACGGCGCCGTCGCCGAATTCCACTCGCGCCCCGGCGGTTACGACATCACGGTATCGCCGCGCGCCCGGGACGAGGACGTGCTGCGTGCCGTCGCGCACGAAGTGGCCGAGATCCGGCTGTCGCAGGACGACAACGTTCTCCTCGATCCGCACGACGATCGCCCGTCGGAGATGACCACGCATCTCGGTGGGCGATTCGCCGAAATGCGGGTGCTGACAGCGCATATCGACCGGGCCATGAACGATCGCGCGTATTCGAAGGAACTGCCGCGGCTGCAGCGCGATATGCACGACCTGATCGAGCACGTCGGCCTGCGCGATCCGCAGCACGCGCCGACCGTGGAACGCCTACTGGCCGGGCACGATCCGGACCTCGCGCGCCGCGTCGAACTCGCGCACGTACCACCCGAGCGGGTGCTGCGGCCCGGCGAAATGGCCCCGGACGCCGTGCCGACGCCGCACGATCTGGGCCGGATCCGGCAATTGCAGTGGCTCACCGAGCATCTCGCCGAACATCCGGAACACGCGGAAACGGTGCGCCGGGAAGCCCTCGCGCTGGTGGAGAAGCTCGGCTTGCGGGACGACACACCCGGCGCGGCCGAACGGCGCGCACTGGTCGCCGAGCACGCGGGCGAACCGGGCCGCGGGCAGATAGCGGGACTGCTCGACGATGTCGGCCGCCGGGAGTCCGATCTCCCCGCCGCCGACCGCGAATTCGTCGAGCATGTCCGGCTCGAGGCGCGGGCCTCGGATGCGCTCGACTTCCTGTCCCTGCCCTTCCACAAGGCGGTCATGAAGGCCCACATGGCCTATCGGGCGGAAATGGCCGAGCACCTCGCCCGGGCCGGCGACCCGGACACGGCCGACGCCGTACCCCGGCGGTTGCGCCTGGTGAACGACCATGTCGTCGAGGATTCCGAAACCGGTGCGCGGTGGTTCCGGTGGCCGCCGCACACGAACGAGGTCGCGGAGAGCGCGCCGGTGCCGGATGTGGGAATCCCGTCCGATCCCGACCACCGGCTGCCGACCGAGCCGCATCAGCTGCACGAGGCCTGGTCCGAGCTGTCCACCGCGGAGAAGGACGCCTGGCATCGTGCGGACCCGTACATCGGCAACCGGGACGGCATCCCGCAGGCCGACCGCGATCACTACAACCGGCAGACCCTGGAAATGCTGCGGGAACAGGCGGTACGCAGAGCAGACGCCGATCGGCTGAGCATCATCGACGATATGCGGAAGTACCTCGACGCCCCGACCGCGGAGGGGATGCCGGATGTCTATCTGTCCTATCTGAACAGGGATCTGCAATACATCTACGCCCTCGGCGATCCCGATACCGCGCACCATGTGGTGGTCGAGCTCGCGGGCGCGTTCCGGCGGCGCAGCGGGGTCGGCTACGCGCTCGAGACCCTGCAACAGGTGCGGCAGGCCGCGCTGGCCATCGACCCCACCGCGGAGACGTCGGTGCTGCTGTTCGGCGCGTACGACAACCCGAATTCGCTTGTCTCGGCACTGCATTCGAGCCATGCCGAGGACGGCGCGGCGAAGGTCCGGGAGTTCCACGACGGACTGCGGGCCACCCATCAGGGGCCGCCCGCGCACACCACGACCATCGCGCATTCCTACGGCGGCGTCACCGGCGGGCATGCCGCCGGGCACGGGCACGAACTGAACACCGATGCGCTGGTATTCGTCGGGAGCTTCGGCACCGGCGCCGCCAGCGTCGCGGATCTGCGCCTGACCGATGTCGCCCCCGCCGACACCGCCGGCCACGTCTTCGCGACCATGGCCGGATACGACTCGGTCCAGACCATGCCCGCCACCCACGGCCCGGCGCCGACCGATCCGGAGTACGGCGCTACGGTTTTCGAGTCCGACACTTCCCCCTCCGATACCCGGGAAGGGTGGAATCCGTCGGACCATGTGGGCAAGCACTACTTCGGCTCGCACAACCGGTCGTATCGGAGTCTGGGACTGATCATCACCGGCAACGAGGACCTGCTCCGCTGACCACCGCGCAGCATCGACGAAACGAGGACGGAATGCCACCGGCAGCCACGCAGGCCACGGTCCGCGCGCAATTGCTGCGGCACTTCACCGCGACGCTGCAGGCCCTGCCTGCCGGAACCGCGCTGGTACTACGGCATCCCGACCTGCCGCGGGCGGCGCTGCACAATGGCATCACACTGCCCTGGAACGCGAGCGATCCCGACGACGCCTTGGAGTTCTTCGACATCCGCTACTGGATGCTCGGCGCCACTCCCGATTCCTCGGACGCGTATTTCGACCTGGTGCTGCGCGGCTGGGACGAAAAGGGCTGGGCCACGCGCACCGATCGGGAAGCCCGCCCGCGCACCGGCTATGCCGAGACCCCCGACGGGTATGGGCTCACCCTCACACAGAGCGTGAACGGCTATCTCAGCATGGCCGGGACCACGCCGCCGTTCCCCGCGGACTCCGAAGCCGGCAGCGCACTGCCGGCCCGAGTCGGCTGAATCAGCGGCCGCCGAATCAGAGGCTGAGGAAGTCCGTCTGGTTGGACTGCTCGACCTGACCGAAAGTGGTTGCCTGATCGCGGACGACGGCGGCCAGTTTGCGTAGCTCGTCGACACCGAGACCGGATTGCGCCACGAAGGACGCGGCTACCGTGTGCAGGGTGGTCGCGGCCGTCGTCGAGACCTCGTCCGTGCCCGCCGCCTGGGGCGACAGGGTGGGCGACTCGAAGCTCAGCGCGGCTTCCAGGCGATCGGCCAAGGCATCCAGATCCGCCGCGGCGGATCGGACCGTGGTGGGGTCGAAACGTACCGTCCCCGTAGTGAAATCGCTCATGATCCCTCCCTCTCAGCGGCATCCTACCGCGTGGGGGTGACGTTCATGAACGTGATTCGCGCTGTGCGCATGAACATCACCGAGCCTTGCACATGAACATCACTGCGCGGTGCGCATGAACATCACTGCGCGGTGCGCATGAACATCACTGCGCGGTGCGCGGACCCGTGGTGCCCGCGGCGCCGACCACCGCCACACCCGTATTGCCGAGCTCACCGACCACCTCGTCACCGTGTTCGGCGGTGACCATGTGGGTACGGACCTCTTCATCCGCGCCGGCGTCACCCGCGCGGGCGCCCCCGGCCATACCCATGGGCGGCACCATGCCCGGACCCGCCGCGGTGGACCGCGCCGACGGCGCCGCCTCCGGACTCGTGGGCGAGGTGGTGGTGGCGCTCATGGTGCGCGGGTTCGCCATCTGACTCGGGGCGGGTGCGGCGCCCGGACCGGCGCTCATCGGCGCGAGACCGCCGGGCAGGCCGCCGCCGGTATTGAGCGGTTGCGCGACCGGATCGACGGACGGGACCTGCGCTGGCGCCTCGGAGGGCTGGCTGATCGACTGCAGTTGCTGGGCCGTCTGCACCCCGCTGCTCGCCACGCTTGACAGCGGCTGCGCGAAGTTCAGCAGTTGCGACAGCGAGGAACTCGAGTCCCCGCCCGACGGGGCGACGCCCGTCGGCGGTGCGGTGACCTTCACCTTCTGGCCGACGGTGGTCATCTTGGCGCTGTGCACGGTCAGTTCCGCGCGGGTCTTGGCGACCACCGAGGTGGCCTCCGCGGCCGTCTCGCTCGCCAGCGACAAGAGGAAGGCCTGACCGGGCGGGGTCACCAGGAACGGCGCGGAAACCGTGACGCCGGTGACGAATTTGGCGATGATGGCCGACATCAGGGCCGCGCCGGTGCCGACCGTGGTCGCGGCACCGCCCAGCACCGCCTTCTGGCCGACGTTCTGGGCGCCCAGCTCCACCGCATTCGACTGGGCCGCAGTGCTTTTCTCGGCCGCGCTGTCGGAGCCGGAACCCTGCCACTGGCTCGCCAGCGACGCGAAGGTGGAGGCGATCGACATGACCTGCTGCAGCGCGGTCGAAACACCTTGCAGCGCATTGGTCGCGTCCTGACCCACGGTGCCCGTGCCGAACGAAGCCGCCAGATCGGTCAGCGGCTTGGTGAGGGCGGTCAGATCCAGGGTCGGCAGCGGGGGTAGTTCGGGCAGCGGCGGCGTGGGCGGCAACTGCGGCAGCGCGGGCAGGCCCAGATGCTGCAGGACATCACCGACGGGGCTGGCGAGCAGCGGCGCGAAATCCGTGTCGCGCAGCGTATCCGCCACCGTGGCCGCGGTGGCGTTCGCGTCGAACGGAGTGCTCATATCTCCTGCGACAGGGAAAGGAAGTCGACACCCGAATGGGCGTCGGTGTTCTCGTAGCTGGCCGCGGCCTCGTGGGCGGTCGCCGCGGTGCCGGCGTGCACGGCCGCGAGCTCGGCGGTCGAGGCGAGGTGATTGCCCTGCGCGCCCGCATAACTCAGCAGGAAATCCTGCCCGATCAGGCCGAAACACGGGACCAGCCCGGCAATGGTGGCGGCCTGGTCGACGGCCGCGGCGCCCGCCACGGTCGAGGCCATGGCGGCCGAAGCGTCCCCGTAGCGGTGGAGCGCCTCCGGCGTGACGACGAGGTTGCTCATAGGACCCCCATCATGAAGATCATTTCAAATCGAACTATACAGAGCGGAGATTCGACCGGCATAGCGAAAAGTGCACGAACTCCGCAACCTCCGAATGAACGGCAGGTATTCCCCGGGTTATCGATGACTTCTTCACCGGACTTTCGGCCTCGTCGCCGAATATCTTGCCCTGCGGTCTATTTCACCACGATCAGATGGGGCGGAGCCAACTGTCCGGTTCGTTCTCATAGTCCTGTTCCGCCTCGTACTCCTGCTTGGTCACCTCATCGACCGTCGGCAATCCCGTCAACGCCAGCAGCTCCGGCGACAACCCGGCCGCCCGCAATGCCGCACGCCGCTCGACACCCGCCCGCATGGCCGACTGCCGGCACAACCGCAGGATCTCCCCCGCCAGCAGCTCCGGATCATCCTGCAGCCGGTTCCGATCCACCGAAAGCGCCCGCGGCAGACCCTGTTCGGTCGTGGTCACCACGATGGACCCCGTCCGCGACGAGAGGGTGAACTCGGTCGGGAACGGCATCTGCTCCGCTGTCATGCTGCTCCGCTCACTCGTCCGCAATCACCAGCGCCACCTCGGACAGGTGCGCCTCCAAAGTCGCGACCATCCGCCGGCGATCCGCGGGCGCGGCCACCGGCGGATGCTCGCCGGTCACCACGTAACGACCGTCATCCTCCAGATCACGCCACTCGATCCGATGCCGGGTGATACCGCGCGGCCCGAACCGCGAACGGCCCTGCACGATATCGATGGTGCCCATACTCGGCACCGGGACAGCCAGGAAATCCGCCGCCCGATCGACGACCGTGCCCTCCAGCCGCTCGTGCGCAGGCGACAGGCCGAAGCCGAAATCGATGTCCTCGGTGTCCTCGGCCTCGGCGAGCACCATCTCCGGCCCGCGCCCGGCCGCCGTCTCCGGCAGCGCGGCCACCACCGCATCCGTGAGCTCCGACGCCCAATACTCGGCCACCGTGAAACCCGCACTGTGCCTGACGGTTTCACCGGGCCATTGGGTCACCAGGAACCCGGCCTCCCCGGACCGCACACCATACAGGCGGATACTCGACTCCGCCGCCAGCCGATCCCGGCCGTCCCAGCCCTGCACCTCGATGCGGATCTCAGGCATCCGCAGGGCGCGCAGCACCTCGTCGAAGTCGTCCTCGCGCAAGCTCAACCGCTGCCGGGCGCGGGCCATGTTCGCCAGATGGTCGTCCCACCACTCGGTCCGGCTGGAGAAGACCAACGGGAACGGCAGCGACTCCTCCCCCAGGTCCTCCCACAACGCCAGGAATTCGAGATCGGTGAACTTCCAGGTCCGAAGCACCGAATCAGCCCTCCACCACCGGTTTCGCCACAATCGGCGCGGTTCCCATGGCGGCGTCCAGATACTCCGAGGATTCCAGGGCCTCCATGCGCTTGTGTTCCTTGCCCTGCCCACCGCCGTGTCCGCCACCGCCATGGCCCATACCGCCGCCACCCATGCCGCCCATAGGAGTAGCGCTCCCTGCCGCGACACCCGCACTCGCTACACCGGAGACCGACTCGGTCGCCTCGGCAGCGACGGCGGCGCGCGGAAACAGCTTGGACTGCATGGGTTCCACCTTGGCAGGCGCGGCGCCGGGTCCGCCCCCCGGACCGCCGAGGCCACCGGGAAGCTTCTCCTTCGCGAGATCGTCCAGCATGCTCGGAATGGCGGCCAACGGCGAGTTCTGCAACTGATTCGCCAGGTTCTGCTGCGGGTTCTGCTGCGTCGTCGATTGCAGCGCCTGCATGCCCGATTGCAGGGCACTCTGCAGCTGCGACATTCCCGAATCGGGCGAAGAACTCGACGTGGACGCGCTCGGATTCGCCGAATCCTGGTTCGTGCCGGACGGATTCGTGCCGGATTGGTTGCCGCCGTTCGGGTTGGCGCCATTCTGGTTGCCATTGCCCTGATCGCCACCGGCGGGGCCGGTCTTGTCCTGAGTTCCCGGAGCCTTGTCCGGATTCGTGGTCGAGCCGTTCGGCGCCGTCGACAGGACGGCCTTCATCGAGCTCGGCGGTGCGCCGGCGCCGCCGTTGCCTGTACCGCCACCATTGCCGCCGCTGCCACCACCGTTGCCGTTGCCGTTGCCGCTGTTGCCGCCTCCACCGTTGGCGGTGTTCGTCACGGGCTTCGTCGGATCGGTCGGATTCACCAGGATGGGAATCGTGGTGGCGGCCGGCTGGATATTCGGGAGGTACCAGGTTTTGAAGGCCGTGCGCGCGACGGTCACGAGGGCGTTGCCCTGGGCGGTGCCGCTCCACTTCGGCTGCCATGAGGTCGGCATGCCCGCCATGGTCTGGTTCATCCAGCCCGAGGTGTGCAGCATGTTCTCGGCGATGGCGTGCAGGTCGGTAGCGAAATCCGTGGCCTGGCCCTCGAACCGCTTGGCCGCACCGATGGCCCCGTCGATGCCCTCACCGGTCCAGTTGTCGTTCGCCTTGAGACGTTCGATGCGGCCGGTCAATTGCTCGAAGTTCGTGGTGATCTGGTCCGCGATCCATTTCCACACCGTGCTGCGCGCCGCGATCGCCGAGGGATTCATGCCCTGACGAACCGCCAGGAACCAGTCGCCGTCCTTTGAGTTCGGGTCTTCCAACAGAACCGGAGTGGTGTCGCATCCCGACTTGCGGGCGGCGACGGTATTCAGATCGCCCAGATTGCCGCTGTCGCTCAGTGTCGACGTCGACTTGTCGGATACGTACGGGACGTCGGTCGTCAGGTCGGCCGGAAAGCCTGGAACCGGGGTGCTCTTGGCGGCGTCGGTCTTCAACCGGTCGAAGGCCGCCGTCGAATCCCCTTCCTGCGCCTTATAGAGCTTGCCCGCGGTGACGAAGGTGTCACCCATGGAATTGAGCAGGTCGATGTAGCCGTCGATGATCGGGCTCACCTGCTTGCCCTGCGTGGCGAAGCGATCGGCGAGATTCAGCGACGACTGGAGTTTGGTGCTGAAACCGCTTTTGTCCAAGAGCTTGTCGGTGTGTCCCTTGGCCGCAACCAATGCGTTCACGCACTCGGCGGCGAAGTTCGCCGCCTCCTTCGCGGAGCCCTCGTCGAGGTGCAGATGGCCGCTGTGCGCCTGCCGGGACAGCCCGATCCAGGGGTTGTCCACCTTGTCACCCATGTCCGTCCCTCACTCACCGATCGCGTCGAAGATCACCAACACCCTGGCCGCCCAGTTTCTTTCACGAATGTCGTCGACGGAAGCGTTGTTCGAATCCGGGCAGGTAGACCGAGGCCGGCGTGCTGGACGTCGCTCGCTCGACCACTCCGTCATCGGCGACGTAGAAGAGGGCGCGGTCTATCACGATCTCCTCCGGGTCGGTCGGAACATACACCAGCCAGCCGACCGAAAGCCGTTCGGCGCGAAGGTCATCGAGTGGAAGGCCAGCGGATTCGAGCCCCTCCGCGCGAATCTGGTGACGCACTGCGTCCAGCGCCTCGCCTTCCGGTAGCGGATCCGGGCCGATCCGGGCCACGCCCGCCAAGGCCAGCTGATAGTGGGCGGCATCCAGATCCCCGACCCCGCCGAAGGCCGCGGCCAGCACCGCCCGGGTGACATCGCGGCGTTCGGCGGCGGCGACGAATTCTGCCACCGCGGAACGCTGTTCGGGACTGGGATGCTCGGCGACCAAGCCACTGACCACGTCGGTGACGGTGCCCGTGGTCCAGATACCGGGCACGGCGACCGCCAGATCGGTGGCCGAGGGAGACTCACCCCGGTACCAGCGTCCGCGCTCCCACCAGTAGCAGAAGGTGAGCAGGCCACCGCCCGCGCGGGTGTTCAGCACCGGGTTGGCGACCCACTCCGGTGCGCCCGCGTACAGGCGCGGCAACGGGGCCGTGCCGTTGTAGGCGGCCGCCAATTCCCGCGTGTTCCACACGCCCCCGGACAGCACCGCCCGGCCGCCAGGCAGCATGTACAAGGAGGAACCGGAACGACGCGAGCCTTCGAACCAGGCGAAGGACGGAAGCACGCGCGGACCCCAATCGGAGCCGACCGCGACGAACGCCGCCGAGATCGCGGCCCAGCGCGACCACAGCACCGGGAAATTCGGGAAGTCGTCCTCGGAAACCACCGGGAGATAACCGGATTCGCGCTCGGCGCGGGCCGCCGCGGCCGCCTGCTGCGGGGTGCGGGACTGCCTGCCGTCGTGGCGCACGTAGGCGGCCAGCCAAGTCGGCAGGTCGTCGCGCGGATAGGCCTCGAGGTCGGCCAGGTAGTCCTGGATGCCGAACATCTGGTCGGCCGGGAAAGGCTCGTCACCGTAATCGTGGTCGACGCTCAGCTCGCCCGCCGCGGTGAGCTCCAATTCCAGGCGCCACCACGGGCCGTCGCCGAGACCGGCCGAGAGCCGCCGATGCTCGGCGACCAGGGCCAGGGTCTCGGCGGACGGCAGCACCTGGGCCTCGCGGTCGCGATCATCGGAGAAGACGACGCGGGAACGCTGGCCGGTTGCGGTGAGCGCGAACGAGGCACGCAGGCGCACCCAGCCCTCCGGACCCAGCGCGAACAGGTCCTGGGCGATGCGGTGCGCCAGGCCACGGGCGCGCTGGGGAACGTCGGGCACCGAGTCGGTCAGGCTGAAGCCGATGTCCGGATCGGGATCCGCTGACGGGCCGAGGTTTTCGGGCGACTCGGGTCCGTCGATCGCGGCCGACGGGCCGTCCGGGTCCGCCACGCCGATGACAGCGGCCAGGCCGTCGAATTCGGGTAGGTCGCTGTTCTTGTCGGGAATGGTCACACGCAATCTTCTCCGTCAGCCCTGCTCCGCCGACCCCTGCTGCTGCTCGCGCGCGGCCTTGCGTTCTTCACGTTCGTCGAACCAGTTGTCCATTTCCTCGCGCCAGCGCTCGGCATTGCTGCCGTCCAGCTGACCCGCGAGAGCGTGCCGGGCCGCCTCGATCAGCTCGGGGGTGGCGTCGGGGTAGGCCTCTGCGATCGCCCACAGGGCGTCCTGAGTGTCGTCGTCCAGACCGGTGGCGGTGTGAACACCGCGGCCGGCCAACACGTCCGACAGCACCTCGTCGAAGTTCGCCCGCAACTCATCGTCGCTGGGATCACCGTGCCGCATGTTCCTCTCCTCCCTCAGCCGAGCCGGAACCCAGCATCACATATCCCGAACGACCGCGCGGTTGCAGGAACCGTAAGAATCAGCGAACTCACTCACGATTCACCCGAAGATTCCCGCCCGCCGCGCCGGATCCGACAGCACATCGCGAATCAGCAGACCCAGGTCGGCATCCTGCGGGACGGTGCGATACCGGACCTCGCACTGTGCGGCGCCACCCACCCCGACCAGCAGGCGATTGAAGCCCTGCTGAGTGCGCTCCCAGTGCACATCCGCGCCCAGCCGATCCACCTCGAAGGCCTGATCGCCCACCCGCAACACCAGCCCGGCCTGCTGATCCCGGTAGAGGATCACCCGCAGACCGTCCAGGTCGTCGTAGACACCCGCCAGTGAACCCGCACCCACCGGAACCGAGTTCAGTTCACCGGTCAGCGGATTCAGCATGGCGAACTCACCGAAACCGGAATGCGACCGCAAGAACACACCGGTGCCGGACGACGCCGGACCCGATGCGCGCGGGAAACGGTTGCCGCCCTTCGCACGACCGCCATTCGCCCCGCCTTGCGATTGCCCGCCCGGAGCGCCACTACCCATCGGGCCGCCGGGCAATCCGCCCGGAGCGCCGGACGCCCCATTCGTGCCATGGCCGTTCGTGCCATCGCCATAGCCACCGGACGGGTAGTCCGGCGAGCCGTTCCAGCCCGGTGCGCCGTTCGGACTTTGCGGCGGCGCACCGTTGGGTCCGCCGGGCGCGCCCGGGCCACCCGGCCCGTGCGGCATCCCGCCCGGAGCCGACGGCGAACCCGGGTAGCCCGAATTCCGGCCGTCGGGCGAACCCGGCCACTGCGGAGCACCGTTCGGCGGCTGCTGCGACCCGTTGGGCCACTGCTGAGATCCGTTGGGCCACTGCGGCGAACCACCTGGATCCTGCGGCGAACCGGGCCACGAATCCCACGGCTGCTGACCGTTCGGTGGCATCTGACCACCCGGCCGGCCCGGGTCCGGTGGCGTCGGAACGCCTGGATACGAACCACCCGGCGGCATCGGGTAGGGCGGGATCACCGGGGGCTGCGGCAGCACCGGCGGTTGCGGCTGTGCCGGCATTCCGGCACCGGGCATCCCGCCGCCAGGCATCCCGGGATCCTGCGGATACGGCGATCCGCCAGGTCCGCCGGGCCCGATCGGATTCGGCGGCTGCGGTGGGTTCGGCGGCTGCGGTGGATTCGCGTCCGGCGGCAGCGACCACGGCGCCGCCTCCTGCGACGGCTGTGGCGTGTACTGCGGGAACTGCGGATCGAACTCCCGGGGCACCTTGGGCAGATGCGACCGCACATGCTCCCAGTTCAGCCCCGATCGATCCGGATCCGGCACAGCCTTCGTGCCGGCCCCGGGGTCGGTTCCACTGCCGTCGGAACCCGGCTTACCCTCGCCGGTCGCTCCGCCGGCACCAGCACCGGTCCCACCTGAAGCCGGATCGGCGGGCGGAACCGTGCCCTCGCCCGAAGCCCCGGAAGCCTTGGGCGGCAGCATCTTGCCCGCGGTGGTGCCGTGCTTCGCCGAATCGTCGTCGCCGCTGTCCGGGGGCACCGCGCCGGTCGGCGACTCAGGCTCTGGCCGGACGACCGGCGGCGTCTTGCCACCGGACGAATGATCGGGCGTCTGCTCGCTCGGATCGGCCTCCGGCACTACGGAATTCGGCTCCTCGCCGTCCGGGTGGCCGGATTGCGTAGCGCCGCCGGGTATCCGGTTCGCGCTCGGCACCTCCGGCTCGTTCCGCGGGGCCGATGGCTCCCCGTCCGGGACCGGAGCCGGGGCGGGAAGCGCCGGCTCGGGAAGGTAGCGCACCGCGCGGGCGTCGGTGAGGGTGCCTTGGATCAGGACCTGGCTGAACTCGTCGGGGAGGTCGTAGATCGGCTTGAAGCGCCAGCCGGCGCCTTCGGGGGGCGCGCCCGTACGCCACTCCATGATCAGGCCGTCACCGTGCGCGAAAACCTCTGCCACCTTGGGGTTTCTGGTCCACGAGGTGGCGTCGCTCTGCTCTCCCAGATGCGAGGTGTGGCCCTCGTAGTCGAGGTCGAGCTCGCCGCGCGCCGGCACGATGCCCTGCAGTCCCTGGAGGTAGGCCGGGTTGACCGTGCCGTCGGGCAGCAGACGTGGGATGCCGCGGTAGAGCGCGTCGTCGTTGGGTGGCAGATTGCCTTCGTACAGCACCGCGCCGTGCACATCGGGGGTCTCGCCGGTGGAGAGAACATGGGTGACAACGGAATCGGGGTCGGGTCCGGTTTCGGCCGCGCCGTCGCCGGAGCCGGTGTCCGGCTTCGGGCCACCGCCCGCGGCGGGATCGGACCCGTTGCCGTCCGGCCCGGATCCGTCCGTGCCCGAATTCGGGTCGCCATTATCGGTTTCCGGGCCCCGGGCGCCAGAAGTCGAGCCGGTGGCGGGGTCGCCGGGGCGCGGGACGTTCTCGTCGACCCAGCGGGCGAGGGCGTCGGCGCGATGGGATTCCTCGGCCGCGCGGCGCAGGTCCTCGAAAGCGGTGCCGCTGCCGGGGCCGTTCGCCAGGACGGTCTTGCCCTCCAGATACTCGAAGGTGGGCTCGATCTTGTCGGGGGTGAGATCGATCGCGGCGACAGGCAACTCGGTTGCCGCGCGGAATTTCACGATGGCCTGTTCGAGGGCGGCGCGGGCAGCATCGCGGCACGAGGCCGCGGCCTCGTGCGGAGTGACGGCGGCCCGCTGCTCGGCGGCCCAGAGTCGCTTCAGCTCGTCCGACCACGGACCGGCGGCGGCCTTGGCCTGCTCGACCCGCTCGCCCGCTGCGCGCAAGGCATCGAGGCGAGCCGCGATATCCGCGGCGCTGCCCGACTTCGGTGGAGTAGCGGCCGACTCGGCCTCATCGGCCAGGGCCGCACGCAGTTCCTGTTGCGCCGCACGAGATTCCCGGCGGGCAGCGTCCAGCGGGGACTCGGCGGCGCGGGCGTGCGCCTCGGCGGCTGCCTCGTGACCGGCGATGAGCTCCTGGATTTGATGCACCCGCACCGTCGCGTCGTGCAGACGGTGGATGAGCGGCGTCGCCGCAGCCTGCTCCTGGGGTGTGCGCGCGTGCTGCGCGGCCTCGTCGAGCGCATTGCGGAAATGCTCGGGCGTCAGATCTGATTCGTTGACCCGCACGCCCTGCATGGCGCGCTTGCGGTCACGGACGGCCTGGTCGAGTTCGCGGCGCAAGGTGTCGACCGGCGGTTCATCCGGGCGGGCGCCGGCCATCAGCGAGTGGTCCAGCTGCCGCTCGGCAGCGTGAACCCTGGCGTCCGCGTCGTTGTAATGCTCGGCGGCCGTGCGCAGTTCGGCGACCATGGCCTCATGGTGAGGCCGCACGGCCTCGTGAACGGGCAACTGTTCGAGGTGTTCGATCGTGGCGGCCAACCGGCCGGGTGTCAGATCCCGGGCATCGACCCGGCGGCCCGGAGCACCCTCGAGATGTGGCTCGTGCGCGTCCGGGTGCGTGATGCGGGACAGCGCGTAGTCGCGACTGTTACCCGCGGACTCCAACGCCGTTCGCGCGCTGTCCAGTTCGGCCGCGGCCACGGTCGGGCGGACCGGCGGGCGCTCGGGCCGCGACGCGGTGGTGATGTCGTTGTATTCCTGCGCGAGCCGCTGCAACGCCGCGATCTCGGCGGCGCGATCTCGTACCGCGGCCCGCAGCTCGTCGACGTTCGCCTGGGTCTGGGCGTCGTCCGGGCGCTCGAACTTCTCGATCTTGCCGTCCCGGTAGGCCTCGTAGGCCTTGGCCCAGCGCTTCGGATCGTCGCCGAGTTCCAGGCCCTGGAGCTTCGCCCAGGCCGAACCCGCGAGCGACGGATCGTCCGAACTCGGTGCCTCACCGATCAATTCGTGGTTGAAGTCGCGCAACGCCGCGACCGCGGCCGCGTCCCGGATGGGCAACTCGCCCTCGGCCACGCGCGGATCGGTGTTCGGATCGAACCGCATGTTCTCGTGGAACGGGTCGATACCGCCGAGGGTGTGCGCGTACTCGGTCAACGCGGCCACCAGTTCCGGCCGTTCGAGCGAGCGGTGCATCATGTCGTTGATCGCCCGCAGCAGTGCGGGCGCCGCGATGCTCTTGCGGTCGGGCTCGAACCGATCAGCGACCTTGTTGTACTTGTCGGAGTACAGGTCCGCGGGTTCGATGCCGAGCCGCTCCGCCAGCCGGTCGCGGGCGGCCAGCGCGGCCGGCTCGTCCACACCGCGCAGGGTGGACGCGTACCCGACCAGATCCTGAACCGCTTGCAGGCGGCGCACATTGCGCATGCCCGGATCGGTCAGCGCCTCGACCATCTTCTCGGGGCTCAGCTCGGCCGGGTCCAGACCCAGCCGGTTCGACAGCTGCTGCAGGGCATCGTTCAGGTCGTTGAACGACTCGATGCTGTCGCTGCTGCGCATGAAGTCGGCGGCGCCCTCGATCTGCGCGGCGCGCAGTGCATTGTCGTGCTGCAGGGCCTTGATGGTGTCGGCCAGCTTGTCGGGAGTGAGGTCCTCCCGGTACACGGCCATCTTCTTCGCCAGCTCATCACGCGCGGTGCGCAATTCGGCCAGCGAGCGTGGCGGCTCGGGCGCTTCGTGCGGGACCGGATCCGCGGGCGTGTGCTCGACGACCCGCCAGTGGTCCGCCGGATGATCGCGCACCGTGGTGGCCTGGACCTGCTCGCCGTTCACTTCGGGCTCGTGGAAGCGCACCTCGGGGGTGTGCTCCGCCACGACGCTCAGGCGGCCCTGGTCATCCATGGTGACCGTGCGGAAATCGGGGCGCAGCCGGCCGTCATTGAGCTGGCGGCCGATCTCGGGGTGCTCGGCGAGATAGTCGGCGAGCGCCCGGGCATGCTCGCCGTCGGCGCGAATCACGGTGAGGCGCGGCGGTTCACCCGGCAGGATGGCGATGCCGTTGTCGAGTGGCGCGCCACCTTCTTCGTTCGCCCAGGATCGTGCCGCATCGTCGGCGAGATCGGTTGCCGTGCTGCGGACCTGGTCGTCGGCACGCAGGTAGTCGTCGACGACACGGCCCAGATCGGCGACCTGGGCGGCATGCTCACGCACCGCCATCCGCAATTCGGAAACGGTATGCCCCAGCCGTTCCTGGCTCAGATCATCGATACCGACACCCAGCAGCTGCGCCCAGTTCGAACGCTCCTCACGAATCTGGTCGCGCTCGAGGGCGCTCTTGAAGAGCACGCCCTCCTTGCGGGTATCCAGCTCGTCCGGGGACAGATCGTCGAAATTGCGGGCCGGCTCGCCGCCGTTGGGTGTGCCCTCCCAATCCAGGAAGCTCGAAAGCGGATCGTCCTTACCGAACAGCCCGAGCTTGCGCGCCGCCTTGCCGAGCAGTCCCTCCACCCGGGTCGGATCGCTGTGCACCAGCTCACGCAGGTACCGGCCGAGCGGATCCTTGTCGAAGAAATTGATGCTGTCGAGGAAGGGGACCCGCGCGTGCTCGGTGTTGTAGCGCAGCGCGACGTCGGCCAGCGCCTCGATCGCGCCCGCCCGGCGCAGCATCACGTACGCGGACTCGTCGACCAGGCGACGCAAGGTCGCAGGATCGGCCGTGCGCACGTCGATGCCCTGGCGCGCAGCCTGATTCAGCACTTCCTGGAGCGCTGCGTCGCGGGCATCGAGTCCGTCGGCGAGGGTCTTCGGCAACGCGTCCCGCGAGGCCGGTTGATGCTGCGCTGGGTGGGCTGCCGCCGGATCCGGCTGTGCGCCGGTATGTCCGGAGGATACGGCCGTGTGCTCGCCGGACGGTAGCTGCGGCAGGGGCTCACGCTGGGTGACCGCGGCGGGATCGGTGCCCGGATCGGTGCCCGGCCGCTGACCTGCAGTCACCGGGCTTTCCTGGTCGATCCCGGCCAGGCGCAGGTCCTCGGCCGCCCGCGCCACTGTCGCGGGATCCACCTCGCTGATCCAAGGCTGGTACTCGCCGCCGTCGCGGGTGCGCATGGGCACGGCCTCGGACGCCACGTCAGGAACCCGCGCGGTCAGGTGATTGACGAACGGCAGGTTCTCGCGCGCCTTCCAGAAGGTGGCGAACTCCTTGCCGAGCCGGGACGGATTTATGCCCAGATGGTGCAGGAAGTCGTTGTGCAGCCAGCCGCCGATCTCATTGATGATCTCCTTCTGACCGGTGCCGTCGAGACCCGAACCCGAGGCGTACTTCGGGTACTGGCCCTTGAATCCGCCACGCACGAAGTCCCACAGCCGGCGCAGGAACGGCGGGCGGACCTGCTGTTTCACGGCCGGGAGACGGTCGCCCGGCAGGTCCGGGCGGGCAGCCGGTTCCAGGTGGCGGGTGCCGTCGGCGTCGGTGCGGACGGTGACGTGGACGCGCTCGCCGTCGACCTCGAGGACCAGACGCTGGGGCGCGGACGGGTCGGGCTCGTGGAAGGTCGCCGCCATCAGGTCCGCGACATCGTTTGCACGGCGGACGGTTTCGTCACGCAGGCCGGCCAGCGTCGCCGCGCGATGCTCGGGGACGAGCCGATCGGGGTCGACACCGAGCAGACGCGCCCACTCGTCCCGGACGGCGGCCAGCTGCGCGCGCTCCAGCGGATCGGTCGCCGCATCGTGGCGGGCGGCAGCATCGTCGAGGGCCTCGATCGCACCGGCGCGCAACATGTTCCGGTATTGCAGCTCGCCCGCGACCTCCGGTAGGCGCGCCTTCGTGAGATCGGCATCGGACAGGCCGAGGCGGGTGGCGATGTCCTGACGCATCTCGTCGAGCGTCATGGCGCGGGGCTGACCGCCCGGCTGATGCGTGGGATCCGACCACGGTGCGAGCGGCAGATCGCGCGCCGCGCCGGGGTGAGAAGCATTCTGGTCCAGTGCCGGCCGGGCGGCAGCGGTCTCGGCTGCCTCGGCCTGCCGCAGGCGATCGTCGAGCCCCAGGGCACGATGCTCCGCCTCGATGGCGGCCAGCTCGCGCGGGTCGACCTCGGAGCGCCAAGGCTCCTCACCGGCATAACGCTCGTCGAACGTGAGCGGGCGGTAGTCCTCCGCACCCCGCATGGACCCGGGCCCGGCGCCAGTATCCGGATCGCCGAAAAAGCCGCGCGCCTTGGCCATCTCGGCCATTTCCTGCAGCGAGGCGAGCGCGTCCGGACGCTTCGACAACGGCTCGACCATGCCCAGCCCATCGGCCAGCTTGGCCAGATAAGCGAGCTCCTCAGGGCTGCGCTGACGCGCATTGTGCTCGAGCGGCGCATCCGCCAGGAAGTCCGCCACAGCCTTCAGCGTCGGCGAGGCCACCGCCGGATTCACCGACTCCGGCTCACCACCCGGACGCCGCAACTCGACAGTCGGCGCCTCGGAAGACGACCCAGCCCCGCCCCCGCCATGCGCACCGTCAGGATCGGGCGGCGGCAACTCGACCGTCGGATCACCCGCACCGGCAGGACCCGAGCCATGCTCGAGTTCAACCGTCGGTTCCCCTGAACCCGCAGGACCCGAGCCCTGCGGCAACTCAGCCGTCGGATCGCCAGAACCCTTCGGCGGCAGTTCGATTGTCGGATCGCCCGAGCCCTCCGGACCCGACCCATCGGGCAGTTCCAGGGTGGGATCCTCGGAGCCCAACGGGGTCGATCGCGGCGGGAGCTCCACGGTCGGATCGGTGGCGCCCACGGGACCCGAACCATGCTGAAGTTCGAGCGTGGGATCCTCGGAACCTGCTGGGACAGAGCCAGGCGGGAGTTCGAGGGTCGGGTCTTCCGAACCTGCGGGAGCCGAGCCGTGTTCGAGCTCGACGGTCGGGTCATCGGAGCCCGCGTTGCCGCCTGGTCCTGAACTGCCCGAAGGTTCTTCGGGGTCGGGGGTGCCTGCTCCAGAGCCAGGGTCGGTGCCGTTGCCGCCGGAGCCCTTGCCGGAGCCGCCGGAGCCGGACTTGCCGCCGGATCCGCCGGGATCCGGTTCGCCGGAGTCGGGTTCCTTTGCGCCGGAGCCGTTGCCACCGGGATCCTTGCCACCGGAGCCGCCGGAGCCGGGCTCGGCGCCGGATCCGCCGGAGCCGTCGGGCGGCGGTGGGGGCGGCTTGGGGCCCCCGTCGTCGCCAGAGCTGCCGCCCGGGCCGCCTCCTGGCTTGTTGCCGGCGAGGTGTTCCTCGACCCAGGCGGCGAAATCTGTTGCGCGGTTCCAGTTTTCCGCCGCGGTGCGGAGCTTTCCGAAGGCGGTGGCCGGGTCGCCGTTGTTACGGCGGATGGTCTGGCCTTCCAGCTCGGTGATGGCATCGCGGAATCCGGGGCCGGTTAGCCGGGATTCGTCGGTCGGCAGGCCGGTCGCTTCGAACAGGTCGCGTATGGCGGTCTGCAGTTCGGGGCGGGCGGCCGCGACGGCGCGGGTCGCGGCGGCCCGGGGCGTGTCGGTCGCGTTGCGAGCATCGGCGGCGAGGCGGTCGAGCTGGGCCTGCCAGCGGGCGACGTGCTCCTGCTTGTCGAGATAGTGTTCGGCGTAGTCGGCCAGGTCGAGGCGGCTGCGCTGGTCGGGCGTGAGCTGATCGCGCGGGATGTCGCCGAATTGTGCTCGGGTGGCGGCGATCCAGTCACGGGTGAGGTCGGACTCGGTGAGCGGGAGGCCCATCATGCCCGACTCCACAGCCAGCTTGGCGATGTCGGCGTCCTGCCCGGCGTACCGCAGTTCGCGCTCGGCCTGCGCCTGCGGCGATTCGCCGGTACGGACCGCCTCGATCGGCTCGGGCCGCACCGCGCCCTGGAAGTCCAGGGCGGTCTGGTAGCGGCTCACGGCCTCGCGCAGCGGATCGAGCTCGGGGTCGAGCACCAGACCGTTGTGATCGGCCCCGCGCGAGAGCCGGTCGAACTGGCCGACGATCTGATCGGCGTGCTCGGGCCAGGTCCCCGGCGCATCGGCCGCCGCGGCCACCAGATCGGCTCGCGCACTGTCAACTTCGCGCTGCCATACCTCGGCCGGCGTGTCATCGGCGGCTTCGACGGCCGCGCGCAGCTGCGCCTCGTGGTCGTTCACCCGTGCATCCGCCGCGTTGAACTCGGTCGCCGCGTGCGCCAGATCCTGGAGGTGCTGCTCGGAATTGAGCAGATGGCCCCCGTCTTCGCTGGCGCGGGTGGCCAGGTATTCGAGCGTGCTGGGCAGCCGTTGCGGGCTCAGGTCACCCTCGCGCAGCGGCCGGTCCGAGCCGGTGTCGATCCGGCCCAGAGCGGCGTCGAGTCGGTTGCGGGCCGAGTCCCGCTCCTGACGGGCCTCGACCACATCACCCGCCGCCTCGAGCGGACTCCGTTGTGGCGCAGGTGGTTCCGGCGTGGAAGTGAGCGCGTGGTGCTCGGCGGCCAGCCGCTGCAGGTCGTTGATATCGGCCTCGCGGGCGCGGACCTCAGCGCGCATGTCGTCGAGCATCTTCGCGAGGTCGTCCGGTTTGGGCCGCTCCTCCGTTTCGATCTCGCCGTCGCGGTAGATCTCGTAGACGTCGGCGAAGCGGGCATCTCTGACACCCTGGACCAGATCGACGACATCACCCACCGACAACGGGCGATGTTCGGGATCCATACCCATCACGTACTCGGCGTAGGTCACCCGCACCGCGTCCAGGTGCGCCTGCACGACTTTCTCGCGCGCGGCCTTCGCCTCTGCGACCTCCGCCGGTGTGGCGTGCTTCGGCAGGGGCTTCTCGGGTGGGAGCGGCTCCGGCAGTGACTGCAACGCCTTTCGCATCTGATCCGGCGACATCCGGTCCTGCAAGTCGGGCAGCTGCTCGTCATAGGACTTGACCATGCGGTCGATATCGTTGACGTCCACGCCGAGCAGATGCGACCACACACCGGTCGCCTGTGAGGGGTTCCCGGAAAGCGGGTGCTCACCGACGGTTTCGCTCAACAGACTGTGCAACAGTTCCGGCGCGGACCCCGGATGGATGGGCACGACGCCGTCGGCCGCGCGCGGATCGGTACTCGGATCGAAGCGCAGGTCCGGGTGGTACGGATCGATGGCGCCCAGTGCGTGCGCGTACTCGGCGAGCGCCGCGGCCACGTGCGGGCGTTCCCCCTCACGACCCAGCGCAGCCTTGACGGCACGCAATAGCGCGGGTTTGTGGGTGCTGGCGGGATCCGGCCCGTACCCGATGATCTCCGGCTTGATCTCGCTCTTCTTGTACTTGGGCCCGTACAGATCTTTCGGCTCCACGCCGAGCCGCCGCGCCAGCCGGTCCCGCGCCGCGATCCCCGCAGCCTTATCGGTCTTGGTCAGCTCCTTCGCGTAGTCCACCAGGTCGCCGATGGCTTGCGCGCGACGTGCGCGCTTCAGCTTCGGATCGGCGATCGCCTCGCCCACGCGCTGCGGCGACATCCGCTCAGGGTCGATGCCCAGCACATGCCCCAGATCGCCGAGGTTGTCGCTCAGCTTGTGGAATTTCTCGATCGCGTCACTGCTGCGCATGTAGTCCGCCGCGCCCTCGATCTGCGCGGCTCGCAACATATTGTCCTGGCGTAGTGCGGCGATGGTCTCCTCGAGGTGCTCGCCCAAGTCCATCCGGGAGGCACCTTCGAGGCGGGCCGCGACCGCATTGCGCTCGGCGCGCACCACGGCCGGATCGCGTGGCGCACTCGGCGTTTCACTCTGAACGGGCGTCTCGGGCTCAGGTGTGACGTGCCTCGGCTCGGGTTGGACGACATCCCAGGTGCCCTGGTCGCCGCGCACCATGAGCACCGGGGCGCGGTCGCCGCCCGGTTCCAGATTCGCGAAGCGGACCTGCGGTGTGGCCTCGTCGACGACGTGCAGTACGCCGTCGTCGTTCATGCCGACGGTGCGGTAATCCAGGTGCAGCTCACCGCGATTGAGCATGCCGGCGAGTTCCGGATACTTGGTGAGGGCTTCCGCCAGACGGGCGTGGTGGTCGTCGTCACCGCTGATCACGACCAGACGGTTCGGCTTGTCGAGGAGCTCGCCCGGGCGTACCCCGATCCCGGACTCCAGCATGGCACCGCCGTTGGCGTCCATCCAGTCGTGCGCCGTGCCGTCGACCAGCTCGCGGCCCTGCTGCTTCGAAGCATTGTCCAGCTCGATGAAATGCTCTATCGCAGCGGACAATTCATTCAGATGGTCACGCGCGTCCCGCACCTCCATCCGGTGCGCGGCAATGGTGCGGTCGAGTTCGGCCTGGCTCGGGCCGAGTTCGTCCAGACCAATACCGAGCAACTGCGCCCAGTTCGACCGCTCCTCTGCGAGCTGATCTCGCTTCAGGGCGTCCTGGAACAGATCACCCCGCTCGCTCTGCCGGAAGCCTTCGTCGGCATCGTCGAAGTGCCTCGCCCACTCGCCGTTGTTATTGGTGCCGACCGCGTCCAGGAAGGTCTTCCGAGGCGGCTTCGGCTGGAATCTCTTCGACGGATCATCCGGCGCGGCACCGTATTTCTCCCGCCGCCGGTCGGCTTGCGCCTGCCGGCGCTCCAGCTCCTTGACCTCGTGGACCTCACGGACGAAGCGGCCCAGCGGATTCTTGTCCTTGAAGGCGACCGGCCGGGCGGGGACCTTCGCCTCCACCTCGTTGTACTCATGCGCGACATGGTTCAGGGCCTCGATCGCACCGGCTCGGCGGATCAGCTGGTACGCCTCGTCGACGACCACGCGGCGCAGCGCGGCCGGGGAGTCGTCGGACAGTACGTACCCGTGTTCGGCAGCCAGGCGGGCCAGATCGCTCAGCGCGGCATCGCGAGCCTCGATCGCGTGCGCCACGGGCTCGGGCAAGTTCGAAGCCCAATGGTGTTCCGGCGGGGCCGGCAGCTCCGGGACCTGCGAGCCGGAGGGGAGCGCCGACGTTTGCTGCTCGCGTTCGCGGATATAGTCCGCTTCGGTGGGCATGCCGCCCAGGCGCAAGCTGGTCTCGTTCGCGGCGCGGAGTCCGGGATCCGCCTCGGAGAACCAGGGTTCGTACTCGACGCCGCGGCGGTCGCGCATGGGCACGACATCCGCGGCGATGTCCGCGACACGGCTGGTCCAGCGCTTCAGGAACGGCATCCGCTCCCGCACCTTCCAGATGGTGGCGCTCTCCTTGATCATGCGGGCGAAGGGCGCCTCCGGCATGAACTCCGTCGTCGCGGGCTTCTGCCCCGGGGCGAGGTGTTCGTTCGGATCCACTTCCACCTCGGTGGGGAAGTCGTGACCGAGCAGGTGCGCGGCGCCCTTGAGCACGTCGGCTTGTCCCTCGCCGTCGCCGTGTTCGTAGCCCGACATGTACTTGGGATACTGGCCTTTGTAGCCCTTGAAGTCGCGCCAGGCCTGCCGGAGAAATCCGACTTTCTCCTTCGGGGGACCGGGTTTCGGCTCGAAGGCCACATCCGGGCGGTCGGTGACCGCGAGCCGGTGTGTCCCGTCCGGCCCCGCGGTGACCTCGAGATGCACCCGATGACCATCGGCCTCCAGCACCAGCCGCGCTCCCGCTGCCGGGTCCGGCTGATGGAAGGTGGCGGCCAGCAGGTCGGCGACATCGTTTGCACGGCGCAGGGTTTCGTCGCGCAAACGGGTCAGCGTGCCCTGCGGATCACGGGCCAGGTGCTCGGGGTCGACGCCGAGCAGGCGCGCCCACTCGTCACGGACCGCTCCGTAAGCGGCGCGCGACTCCGGGGTGGGCGACGCGGCATGGCGGTCCACGGCATCGCTCAATGCCTCGATGCCACCGGCGCGCAGCAGGTTCCGGTACTGGAGGTCACCCGCCAGCTCGGACAAGTGCTCGGGGGTGACGTCCTCGGGGCGCAGGCCCAGGCGATCGGCCAGCTCCTGCCGCAACTCGGGCAGGGAGAACAGGCGCGGCTCGCCTTCGGCGGGACCGTGATCCACTTCGGACCAGGGCTCCATCGGTTGTGCCGGAGACGTCTCCCCCTCGGGACGCTCGACCGGCCCCGAGACGAAACGCTCCTCGGCCGACAGGGGACGGAAGTCCTCCGGTCGCAACGCGCGCGACGGGAGACCGGCTTCGGGATCACCGAAACCACCATGGGCACGGGCATTTTCGGCCACATCGCGCATGGCGGCCAGCGGATCCCGCTGCTGACCGAGGAGGTGCTCCATACCGAGCGCGTCCATCAGCTGCCCGGCATACGCCTCCTCGGCGGGCGTGTGCTCACGAATGCTGGGCGGAGCCTCGGATCGGCCCAGGTAATCGGCCACCGCGTGCAGGGCCGGCGAGGCGTCGACCGGATCGGCGGGACGCACCGCATCCGGCGACGGCAAGGTCAGTTCCTGAGTGGGGGCCCCGGAGCTGTTCTCCTCGCCGCCGGACACGTTGTGCAGCTGCGTATCCGGGAGTGTCGAACCCGGCCCGGTGCCAGGGGCCGCGGCACTCGAATCCGGAGCCGGCTCGCCCGGTCGGCCGCCGGCCTGCGCCCACAACCGATCCGCATCGTTCCTGGCGGCCTGGGCACGCTCCTCGGCCTCGGCGATACGTTCCTCGAGCATGGCATGTTCGGGACTGCCCTCGGACATCCCGTCGGCCATCTCACGCAGGAAGTCGGCGCTCTGCGCCTCCATCTCGGCATTCCAGTCGGCCTGGATGGCCTCCTCGCGCCGCAGCCAGGGGCTCCGGTTGTCGGGTGCGGATCCTGCTGCCGGACCACCGGTTTCGGGCTGTCCGGGCGGAGTCCCGTGATCGCCACCGTTCGGTTCGGGCTCGGGATTCGACCCGGCCTCGTTGCGTGGCGTCGGCGGTTGCTCGCCTCCGGAGCCACCGGCTGCCGGATCGCCGGGGCGCCCGCCCTCCGGCTCGTTCCGGCCACTGTCACCGGACTCGTTCCGGCCGCCGTCCCCGGACTCGTTCCGGCCGCCGTCCCCGGAGTTGTTCCGGCCGCCGTCCCCGGCCTTGTTCTGGCGAACGCCGGGGTTGCCCTGGTCACCGTCGCCCTCGGACTTCACCGGATCGACCGGCTCGGCAGCGGCTTCCGCGTCGCCGCGGCGGATCTGAGGCTCAACCGGACCCGAATCTCGTTGTACGCCGGGTCGATCCGATGAATCCCCCACCAGGTTCGACGGAATCGACTCCGGTCGCGCACCCGCGACATGCGATTCATCGACGGCGATCTCGATCTTCGGAGGCGGCGCGGTGCGGCCGGCGGGAGCGTGCTCCTCCACCGGGTTCGGGCCCGTCGGCCGCGAAATCGCTTCGGGCGGCATGTGATAGCCGGCCTGGATGCGCGCATGCCCGGCCATGCTGTCCATGAGGTGCCAGTACAGTACCTTCGCGGGCTCGGACGCGCGCTCGCCGTTGTATTCGACCTCCTGCAGCGCCTCGGCCATCGCCTCGCCGCTGTGGAACTCGTACTTGGCGCCGAGGCCCAACCGGCCCAGCCGCTCCGACCCGCCGCGGCTGTACCCGCTGAGCTGATCCAGCCAATCCTGGAAGGCGGCGCGGAACTCCCTGCGGCCCAGATCGGGCCGAGTCGCTTCGAAGTGGTCCCGCAGGACCCGCAATGCGGTCCGGGACGGCCGATTCCGCACCGACCCGGCCGGGGTGGCCTCGACATCCATCACGTGGGCCAGCTCGTGCACGATCACCGCGTGCACGGGCCGCCTGGCGGCGCCTCGCGGAGTGACACCGGATTTCACTTCGGCGGCGATCGCCTTCCGCAGCGTCGCGTAGTCGTGTGCGTAACGCGAGTTCAACACGACCGCATCGGCCTTCAGAACCCGCGACCCGCCCTCGAAACGCCCCGGAATCTCGTGCTCGCAGAAGGCGTAGACGTTGTCGTCCGCCATCGCCTCGATCGAGATCCGCTTCAGATTCCTGACCGCGGGGTAACGCCGCATCATGTCGTCGACGGCACGCGCGAATTCCCGTGCGACGTGCGGCTCGACGGTCGTGTCGTCGAACCCGGTGACCGTCAATCCCCAACGCTCGCCGAGCTCTTCGGCCACCTCCGAAGGAGACTTCGACGACCACTCGTCGAGCGGCAGGTTGATGGTCTGCCGCTCCTCGGGCGACGCGGCGAGATACTCCTCCCGGGGCACGCGGGGTCCCCGCTCCGATTCCGGTGGGGGGATCGGCTTTCCGTCGTCGTAACCGGTCGGCCGCTGCGTGCGAGCCGGCGCTTCGCCCTCGTGCGGCTGCGACGGATGCGCAGCAGGACGATCGCCCTCGGACGGCTCGGAACGCCTGCCGAAGCGGGAATCCCTGGGCTGCTCGCCTTCCGGCAACTGCTCGCCGGCTGGGCGGGTCTCCCGCGGGTCTGTTTCATCGGAACGGCGCTGTTCGGCCGACGCGGATTCGCGCGGGGCGTCCTCGCCGCGGACCGAGCTGGCGGCCGGATGCTCCGCGGGGAGAGGTTCCTCCGGTCCGCGCGTTTCCTGCCCCCTGTCCGATGACGGATTCTCGTCCTTCGCAAGGGGATTCGTCGCGCGATCGGGCCGGCCGGCGTCGGTGGGCGCGGGCCGGACTTCGGCGGTCGACGTCTCCTCGCCCAGCCGATCGGGAGTGACCGAGGACTCGTGTTCGGCCGGTCGTTCCGCACCAGGCCGCTCACTCGGCAGGGGCTCCTCGCGTGGTGCGCTGTCTACCGGAAGCTCGACCCCTGTACGGGAATTCGACTCATCATTTGGCGAACGATCCTGGGCCGCAGCCGCATCCCTGGCTTCGGCAGGATCACGGGTAGCTGCCGGGCTGTGGGCTTCCTGCGGGTCGCGGGTGGCTGGACGGCCTGGTGCGCCTGCCGATTCGCGGTCGACCGCCGGGGCGTGGGCTTCACCTTCCGGGGGTTCGATGCGGGTTCGGGGGCCGCCCTCGGCGGGGTGCGTCGCGGCGTGTTCCGTGAGGGCGTCGACGAGGACGTTGTGGATGATCTTGGCGGCGGTACTGGCGTTGTCGCCGTTGAGCTCGACGTCGGTGAAGGCCTCGGCCAAGGCTTCGGGGATCTCGGTGCGGGAGGTCTTTCCTTCGAAGCTGTAGCTCGATAGCTCTCGCTGCAGCCAGCGGCGGAAGCCGGCCATATTGCCGTTCTCGGCGACGAAGTGCTGGGTGAGCGCATCCATCATGCGCCGGCGGGCCTTGCCCTGGCCGGTCCAGTCCATGGCGTGCGCGAACTCGTGCAGGACCGTCGCGTAGATCGGACGGTCGCTCACGCCCGTCACATGATGGCCCGAGCCCTCGTCCAGACGGGCCATCAGGGCCATGCCATCGGGATTGCGGGCGAGATCCGCGTTGAGAGTCAGCTTCTCGGCGTACCAGCCGACATTCTTGCTCTTCTCCGGAGACGAACGCGCATAGACGCCCTCGGGGAGATCCCCGATTCCGATCGAACGCAGGTTGGTCGCGGGGTACTTCTCCATCATGGCGTCGACAGCACGCGCGTATTCGCGCAGCACCTCGACGGGAATACCGGAATCGAACCCGAAAACGTCTATGTCCCAGGTCTGTTCGAGCTTCTCGACGATATGTTCCGCATCCAGGCCCGACCACTCGTCATCGACCTGAGAGGTCCAATCGGGTCGGTGCTCCTGCGCGCCGTCGTGGGTCGCGGAATGCTCGTCGGCGGGCCGTTTCTCGTGCCGGTCACCGCCGGGTATCTCGTGCCCACTCTCGGCGCGCGAATCGGCGGCACGATGCTCCGGTTCCGCAGACCCGTCGGTGCGGCCCGGCTCACGCAGCGAATCATGCGCGGGTGCGGCCGCCTTCGGATCGAGCGACTGCGCATGCAGCTCGCCCGGGGTATCGGGACGCCCTTCCCGCGGCGGATGCTCGGGACCGGCGGCTTCGGGCGACTTCGGCTCTTCCGCGTAGGCGGGCGTCCGCTCCGAACCGTCAGCGGGCGCGGTTTCCTTCCCAGGCGACGGCCGCGCAGGTTCCTCGGCCGGGGCTTCCGGACGGTCGGCCGAATGTGGTTGCTCCTCGTCGGGACGCCGGGCGTCCGGGCGACTCTCGCTGGGCTGCTGACTATTCGGATGTTCACCGCCCGCAGGCGACTCCGGATGAGGCTCGGCCGGGACGGGACGACCGCCCTCGGCGGGGGTCTCCTCGTGGACTGGTTCCGCGGGTCCGTGTGCCGGGTCGGCGGCCTGCGCGAGCTGGGCCGCGTGCGCCAGATCCGCCTCGATCATCACCCGCGTGAGATTGTCCGTACGGTGGAACCGCTCCGCGGCATTCCGCAGTTCGGTGAAGGCCGCCTGCGGGTCGGCGCCCTTCTTCACCTTCACCTTGCTGCCTTCGAGATCCCGCATGGTGTCGTCGAGTTTGC
This sequence comes from Nocardia sp. NPDC020380, assembly GCF_044386975.1. Taxonomy (NCBI): domain Bacteria; kingdom Bacillati; phylum Actinomycetota; class Actinomycetes; order Mycobacteriales; family Nocardiaceae; genus Nocardia; species Nocardia sp. NPDC020380. The sequence continues at coordinate 247,713 of NZ_JBIRVQ010000006.1, read as the reverse complement.
CTGCGGCCAAATCGGATTCGGTGACCTTCAGGCCGGTCACCTGCTCCAGGTTGGCGATCGCCTCCCGCAGCTCGTGCCGGGCCACGTCGTGTGCGCGCCCGATCTCGGCACGGATGCCGGTCGGCTGCGCAGCGGCGCCCGAATGGCCGTGCCCCGAAGTCTTCGGTTCCAGGGCGTGCCGGGTCTGCTCGCTGAGCGGATCCACCGGCTTGCCATCGTCGTTGAACAGGATCGCCCGCGTGCCCTGGGTCTCGCGTGGGATCTCCGGCGGGAAGCCGTGCTCGCGGCCCGCCGCCGGATCCTTCACGACGATCTTGCCGTTCTCGTTGACCAGCAGATAGGCGTGTGCACCCACGCCGTGCTCATCGGCGGGACCGGCGTACTGGTCGATCACCAACGCGGCCGAACCCGGGCCCAGCTCCCGCAGCTGATCCGCGATCGCCTCGTGATCGCCGAAGAGACGCAGCTTGCCGCCCGCCTTCGCGACGACCTCCGATACCGACATGCCCTCCGGGCCGACGCGACGATCCGGAATTCGGATCGAATCATTGCCGGTGATCTGACGCAGCAGCTTCAGGGCGAGCTCACCGCATCGGCCGCGGTTCGGATGCGCTTCCGCCGCCGTGGCCGGATCCCGCTGCGGCGCAGTGTGGTCGGACTCCTCTTCCGGGCGCGACGACTCCGTGTGCTCCGAGGGTTCGTGCACGGAACCCGGATGCGCGGTAGTGCCGTCGCCGCGCGCGGGCTGACCGTCGCGGCGGCCGGCCGGGCGCGCCTCGGGTGTGGGGCGCTCGGCCGGGCGCCCGCCCTCGGGGGCATCGGTCCGCCGCTCGCCGGTCGGTGCGCGATGCTCGCGGGTTCCGCCGGGGTGCCCGAGCGGGTGATCGCCCAGCGGAATCGGCGGTACGAGCAGGCCATCCTCCGGTGCACCCGACTCGTGCCGGTCGTCCGGTCGAGACCCGTCGTGTGCGCGTTCCTCGGGCTCGCCCGCATCGGACTCCGGATGGCTCTCCGCCGGGTGCTCGTGCTCTGCCGGAGCAGTCTCACCGCGGACCGGCTCCGCACCACTCGCCACGGATTCGTCACGCTGCGGGGCGATTTCGGCCTGTGACTCGGGCTCGCGTGCCGCGGCAGGATCGACCGCTTCATCGGGACGCCCGGCCGATTCATCGCGCTGCGGCGAATCCCCCTGGCGTGCCGCAGGATCGGTCTCGTCGCGAACCGGCTCGTCTCCGCCCACAACGGATTCGTCACGCTGCGAAGGAGTTTCGGACGCCGGCTCCGAATCGCGGTTCGCGAGCGGCTCCGACTCCCGGTCCGGCCGACCGGCCTCGGGCTCGTCGCCGGCCGCCGGTTCGTGCGACGCGGGATCGGCAGTGTCGCCACGCTCCGGTGTGTGGGAATCCGGCTGCTCCGACGGATGTTCGGCGGTCGAACCGTCACGCTGCGGCTCGGGATCGGTGTGCGGCTCCCCGTCGTGGGCCGCAGCGGGGTCCTCGCCCGAATGTTCGGGTTCTCGCGTGGTCTCGGCGGGCGACTCGTGATCGCGAGAGGCAGCGGGTTCGGGCTGATCGCCGGATCGACCCGATTCCGGCTCATCGGCATGCGAATTCTGCTGCTCGGCAGGATGTTCGGCGTCCGGGCGGACAGCCGGATCGGCGGCGGGCTCGAGTCCGGCCCGACCGCTGCTCGGTTCGGCAGCCGGGTCCGCCTCGCGGGAGCTCGGTGCTGCCCCATCGTGTTCCGGACCCGGGTGGCTGTCCGCCGCGTCGTTCGCGGGTGCAGCCGAGTCGTGGCCTTCGCTCTCGGGGGACGTGTTCGGGTCGGCGGGCTGCGCCGCATCGGGGCCTCGCCCGGCTTCCGACGGTTGCGGATCACGCGATTCCGGGTGTGCCACCGGCGCTTCCGCGCCCGGATGGGCGGGCGCGGCATCACCCTTCAGCGGGGATGCTTCGGGAGTTCGGCCGGCGGCCGTATCCGCCGCCGCCGCGCGAGCCTGAGCTCCTGCGGCGGGACGGGATTCCGGGCCGGTGGGGCGGGCATCCGGACCCTGAGGGCGTGCGGGATCGGCGCGCGGTCCATCAGCGCGGGCGCCGCTGCCGTCGCCTGCGCGAGCGGGGGTCGCACGGGTGTCCGGGGTCGCACGCGGACCGTCGGAGGCGCCACGCGCTTCGGGGCCGGTGGAGACGCTGTGCTGGGAAACACCGGTCGCTGGGGTACCGGATGTCGTGGCCCCGCCCCCGGATGCGGCCGGAGTCGCACTACCCGGGGCCTGAGTTCCGTTGGAGGACGCGGCGATCGAGGGTTCCGCGCGGTCCGGGCCGGCGATGGACGGACCGGCCCCCGCATCGTGCGACACCGAGGGCGCGGAGCCGGCATTCATACCGGTGTCGCTGGGGACGGCCGCGCGCGCATCGGCGGGCGCGCTCGCCGGGTAGACATTCGGGGAAGAGTCGGCTGGCCCAGAGGACGAGGGCGTGGTGGAGCCGGAATCGGCCGGCGCGGGCGACGACGTGTCGGTCGAGTTGCCGCCGGTAGTACGAGCCCCGCTGTCGGCGGATGCAGCCGGCGCGGAGCTCGGTGAGGAGCCGCCGCTGGCATTCCCGGCAGGTGCGGCGGACTGGCCGGCCGGGCTCGACGCCGGAGCGGAGTTCCCGGGACCCGAGGCCGGAGCGGCGGCATTCCCCGGGCCGACACCATTTCCGGACTCGGCGGGAGCGGAGTTACCCGAGCTGCCCGGGTCGGTGACGCTCGGCGCGGGCGCGTCGTGAGTTCCCGCCTGGACGCCGGATTCGACAGCACCACCGGGGTTTTCGTGGCTTCCTGCCTGCGGCTGGGAGCCGGCATCGGCCGGGCCGCCCGCGGCGGCCGGTGCGCCGTCCGTCGCCGAGTGCGGCTGGCCGCCGTGGTCGCCGCCGGCCGCGCCGGTGTCGGTCTGCTCGGCGCCGCGGTCGGGTGAACGAGAATCCGAGCCGCCGCCGTAGCCGCCCTGGTCCCCGCCCTCGGGGCGGGCGGTGCTGCCGTCACCGGCGGTGTGGCCATCCGGTCCGGAAGTGGTTGTGTCACCGCTGTATCCGGCGGGGTGCATGCTGGATCCGCCGGAATCGGAACCGCCGCTGGTCGCGCCGTCCGAGCTCCCACCACCGAGGTCGCCGCCACTCGGCGCGCCATTGTGGCCGACGTCCGTCCCGCCGGTGGTGTTTCCCGCCATATCCCCGGTGCCGCGACTATCCGGGACGAGGCCGACATTCGACATGTCGGTGCTGACGCCCGCGCGCATGCGGGCCACGCGCGGCTCCCAGAACTGATGGGAAGCAGTGTGATTGATCCCGGAAAGACCACCGTTGGCGACGCCGCCGGTCAGCATGCGCGGATCGAAATTGGTGAAGGCGCTGCCCGCGTTCTTGAAAGCGTCGCCCCAGCCGTGCTGGTAGGCATCGAGCCCGAACTGAGCCGCGGTACCGGCCACGAATCCGCCCGCCGCACCGGCCAACCCGGCAGTGGTACCGGTTATGGCACCGGCCAGGTAATGGTTGATCGTGGAACTCTCGAAATGCTCGCCGAGCGCCTTGCCGACCTTGCCGCCCAGCACGCCACCCGCGGCCGAACTGACCGCGGTGACTCCGATCTTGCCCCAGTCCATGCCGCTGCGATGCCCGGCCGCCACCTGGTACGCCTCGATGCCGGCTTCCTGCAGTACGCCCAATCCGGCGTCCAGCACGAAGTGCCGCACCATGAATTTCGCCAGCGAGGAGCCCAGCATCTTGGCGGCGTAGGTCGCGATTCTCTCGACCGCCTCCCGGCCGATGATCCGCACCGCGACACGGGTGGCCGCCTGCGCCGCCGCCTCGGCCGCCGGCGCGGTGGGCGGAAAGATCCACGCCGCGGCCATTTCGAACGCCAGCATGGCCAGCGACGAATAGAACATGAGCTTGGTCGACTCGATCTCGGTGCCGGTGTCGTGCACCGAATCACCGATCTGGTCGTAGAAGCCCGCCAGATCCAGGATGGACGTGTTGCCGTCCTGCTTACCCCCGACCCCGGCCATGAGATCGAACTGCTTGGCCATGGCGTCGCGACCGTCGCCGTCCACGTACGCCGCGAGCGTCGCGTACTTGGCGTCGTCCATCGCCGAGACCTGGCCGCGGAGACCGTTGGCGGCGGTCTTCCAGTAGTTCGCCAGATCCCACATCTGGTCTTCGTTGCCGTCGGGCCATTGCACCCCGACGATCCAGCCCAGCCATTCGAGTTCAGAGGGCAGCTCGAGAGCCATGCGGCGCTACCTGACCCCGCGAGATCGCACTACCATCCGGAATCTGTGGCTCCGCCGCGCCGCGGCTGCTCGGTGTCGATGGTGGCTCCCTGGAATCCACCGAGTCGCTCGGCCGACTTCGGGGGCGCAGTCGATACGACCGGCGGCTCCGGAATCGCCAATTCCTTGGTCAGGTCGGGCATTCCGGGCACAATGTCGGTCAGCTTGGGCAACCGGTTCCGGTTCTGCGATACCGGGGCCATGATGTCGCGACCCCGCCGCGCCACCTCGGCCGCCGCCTGCTGCGCGGCCGCCGTCACCGCCTTCGCGATCTCGGGATAGTCGAGATCCTCTATACCGGAACCGAATCGGGTCTCGATGACGGTGCCGTCCGCGTTCACGGTGACGGTGACACGCTTGCCGCTCACCGTCGCAGACGCGGTCAGAGCGGCGCGCTCCTGCTGCAGCCGGGTGATAGTGCGCATCTGATCCGCGAAACCGTCCAGGATCTCCGCGAGATCGGTCTTGGCCTGCTCGTTGCTCATGCCTGCGCCGCCCCCTTGAACGCGTCGGCATTGGCCTGCTCGGTCTGCTCGAGCTTGACGGCCGAATCATGCTGCGAACTGGAGAAGTTCCCGAACGTGCCCGCCATGTTCTTGGCGCCGTCGAGAATGTTCTGCTTACTGGCCAGGTATCCCTGTGCGCCATTGGCGAACTGGCTGCCCAGACTGTCGGTGCCCCACGGCTGCCCCAGCCCGTCGGCGCTGGACTCGAAGGTGTTCACCACACCCTGGATTCCGTCCCGAACCACACCGGTCTTACGCGAGGCCGTAACCAGAAGATCATGGTAGGACTCCAGCCGATCACTCATGGCGTCGACCTTGTCAGCCCCGGGCAACCACTCAGTAGCCGGAATCTTAACGGAGGGTGCCGATTCGAGCGGTGAGAGCGATACGGACGGCGCGGGAACCCCGCGCCGTCCGGCCGTCACTCGTCGTACTCGCCCCGCCACTCCATCTGTTCGATGATCTGTGCGATGGATTGCGCGAGCCGGTCGGTGAACTGCCGGGTGTCCACCCCCACGGCCAGCATCTCGGGCTGACCCAGCTCGATGAGATAGCGCCCGTCATCGACGACATCCCGCCAGTTCAGCATCACCGCGCTGACCCCACGCGGGCCGTATTTGGACCGCGCCTGCGATATCCGCACGATCCCGTTGAGCGTGACAGGCTCGGAAAGGAATGCGGCGGCGGCTGATCCATCCGAATCCTCGAAGCTATCGAAGGCCCCCGACGCAGTGTGCGGCTCCGATGCGGTCGGCTCCGGGACGATCGGAATCGAGGTCCGCCGACCGGCCTTGGCCGGCGGCAACTGCGCCACCAGCAGGCCCGGCAACTCCTCGGGCTCGCATTCCAGCAAAGTGACGTTCCCGCCGTGCTCGAATGTCTCACCCGCCTCCTGGCGGATCAGCAGCGCCCGCCGCCCCGACCGCGCACCGTGCATCCGGATCCATTGCGCCGGGTTACCGAAATCGCCATCGACGCAGGCGCGCAACACGATCCGCACCTCCGGCTGCGCTACCACTTCCATCGCCAACCGGGGCTCCGTGCCCAGCTCGAAGTCCAGCCGGTCGCGGATCGCGGCGACTTCACGCTCATAATCCTCGAGCAGCAGGGAACGGCTGAGGTAGGTCAGGGGCGCGGGCAGCACCCCTTCCAGGTACTTGTCACACAGCACCTGGAACTCGTCGTCGGTGAACTCCCACCGGCTCACGGCTCGATCACCGGCACGTGCGCCTCGAAGGTCTGCGCCAGCGCATCGATGAAGTCGGGCTCCACGGGATCGGCTCCGGCGGTGACGGTTTCGGTGGGAATCGCCACCCCGGGCGCGGCGGTCAGACCCACCGTCTGCACCGTGTCATCCGGCTCAAGACCCGCACGCACGAGCCCGCCGTGATCCAGATCGGCGTGGACGACACCGCCGTCGGGCAGCAGACCGGCGCCGAACAGGCTGTCGCCGCCGAACAGGTTGGTGAACGACGGCACACCGGCCACCTGCGCGCTCGCCGGCGCCGGGATGGCCCCACCGACAGGTGTCGTCGGCGTGGTGACCGGCGTCGTCACCGGCGTGGCCGGCTGGTCGGGCGTAACGGCCGGAGTGGGATCGGTGGGCAAGCCGAGCAGCTGCTTCAGCTGATTCAGCTTGTCCGGCGATCCCTCGATCGAAGTGAGCGCGTTCGTCACCGTGTCCTGCGGTACCCCGAGCGCCTCGGCCAACTTGGCGATATCCCCTGTGCTCAGCGCGGATTGAACCTGCTGCAGAGCCGGGCTCAGTGCGGACAGTCCCTGCATGCCGCTCGACGCCACGCCGGCCAGCGAGCTCAGTGTGCTGGCGGCGGTGGACAGTCCATCCATGCCCGAGCCGCTGGAGCTCGAGATGGGCGAGGACTGCGGCACCGACGTATTCGGGAAACCCGGATTGGTGCCGGACGGGTTGGTGTACGGATTCTGCCCGTTGGGATTCGCCCCGTTCGGGTTGGCCGCGTTGGGATTGGAGCCGGCGGGATTGGAGCCGTTCGCGTTGGCGGCGTTCGGATCTGTCGTGTTCTGCAGTGGCGGAACGTTCGGAGCCTTGTACTGGCTCTGGCTGCCACCGGAGTTGGAGCCGCCGGTGTTCGATCCGCCGGTGTTCGACCCTCCCGTATTGGAACCGCCGGTGTTCGACCCACCCGTGTTGTTCGGGTTGTTCGGATTGTTGGGGTTGTTGGGGTTGTTCGGGTTATTGGGGTTGTTCGGATTGTTCGGGTTATTAGGGTTGTTCGGATCGTTGGGGTTGACCACGGGAGCCTGCACCGCGGTCGGTCCCGGAACCACCGGCAGCGTAGACGCGGTGTCCGTCAACGGCCCGACGTAGTAATCGCTGTAATGCTGCTGGTACGTGGGCAACTCGTAGGAACCGTCGCCCAGAGTCGGGTACGTGTTGAGGCCGCCGTAGGTGTTCCAGGAGTAGTTGCTACTGAAGACCACCGTGTTGTCCGGAGTATCCGTGTACGGCATGTTGTTCCGGGTCTGCACCATCCATCGAGAGGTGTAGTCCAGCAGCTCGCCCATGGTGCGCATGACATCGGTGAGCGGCCCGAGATCCGAGCAGTAGCGCTGTACCGCAGCCTGTGCGGCATCGGCTCCGCCGGCCGCCGGGCTCTGCCACGTTCCACTCAACGCCTGCACATTGTTCGAGAAGTCACCGATATACGCGTCGACCTGATCGGCAAGCCAGTTCCACACACCGGACGCCGCCGCGTACGGGTCCGGCTGCAGTGTATTGCCGAGTTTGTAGAGCCCATCCCAGGTCATCGACTTCGCGGGAATGAAGTCGGGCTTGACGCCCACTTTGGTCTTCCCCGAATCACCCTGGAACTTCTTCAGGTCATCGGGAAGCTTGACGTCGACGCTGGAGTCGGTGGTCGCCTTCGCCGCCGGCGGTGGGTTCACTCCCACCAGCGTTGACGCCGACTGCGTTATCGCGACATTGAGCCCCTGGAAGTTGTCGGCATTCTCCCCGTCCTGCTTGATGTACTCCTTACCGGCCGCCTCGAAGGTGTTCCCCATGTCGGTGAGGATGGCGGCATGGATGTCGAAGACATTCATCAGCGCCGTACCGGACTTGTTGAACTCGCTGGCCATCAGGTTGCCGGAAGAGAGATTGCCGATCACGGGAAGACTGTCGAGACCGTTGCCCTTGGCAATGTTCTTCAGATACAACAGCTGGCCGATCAGCGTCGAACAGTACTGTGCGCCCTGTTCAGCTGCGCCGGGGTCGTACTTCAGGGCGCCCGCGTCCGCTTGCTGCTTCAGCCCAGGCCATGCTGTGTTGTCTTTGCTTGTGTCAGGTGCCATCGCTAACTACTGTCACTCCGCCCAGTTCTCAGCTATCTGTGCCAGCACAGCCTACTTTCATGAACCGACTATGGCGCGCAAGGAAATTCGGGGGCGGAGAGGCTCGGCGATCGGGAAACCTTGCCGATTCGTTGCTCAGCCGACCATCTGTGGTGGGGAAACAATGGCGGACCGGCGACCCCAGATGAACCACACCAGCGGGCCCAGGAACGGGAACACGAACATCAGCAGTACCCAGATGGCCTTGCCGCCACTGAGGTAGTTGCGGGAGCGCAGCACGCTGACGACACCCGCGATGAACAGGACAATGCAGCCGGCGAAGAAGCCGATCACGCCGACGGCCAAGGCTACGGACGCCACCGACTCGCCGGTGCTGGATTCGGCTTGCGCGAGGGTAGAAATGATCATGGATACGACACTATGAGCCGGAATCGCGGGGCACATCAGGCTTTAGCCTCGAGTTAGCCGGTGACGGTAGCTCGACCGGCGTACATCGAAGGAATTACCCGTCTGGAAGGATCGGTGCCGTGCGAGTACTGGTGCAGCGGGCGAGTTCGGCGCAGGTCACGGTCGACGGGGAGATCGTCGGGCGGATCGATCCCGGCGCGCACAATGCGCCGCACGGGCTGGTCGCGCTGGTCGGCGTCACCCACACCGATACCGAGGCCACGGCGAAGGCGCTGGCGGACAAGCTCTTCCGGCTGCGCATTCTCGACGGGGAACGATCGGCGGCCGATCTGGATGCGCCGATCCTGGTGATCAGCCAATTCACCCTCTACGCGGACACCGCCAAAGGACGCCGGCCCTCATGGTCGGCGGCCGCACCCGGGCCGGTGGCCGAACCCCTCGTCGATACCTTCGCCGCCGCCCTGCGCGAACTGGGCGCCACCGTCGCGACCGGGCAATTCGGCGCGCACATGCACGTGGAACTCGTCAACGACGGGCCGGTGACCATTCTGCTCGAGGGTTAGGGTGGCGGGCATGCTGTTGTGGATCAACGGACCGTTCGGCGGCGGGAAGACACAGACCGCATTCGAGTTGCACCGGCGCCTGCCCGGCAGTGTGGTGTGCGATCCCGAGGAAGTGGGATTCGGACTGCACCGCGTGATACCGCGGCCATTGCGACCGGACTTCCAGGAACTCACCGCCTGGCGGCAGGGCGTTGTCGAATCCCTGGACCTGGTGCTGCGTAAACATGAGGACCCGGTCATCGCGCCCATGACCGTGGTCGTGCCCGCCTACTTCGACGAGACCGTCGGCAGATTGCGCGAAATGGGCCACGACGTAAGGCATTTCGCGTTGCTCGCACGGCCCGAAACCGTCCGCGACCGACTGAAGGAACGCGGCCTGTACGGACTACGACACGACAGCTGGGCGCTCGAGCAGGTCGATCGATGCCTGGATGCGTTGCAGCACAAGGAATTCGCCGAACACATCCATACCGACGACATCCCGACCAGGGCGGTGGCGGATCGCATCGCCACCTCGGCGGGACTCACGATCGCACCGAACACCGACGGGCCGATGCTGCGGCAGTGGAGACGGCTGAAAGTCGGTGTCCAGCATATGCGATTCGGCTGAGCGACCCGGCAACAGCGGAACGGATAACGAAAAACGCCGTGCCCCTTCGAAAGAAGGGCACGGCGCTTCGAAAAGCCTTGCTACTCCGGACGCAGAGTCAGGATGCGGGGGCCGTCTTCGGTCACGGCTACCGTGTGTTCCCAGTGGGCGGCGCGGGAGCCGTCGATGGTCACGACGGTCCAATCGTCTTCCAGGGTCTTGGTTTCCGTGGTGCCGAGGGTGAGCATGGGCTCGATGGCCAGGACCGAACCGACCTGGAGCAGCGGGCCCTTGCCGGGCGCGCCCTCGTTGGGGAGGAACGGGTCCATGTGCATCTCGCGGCCGATGGCGTGACCGCCGTAGCCGTCGACGATGCCGTAGTGGCGGCCGTGCTCGGCCTCGGCGGCATGGGTGCCCTGTTCGATGGCGTACGAGACGTCCGTCAGACGGTTGCCCGGCAGCATCGCCGCGATACCGGCTTCCATCGAGAACTTGGTCGCCTCGCTGAGCAGGCGGTCCGCTTCGATGATGTTGCCGACGCCGAAGGTCCACGCCGAATCGCCGTGCCAGCCTTCGAGAATCGCGCCGCAGTCGATGGACACCAGGTCACCCTCGGCGAGCACATCGTCCTTCGACGGGATGCCGTGCACCACACGGTCGTTCACCGACGAGCAGATGGAACCCGGGAAACCGTGGTAGCCCTTGAAAGACGGGATCGCCCCGGCCTCGCGGATGAGCTGCTCGGCGACCTCGTCCAGCTCCAGGGTGGAGACCCCGGGGTTGGCGGCGGCGCGCACCGCCACCAGCGCACGGCCGACGATAGCGCCGGCCGCCGCCATGGCGTCCAGTTCACCGGCGGTGCGGAACGGCACCACCTTCTTGCTCTTACGGCCGAAGACCATTCAGCGGCCCAGCGCCTGCAGCGCCCGCGCGTTCACATCGGCGATCTCGCCGACGCCGTCGACCGAAACCACATGCCCGTCGTAGTGCTCGAGCAGCGGCTCGGTCTCCTCGCGGTACACGCGCATGCGGTTGCGGATGACCTCTTCGTTGTCGTCGCCGCGGCCGCGGGCCAGCATGCGCTGCACCACAACCTCTTCGTCGACCACGAAGCACAGCACGGCGTCGAGCTCGCGGCCCGACTCCTTCAGCATCTTCTCCAACGCGTCGGCCTGATCCACGGTGCGCGGGTAGCCGTCCAGGATGAAACCGTTCTCGGCGTCCGGCTCGGCGATCCGCTCGGAGACCATGCGGTTGGTCACGTCCGACGGCACCAGATCGCCGGCGTCCAGGTACTTCTGCGCTTCACGACCGAGAGCGGTCTGCTGCGAGATGTTCGTACGGAAGAGATTCCCGGTGGAGATGTGCGGAACACCGAGCTTTTCCGACAACAGTTCGGCCTGCGTGCCTTTACCGGCGCCGGGCGGTCCGAGCAGTACGAGTCTCACTTCAGGAACCCTTCGTAGTTACGGTTCATCAACTGGCTCTCGATCTGTTTCACGGTATCGAGGCCGACGCTCACAATGATCAACACCGAGGTACCACCGAACGGCAGCGATTGCATACCGCCGGATCCGCCGATGCCGAGGAGCAGGTTCGGCAGCACAGCAACAGCACCGAGGTAGATGGAGCCGGGCAGGGTGATCCGGCTGAGGACATAGTTCAGGTAGTCCGCGGTCGGCTTACCGGGGCGGTAGCCCGGGATGAAGCCGCCGAACTTCTTCATCTCGTCCGCGCGTTCCTCCGGGTTGAAGGTGATCGCGACATAGAAGTAGGTGAAGAACAAGATCAACGCGAAGTAGATCAGGACGTAGACCGGGTTGCTCGGATTGACCAGATACTTCTGGATCAGCTCCTGCCACTTCGCCGGATTGCCCGTGTTCTTCTGCGTCAACTGCGCCAACAGGTTCGGCAGATACAGCAGCGAGGACGCGAAGATGACGGGGATGACGCCCGCCTGGTTCACCTTCAACGGCAGATACGTGGACGAGCCGCCGTACATCTTCCGGCCGACCACACGTTTCGCGTACTGCACCGGAATCCGGCGCTGGCCCTGCTCGATGAAGATGACGAACACGATGACCACCAGCGCGGCCACACCGACCATCGCGGCGATGGTCCAGCCGCGGCTGTCGTAGATCATCTTGCCCTCGCCCGGAATTCGGGCGGCGATACCAGCAAAGATCAACAGCGACATGCCGTTACCGATGCCGCGCTCGGTGATCTGCTCACCGAACCACATGACCACGGCCGCACCGGCGGTCATGACCAGCACGATGATGATCATGCCGAAGATCGAGGTATCGGCCAGGATGTCCTTCTGGCACCCGCGCAACAGCTGTCCACGCGAGGCGAGAGCGACCAGACCGGTCGCCTGCAGCACTGCCAGCGCAACAGAGAGATAGCGGGTGTACTGGGTCATCTTGTTCTGACCCGATTGGCCTTCTTTACGCAGTTCCTCGAACCGCGGAATGACGACCGTCAACAGCTGGATGATGATGCTCGCCGTGATGTACGGCATGATGCCGATCGCGAACACGGACAGTTGCAGCAGTGCGCCACCGGAGAACAGATTGATGAGCTGGTAGATGCCGGCGGAATCGCCGCCGTTGACCAGCTTGATGCAATCCTGGACGTTCTTGTAATCGACGCCCGGGGACGGCAGCGAAGCGCCCAGTCGGTAGAGCGCGATCAGCCCCAGCGTGAAGAGAATCTTCCGCCGTAAGTCCGGGGTCCGGAAAGCCGACACGAAGGCGGAAAGCACAGATCCTCCTGGGCGAACGACATGGGTCAAGCCACGGATTCAGCGAGGGAATTACGCCGATACCCATGACGGTGTTGGCAGACAACACCTGAACTGTAACAGCGGCACCGGGCGGCCTCTCGACGCGCCCGGTGCCTCTGCGTATTCAGGTTACCGTCAGGCCAGTTCGGTGGCGGTGCCACCGGCCGCGGAGATCTTCTCCTTGGCGGATCCCGAGAACTTGTCGGCGGAAACCTGAACGGCCACACCGATTTCGCCCTCGCCGAGCACCTTCACGAGCTCGTTCTTGCGAACGAGACCCTTGGCGACCAGTTCGGCCTTGCCAACGGTGCCACCCTCGGGGAACACCCGGGCGATATCACTCACGTTCACGACCTGGTACTCGGTACGGAACGGGTTGGTGAAGCCCTTCAGCTTGGGCAGACGCATGTGGATCGGCATCTGCCCGCCCTCGAAGCGGACCGGAACATTCTTGCGAGCCTTCGTACCCTTGGTACCGCGGCCCGCGGTCTTGCCCTTGGAACCCTCACCGCGACCCACACGGGTCTTCTCGGTCTTGGATCCCGGGGCCGGACGCAGGTGGTGAATCTTGATGGTCATGCGGAAACCTCCTCAACAACAACGAGGTGGCGCACGACGTTGATCAGACCACGGTTCTGCGAGTTGTCCTCACGCACCACGGTCTGGCGGATGCCGCGCAGCCCGAGGGTGCGCAGCGACTCCCGCTGATTCGCCTTGGCGCCAATGCTGGACTTGATCTGGGTCACTTTCAGCTGTGCCATATCAGTGCGCTCCCTGTCCTGCGCGCGCACGCAGCATGCCCGCCGGAGCCACATCCTCGATCGGCAGACCGCGGCGCGCGGCAACCTCTTCGGGACGCTGCAGCATCTTCAGGGCAGCAACGGTGGCGTGCACAACGTTGATGGCGTTGTCGCTACCGAGCGACTTCGCCAGAACATCATGAATGCCGGCACATTCGAGCACGGCACGGCACGCGCCACCGGCGATCACACCGGTACCCGGCGAGGCCGGACGCAGCATGACCACACCGGCGGCCGCCTCACCCTGAACCGGGTGGGTGACCGTGGAGCCGATCATCGGGACGCGGAAGAAGTTCTTGCGAGCTTCCTCGACACCCTTCTGGATGGCCGCGGGAACTTCCTTGGCCTTGCCGTAGCCGACGCCGACCAGACCGTTGCCGTCACCGACGATCACGAGGGCGGTGAAGCTGAAGCGACGACCACCCTTCACGACCTTGGAGACGCGGTTGATCGCGACGACGCGCTCGAGCTGGTTCTTCTCGGCAGCGTTGTCACGACCGCCACGATCGCCACGACGGTCACGACCGCCGCCACGCTGATCGCGGTTGTTGTCACCGCTACCACTGTTGTTCTGTCCGGCGGGACCGTTGTTTCCGCCGTCGCGCCGCTGACGTCCCGGCATCAGACGTTCCCTTCGTTCGCAGAGTTGATCATCAGAACTTCAGCCCACCTTCACGGGCGGCATCGGCGAGGGCCGCGATACGGCCGTGGTAGTCGTGACCACCACGGTCGAACACGACCGCCTCGACACCGGCAGCCTTGGCGCGGGCGGCGAGCAGCTCGCCGACCTTCGCGCCCTTGGCGGACTTGTCACCGTCGACGGCACGCACATCGGCCTCGATGGTCGACGCGGCGGCAATGGTCTTGCCGGCGGAATCGTCGATCAGCTGAGCGTGGATGTGGCGCGACGAACGGTTGACCACCAGGCGCGGACGCTCGGTGGTGCCGACGACCTTCTTGCGCAGACGGAAGTGACGGCGCGTCTTGGACAGGCGGCGCGCGGTCGAGGCGTCCTTGCCGATCGGCTTGCGAGCGGCCTTCTGCTTTTCGGTTTGTGCCATGGCTTACTTACCCGTCTTCCCGACCTTGCGGCGAACGACCTCGCCGGCGTAGCGGATGCCCTTGCCCTTGTACGGGTCGGGCTTACGCAGGCCGTGGATCACCGCGGCGATCTGGCCGACCTTCTGCTTGTCGATGCCGGACACCGAGAACTTGGTCGGAGCCTCGACCGCGAAGGTGATGCCCTCCGGGGCCTCGACCGGAACCGGGTGGCTGTAGCCGAGGGCGAACTCGAGGTTCGAGCCCTTGGCCTGCACGCGGTAACCGACGCCGAAGATTTCCATCTTCTTCTCGTAGCCCTGGGTCACACCGACGATCATGTTGTTGATCAGGGTGCGGGTCAGGCCGTGCAGCGAACGGTTCTGGCGCTCGTCGTTCGGACGAATCACCTCCAGCTCACCGGACTCGGCCTTGGTGACGGTGATCGGCTCCGCGACCACGTGCGACAGGGTGCCCTTGGAACCCTTCACCGTGACGGTCTGGCCATCGATGTTCACCTCGACACCGGCGGGAACCGGGATCGGCTTCTTACCGATACGCGACATTGTTCCTACCTCCCTTACCAGACGTAGGCGAGGACTTCTCCGCCCACGCCTTGCTGCTTGGCCTGACGATCAGTGAGCAGGCCGGTGGACGTGGAGATAATCGCCACGCCGAGGCCGCCGAGCACCTTGGGCAGGTTGGTGGACTTCGCGTAAACCCGGAGACCCGGCTTCGACACGCGGCGCACGCCCTGCAGGGAGCGCTCACGGGAGGGGCCGTACTTCAGGTCGACGATCAGGCTCTTGCCGACGGTGGCGTCTTCGACGCGGTAGTCGGCGATGTAGCCCTCGCGCTTGAGGATCTCGGCGATGTTCACCTTGATCTTCGAGTGCGGAGCCTTCACCTGATCGTGGTACGCCGAGTTGGCGTTGCGCAGACGGGTCAAGAAGTCTGCGATGGGATCAGTCATGGTCATGTGTTTGACCGTTACCTTTCTCGCCGCGGTTCCCATTCAGCACCGTCACAACGGGCGGTCGTGGGCCTACGACAATTCGGGGCGGTCCAGCCGGGAGTGCCCGACCGGATCATTCGCTCGTGCCAGGAACACGCCGCACGCAGACGCATGCGGACACAGTGGTGCCCAGGCAACCGGTCTAGTGTAGACAAGGGCAGATCAGCGACCAAATCGGGGTCAGAACGCTAGCCTGTGAGGGTCCGCGAACCGGCCGGGAAGGAAGGACGCCGTGAGTGTCGCCCACGACAACGCCTTCGGGCCCTACACGATCTACGACCTCGACTCGCTACCGGACGAAGGCAAGGGTTACGAGCTGGCTGATGGGTGGCTGATTCCGTTGTCGCCGAGCCCACGCCACGATATGGCTGCCGATATTCTGCGCGACCGACTTCGCTCCGCGGCGCGTGCCGCCGGAGCGAAGGTCCACATCCAAGGCCCCATGGATATCTCGACTCCGGCCGGAGTGCGTAAACCCGATGTGGCTGTCATCGATCGAGATTCCGCCCGCGCCGCTCACGAAGCAAACATGCGCACGTTCTACGGTCGCGACGTCCAGCTGGTCGCGGAGGTCGTATCTCGCCGCAGTGGCAGCGAACCGGTGGATCGAGTCGACAAACTTCTCGATCACGCCGCGGCGGGTATCGCGGCGTATTGGATCATCGACCTCGAGCCCCATCCCCAGATCGCCATGCACACACTCGTCGAGGGTGCATACGCACCACCGACCAAAGTGCAAGCGGGGCAGACACTTCGGATCGAATCCCCCTTCGCCTTCAGCATCGACCCCGCCGACCTGATCGACCCCGAAAACGCTTGGTAGACAACCGGTTGGCAAGATCCGCAGTGTGACTGCTCACAAAGCGTTCGATTGCGGGTTGCAGCCGTGGTGAGCCATAGTGACCTCCATGACGGGGAGCAGCGGGGAGCGCCTCAGCGCAGATCCAGACACCATTTCCGCGGCAGCGGATTGGGTGCGAACGACGGCGCAGGACTTTCACGACGATGTCGAATCGCTCATGCGTGATGTCCGATCGCTGATGGAGAAATGGCGGGGCAGCGCCGCAGACACGCACCAGACCGCATGGGACGAGTGGGCCGCAGCCGCACGCGAACTCGTCAGCGGCCTGACCGACGACGCGAGCGCGTTGCAGGGTGCCGCGAAAACTTTCCAGACAACCGATACCGGTTCGGCGGCGCCGTTCAACTCCGTGACGAACGGATCGATCTTGTGAGCGGGGATTCCGACGGATACCGTACCGATCTCACGGAGATGCAGCGGCTGATCGACCGGGCCGCACAAATCGAGACGACCATCGAGCAACGACTGGACGACATCGAGCGGCGAGTCGAGGCGTTGCATGTCGACTGGACCGGAATCGGCGCGGCCGCGCACTCGGACGCCCACGCCCGGTGGATGAGGGCAGCCCGCGAACTGCACCAAGCACTCACCGATCTGCGCACCGGCACGGATCGAGCGCGCACGGTCTACGCCGGTGTCGTGAACACCAATAAGAAGATGTGGCCCGCATGAGCCCCACCGGCACGATCGACGTCCTTCCAGCCGCCTTCGATTCAGCCGCAACAACTTTCGGAACAGCACGCAAAACGGTAACCGGCCTCATCACCGCCCTGGCGAAATCGCTGGACGACAACTGGGGTTGCGCCGGAACCGACGACACCGGACACGGATTCGCCAAAGGCTACGACCCGGCCGCCTTCAACGCGGTGACTTCGGGCGCCGACCTCGCCAACGGGCTCGGCAAGCTTTACGACCTGCTGAAATACACCAGCATCAACCATGCGAACGGCAATAACGACGCCGCGACAAATCCAAAGCCCGCCAACATCTTTCCGCCGCCCCTGCCCATCCCCACCTACCCGACTCCCACTTTCCGTGGCGCATACGGCGGTGACAGTCACGCACCACTGGGCTGGTCCATGATCACGCGATGGCTGCAGGGTCGAGTCTGGCCGAATGGTCACGTAGACGGGCTCGAAAACCTCGACAGCGCGTGGACTACGGCCAAGAACGGGCTGAATGGCATCGTCCAAGATCTCCGAAACGCTCGCGAAATCGTCGACCAACAGGTCTCCGACGAAGTCCCCCAAATCCTGACCCAGATCGACCTTGTTATCGGCGACGTAACCGATATCGCCAACCACTACGGAGTCCTGGCTACCGCATGCTGGGACTACTCGACCGCACTCGCCAACGCCCACCACGAGATCGAGAAGGCGCTTGCAGAATTCGCCTTGACCGTGGGGATCGTAGCCGTAATTTCCTCGTTCATAGGGCCCGAAGGTACTGCTGGCGGCACGGCATTGGCAGCGGGTGTCCGAGGCGAGGCCACGGCCGCCCGGGTCGTGACGATCATCGACGCGCTTTCCAGCGCTATGACTGCCAAGAACGTCGCATTGGCCGGAACCGCGATCGCCGCGGGCCGTCTGACCGCCAACCTACAACCACTGCTGGACTCCACACCCACCCGATTCGACGCAACTACCCAGCCAAACGGAGGTGGCCCGAGCAAGCCGCCCCCTCGTACCCAGGCGCCCAACGGGGAAATGCTCGGCAAGAGCGGCGCGAACACAACGAGCAAGACACTGACCCAACCCCCGGCAAAGGGGCCTTACTACAGAATCGATGTCGAGAACCCGAGCCCGGGGGTCCGCCCGGGGCAGATGCACCTCCAAGACGATATGGGTAATAAGTACTATTACAACTTCAACACTGGCAAGTTCGAGGATGCACCGGACTCGTTCATCAACAAGATCATGAAGGATCCGCAGTACCAGAGAGCGATTCGGAAGGGAGCAGCAATGCTCGGGGTGAACTAGTGATTGCAACCAATCAGAATTGGCCTACAATGCCACTTTTCGAAATGGAGCTCAAGGCCCTGCAACTCCGGTCAGAGTATGAGATTCGGGTACAAGGCGACTCGTACGGCGTGACTGGCGGCGATGTAACCATTTCACTGATGCTCAGCGGAACTCCCGTAGTGATTTATGACATCGCTTCGGTGCCGTTGTCACACATGAAACAGATGGCCGACGGGCATCCAATTGTTTTGGGAGAGGACAGCCTGGACAACCACGGCGGCGGGCTGAAATATGCCCCCACCTTCCCTGGCCTCCCTATCGGTCCTATGAGCTTGTACAGTATCCCTCTTCGCGACGGTGGGGAGTGTCGAGTCCAAGCCCAAAAACACCGGTTCGAAGATGGTTTTGTTTTCTTTTCGGTTGAGTGCTCGACACCACGAAACTCGGTTACCTACGACCTCGTTTCTATACCGACAGCAATCATCGAGCAACGAGCTGCGAACGAACCAGATGTTCGAATCGTGGAGTAGCAGTTCGAGCAAGGTACCTGTCGCAGATGCTCCGTCCACTCGAGATCAGGAACCTCCAATGAAGAGTGACCCCATTGCCGCGCGCAATGACCGAATCGTGAGCGCGGTCGCACAGGTCCGAGGGCACGCCCAAACCTCAGGCGGCACAGTGGTCGTCGAAACCGACGCCTACGGAACGATCACCGATCTCCGGATCTCGCCGGCTGCCATGGCCTTTGAGGGTGAGCGGCTTGCGAGGGCCATCGTGCAGTGTCACCAGACTGCACGGAAGCAGGCCGAGGTCGAGGCGAACAGAGTTTATGCAGAGCTGATTGGCCTCGCGGTCACGACTGTACCGACTCGTCAGCCCGATTCGCAGGAGTGGGAAGAGCCCACTCCGACCCGTATCACACACGCGGTGTGAGACTTCGACGCGCCGGAGCTAACGGGCAGCGCCCAGACAGAGGACGGCCGGGAGAGCGATCGTGCCTGGGCGCTGGTAGGAGTACGTGGCGATGGTGCCGGAGACTCGATCGCAGAATGACTTGTCGGGCAGGGAGTTCAGGATCTTGTAATCCGCGTCCGGGCTCGCGCAGTCGGTGACCTCGAGGTCGTCGGCGCTCAGCTTCTTCAGGCAGTCGCCGACCTTGGCGTTGTCCACGGTGCGGGTGGCGTCGGAGCCCTTGGGGATCAAGCAGAATACGACGCCGGTGCCCATGGCACCGATGCCCTTCTTGGCTTTCAGCACGTAGCTGTAGGTCGACTGGGTGCCCGCGACGCTACTGCAGGCCGCATCCGGCATGAAGCTGGTGGTATCGCGGCGGTCCAGGACGCGGTCGATGGCCCTGCTGTTATTGCAGTCCACCTTCTGCACATTGCTACCGTTGGTGTCGGTGAGACAGTCGCCCTTCTGGGCGGAGTTCACCGCGTGCGCCGTGTCTGCGCCCTTGGTGCCGACACAGATGGCGCCCTCTCCGCCGTCTCCGCTGTCGTAGTAGTCATATTCGGTGCCGGCGACATCGACGCAACTCTGGTGCAGGTGGCCGCTGCCGGCCCGATCGAGCACCACGAACGCGGCATCCGGTCCGGAGCAGGACACCGAGTCGAAGCTGTCGTCACCGCTCTTCTTCAAACAGTCACCCTGTTGCACCGAGTGTGAAGACCCGCCTATCAGCCCGCACCCGGTCGTGAACAACGACAACAGCAGCACTGATATCGCTACCACAGAACGCATTTCGAAACCTCCCCCGATTCTCGTCGCTTATACATACCAAAGGCCCCCGACACGAGACGAATCTCGATGGGGGCCTTCGGCGCCAGCAGGCCGGACTACCTGTTCTGCCGCAGGCAGAAGAGTTCCGCCGACCCCGCGGCCGAGCCGGTGCCGCCGTTCTGGCAGTGCCGGTTGGCGTCCTTGGTTTCCAGGTACAGGGCGTAGTTGTAGTCGCCGGTAGCGGAATTGGGCGAGGTGGCGCTGCATCGATAGCCGAGCACGTCGCCGTGCCGCTGGGCTTGGCCCGCACTCTCACACGTGGCCCGGCTGGAGTAGGAACCGGCATCCACGGTCCGAGCCTCGGCCGCACCGGCGGCAATGCCGGAGACAGCTATGGCAGCCAGGACGACAATGGCCTTGCGTTTCAAGGCATTCCCTTTCATTGCGCCACACACCCGTCAGCGACCAGATCGCCCGGCGCGGCGCTAATCCCGATCGTGGCGATGCCCGCTACACAGAACCAGCGCGAGTCAGGGTCCTGCTTCAACTGCACATAGAACTTGTCCACCGGTCCCTGGGTCGGAAACCCCGGCGAGGCAAGGCATCCGAACCCGTTCAGCTGCTTCGCACCCGCGTGCTCCACCCGGTCACATGCGAAGGTCCCGCCCTGCGGGTACCCGGCATTGGCGGTCGGCGGGAACAGCATTCCCCCGGCGACGGCCGCAACCGCGCTCCACATCCCCACCTGTATTCCCCTATCGCCCATCGCGATTCCCTTCGCTTGCCACACTCTGCAAGAATCTCCCCACATTTCATGTCCGAAATGTCCGGTTCTTGGCTGCGTGATGGTAACCGATCGGAGCGCCTGCGTCACATGGCGAGCAGCCCGGTATCGAATAGGGGTGCACCATTCGCCCGAGTGGAGAGGGAGGGATAACTGATGGCCGAAATGCCAGTTGCACAACCGGATAGGCCGCGCAAGCGGTCACGGCGGGTGTCGTACATCCTGCCGGCGACGGTCGCGGCGGCTCTGGTATCGAGCGGATGTGTCGCCACCCCATCCGATCACACGGCCTCGCCCACCCTCACCCGAGTCGTACCCTCCAGCACCACCACTCCCCAGCAAACACCGGCAACAACCACCGACCCACTCACGACCACCGAGGAAGCAGACCCCGACCCCACAGACGTCGCGATCTGCGTCGACCCGGATACCGACGTGCGGGTGGACGACAACCTCTGCGACACCGACGAAGACACGTATTCACGCTTCTGGCTGCACCATTCGCCCTCATTGATCTACCCGGCCGTCGGCGCCGCCGTAGGTCTCACCCTCGGCACCTTCCTCCGCCCCACCACCGGCCGCATCCTCGACCGCGGCGTACCCGCCGCAGGCGGCAGGGTGCTGCGCGGTGGATTCGGCAGCCGCACCCACGCCGGCAGCTGACCCACCGGCGATGGACGCGCGCCTTTTACGATCTCCAGATGTCGCCGGTGAGGAAGGCGTCCCACTGCTCGGCGGTGAACCAGAGCTCCGGCCCCGAGCCGTGATCCGCGGTGTCACGGACTCCGACGAGATGGTCGCCCAGAAAAACCTCGACGCACTCGTTGGCCTGGGCGGACCGGCTGGACTTGAACCACTCACCCATCGGCGGTTTCTCGGTCACGCCGAATACTCCTTCGACATCCTCAGCACCAGATCCCTGGTGCCTTCTTCACTCAACGCTACCGTCTGAATTCCCGCTATCGCCTGTCTATAGCGATCGATCACGTCATCTCGTTCGAGATAGAGCGCTCCTTCGGCGCCCTCGGTGTAAACGACCGGCGGTTCGACCAATTTGCTTGCCATGGGCGGGAAGTCGAGAAGAGTGAACGATTGACGACGAGTCCCGGGTACGCACCTACGTCATGGCGCACTACCCGAATCGAAACATTCGGACGCTCACCGATCTCAGCGAGATGGCGCAGTTGGTCGACGAGCACACGGGTGCCGCCGGGCCGGTGGAGCAGAGCGGATTCCGACAGCAACGCAACGAGATTCAAATCCTCATCGATCAGGCGATGCTGTCGGCGTGCAGCCAACTCGAGCAGACGCTCGGTTGGTCGTAATGCCCTTGGATGCTTGCACTCTGATCCTCGTCGCACTCTCCTGCCTCCTGCTGGTGGCAGTCGTCCACTGGGGGATCTCCGACACCGACCACCCCCGGCCGCCGCTCGCGCCGGGTGACTCTCTCCTCGTCGCGGTCGGCCACCACCTCCCCCGCGTCCCCCTCCGCAACCGCCACCGCGTTCACGGCCGCCACCGTGCCTGCTGACGGCGCGTATTCCGCTCTGTCACACCACAGAATCGCCACCACCCGGCAACTCACCTCCCTGGAGGTGCGAGCCCTCCTGGTGCGGCACGCGGACTGCACCGCCGGACGCGGCCACACCGGCCGAGACTGCAGCGCCCGCACCCAACTACTGGAGCTCCGCGAGGACGCCGAATGGTCGTGGCCCATACCCGCTGCCGACCGGTGATCCACACCCCACCACCGGTACCCACCCTGCTGTCTTCGTTGGCAGCGTGTCGAGCTGGAGCGTCCGCGACCGGGTGCTGATGGCGGCAACCACTCGCGTTTCGCCGCAACCAGTCAGGTGATCGAGCCTGGGGCCGAGATCCATTGGGTGGGTTGGCCGGTCACGCTGGCGACGGTTTCGAAGTCGCGGTCGTAATGGAGGACGGTCAGGTTGCTCGCCGTGGCGGTAACAGCCACCATGAGGTCGACCACGCCCGCGCTGCGGTGGTGGCCTCGTTCGGTGAGGGACTGCTGGATTCGGTGGGCACGGACCCACGCGTCGTCGGGCATGACTACCCACCCGAACAATTCGGCGAGGAGCTCCTTCTTTCGAAGGCGATCTGCCAGTAAGGTTGCGCTGAAGAGCAATTCGAGTTCGACGGCATCACACACGGCGACGACGCCCGCGGTGATCGGCTCGTGCCATGCCTTGCGGATCGACGGATTGATGAGCAGACGTACCGCGGCGGAGGTGTCGATCAGGTACTCGATCACGGGCGGTAGTTGCCCTTCTCCAGCAGGATGTCGAAGTCACCCCGCTCCCCCATCTCGGCTAGCTCTGCGAGTGCCTTGGCGCGTTTGATTCGCTTCGCGACCTCGACGAGGGCCGCATTCACGGTGTCTTTCTTGGTGGCGGTGCCCAGCAGACGTTGCGCTTCGGCAAGGGCTTCGTCATCAACTTCGATCAGCAGTTTGGACATTGAATCCACCTCGTTGATATACGTGATAGCTCATCCGAATATACAAGATATCCATCCCGCCTGCAGCCGATCGGCACGCTGCACGAGCCGAGGGAACGCCGAAGACCCCAGCAAGACAGGTCTTCCGGTGGGAACCTTCGGGTTTGATCGGGTCAGCTCACAGGGAGCTCCAAGTCGCCAGACGGTCGAATAGCATCACATAGCATCAATGGCTATCCTTAGGTCATGACAAGAACGATCACTCAAGCAGAGTTGCGCAACGGCAGTGCCGGCGTGATGGATGCCCTGGAGGCCGGCGAGGACTTCGTCATCACTCGCAACGGGCGGCCCGTCGGAGAATTACGACCGATCTCGCCGCGGCGGGATATGACGGTCACCGAACTCAAGGCGCGATTGGCTCGGATCGGGCGTAGTGGGAGCAGTGCAGAGGAACGCGCTGCGATCGACGCGGTCTTCGGAGAGGACCGACTGGATGACTGAACCCACCCCCGGTGATCGCATCCACAAAGGGCTGCTCGACACCTGCGTCCTCATCGATATCGACATGATCGAGGATTCTCACTTGCCGGTACGGGCGAAGATCAGCACGGTGACGCTCGCCGAGTTGGGGCTCGGTATCGCGGTCGCGGCTACGCCGCAGGCACTGGCTTTGCGTACGGAGAGACTACTAGCGATCGAGCACGGCTTCGACGCGCTGCCCTTCTGCACCGCAGCCGCGCGACGATTCACCTCGATGTCGAAACTTGTTGTCGCAGCGGGTCGCAACCCAAAGCCGCGCCGCATGGACCTGATGATCGCCGCCATCGCATCAGCCAACGACCTGCCGCTGTTCACGCGCAATGCGGATGACTTCAAGGGACTGGAACCACTGCTGACCATCGTGCCCGTATAAGCGGCCGGTGGGACGCTATTGTCGAGGCTCAGGCGCAATTGAGAGGCGAATTCTCGATGACTGCAACCGTTCCCGTCGGAGTCGTGCTTTTCCCACCGCCGGTGCACTCCGTCTTGGACGCGATCACGCGGGCGGAGCGGGCGGGCATCGGCACAGCCTGGGTCCCCTCGTGGCCGATCGGGCCGGATGGGTTGAGCATCGTCACCGCGGCAGCCGCCCGCACGAGCAGCATCGGACTGGCCAGTGGCATTGCGATCACCTACCCCAGCCACCCGTTGGCGCGCGCGAACGAGGCGCTGGTCGCGGCCGAGCTGGCGCCGGGACGATTCCGCTTGGGCATCGGCGCCAGCCACAAGGTGAGAATCGAAGGACAGTACGGCCTTCCGTTCGGCAAGCCACTGACCCATCTGCGCGAATACATCGCGGTGCTGCGCGGGATCCTCTGGGACGGACACGTCGATCTGGAGGGCGAATACTACCGGGTGCACGCGGCCCTGCCACCGATGATCACGCCGCCGCGGCCGCCGATCGTACTGGCCGCGTTGCGAAAGAACATGCTGCGGTTGGCAGGCGAAGTCTCCGACGGTGCGATGCTCATCTTCGCCGGGCCCTCCTACATACGCTCGATCGCCCGCCCGGCGCTGGAGGAGGGAGCGCGATTGGCACAGCGTCCCCGGCCGCCTCTGATCACTGCCGCGTCCGTCATGCTCACCAGCGATTTCGCCGTCGTACGCGAGGCCGCGCAGGCCGGCTTCGCGCACTACTCCGGGCTCCCCACGTACGGCGAGATGTTCCGGGAAGCGGGCTTTCCACTGACCGCGCAGGGCCGGTTGAGCGATGAGCTCATTCACGAAGTCTTCGTCTACGGCGACGAGGAAACCATCCACCGGCGCTTGCTCGCCCTGCACGAGGCGGGCGCCGACGAACTCGCGGTCACCATTCGGTATTGCGTGATTGCACGGATGGGCCGTTCGACTTCCAGAAGGTCGCCCGCCAGACGCTGCTGGTCGTCGAGGTCACCTCGGACGAGACCGTCGATGCCGACATCGGCGTCAAGCGGGAACTGTATGCGCGAGAAGGCATTCCGGTCTACCTGATCGTGCACTTCGACAAGGACTGGCAGCAGATCACCGAGATCGAGGAGTGCCGGCTCGACTGGTCGGGTAGGCGATACGTCACCCGGCACACCCACTCCGATGCGCTGGTCCTCACGGAACCGGTGACCCTGGCGATCACTTTTGCCGATCTACAGAGCCGACTCCCACGGCCACGCTTATGACGGAGGCCACTGGGCCGGGATCCGGACCATACAGACGCCGAAGACCCCCACCGGGACGAATCACGGTGGGGGCCTTCGGGTTTGGCGTTTGTTCAGCTCACAAGGAGCCTGGGGTCACCAGGACGACTTGTGGACGCCCGGGAGTTCGCCGCGGTGGGCCATCTCGCGCAGGCAGACACGGCAGAGGCCGAACTTGCGGTAGACGGCGTGCGGGCGGCCGCAGCGCTGGCAACGGGTGTAGGCCCGCACCGCGAACTTCGGCTTGGCGTTGGCCTTGTTGATCAGAGCCTTCTTAGCCATGTGCTCAGTTCTCCTTGAACGGGAAGCCGAGGTGCTTCAGCAGCGCGCGGCCTTCTTCGTTGTTGGTCGCGGTGGTCACCACAGTGATGTCCATACCCCGCGGACGGTCGATACGGTCCACGTCGATCTCGTGGAACATCGACTGCTCCGAGAGGCCGAACGTGTAGTTGCCGTGGCCGTCGAACTGCTTCGGCGACAGACCGCGGAAGTCGCGGATACGCGGCAGCGCGATGGAGATCAGGCGATCCAGGAACTCCCACATGCGGTCGCCGCGCAGGGTGACCTTCGCGCCGATCGGCATGCCCTCACGCAGCTTGAACTGCGCGATGGACTTGGTGGCCTTGCGGATCTCGGGCTTCTGGCCGGTGATCAGGGTGAGGTCGGCGACCGCACCGTTGATCAGCTTGGCGTCACGGGCGGCGTCGCCGACACCCATGTTGACAACGACCTTCACGACGCCCGGGATCTGCATCACGTTGGCGTAGTTGAACTCGCTGTTCAGGGCCGGCTTGATTTCCTCGCGGTAGCGGGTCTTCAGGCGCGGCTGCACCTTGGCGTCGGCGGTGCCGACATTGGATTCAGCGGTAGAAGTCATCTCAGATGTCCTTCCCGTTGCGACGGGAGATGCGGACCCGCTTGCCGTTCTCGTCGGTGCGGAAGCCCACGCGGGTCGGCTTGCCGTCGGAGTCGACGACCATCACGTTGGAGGCCTGGATCGGCGCTTCCTGAGTGACGATGCCGCCCGAGCTGGCGCCACGCTGGTTCGCGGAGTTCGCGACGTGCTTCTTGATGCGGTTCACGCCCTCGACCAGGACCTTGCCGGTCGCCGGGTAGGCCTGAATGACCTTGCCCTTGGCGCCCTTGTCCTTACCCGAGATGACGATGACCGTGTCGCCCTTGTGCACCTTCATAGTTAGAGCACCTCCGGGGCGAGCGAGACGATCTTCATGAAACGCTTCTCACGCAGCTCACGGCCGACCGGGCCGAAGATGCGGGTGCCACGCGGATCGTTGTCCGCCTTGATCAGCACCGCGGCGTTCTCGTCGAACTTGATGTAGGACCCGTCCGGACGACGGCGCTCCTTGACGGTGCGCACGACGACGGCCTTGACGACCTCGCCCTTCTTGACGTTGCCACCCGGGATGGCGTCCTTGACAGTGGCGACGATGATGTCGCCGATGCCGGCATAGCGACGCGACGAACCACCGAGAACGCGAATGCAAAGGATTTCCTTGGCACCCGTGTTGTCGGCGACGCGCAGTCGCGACTCCTGCTGAATCACTTCAGCTCCTCCTAGACCTGGACGAAATGCACGCCGGATTGCCGACCCGACGGGCATGGTCAGTTGCCCCTCAAACGCACGCCTGCCAGCGGTTATTCACCTGACTGGAGAACCAACCACTGTGGGTTCGCGGCCGAAGTGCGGGCATAGCTCCCGCAGGCAACCGGTCCAGTGTAGCCAAGCCCCAGGTGGCACCCAAATCGGGGCCGGGCACGGGACAAATGGGGCAGGCGCGAGAGGTGAGGTTTGGGTAGTCTCGCCCCGGAACCCTCTAGCAAATTGATAGCAATTAGAGAGGACCCGAGTGACCTTGTCCGGCCGTTCCGCCGATTTCAGTCTCTCCCGTCGTTCCGTTCTCCTCGCCCTCGGGCTGGCTCCCGCCGCCGCGTGGGTCGCGTCCTGTAGTAAGGACAACTCCTCGTCCGGCGCGAAGCCGTTGACCGGGCCGGACATGTCCGGGGCCGATCCCGGCGTCCGGGCGCAGGACGATCTGTATCGCAGCGTCAACGGCTCCTGGCTGCGCACCTATCAACTGCCCGCCGACCGCGTCTCCTTCGGCACCTTCGACGAGGTCAACGACCGCGTCGAGGATCAGCTGCGGGCCATCGTCGAAGGCATTTCCGGCCCGAAGCCGGGCAGCCCCGAACAGCAGATCCGGGATCTGTACGACGCGTGGATGGACAGCGCCACCATCGATCAGCTCGGCATCACACCGCTGCAGGAGTTGTTCGCCCGCATCGACGCCGCCCCCGGTAAGCCGGAGCTGGCCAAGGTGATGGGCGGCCTGCCGGTCGCGGCGCTGCTGAACATCTCCGTCACCGCCGACTCGAAGAAGTCGACCGCCACCATCGCCTCGGTGGGGCAGACCGGAATCGGGTTGCCGGAGCAGTATTTCCGCAAGCCCGAGTTCGCCGACAAGCTGTCCGGATATCACGCCTACCTGGTGCAGGCCGGCGGTGCGGCCGGCCTCGCGGACCCGAACGGGATGGCGCAGCGGGTGCTGGATCTGCAGACCCGGATGGCGGCCGGCTTCTGGGACAACGTGCGCATGCGCGATCCGGAGGCCACCTACAACAAGCTGCGGTGGAACGAATTGGTGGCGCTGGCGCCGCAATTCGATTGGGAGCCGTGGCTGGCGGGCGTCACCGGCCGGCCGCACAATCTGTTCGATTCGGTGATCGTGGAGCAGCCGTCGTATGTCACGCATGCGGGGCAGTTGTGGCAGGACACCGATGTCGCGGTGTGGCGTGAATACCTGAAGCTATCGCTGGTGCAGCAGTTCTCGCAGTATCTCGCAAAGCCGGTGTACGACGCGTACTTCGACTTCTTCGTGAAGAACATGCAGGGCGTGCAGCAGCCGCGGGAGCGCTGGCGCGACGGCCTGGACGTGGTGACCGGCACGGTGGGTGAGCAGCTCGGCAAGCTGTATGTGGCGCAGCATTTCTCGCCGGACGCGAAGAAGCAGGCGCTGGAGATGGTGGCCGATCTGATGGCCGCCTACCGTGATGATTTCCACAATTCCAGTTGGATGTCGCAGCCCACCAAGGATGCCGCGCTGGTGAAGCTGGAGAAGATCACCACCAAGATCGGCTACCCGGACAAGTGGCAGGACTACTCCGGGCTCACCGTCACCCGCGGCAAGCTGGTGGAATCGCTGATCGCGGCGCACAACTTCCAGGCCGCACGCGAATTCGACAAGCTCGGCAAGCCGGTCGACAAGTCCGAATGGGATATGGCGCCGCAGACCGTGAACGCCTACTACAACCCGGTCAACAATGAGATCGTCTTCCCGGCAGCTTTCCTGCAGCCGCCGTTCTTCGATCCGGCGGCGCAGGCCGCGGTGAACTACGCCGCGGTGGGCGCGGTGATCGGGCACGAGATCGGGCACGGTTTCGACGATCAGGGTTCGCAGTACGACGGCGACGGAAATCTGCGCGACTGGTGGACGCCGGAGGATCGCGCCGCGTTCACCGCGCGCACCGACAAGGTTGTCGCGCAATACGATGCGCTGGTCCCGGAGGGTCTGACGCCCGAGCAGCACGTGAACGGCAAGCTGACGCTCGGCGAGAATGTGGCCGATATCCACGGCCTGCAGATGGCGCTCGCCGCGTATGCCATTGCCGAACAACGCAAGAACTCGGCGAAACCGGATTACACGCCGATGTTCGAGGCGTGGGCGCGCACCTGGCGGACCAAGGCCACCACCGAGTACGTACAGATGCAGATCTCCGAGGATCCGCATTCGCCCGCCGAGTTCCGGGCGAATCAGGTGGTGCGGAATCTGCCCGAGTTCTACCTCACCTATCAGGTCAAGGAGGGCGACAAGATGTATCTGCCGGAGGACGAACGTGTCGTTTTCTGAGTTCGAATTGGATCGCCGCCGTTTCCTCGCGGCGCTGGGCCTGGTGCCCGCGGCGGCCGCGCTGGCGGCCTGCACCAAGGATTCGACTACCAACAAGAATGCGTCGGAACCCCTTGCGGGCCCGGATATGTCGGGTTCGGATCCGGCGGTGCGGCCGCAGGACGATCTGTATCGCTTCGTGAACGGCAAGTGGCTGCAGGAGTATCAGCTGCCGCCGGACAAGGTGTCGTTCGGCACCTTCAACGAGGTGGGCGATCGGGTCGAGCAGCAGTTGCGGGAGATCATCGAGGGCATCAAGGATCCGAAGTCGGGCAGCGACGGCCAGATGATCCGCGATCTGTACGACGCGCGACTGAATCTGGGCGATATCGAGAAGCTCGGTATGACGCCGTTGCAGGATCTGTTCACCGCGATCGATGCCGCGGCGGCGAAATCCGATCTGGCCAAGGTGATGGGTGGGCTGCCGGTCGGCGGGCCGATCGGGCTGGGCGTGACCGTGGATCGCAAGAATTCGAGCGCGCATGTGGCGGCGGTCGGGCAGTCGGGTATCGGGCTGGCTGAGCAGTATTATCGCAAACCCGAACTGGCGGACAAGCTTTCGGCGTATCGGACCTTCATGGAGAAGATCGCCGCGGGCGCCGGATTCCCCGATCCTTCCGGTATGGCCGGGCGTGTGGTTGATCTGGAGACGCGTATTGCCGCAGGTTTCTGGGACAAGGTGAAGCTGCGCAATACCGAGGCGACCTACAACCGGATGTCTTGGACCGAGCTGACCGCGCTGGCGCCGCAATTCGATTGGGCGCCTTGGCTGGCGGGTAATACCGATCGGCCGGCGAATCTGTTCGACACGGTGATCGTGGGTGAGCCGTCGTTCGTCACAGCGGCCGGGCAGCTCTGGCAGGACGTGGAGCTGGCCGAGTGGAAGGACTATCTGAAGCTCGCGCTGGTCCGCTCGTTCGCGAAATACCTGCCGAAGACCATTGCCGATGCCAATTTCGAATTCTTCGGCACGGTGATGAGCGGGCTGCAGCAACGCCCGGAGCTCTGGAAGTCGGCGGTCGCGACGGTGTCCGACACGCTGGGCGACGAGCTCGGAAAACTGTACGTGGACAAGTACTTCCCGCCCGAGGCCAAGCAGCGCGCGCTGGATATGGTGGCCGATCTGGTGGCCGCCTACAAGGCCAATTTCACCGCTTCCACCTGGATGTCGCAGCCCACCAAGGATGCGGCGCTGGTGAAGCTGGCCAAGATGACGGTGAAGATCGGATACCCGGACAAGTGGGAGGACAACGCGGGCTTGCAGATCACCCGCGGGCAGCTGATCCGATCACTGCTCGCCGTCGACACTTTCGCCTCGAAGAAGAACTTCGCCAAACTGGGTGAGCCGGTCGACAAGACCGAGTGGGGCATGTCGCCGCAGACCGTGAACGCGTACTACCAGCCGGTCAACAATGAGATCGTGTTCCCGGCGGCCTTCCTGCAGCCGCCGTTCTTCGATGCCAAGGCCGAGGAGGCCGTGAATTACGGTGCGGGCGGCGCGGTCATCGGGCACGAGATCGGGCACGGCTTCGACGATCAGGGTTCCAAGTACGACGCGGACGGCAATCTGAAGGATTGGTGGACGCCGGAGGACCGGGCCAAGTTCGACGCTCTGACGCAGAAGCTGGTGGACCAGTACAACGCGCTGGTGCCCGCGGGCCTGCCGCCGGATCAGCATGTGGACGGTCAGCTCACCCTCGGTGAGAACGTGGCCGACAATCGTGGGCTGCAGATGGCCTTCGCCGCGTACCGGATTCAGCAGAAGCGCAAGAACGTCGACAATCCCGACTATCGGCCGATGTTCGAGGCGTGGGGCCGGAATTGGCGTTCCAAGGCCACCACGCAGTACACCGAGAATCTGCTGGCCAATGATGTCCACTCCCCCAATGAATTCCGCGCCAATCAAGTGGTGCGGAATCAGGCGGAGTATTACGCCACCTTCGGCGTGAAAGAGGGCGACAAGCTGTTCCTGCCGGCGGATCAGCGCGTCACCTTCTGAGCCGCCCACCACCACGGCCCGGCCACATCGATGGCGGTCGGGCCTAGATCGCCAAAGGCGGTGCGGCGCTGGCAGGTTCGGCGGGTGGGCGATAAGCCTGCCAGGCGGTGGCGAGCCGGTCGGCGGCCTCGACGAGGAGGCCGGCCGGATGCCGGAAGTGCAGCCGGATGCGGTCCTCGCTGCCGCCCGTGGCGTCCAGTCCGCTGCCCGCCAGCACCGCCACGCCGTGCCGCAGCGCGGTCTGCGCGAAGGAGGTGCCGTCGCCGTACGGCAGCCGCACCCACAGGGTCTGACCGCCAGTCACGGCCGGCACGGTCCAGTCCGGCAGTCGCGCGGCCAGTTCGGCCCGGAGCACGTCGTGACCCGATTTCAGGTGTGCGGCACGGGCTTCGCGCTGAGTGTCGATACCGGGCACGAGGGCTGTCGCGGCGATCTGGGCGGGCAGGTTGCCGCCCAGATCGTGGACGGCGCGCAGCCGTGTCACCCGCGCGATGACGGGCGTGGCCGCGCGAATCCACCCGATGCGCAGCCCGCCCCAAGTGTTCTTGCTCAGCGAGCCTATGGAGATGACGGTGGACGATTCGGCCGCGAGCGGTGGCGGGACCTCCACGCCAGGGAACGGCAGGTCGGCGGTGATTTCGTCGGCGATGAGCGGCACATCCAGGGCGGTCGTGACTTCCGTGATGCGACGGCGGCGCAGGGCGGAAAGCACTGTGCCGGTGGGGTTCTGGAACGTGGGAGTGAGATAGGCGAGCGCCGGGCGATGCGTGCGGGCCGCTGCTTCGAAGCCGGGAAGACCGAGAGGCAGGGCGGTGAGGATTGCGGCCTCCTCATGGAAAGCTTCCAATGCGCCCGGGTAGGTGGGGGTTTCAACGAGGACGCGATCACCTGGCCGCACCAAAGCGCGCGCCAGCAGGGACAGCGCTTGCTGGCCACCGTTCGTGATGAGGATCTGATCGGCGGTGGTCGGCGCGCCGAGGCGGGTGTAGCGCTCGGCGACGACCTGCCGGAGAGGCGGGTATCCGCCCGGGTGGTAACCGATTTCGGCGGTCATGGCGGCCATGATGGGCAGCGCCCGGGCGTATGCGTCGACGATCGCCGGTGGCGGGGCTTCGGGCGCGGCGCAGGCGAGGGTGAGGATGTCGTCCTGTGGTTCGAGCAGGTTGAGGAACATGGGTGCGGCGGTGGTGTCCGGGCCCGAGCCCGCGGCGGGTCCCGAGACGCGGGTGCCGCTCCCCTGCCGGCGCGTGATGCGGCCCTCGGCGGCGAGCAGGTCGTAGGCGGCGACCACGGTATTGCGGCCGACGGCGAGTTGTCTGGCGAAGGCCCGGTCGGCGGGCAGGGCGGATCCGGTGGGCAGGTCGCCATCGTCGATGAGCTGCCGAAGTCGTGCGGCGAGCAGTACGTACAGCGGTCCGCGCCCGGACGACCACCGTCCGAGTCGTTCGGTGACATCGATTGGCTCCATAACGGGACCAATTCTTCCCGATTGGCCCTGTGCTCGCCATCCGTGGTGCCGAAGGATCTTTCCTATGAGCGAAGTAACCGAAACATCCACTGCCGCTTCGATTCCCGCGACGATCGCCACCCTCCCGGGCCCGTTCCAGCAGCGTGAGCTGGCGCGGGTCAATGAATCGGTGGTGCGGGTCGCGATGATCGAGGGCGAGTTCCCGTGGCATCACCACGACGAGGACGAGCTGTTCCTGTGCTGGTCCGGGACCTTCCGCATCGAGCTCGAGGATCGGCCCGCGGTGGTTCTCGCACCGGGTGAGCTCTTCACGGTGCCGAGAGGTGTTCGTCACCGTCCGGTGGCTCCGGCGCCCGCTCATGTGGTGCTCATCGAGCATCCGGACACGAAGCAGTACGGGAACTGATCGATGTCGAGGTCGGCTTGTTGCCGGTTCGCTTCCGGATCGAGCCGGTGGTTGTGTAAATTGGAGATAAGGTTAGGGTTGCATAAGTTTTAACTGAGGTTGGGAACGATGGAGCGCGCGGTGCCGGAGAGTTTGTCCACCGTCGAGCGTCACCGGCTCGTGGACGAGTGGGCGAACGGCGTCGACCTGTACGACGTGCCGTCGGTCGCTGCGCTGATCCAGTGCGGTCGGCGGGTGCCCGCGCTGCGAACCGCGATCCGCTGCGGTGGCCACATCCTCACTTATGCCGAGCTGTACGAGCAGCTGGACGGCGGTGTCACCGGTAGTGCGGGCCCGACCCTCGACGATCTGGCCCGGCTGCTGACCGACATCGCGCTCGCCGCCGAGACCGGCGCGCTGCTGGTCGAGCTCGGGCCGACGGGTACCGGCCTGGTTCCGGACGCGGTGGCCGCGGCCGCCGACGACCGCCGGGCGGTGGCCGCCGATCAGCGCACCTGCACTGTCGACCGGGCGTTCGGTACTACGGATGTGCGGCTGCTGGCCACTCAGTGGGATTGCACCGACGCGGCGGTGGAACTGCTCGCGGCGCTCGCCGATGGCGCGACCCTGGTGCTCGCCACCGAGGGTCAGCGCGCGCATCCTTCCGCGCTGGCGGCTCTCATCGCCAACTGTGCCGCGACCCATGTGGTCGCCGGGGCCGAAACCCTCGCCGAGCTGGCAGAACTGCCCGCCGCCTTGCCGACGGTCCGCCGCTGGGATGTGCTCGGCACGACCTGCCCGCCGAAACTGGCCGGTCTGCTCCGCACCCTCGCGCCGGGTTCCTGTGCCGGATTCGCCTATGCCACGCCCGAATACGCGGGTGTCGCCGCACGCGGCCCGCTGGATGGTTCCGGCCGTCTGCGCCCGATTCCGGGTGCGCGTCTGCTGGTGCTGGATTCGGCCATGCGCCCGGTGGCGCCGGGCCGGCCCGGTGCCGTCTATCTGGGTGGCGCGGCCCTGGCGGCCGAACTCACCGATGCGGCCGTGGGTTTCACCGCCGATCCGTTCGTGCCGGGCGCCCGCCTCGCTCGCACGAACCTCCGCGGCCGCTGGACGGCCGATGGCTGGCTGGTCTTCGATGCCGTCGCCGCGGCCGTCGAGATCGATTACGCCGCAGCCTGACCGGAACTAGCCTCCGAGTTGCCCTGCGGCCCCGCAGGAAACCGACCGCCGAGTAAGCGCGGCTGTCGAGGCGGGTTGCACGTCGGTCGGTCTGTATCGCGAGGCCCGCGTTACGGAGATCGATTCGGGGCCAAGGTGTCTCGCTGATTACGCGGTAACGGGGAATTGTCCCGGCGCCCACGGACAGGGGTTGTGCGGGCGAACTTTGCGCGGATGAACCCGGGAACCATTCGATCTGCCCTTTTCTCGAGTTTTCCAGCGATATTGTGGAAATCACCCAATGGCCGCCGAGCGCGATGACGCGCCCGGGGTGCCTTCGAATTGGTTTCACCGCATGCCGATCGACCGCGTCGGCCTTCATCATCGCTGCTGGAGTCGTCTCCGCCGTGTCTGCCTGCGCGCTGATCCGAGGGCATCAGCCGGCGCGACGATCATCCCGAGCGTTCCATCCACGGAGCGTGGCCTCCTGCGGCGCAAACGCTTTCGATCTTCCTCACCCCGGTTCGACCGGCAAGATTCGGTGCCCGACCAGCAAGGGCACCGAACGGTTGTGTCCCGGAAGGAGGGGCTGTCATGAGCGCGGAATCCGTGCCCGGCCCGGCGTCTGCATTCGAGTTCTCATCGGCGGATCGCGAGCGGTTGCGTATCGCGATGGTGGTGCCACCGTATTTCGACATTCCACCCAAGGCGTACGGCGGTGTGGAGGCGGTGGTCGCGGATCTGGTGGACGCGCTGGTGGCGCGGGGTCACGAGGTGACGCTGCTCGGTGCGGGTGAGAACGGCACCAAGGGGAATCTGATTCCGCTGTGGGATCGCATCCAGGCCGATCGGCTGGGTGATCCGTTCCCGGAGGTGGTGCACGCCTTGAAGGTGCGGCGCGCCCTGGAACGACTCGCGGTGGGCGGCGGCCTGGATCTGGTGCACGATCACACCTTCGCGGGCCCGTTGAACATGCCGGTCTACCGCGAGCTCGGCCTGCCGACCGTGGTGACCGTGCACGGCCCGGTGAACGGCGATCCCTATATCTACTACAGCGAACTCGGTGAGGACGCGCACCTGGTCGCGATCAGCGATCGGCAGCGTGAACTGGCCCCGGACCTGAATTGGGCCGGGCGCGTACACAATGCGTTGCGGGTCGAGGATTGGCCGTTCCAGGCGGAGAAGCAGGACTACGCTCTCTTCCTGGGCCGGTTCACCGCGGACAAGGCCCCCCACCTGGCGTTGACGGCGGCGCATGCGGCCGGTCTGCCATTGGTGCTGGCAGGTAAGTGCGCGGAGCCGCCCGAGGTGGCGTATTTCGACAGTGCGGTACGGCCGTTGCTCACCGAACGCGACACCATGTTCGGGATGGCCGATGCCGCGGCCAAGCGTGAATTGCTCGCCGGGGCGCGCTGCCTGCTGTTCCCGGTGTGCTGGGAGGAACCGTTCGGCATGGTCATGATCGAGGCGATGGTGTGCGGAACGCCGGTGGTGGCGTTGCGCGGCGGGGCCGTGTCCGAGGTGATCGTGGACGGCGTGACCGGTCGTATCTGCGACCATCCGGACGAATTGCCCGCTGCCATCGAGGAAGTGCGCTCCTACGATCCCGCGGCCATGCGCGCGCATGTGGTCGCGAACTTCGGCGCCGAGACATTGGGCCGGGGTTACGAGGAGATCTATCGCCGGGTGGCGAGTACCCGCCGGCCGCGCCGCGGCGGGCGGATCACCATCCATACCTGGGCGTCGGCTCCGGCGCATCAGTCGGCGCCGCCGCCGAATCGGGTGGCGCGCTCGCGACCTGCCCGGGTCACCGCGCCCACGCCCATCACGCGCTCCGCGGGGCGCCGTCGTCCGCCCGCGGGCCCGGTGCCGGGGGCGATGACCGATCCAGCCCTCTTGACCGGACCGGCGCCGCTGCCGGGCCGTAAAACGGTGGCGGACAACGTCGTTCCGGAAGCGAAAGTCATCGAGGAAGGGACCGAATGAACGGTGAGGCTCCAACTGCTCTGAATGGCGGTGAGCCGTCGAACCTGGGTGTGTCGGGTGGTGCGGTCACGCTGGTGGAGGGCAGTACGTTCTGCCTGTCGGACCGGCTCGGCGATGTCGAGCAAGGGACGCCGTACGGATTGTTCTACCGGGACGCGCGGGTGCTGTCGCGCTGGGAACTACGGTTGGACGGGCAGCGGCCGGAGCCGCTGTCGGTATTGAGTCCGGAGGCGTTCACCGCCCGGTTCATATTGCGCCGGCCTCCGCGGGCCGGCGCAGCAGACAGCACCTTGCTCATCGTTCGGGAGCGGCTCGTCGCGGACGGGCTGCGGGAGACCATCACGGTCGAGAATCTGGGCCGTGAAACCACGGCCGTGGACCTGCAGTTGCATGTGGACGCGGATTTCGCGGACCTGTTCGCGGTGAAGGAGGGCCGCAGCGGGAACGGGCGCGCCGAGGTCGTGGTGGCGGATGTGGAACTGCTGCTCCATGATCGGTCCGATCGCACCCGGGCGCTGGCGGTGTCCTCGTCGGAAACGCCCGCGGTGCTGCCGGGTTCGCTGTCCTGGCGGGTGGTGGTGCCGGCCGGCGGGAGCTGGCAGACCGATATCGTGGCCCAGCCGAGCATGGGCACCCAGCCCATCCACTCGGCGGGGCGGCCGGGTGAGCAGTACGAGTTCAGCGAGCCGGGCCGCAAGATCGCGGCCTGGCGGGATACCGCCACCAATATCACCGCCGACAATATGCAGCTGGCGATGGTGCTGGAGCAGACCGAAAGCGACCTGGGCGCCTTGCAGATTCACGACGACGCCCGCGGTGGGCGGCCGTTCGTGGCGGCGGGCGCGCCATGGTTCATGACCTTGTTCGGCCGGGACTCGCTACTAACTGCCTGGATGGCGCTGCCGCTGGATGTGGGGCTCGCGGTGGGCACGCTGCAGCAGCTGGCGGAGATGCAGGGGCAGCGGGTGAATCCGCTGACCGAGGAGGAGCCGGGCCGCATCATGCACGAGATGCGGCGCGGGCCGGCCAGCGGCGCGGTGCTGGGTGGTGAGACGTATTACGGAACCGTGGACGCCACACCGCTTTTCGTCATGTTGCTGGCGCAGGCGCGGCGCTGGGGCGCCGATGTGGAGGCGGTGCAGGCGCTGTTGCCGGCCGCGGACGCGGCGCTGGCGTGGATCGCGGATTACGGCGATCGCGACGGCGACGGGTTCGTGGAGTACCGGCGGGCCACCGACCGGGGCCTGATCAATCAGGGCTGGAAGGACAGTTTCGACGGCATCAACGATGCGACGGGACGGCTGCCGGAGGCGCCGATCGCGCTGTGCGAGGTGCAGGGTTACGTGTACGCGGCGCTGCAGGCGCGGGCGGAGCTGGCCGAGGAGTTCGGGGACGGCACCACCGCCGGGTACCTGCGCGATCGTGCGGCGGAGTTGCGCACCAAGTTCGCGGAGGCGTTCTGGCTGCCCGAAAAGGGCTGGTTCGCCGTGGCTCTGGACGGCAACAAGCGCCGGCTGGACGCGCTGACCAGCAATATCGGGCACTGCCTGTGGTCGGGCATCGTCACCGACGATCATGCGGCGACGGTGATCGGGCGCTTGGCGGCAACCGATATGGATACCGGATTCGGTTTGCGCACACTGGCTTCCAGCATGGGCGCCTACAACCCGATGAGCTACCACAATGGTTCGGTGTGGCCGCACGACACCGCCATCGCGGTGGCCGGGCTGCTGCGGTACCGGCACATTCCGGGTGCGATCGAGCTGGCCACCCGGCTGGCGGAGGGCCTGCTCGATGCGGCGGTCGCGTTCGGCGGCCGGCTGCCCGAATTGTTCTGCGGTTTCCCGCGGACCAAGTTCTCGGCGCCGGTGCCGTATCCGACATCGTGTTCGCCGCAGGCGTGGGCGAGTGCGGCGCCGCTGCTGCTGGTGCGGTCCTTCCTCGGACTGGATCCGGACGTGCCGCGGCGCACGCTGACCGTGCTGCCGCATCTGCCGCTGCGGTGGGGGCGGGTGGAGCTCACAGATATGCGGCTGGGCGGCACGATCATCGACCTGGCCGTGGAGGGTGATCGGGTGACCGCCTCCAATCTGCCCGACGAGTGGCGGCTGATCACCCACTGAGTTGCGGCGGCTACCGGGTCAGCTCTCCGCGGCGGCCCGGTAGCCGCGTACGGCCAGTGCGCCGAAACCGGCGGCCAGGCCCAGCGACCAGGCGAGGGTCTGCAGCAGCGGGGTGGCGATGGGACCACCCTCGATGAATCCACGCATGGCTTCGATGGCGCAGCTCATGGGCTGTGCGCGGACCACCGGCTGCAGCCAGTCCGGATAGTTCTGCACGGGCACGAATCCCGAATTGAAGAACATGCCGATCAGTACGAAGATCGAGAACAGCTGCACGACCTTGTCGCCGATGTTGCTCACGCCCACCAGGATCACCAGCGGTGTGAAGCCCGCGATCACCAGTACCGGGACGGCGAGCGCGCCGAAGAATCCGGGCCAGCCCTGCGCGAAGCGGAGGCCGAGGATCAGGCCGAGCAGGATTACGGCGAGCGAAACCACTGCCGCGCGCACGCATTCCGCGAGCAGCCGGCCGAGCAGTCCGGCCGAGCGGTGGATGGGCAGTACCCAGAAGCGGCGTAACAGACCGCTCTGTCGTTCGCCGTACAGGGACAGGCCGGTGCCCATGGCGCCGTACATGGCGCCCGCGATGGCGATCATGGGCACGAAACCGTAGATGGGTTTCGACCCGGACGAGATGCCGAGCGAGCGGTCCAGCACCAGATCGAACATGAGCAGCAACAGGATCGGCAGGACCAGCGTGCTGGTCATCACCTCCTGCTGCCGGGACCAGCGGCGCAGCAGGCGACCGGTCTCCACCAGCGACTGGGCGACGAGCGAGCCGCGGGCGTGCGGAATCGACGCGGCCACAGCGGTATTCGTGGTCGGCAGAGCGTTGTCCGTGGTCATGCCCGTCGTCCTTCCGCTCGAATCGCCAGCACCGCACCGACCACGAGCAGGGCGGCGATCCACAGTGCGGCCACGCCCAGGGAGCTGGTGTAGTTGCCGTCGGCCAGTCCGCGCAGCGCGGCCGACACCTGCGAGATGGGCTGATTACGCGCCCACGGCTGGATCCAGCCCGGGAAACCCTGGGCCGGCACGAATCCCGTGGAGGTCATGACCAGCAGTAGCTGCGGCACGAACAACACGGTCGCGCCGAGCTCCGGATTGCGGGTGGCAGTGCCGAGCGCGTCCGCGAGAATCACCACGGCCGCACCGAAAGCCAGCGCCACCAGCACGAAAACAATCGCGGTGACCGGATCGTGGAAGCGGAACCCGAACAGGCCCCCCACGATCAGTGCACCGGCCAGCGCCGCACAGCCGCGCACCAGATTGGCCGACATGCGCGCCGCCACCGGCACCCACGACCGCACCGGCAGTGAGCGCAAGCGCGTGGCCATGCCCCCGGCCTGCTCCCGCCCGGCGCGGTCGCCGGCGAACATGGCCGTGAAGAACATGGCGTACACCGCGATCAGCGGCAGCAGATACTGCGCGAAATCCACCCCGGCCGCCGACATGGACTTGCGCAGCGGCACATAGAAGCAGATGTAGAACGCGATGGGCGCGCAGACGGCCAGCACCACATCGCCTTCCCGGAAGGCGGCGCGAATCCCGCGCTCGCTCAGCGCCGTCCACTGCATTCCGGCCGGAACGCGAATCGGAGTTTCCTGGCTCACGAAGCCACCTCCGCCGGAGCGAAGAGGATGCGCGCACGGGTTTCGATCGCCGAGGTGCCGGGCGTGGTCGCCGTCGGTACGGGCCGTGGGGCGAAATCACCTGCGGCTCCGGCGGCTCCGCTACGGCGAGCCCGGTGCAGCCTGGCCGCAACTCGCATCGGACGCGGCTGATTCATGCCGTCGCCTCCGTCACGGCGGGCTTGGTGAGTTCGATGAAGACCTCGTCGAGGGAGGGACGGCGGAGGGCGATATCGATGAGTTCGATGTCGTGGGTGGTGATGCGCTGCAGGGCTTCGGTGAGGGTGGCGGCGCCGTCGGGGGCGGGGAGGGCGACGCGGTCGGCGGATTCGGGGACGGCGACCTCGCCGAGGCCGGAGAGGGCGGTGACCAGGCGGGGGATGTCGGCGGCGTCGACCGGGACGACC
This sequence comes from Nocardia sp. NPDC020380, assembly GCF_044386975.1. Lineage (NCBI taxonomy): Bacteria > Bacillati > Actinomycetota > Actinomycetes > Mycobacteriales > Nocardiaceae > Nocardia > Nocardia sp. NPDC020380. Next base: position 207,249 of record NZ_JBIRVQ010000006.1, on the reverse strand, counting down.
TCGCAGAAGCTGGAGCCGGAGCGGGCCTTGAGCTGATCCGCGGTGCCTTCGGCGATGACGGTGCCCTTGTCGACGACGATGATGTTGTCGCTCAGGGCATCCGCCTCTTCGAGGTACTGGGTGGTGAGGAGGACGGTGACGCCCTGTTGCTTGAGTTCGCGGACCAGGGCCCACAGGCTCTGGCGGCTCACCGGGTCGAGGCCGGTGGTGGGTTCGTCGAGGAAGACGACGCGCGGCGCCCGCACCAGGCCGCAGGCGATGTCGATGCGCCGGCGCATGCCGCCGGAGTATTGGCCGACGCGGCGGTCGGCGGCGTCGGTGAGGGCGAAGCGTTCCAGCAGTTCGTCGGCGCGCTGTTTGGCGGCCTTGCGGTGCAGGCCCATGAGGCGGCCGAAGAGCACCAGGTTCTCGCGGCCGGTCAGTACCTCGTCGAGGGCGGCGTACTGGCCGGTGAGCATGATGGAGGCGCGGACCTCGTCGGGTTGGCGGACCACGTCGTAGCCGGCCACCAGGGCGCGGCCCGCGTCGGGCCGGACCAGGGTGGACAGCACCGAGACGGTGGTGGTCTTGCCCGCGCCGTTGGGGCCGAGCACGCCCAGCACACTGCCCGCCGGGGCGGTGAAGCTGATGCCGCGCAGGGCCTTCACCTCGCCGAAGGACTTCTCCACGGACTCGACGATGATCGCGTCATCCGGCCGCGGTGTGGTTTCTGTGGTCATGATTCAGGTAATCCCCCTGCGTCGTTGGTATTTCGGGTCAGCCGAGCAGTGATACGACGTCGTCGAGTGAGGCGCCGCCGAGGATGGCGGTGACGGGCAGATCGCGTCGCAGGTCGGCTTCGATGCGCTTGCGCAGGTCCAGGGCCTGAAGCGAGTCCAGGCCGAGGGCCACCAAAGGCATGGAGCCGTCGATGGTTTCGCCGGCGTCCAGGCCCATGACGAAGCGCAGGGCATCGCGCACCTGGTCGGCGATATCGGCTATCGCGGGTGCGGGAGCCACGTCGGCCGGAGCCGGGGCAATCGCGGCAGCCGAACCTGCGGCGGTCGCAGCGGCCGTACGCGAGACGGTTGTACCCGCCGGTCCTGCGGCGACCATCGGCGCGGGCGCCGGTTCGTCCGGCAGTTCGGCGAAGAGCGGGTCCTGTCCGAAGATCGCGAACAGCGAACGGAGCGTGGACCATTCGGCGGCCACCACGACACGGTTGCCCGTGGCGGCGAAGCCGGTGGCGACGGCAGTGGCCGGATCCATCGGCAGCAGTCCGGTGCCGCTGATGCGGGCCAGGGCTTCGGCATGGTCCGCGCCGACGGCCCGCCACAGTCCCCACTGCACCGAGGTGGCCTCGATGCCGTTGTGCCGGTAGCGGATTGCGGCGGCGTCCAGCATGCGGTTGACCGCGGCGTAGACGGCGTGGCCACGGCCGCCGATGGTGGCCGAGAGCGAGGAGCACGCCAGCACCCGGGCGCCCGGGGCCAGTGGCAGTAGGCGGACCAGGCGGTCGAAGGCGACCAGTTTGGATTCGGCTGCCGCGAAGACGGTTTCGGGCGTGAGTTCGGCGGCTGCGGCGTCGTAGTCGACGGCCGCGTGCACGAGCAGGGTGGCGGGTGCGCGCAACTCCCCTGCCAGCGCGGCGACCGCGCTCTCGTCGGTGACGTCGCAGCGGCGGATATCGATGGTGAGACCCGGTCGCTCCAGTTCACGCACGCGTGCGAGAGCGTCTCCCGAGCCGCCGGACCTGCTGATCAGCGTGATCCGGTGGGCCCCGCCGTGCGCGAACTCGGCGGCGAAGTCCAGGCCGAGTTTGCCGGTGCCGCCGATGATCACGACCTCGGCGAGGTCGTCGGCGGTGAGCGGCCGGTCATCACCGGCCTCGTCGACGACAAGGCGTTTGGCGTACAGCTTGCCTTCGCGAGCGGCGAGTTCCGGCTCACCGGCGGTGTGCAATGCACCGACCAGTTCCTTGGCGGAGTCCGGAAGCGCCTGTCCGGCTTGCAGATCCACGTGCCGGAAGCGAGTGCCGAGGTGTTCGGGCGCGAGGCAGCGGAACGCGGCCTGGGCGGCGGCGTGCACGAGATCCGGGATCTCGGCATCGAGCACCGCTTCACCCCCGACGGTCACCAGCCAGGCGTCACGCACCCCGGCCAGGTCCGGCAGCCAGCCGCGATCACCGACGAAGTCCGCGGATTCCGCTACAGCCGTGCCGATCTCGGTATCCGACGCGGACGGCAGCAGGATCACCGCGGTATCGAACGACGCCCCACTGTCCGCCCCGACCACGACCGCGCCGTGCCGACCGGCGGCCTTCTCCACGGCGGCCGCGAGTTCACCGCACTGCCCGGTGCGGTCGAGCACCGCGAGCGTGCGCGGCGGCACCAGCTTGCGCCGATCCAGCCGCACCCACCGCTCGGCCAGCCGCTGCGGCGGCACCGTCACCGATGACTCCGGAACAACTGCTGTCCCAGTGTCATTCGTCTCGGCGGCAATCAGTGCAGCGCTGTAGTTGAAGGGGGCCCAGAGTTTCTTCGGGGTGGTCTGGGTGTTGGGGAAGTCCAGCAGGGGCAGGCGGATCGGGGCGGTGTCGTCGCGCAGAGTAGTCCAGTTGAAAGATGTGTCCAGGACGGCGATCTGGGCGAGGTTGCGGGTGAATTCGCGCAGGTCTTCGGCGGTGCGGCGGGAGGTGCCGATGGTGCGGAAGTCGCGTTGGGGGGTGACGCCGCTGAGGGTTTCCTGGAGCGCGAGCATCAGTGCCGGGTGGTCGGCGATCTCGAGGAAGATGTCGATGCCGCGGTCGGCCGCTTCGGCGACGGCCAGGTCGAAGCGGACGCGGTTGCGCAGGTTCCAATACCAGTATTCGGCGGCGGGGAGGTCGGGAGTGATCGGGCCGCCGAGAGTGGCGCCGAGGCAGGCGATCTCGGTGTCCTCGAAGACCGGGTTGTCGAGGGTGTCCTTCAAGGTGCCTTCGAGCCCGCCGCGGAACTTGGAGACGAAGGAGGTGTGTGCGGGATATTCGACGCGGATTTCCTTGGCGAACTTGCCCTGTGCCGAGAGGGTGGCGACCAGTTCGGAGACGGCGGGGCGTTCGCCCGAGACCGCGAGTACGTGCGCGGAGTTGACCACCGCGAGTTCGGCCCAGCCGGAGTTGCGGGCGAGCAGGGCCTCGCATTCGTCGCGGTCGACGCCGACCACGGCCATGGCCCACTGCCCGGACCAGTCGTTATCGCGTTCCAGCGAGCCGACCAGATTGGCGCGCAGCGTGACCACGCGGATGCCGTCTGCGAGGGAGATGATCCCGGAGATCACGGCCGCGGCGATCTCGCCCTGACTGTGGCCGACCGTCACGGCGGGTTCGACGCCGACGGCCCGCCACATGGCGGCCAGACCCAGCATCTGCATGAACAGTGCGGGCTGGACGATCTCGACGCCCTCGTCGGCCTCACCCTCCTCGTGCAGGAGGTAGGTGAGCGGCGAAATACCGTGCAGTTCCTGGAATTTCGCGTCGCAGTCCTCGACCGCGGCGCGGAAGACCGGCGAATGCCGGTAGTACAGCAGACCCATGCCGGGCCGCTGACTGCCTTGCCCGGGGAACACGTAGGCCACGCGCCGGGCGGCAGCCGCGGTCTCCCCCACCACGACGGCAGGGTGCGGTCGTCCGGCGGCGATGGCCTGCAGGGCATCGACCAGCTGATCACGTTCGCTCACCATGGCCAGTGCCCGGTGCCGCCGCGCGCCGCGGGTGCGCAGCAGCATGTCGGCGACCTCGTCGGCGGTGACGTACGGCCGCTGTTCGAGGTAGACGGCCAGGGCGGCGGCTTCCCGGCGCAGCGCGTCGGGGGTGTCGGCGGACAGCGGGATCGGGGTGCTGCCGTCGGGAAGTCGATAGTCAGGCATGGATCTCCCTTTCGTGCACGGCCTCGTCCAGTGCGGGCATGGCGAGCACGGCGTGCGCGTTCGTGCCGCTGACGCCGAAGGACGACACGGCGGCGTAGCGGATGCCGTCGCGCGGCGTCCAGTCGCGCAGTTCAGTGGCGAGCCGCAGGCCGGAGGCGTCCCAGTCGACGCGGGTGGTGGGGTGGTCCGCGTGGCGGGTGGGCGGGATCTGCCCGTGTAAGCCGCTGAGCAGCACCTTGATCAGGCCGAGCAGTCCGGCGGCGGCCTGGGCGTGGCCGAGGTTGGATTTGACCGAGCCGAGTAGCGGGCCGTTGCCGTCGGCGCGGGGTGCGCCGTAAACCTGTTGCAGGGCAGTGAGTTCCAGCGGGTCGCCGACGGCGGTGCCGGTGCCGTGGCCCTCGATCAGGTCGACCAGTTCGGGGGCGATGCCGGAGGCGGCGACGGTGGCGCGGATGAGCCGTTCCTGCGCTTCGGTGCTGGGCACCGCGATGGGCGCGCCCTTGCCATTGTGGTTGATGCGGGAGCCGAGCAGCCGCGCGTAGACGCGGTGCCCGAGGCGGCGGGCCCGTGATTCCCGTTCCAGTACGACGATTCCCACGCCTTCACCCCAGAGGGTGCCCTGCGCGTCCTCGGAGTAGGGCTTGCACTGCCCGTCCGCGGAGAGCGCGTTGTTCTTGGAGAATTCGAAGAACGCGCCGGGTGAGCCCATGACGCAGGCCGCCCCGGCCAGCGCCCATTCGCATTCGTCGTTGCGAATGGCGGAGGCGGCCATGTGCACGGCCGCCAGCGAGGATGCGCAGGCCACGTCGATCACCACCGAGGGCCCGTTCAGCCCGAGGCAGTTGGAGATGCGCCCGGCGACCGCGCCGAGGGCGGAGCCGCCCGCGCGGTATCCGGTGTACTCGTTGACGTCCGCGCCGTGCGGACCGTATTCGGTGCCGGAAGCGCCCATGTAACAGCCGATCTCGGCATCACCGAGGTCGGCGGGGTTGAGACCGGTGTTCTCCAGTGCCCGCCAGGCCACGCGTAGTGCGACTCGCTGCTGCGGGTCCATGGCGACGGCTTCACGCGGGGTGATGCCGAAGAACTGCGGGTCGAAATCGGCTGCGCCGTCGAGGAATCCGCCGGAGTCGCGGACCGCGCCCCAGCCTTCGGTCTCGGCCAGGGACAGTAGTCGCTCCAAGGGCCAGCCGCGGTCGCGCGGGAAGGGCCCGAGCAGGTCGCGGGATTCGGCGAGGGCGGTCCAGTACTCGGCGAGGGTGTCGACGCCGCCGGGGGCCTCCACGGCCATGCCGACGATGACGATGGGGTCGTCGTGGTGCGTGCTCATCGGTCGGCCGGCTCCCGGATCGGTTCCGCCGTCAGGGTTTCCGCGATGGCGTCGACATTGTCGTGCAGGTAGAAGTGGCCGCCGTCGAACATGGTGACCTGGAGTTCGTGCGGGGTGTGCTGCTGCCAGCCGTAGAGGTCCCCGAAGGTGACGAACTCGTCGTCGCTGCCGCCCATGGCGTGCAGGGGCACCTCGAGGAGTACGTCCTTCGGGCACGTGTAGGCGTCGAAGGCGGCGTAGTCGGCCTTCAAGGCGGGCAGGGCCATGCGCATCAGTTCACGGTTGGCGAGCACATCCGCGCCGGTGCCCTGCAGGCCGCCGACGTGGTCGAGCAGCTGTTCGTCCTCGGTCGGATGCGGCGGCATATCGGCCACGCGCCACGGGGCGACCGCGCCGGAGACCGCGAGCAGGCGCACGGGAATGCCCGCATCCAGTGCCAGCCGGGCGAATTCGAAGGCCACCACCGAACCCATCGAGTGCCCGAACACGGTGATCGGCACGCCACTGTTCTGCGGGGAACGCACGAATTCCGCGAAGGCGCCGGCCGCGATGTCCGGGACGCTGCGCAGCGCTTCCTCGCGGGCGCGGTCCTGCCGGCCCGGGTACTGGAAGATCGACACGTCGAAGTTCTCGCTGAGCGCCTTGGAGAAGGGCCGGTAGGTGGAGGCGCCGCCGCCCGCGTGCGGGCAGATCAGCAGCGGCGGGTTGGCGGCCGCGCGCGGGCGATGGAATTTGCGGATCCATCCGAGGGTGTTGCTCATGGTCGTTCGCTCCTGTTCTGCACGCCTGGATTTCCGCTGCTCACTGCCACATTCGGCGCATGACCAGCAGGCCGTGGTCTTCGTCGCCGAGGACCGGGGTCGCGTCGACGCGGCGGTCCGGGTCGAAGGCGATGGCGCGCAGGGTGTCGTGGAAGGCGGCCTCGATGATCTCGGCCTCGGTGGGGTCGAAGGAGTCCTCCGCGTAGAAGACCACCGCTTGTACGCCGTCGGCGGGCAGCAGTGCATTGGCGGGGAAGATCATCACCAGCAGCGCGTTGTCGGTGGCGCCGCCGCCTTCGAAGGTGACGAGTTCCAGTTCCGCGCGGGCCAGCAGGCTTTCGAGTTCCTCGCGGCCGGGCGGGTAGGACTGGAAGACGAACATGCTGTCGAACAGTTTGCGCACGCCGGTGGCGCGGATGGCGGAGGTGAGCCGGTACTGGTGGAACTCCATGAGATCAACGCGCCGGCGCTGGATTTCGGCCAGCAGGTCGCGCCAGCTGGCGTCGCCGCGCAGGCCGACCGCGACCGGGATGGTGTTGGCGAAGCAGCCCACGGCATTGTCGACCTCGTCGAGGTCCGCGGGGCGACCGGAGACCACCTCGCCGAATACCGCGGTGTCCGAACCGGTCACGTAGTGCAGCACGTTCGCCCAGGCCAGCTGGCAGACGACGCTGAAGGTGGTGCCGAGTTCGGCGGCCAGGACGGTGAGCCGGTCCACCACCTCCGGATCGATGACCGCGGAGCGGCCGGTGGGCACGCCGCCGCCGTCCGGCACCCGGTTGGGGGCGACCAGGCAGGGCGGTACGCCGTCGAGGTAGCCGGACCAGGCGGCTTCGGTGGCGGCCTCGCGATCCTGGGTGAGGCGCAGGAAGTCGGCAAAGGTGTCCGGATTGCCGAGCGGCGCTGCCGTTCCGTCGCTGAGGTAGGCGGCGAAGATCTCCTGCGGCAGCAGCTGTCCCGACCAGCCGTCGGTGAGCAGGTGATGCGAGGTGAGGACCAGCATGTGCACCGCGCCGGGCAGGTGCACGACGGTGGCGCGGGTGAGCGGGCCGTGGGCGAGGTCGAACTGCTCGCCCTGATCGGCGCGCAGGAAGTCCTGCAGGCGCTCGTCGGCGTCCGGACGGTGCGCCAAGTCGACTTCGCGGACCTCGACATCCACGTGATCGGTGACGATCGCGTAGGGCTGTCCGCCGGTCGAGACCGAGATGGCCACACGCAGATTGGGATAGCGGTTGATCACCGTATCTAGGGCGGCGGTCAGGCGCGGCAGGTCCAGGGCGCCGCGCACGGCGATCATGGTCTGCACGTTGTAGAAATCCTTGCCGCCGGAACCCAGCGCGGTGAAGTACAGACCGGACTGCATGGGCGCGAGCGGGTGCACGTCGGCGAAGGCGCCGTAGAGGGTCTGCCAGCGGTCCAGGTCCAGCTGGGTGACCTCGCTGGCCAGCACATCGCTGGGGGTGAGCTGACGAATCGGGTTGTCGCGCACCGTCTTCGCGAAGTCGCGCAGGCCACCGGCCCAGAGGTCGGCGAGCTCGTGCACCTCCGCGTCGGAGAGCACACCGGCGGGGAAGCGGAACGACGCACGCAGGGTCGCATTGTCGCCATCGGTGACGGTCACGGTGTTCACGTCGAGCACGGCGGCGACCGGCATCGACGGGTCGGCATGACCACCCAGGTAGCCGAATTCCGGTGCCGCATCCCAGGTTTCGGCGGTCTCGGCCACGGCGAAGCGGCCCATGTAGTTGAAGCTCAGCTGCGGCGCGGGGCGGTCCGCGAGAACCGTGCGGCCCTCCTCGTTCAGCCAGCGCAGCAGGCCCCACCCGATACCGGCATCGGGCACGGCCAGCAGCTGCTCCTTGACCGCCTTCACCGCATCCACGATGTCGGCCTGCCCGGCGCGCAGCACGTTCAACGCGACCGGGTAAGCGCTGGTGAACCAGCCGACGGTATTCGCCAGATCGGCTCCGGCGAACAGGGTTTCGACGCGACCGTGCCGCTCCATGGTGAGCTGCACGGCGTCGGCGTCGGCATCCCGCGAGCGGCGGAAGCGGTGCATGGCCACGGCGAGCGCGGCCACCTGGATATCCAGGAAGTCGCAGCCGAACGCCTGCGCGCCGGTGGTCATGAGGAAGCGCGTGTCGTCCGCGTCGAGTTCGGTGGTGACCTCGTGCAGCGTCGCGATGGTGTCCACGGCCGGATCGAAGGCGCGGCTGCCCAGCAGCGGATCCGCGGCCTCGGCGACGGCCTGCCAACGCGGCAGTTCCGCCGCGAGCTCCTCCCCCTGCGCGTAGCGAACCAGGTTGGTATTCCACGTCTTCACCGACGTGCCGGTCTCCGCCTCCAGCGCACCATCCCGCCAGAACTGACGCAGATCATCGTGCAGGATCCGCCACGAAACACCGTCCACCACCAGGTGATGCACGACCAGCAGCAAGCGGCCGATACTCCGATCGGGCGTACGCGCCCACACCGCCGCCACCATGCGGCCTGCCGCGGGATCCAACGATGCACCCGCGGCGTGCAGCTGTTCCTGCAGCAGGTCGGGAATGATCTCCGCCCACTCGGCGTCGTCGATCACCACCTCCGCCACCGGCACCTCGATGCGCGGCTCGTCAGCGGCAGGCACGTAATAGGCCGGCCGCCCGGCCGCAGCAGGAACCTCGAACGCGGCCCGCTCTGTCGCAGCAGCATCCGGAACGGCCTGCGAGATAAGCGGTTCCGGAGCGGACCCGATTCGGGCACGCAGCAGCGGGTGGCGGTCCAGCAGGGCGCGCACGGCGGCGGTGAGTCGTTCCACGGTCGCGTCGGCGGGCGTCACGATGGCGGTGGCCTGGCTGTATCCGGTGTATCCGCCGACCTTTTCGACGAGCATGGCGGCGATCGGGCCGAGGGGGATCCAGCCGGTGTCGGCGCCGGCACCGATGAGGGCGGGGGCGCCGGTGGCGGTGATCGGGGCCGTGGCGGCGGCGATGGCGGCGATGGTGCGGGCGTCGAAGAGGGCGCTGGTGGTGATGGCGAGGCCGCGCTTCTTGAGGGCGGAGGCCATGCGGATGGCGGTGATGGAGTCGCCGCCGAGGGCCAGGAAGTCGTCGTCGGCTGCCAGGTCGATGTCCGCGGTCAGGCCGAGGACCTGGCGGGTCACCTCGGCGACCAGTTGTTCGGGGCCGTCACGCAATTCGCGGCCGCGGCCGGTGCTGCCGCCCAGGTCGGGTTCGGGGAGGGCGCGGCGGTCGAGTTTGCCGTTGGCGGTGAGCGGCAATGCCGCCATGCGGACCAGGGCCGCGGGGATCATGTAGTCGGGCAGGCGTTCCGCCAGGTAGGCGCGGATGCGGCCGGCTACGGCGGTTTCGGAGTCGGTGGCGCACTCCGTGTTCGGTTCGGCCACGTAGTAGGCGACCAGGACCGCGTCATTGCCGCGGGGCAGCGCGACGGCGGCGGCCGAGCCGATGCCGGGCATGCGGCGCAGGGTGGTGCCGATCTCGCCGAGTTCGATGCGGTGGCCGCGGATCTTCACCTGGTCGTCGGCGCGGCCCAGGTATTCGAGGCGGCCGCGCGAATTCCAGCGCACGATATCGCCGGTGCGGTACATGCGGGCGCCGGATTCGGGGGCGAAGGGGCAGGCCACGAAGGTGGCGGCGCTCAGTCCGGAACGGTGGTGGTAGCCCTGGGCGAGCTGGACGCCGCCCAGGTAGAGCTCGCCGGTGACGCCGGGGGGTACCTGGCGCAGCTGCTCGTCGAGGACGAAGACCGACGAATTCGATTCGGGGACACCGATGAGCGCGGAGCGGATCTCGTCGCTGCCCTGGGTGCCGGCGAAGTCCTCGTGGGTGAGGTCCATGGCGGCTTCGGTCGGGCCGTACAGGCCGAGCACCGTGCCGCCGAAGACGCGGCTCGCCTCCTCGACCAGGGCGGGCGGCACGGATTCGCCGCCCAGGTACACGTACCGCATGGACTGCAGCCGGGCCGGGTCGGGACCGGCGTCCAGGAAGGCGCGGGTGACGCTGGGGACCAGGGACAGCTGGGTCACCTGGTGCCGCTCGATGATTCCCGCGAGCGCCTCCACGTCGGCCTGCCACCATTCCGGGTGCGGCAGCACGGTGGTGGAGCCGGTGCAGAGGGCGTTGACGAGCTCGAAGACCGAGACGTCGAAGCCGATGGGAGCCTTCTGCAAGATGCGTTCCACGCCGAAGCCGAGGTAGTCGCGCATCCATTGCACGTGGTTGGCGATGGCGCGGTGGTGGATCACCACGCCCTTCGGACGTCCGGTGGTGCCGGAGGTGTAGAGCAGGTAGGCGGCGTCCAGCGGGTGGATGGGCCGCGCGAGTTCCTCCGGGCGGACCGGGGTTGGGTCGGCGGCGGCGAGCTCGGCCCGCACCGCGTCATCGGCGAGATCCATTACGGGGACGGCGATTCGGGCCGCGAGCCGTCGTTCCGGCGAGACCGAGGTGATCAGCAGCCGCGGGTCGGCATCGCCCAGCATGTACTCGATGCGGTCGAGCGGGTAGCTCGGATCGGCGGGCACGTACACCGCGCCCGCCCGCAGCACGGCGGCGAACACGATGGGCAGCCATTCGCTGCGTTCGGCGTACACGCCGACCCGATCACCATTGCGCACACCGCGTTCCAGCAGCATGCGGGTGAGCCCGTTGACGCGCGCATCGAATTCGGCGTAGGCGAGTTCGGTGTCCTCGAACACCACGGCCACCCGTTCCGGATGATCCTGCGCCGAGGTGCGGATCATGGCGTCGACGGTTTCCGGGGTGATGGCGGGGCGGTCGCCGAAGGACCAGTCGTCGAGGCGGGCACGGTCCGAGGCGGACAGCGTCTCCAGCGAACCGAGAGTGGCGCCGGGCGTGGCGGCGGCGAGCACCTGATCGATGTACTCGTGCAGCCGCTCGATGGTGCCGGCGTCGAAAAGGTCGGTGCGGTAGGTGATCTGGACGTCGGTGCGGTCGTAGTGCATGAAGGTCTCGACCACCAGCGGCAGCAGGGCGCCGCCATTGTCGATGAGCTCCCAGCTGGTGACCGCGCCCGGCAGCTGCGGGCCGTCGATCTTCTGGTGCAGGAACAGCACCATGGTGTCGAAGAGTTTGGAGCCGACGTGGCCGGTGGCCTGGTTAGCGGCGCGGACGATGCCTTCCTGCGGGAAGTGCTTGTGCCGGAACGCCTCCGTGGTGGTCGTGCGCACCTGCGTGACGAGTTCTGCGAAGGTGGCCGCGCCCGCGCCGGTGAAGCGCAGCGGAATCATGTTCGACAGGTTGCCGATCAGTAGTTCCTGACCGGATTCCTCGCGATTGGCCACCGTGGTGCCGACCACGATGTCCCGCTGGCCGGTGGTCTGACGCAGGGCCAGGTAGTAGGCGGCCAGGAATACGGAGAACGGGGTGCTGCGCAGGTCGGTGCTGAGCCGGCGCAGGTTGGCGTCGGCCCGCGCGCCGAGCAGCCGGTCGAAGCGGTCGCCCCGTTCGGTGACGGTGACGGGGCGGCGATCGTAGGGCAGTTGCAGTTCGGGGACTTCGCCGTCGAACTGGCTTGCCCAGAAGTCGCTATCGGCGGTGTGGTCGCCGTCGCGGTAGCGGTCCTGCTCCCACTCGGCGAAGTCGGCGACCTGCAGGCGCAGCGGCTCCACGGTGATGTCGCCGGTTCGCGCCTGGCGGTAGAAGTTCTCCACATCGCGGGACAGGGCGGGGAGGGTCATGCCGTCCCAGGCGATGTGCTGGATGACCACGACCGCTACGAGGCGGTCCGGGCGGGTGCGGGCGAAGGTGACGCGCAGCGACGATTCGGCTGACAGGTCGAAGGTTTCGTGCGCGGCGGCGTGAGTGAGCTCCGCGAGCGCGCGGTCCGCCGCAGCCGCCACATGTTCGGCGACGGAGTCCGCGGTGGCGACCGGATCGCCCTCGGCCGGACCGGTGGTCGTGAGGTCGATATCGGTCAGCCGGGGCGGCAGGTCGTCGTGGATGAGCTGGTAAGGATCGCCCTGCTCGTCATTGTGGTAGGTGGTGCGCAGGACCTCGTGGCGGCGGACCAGGGCGAGGAAGGCGCGGCGCAGGGCGTCCGCATCCACCTCGCCGTCGAAGGTCAGGGCCAGGCACAGGTTGTAGGCGGCGCTGTCGGGTGAAATCTGCTGGTGCGCCCAGACATACCGCTGCCCGAAGGAGAGCGGCGCCCGGGCGGGATCGCGGCGTACCGGGACCGCAGGGGTGGCGGCCAGGCCTTCCCGCGCGAGCCGGGCCAGCATGGCTTCCTGCAGGTCTTCCAGTGATTTCATTGCTGTCGAACCAATCCTTGTCTTCGAGAATCCCGTGCGCTGCGGCGTGTTCCGGCGGCCGGGCCGCTCAGGACACGGCGACCGGTTCGGGCAGTGCGACCTCGGCGAGCTCGAGCAGGATCCGGGCCACCTGATCCAGGCGGTCCGGAGCGGGCTCCCCCGCCAGCAGCGCCGCGCAGATGCCGCGCACCGTGCGGCCCTCCAGCACGCCGGTGACGCCGAAACCCTCCACCGCGAGCAGGCCGCGCAGTTTGGCGGTGAGCGTGGTGGCCAGGATGGAATTGCCGCCCACCTCGAAGAAATCGGTGGTGGCGCCGAGCCTTTCGATGCCGAGCACCTGGGTGGCGATGTACTCGACGGCCGCTTCGAGGGGGGTTTCCGGGGCGGCGTAGGTGTCGCGGGCGGCCTCGTCGCCGGCGGCCACCATGCGGCGGATGGCGGCGCGATCCAGCTTGCCGTTGCCGGTCAGCGGGATGGCGGGCACCAGTTCGAGGATCTCCGGAATCATGTGCGCGGGCAGCAGTTCCCGCAGTCCGGCGAGGATGACGTCGGCAGACGCCGCGCTACGCGCGCCCACGGCGACAGCGCCCGTGGCGGGCGTAGCACCGGCCACGGATTGACCGTGCTCGGACGACCCGCCGGTTCCGACGGCGGCGACCGCGGCCAAGCGGCCCGAATCCGTCACCAGGGCAACGGCTTCCCGGATGCCCGGCTGGGCGGCGAGGGCGGATTCGACCTCGCCGAGTTCCACGCGGAAGCCGCGGATCTTCACCTGGTGGTCGGCGCGGCCCAGGAAGTCCAGGGTGCCGTCGGGCAGGTAGCGGGCCATATCGCCGGTGCGGTACCAGCGGATGTCGTCGACGGTGACGAAGCGGTCGGCGGTGCGGTCGGCATCGCCGCGGTAGCCGTCGGCGACGCTGACGCCGCCGATCCACAGTTCACCCGGCACCCAGTCGGGGCAGTCCTCGCCGCGGGTGTTCACCACGCGGCAGCGGACATTCGCCATCGGGGTGCCGTACGGGACATTGGCCCAGTCGGCCGGGTAAGCGTCGGTGATCTCGCAGACCGTGGAGTGGATGGCGGTTTCGGTGGTGCCGCCCAGGCCCGCGAAACGCACGCCCGGCACCAGCTCGCGGAAACGGTGTCCCTGCTGGGATTTCACGCGGTCTCCACCGGTGATCACCACGCGCACGGTGCGCAGCTGCGCGGCGGACGCGGTGTCCAGCAGCATGGTGATGAGGCCGGGCGCGCAGTTCACCACGGTCACACCGGTTTCCGCGATCAGCCGCGACCAGGCGACGGCATCGCGTTCGATCTCCGCTTCGACCGCGACCACCGCGCCGCCCAGTGACAGCGGGGCGAAGATGTCGAATACCGACAGATCGAACTCGAGCGCGGACAGGCCGATCGTGTGATCGTCGGCGCCCAGTTCGAAGTGCGTGATGATGGCGTCGATGGTGTTCGCCGCCGCGCGGTGGCTCACCTCGACACCCTTCGGCTCGCCGGTGGAGCCGGAGGTGAAGAGCACGTACGCGATCGAATCCGCCGACGGCACCTGGGCGTTGTCCAGGCGCGGGCCTTCCAGAGCATCGGCCAGCAGCAGCGGTGTCACCTGAGCGGGCAGCTCGATCGCGGCATCCACGATGATCACGCGCGCGCCACCGCGTTCGAGAATGCGATTCCGGCGCGCCTGCGGCTGCTCGGTGCTGATCGGCAGATACGTCGCGCCCGCGGCGAGCACGCCGAGTACGGCCGGAATCTGCTTGTGCCCCTTGGGGACCATGACCGCGACGGTGTCGCCGGGCCGCACACCGGCATCCGCCAGCGCCCGCCCGATCGACAAGGCCTGCCCGGCCAGTTCGCCGTAGGTGCTGTGGGCCGCTGCTTCGGCACGCCGGCCGGCGGCTGCCGTGCCGCGACCGTTCGAATCCGCTGCTGCCACACGGCCGTCGCTCGTATCGGCATCCCAGCGCAGCGCGGGGCGATCCGGATTGCGCTGCGCCAGTGCGAAGAACGCCTCGTGCAGGGTCCGGGGGCCGCCCAGTTCCAGGTCGGTCGCATTGACGGCCGCGCGGACCGCGCGCTGGGCGGGCGGCAGGGCGATGGCGAGGTCGGCGTTCCAGTCGGCGTCCGAGGCGACGAGTCCGTCGAGCAGCGTGCGGAATTCGATGAACATGGCTTCGGCCACGCCCTCGGGGAGGGCGTCGCGGCGGATGTCCCAGTTCACCAGCAGGCCGCCGTTCAGCTCGACCACCTGCGCGTCCAGGTCCACCTGCGGGCCCTGGGAGATGATCCACACCGGTTCACCGAAAGCGCGCAGGACGCGCTCGGAGAACAGTTCACCCAGGTCCAGGCCGGAGGTGAACACGACCGACGGGGTGACCGGGGCGCCGCGCAGGCGGCCCAGATCGCGCAGGACGTCCAGGCCCTCGTAGACGGAATGTGCCGCGCAGGTGTGCAGTTCGCGCTGCAGGCGCTTGGCGCGCGACACCATGGATTCGCGTTCGGCGGCGTCGACATCGACGAGCACGGAGTTGGTGAAGTCGCCGACCACCTGATCGACGTCGTCGTGCAGTTGCTCGCGGTTGAACAGCGGCACGTTCAGCAGGAAACGCTGCCGCGCCGACCAGCGGGCAATGGCCTCGGAGAAGACGGTGGCCAGCGCGACGGCGGGGGTGACGCCGTGGCCGTGGGCGGCGCGGTGCAGGCGGGCCTTGGCCTCCGGGTCGAACCAATGGTGCAGGCGGACGCTGGCGCTCGGATCGCGGCGCTCGGATTCGGGCAGGACCGGGAGGGCCGGGATGTCCGGCAGGTCGCCGATGCGGTCGCCCCACCAGCGGCGATCCGCCGAATTATCGGGCGCGGTGCGCTCTTTCGCGTCCAGGTAGGCACGGAAGCCGTAGGCGAGCGGGGCGAGGGTGTCGGCGTCGGCTTCGTAGAGGGTGGCCAGGTCCTCGAGGATGCGGCGGTAGCTCTGGGCGTCGGCGGCCAGCATGTCCACGTCGACGTGCAGGCGATGGCGACCGTCGGCGAGGGCGGACAGGGTGATGTCGATGACCTGCCCGGCGGCGACGTCCATGCGCTGGTGGCTTTTGGCCTGGCGCAGGCGTTCCAGCTCGGCGGTCTCGGAAGCGGCGTCGATCGTGACGGATTCGAAGACCGGGCGCTGCGGTTCGGGCAGGGTCCGCTGGGTGCCGCTTTCGGTGAACTGGGCGCGCAGCTGCTCGTGCCGGCGCACCAGGCGGGTGACCGCGCGGCGCAGGCGCTCGGGTTCCAGGCCGCTGCCGTCGAATTCGACGTACAGGTGGGCGGCGACGCCGCCGAGGGCCTGATCCTGGCGGCGGCCCATCCAGTAGGCGTGCTGCATGGTGGCGAGGCCGAATTCGGCGCCGGCCGGGGCGGATTCGGCGGGGGTGGCGGCCGCGGAGGTGGCGGCCAGGACGGCCGCGGCGCCCGCGGCGGCGGAGGTCTGCTCGGCGTGGCCCGCGCGCAGCAGGGCGGTCCAGGCGGCGAGGGTGGGTTCGAGGGCGAGCTCCGAACTGCGGACCTCGTAGCCGCGCTTACGCCATTTGGCCGACAGCTGCATGAGCATCATGGAGTGCATTCCCAGGCTCACGAGATCGTCGTCGTCACCGATCGATTCGGGGGCGGCGTCCAGCGCGGCCGCCACGATTTCGCGAACCTCAGCAATGTCGAGCATCGAACTCCCTCATCAGCGAACAGTCAGCCGTCATCCCGTGCAGTAGGAAAGGCTTGCCTAACCTTTCTGGGATGGTAGCCCATGCCCACCCGCCGGGTACAGCGGTGTGGTTTGGCTTACCTAAACTGTTCACTTTGCGGCTCTGACAAGCGAATACGCCGACGGGGCCCGGGGGACTGAACGTCCCACGGACCCCGTTGACCGCTCCGCGCGGCGGCTCTGATGCGCGCGATCAACCCACGCGCGACTCCACGGATGCCCTCGAATCGCCGGCCACACCGGCAAGATCGGACGCCACTCCCGCGAATCCCGACAGCACGGCATTCCAGCGCGCCACCCGCGCGTCCACCGCAGCCTCGTCCAGGACGGCCGCGTTCACATCGAACTGCGCCACCAGCGAAGGACCATCCGCTCGCGGCACCACGGCCGTGGTGACATCGACGCTGAACCGCAATGGCAGATCCGGATGCGCCGCCACCCCGAACTCGTCGGTGAACTCGGCCAGCGGCACCGGAGACCAGGGGCCCGAACCGAACTGGAGCACATCGAAGCGGCCCAAATGATTCAGACGCAACTGACCTCGCGCCGCGAACGTCCGATCCGACAGCTCCGGGTGAACTTTCGCCGGCGTCCACGCGCCGGCCTCCGAGGCGGCGACCAGAACCGTTTCCTCGACGGTGAACCAGCCGACACGACGCGAGTCGTCATCGGCGGGCCGGCCGTGGGATTCGCGAGTGATCGCGATCCGCCCGGCCGCATCCGCGATATCGGGGAAAGTCCCGGCGCACGCCAGGATCAGCGCGTCCTCGAGCCCGACCGCCCCCTCCGCACAGCGCGCGAGCAGTTCGGCGGTGCGCTCCGGGCCGAGCTCGGCGACCCGCTGCACCACATTTCCCGCGCGATCGGTGGCCGGATCGGTGAACCGCCCGGCCAGCGGCACGCCCAGCACCTCGGTCCCGGAAGTGATCGCCGCCGAATCGGTCTCGCCGTACGGAGTCTCGTTGAGCGGAGCCTCGCCCTGCGCCATCAGACGCAGGTCGTCCGCCACGATGAGCCAGGACACCACATCCACGGCCAGATGATGAATCGACAGCAGCAGCCGCGGCTGCGGGCCCGGCAAGATCGTGCCGGCCACCATCCGACCGGCCTCCGGATCCAGCCTTGCGACCGTCTCCGCGAGTTGTGCTGCCGGCGAGCCGGTTCCGGACCCGATATGCAGCCAGGACGCGGCGTCCGGTAGCTCCTCGACCAGCAGCGCGGGAACACCGTCGCGGCGCGTTGCCGCCGACGAACTCGTACCCGGTGCCTTGCCGGCGGCCGGGTCCGGTCCAGCGCCCGCCGGATCCGACGCGTCCGCTGCCGGGTCCGATGCTTCGGCGACAGTCGAATTCGATCGGTGCGCCGGCGAGGTGGCGGGGGGCGCGGTCCAGGTCAGGCGGGAACGCAAGGTCGGGTGGGCGGTGGCCAGCGCGGCCAGGCGATCCGCCACTGCCTCCGGTGTCACGTCGGCTGGGAGCGAGATCACTTGGGACTGAGCCAGATACCGGTATTCGCCGTTCGCGATGATCTCGCGGGCGAGGGCGGTCAGCGGCAGGACCGTGCCTGCCGGGGTGACCGGTGCGGCTTCCTCCTCGACGCCGCCCGCAGCGAGTTCGTCCAGGCGGGCTGCGAGTTCACGGAGGTCGCCCGCGGCCAGGACATCTCGGGCGGCGACCCGGAAACCCGCTCCGCGCAAACGGGATACGAGGTCGATGACGCCGATACTGTCGATGCCCAGGTCGACCAGGCTGTCGGTGATGCCTGGGCCGGCTCCGTTCGCTGTGCTCAAGGCCGACAGCACGCCGACGAGGGCGCGTTCGGTGTCGGTGGCGGGTTCGGCGCCGCCCGCTCCGGCCACCGGGGCGGTGAGCAGGGCGGTGGCGGCGTGGACGTCGAGTTTGTCGTTGCGGTTCAACGGGATTTCGGCGACCGGGACGATGCGGGTGGGGACCAGGAAGCGCGGGAGCCGGCGGGCCAGCCCGGCGCGCAGGCGCGGGACCGGGACCTCGCTCACCACGAGCGCACCCAGCCGGGTGCGGCCGTTGTCGGTGTAGGCCAGGACCGCCGCATGCTCGACGCCGTCGAGTTCGCGCAGCACCACGGCCGCCTCGTCGGGTTCGACGCGATAGCCGTTGATCTTCACCTGGCTGTCGATGCGACCCTCGTAGATCACGGTCCCATCGACCGCGCGACGCACGAGATCGCCGGTGCGGTAACGCCTTCCAGCCGGACCCGCCACGAAGGCCGCGGCCGTGGTGCCGGGCCGGCCCAGGTACCCGAGCGCCAACTGCGGACCCGAGAGGTACAGCTCCCCCAGCCCGCCCGGCGGCACCGGCCGCAGCCGATGATCCAGCACCTCGGCGGTCATCCCGTCGAAGGTGCGGCCGATGGTAGGCGAAACATGATCGTGCACATCGGCCATCAACGCCTCCACGGTGGCCTCGGTAGGCCCGTAGAAGTTGATGACCCGAGTCTCCGGCAGTCGCTGCAACCGCTTCCACGTATCCGGATCGATGGCTTCACCACCGAGCGCCAGCACCGCCAGCGCACAATGCTCGACACCATCCCGCTCGCTGAACAACCCGAACGCGATGAGCCGCGCCAACATCGACGGCGAGGTATCGAAGATATCGATCCCCTGCCCACTGATGGCCGCCGCGATCTGCTCCGCATCCGTCCGCGCCTGCTCCCCCAGCATCACCACGGTATGCCCACTGAGCAACGCCACGGTCGGCTGCCAAGCCGCATCGAACCCCGTCGACCACCCGTGCCCGATCCGCAACTGCCGCCCGACCCGCTCGGCCGCCGGCGCAAAGATCCGCCGCTCATGGTTCGCCCAATGATTGAGCAACGCCCGATGCGGCACCACAACACCTTTCGGGCGACCGGTGGTGCCGGAGGTGAAGATGACATAGAACGGCGTATCGGGTGTCGCCGCCGCCGTTACGGCCGGAGCAATGCGCGCGCCCGAACCGGGCTGCGCCACTTCACCATTCGCGCTGCCAATCAGCGCTGCGGTGTCGCCCGCGGACGACAGGTCGTCCGCACCGAAACCGAGGAGGTGGAGCGCGCCGTCGCCGGTGGTGACACCGTGCACGCATTCCACGCCCTGCGCGCGGACCTGCACCAGCACGTCCGTCAGGGCCTCATCACCGAGCACCAGGCGGGCGCCGGAGGTTTCCAGCAGGTAGGCCAGGCGATCCGCCGGGGTGCCGGGATCCACGTGGACGCACAGGCCACCGGCGTGGGCGATGGCGAAGGGCGCGTGCAGTACTCGGCGATCGCGCGGCAGCACCACGGCCACCGCGTCACCCGCTCGCAGTCCGCTCTCCCGGAGCTGGGTGGCCAAGGTACGGACTGCGGTGGCGAACTCGGCGAAGGTCTGTTCGCCCGCTGCGTCGACGACCGCGACCGCGTCGCCCGCTCGAGCAGCGGCCGCGAGTAGTACATCGGATACCAGGCCGCCGTCGGAGGCGCCTGTCTCGGGTGCAGCTGTGCCGGTAATCGGCTGCGGCACCGGGGAAGTCAGTTCGGCGGGCTCGTCGTCCAGGAGGAGGCTGATATCCGCTGTGTTGGTGACTGCGACGATGCGCTCGACTACGGCGAGCATGCGGTGGGCCAGGCGGGCGGGGTCGAAGCGGGTTGTCAGGTCGGGGCGGACTTCTACGCGGGTGATGAGTTCGCCGTGTTCGACTACCGGGACTACTGCGATGGGGTAGTGGCTCGGGGAGTCGACTCGGCGGGGTCGGAGGCGGGCGCCGCGGCCCATGGGCATATCGGCGGTGACGGCGCCCATCGGGGTGTTCTCGAAGACGAGGAGGGTGTCGAAGAGTTGGTTGCCGCCGGTGCGGCGGGTGATGTCGGCGATGCCCAGGTATTCGTGGGAGCGGAGGTGGGCGACTTCGCGTTGCAGGGCCGCGCCGATTTCGGCGGGGGCGCGCCGGTCCAGGCGCACTCGCACGGGGATGGTGGTGACCAAGGCGCCGACCAGGCGATCGGCATCCGGCAGGGAGGCGTCACGGCCGGAGGTGGTCTGGCCGAACACCACGTCGTCGCGGCCGGTGAAGCCGGAAAGGATACGGGCCCAGGCCATTTGGAGGACCGTGTTCAGGGTGAGGCCGTGGCTGCGCGCCCAGGCCGTCACCTGCTCGGTGGCCGCGCGATCCAGGCGGGCTTCGCCGAGCGCCGGGATGTCGGCGGGCGCGGGGGCGGCGAGCATGGCCATGGGGGCGAGGTCGGCCAAGGCCTGCTGCCACACCCGGATCGAGGCCTCGGTGTCGCGGGCCGCCAGCCAGGCGGCGTGGGCGCGCAGGGGCGGGGCGGGCGGCAGGGTCGCGGCCGTATCCGAGTGCAGGGCAATGAGATCCGCGAAGAGCAGCGGGATGGACCAGCCGTCGATGATGATGTGGTGCGCGGTGCACACGAGTTCGTAGGCGTGCTCGCCGACGCGGGCGGCGAGGACTCGGAACAGGGGGCCGCCGTCCAGGTCCAGGCGGCGACGGCCTTCATCCCAATACAGTTGCCGCGCGGCCGCATCCGGGTCCGCTGCCGAACGCAGGTCCAGCTCCCGCCAGCCGATCCGGCCGGCGGTGGTCATGACCAGCACCGGGTGCGGCAGGCCGTCGGTCAGCACCGCGCCGCCCAGGTGCGGGTACCGCTCCAGCAGGCCGTCGAATGCCGCACGCAGCGTGGACAAGTCGGTCAGATCCTCGATGCGCACCGAGAACGTGACCAGGTAGGGATCCACCTCGCCGGACATGGCGCTGACCGAGTACAGGCCGCGCTGCAGCGGGGACAGCGCGACGACGTCGAGAATCTCCACGCTCACCGGCCGGCGAGCTTCCCGGCCAGGGCGGCCAGCGCGGCCGCGTCGAGTCCGGAGGCCGCCAGCGGGGCCACCTCGGCGGCCGGGGCGGCGGGGGCCGCGGTGTCGGCGCCGGTCAGGTTGGCGGCCATCTCGTGCACGGCCGGGAATTCGAAGACCTGCTGCACATCCAGGATGTGACCGCGTTCGGCGAGCACGGTGACGAACCGCAGCGCGGCCACACTGTCGCCGCCGAGCGCGAAGAAGTTGTCCTCGCGGCCGATCTCATCGTCCTCGTCGAGTTCGAGGATCTCGCGCAGCGCATCGGCGATGGCCTGCTCGGCCGGGGTCTGCGGCGGGCCGCCGAGACCGGAGATGGCCAGCGGATCCAGCGCGAGATCATCCTCGTCCGCGGTGAACCAGTCGCACGGCCGCACCGGAATCTCGGTGCCGGACGCCACATCGGGCGCCGCGGACCAGGATTCGGCGGTCTCCCGCAGCTGCCGCGCGAACTCCTCGGCGGAGTGGCGGCGCGAAAGCTCTTCAGCGAGATCGACGGTCACGGTCCAGCCCTCCGGGCCGACCACCGCGTCGACGACCAGGTCGACACCGTGCGGACGGGCCGCGGCACGAGCAACCTCGCGCACGCCGCCGGCACCCGCGATACCGCCGCGCACGATCTCGCGCACGACACCGTCACCGGCAGCGGCGAATTCGAGGACGGCGGGGCGCACCGAGAGCAGGACCTGGAAGAGGCCGCCCTTGGCTGCGCCGCCCGGGCCGCGCAGCTGGTGCGTCAGGCGTTCGATGCGGGTCGAGGCATGGGCGCGGGCCTCGTCCAGGAGGTTCACGGCATCGGTGATGAGTTGCCACGGGGTGCCGCCACGTGGCGAATCCACGCGCGCCACCAGGTAGTTGGCGAAGTTGCCGAGGACGTCGGCGGCGCCCGCGGGCCGGGCGGGGTCGGCGAGACCGATCGGAATATCCGACGGGGCGCCGAGTTCCCGCAGGGTGTCGGCGACCAGGGCGGTGAGGACCGCATCCGGCTCGGACGGCAGGGCGGCTAGGGCGGCGGCCGGGAGCTGCAGCACGGCGCGGGCGCTGCGCGGAGTCTGCGGGCGCTCACGCAGAGGCAGCAACTGGTCGGGCAGACCGGCCAGGCGCTGCTTCCAGTAGGCCAGCGAATCATCCTCGGCAGCCAGCAGTTTCATCTGCGCGGCAGCGAAATCCCGGTACTGCGCGACCGGCTCGACCGGTGCCGCGCCGAACAGCCGCGCCACCAGCAGGTCCAGGGTGCGATCGTCGGCGGCGACCGGATGCACGGCGATGGACAGCACCGCCCGATCGGTCAACCGGTACAGCCGCATCCGGATCGGCAGCTCCCGCGCCAGGTCGAAGCGGTGACCGGCATCGGCCATGAGCGCCGCGGGCAGCGCGAGGGCCTCGATCGCGACCGTCTCGACGGCCGTGTCCGGCGCGGTCTCGACCCGCTGGTACGGCACCCGGCGGTCATCCGGGTAGACCGTGCACAGGATCTCGTGCCCGGCCAGCAGCGCGGCCGACCGCTCGACCACGCCGTCCGCCAGTCCGGCCGGGAACTCCAGAGCCACATACACATTGGCGGCGACCGTGCGCGCCAGTCGCTCGGGCAGCAGGGCAGCCTGCTGCGCGGGCGACAAGGGCGCGCCGCGCTCGGCGGACCGCGCAGCGGCGCCGTCGGCGCGGGCGGAGGCGGGCGCGGCGGAGGTATCGAGGGTCATGACGAGAAGTCCTTCCTGGCTTCCGGCGACTAGCTGCCGGCGACGTTCGCGAACGTCGGTTCCAGCTTTTCCAGCACGTACGGCACTGACAGGGCCGTCGGCTGGTTGATGGCATTGATGGCGACCACGTCGACGAACGCGATGCCGTTGTGGCGCACTGCGGGCAGGTCGTTGTAGCCCGGCAGTTCCTTGAACTTGGATTCGAACGCGGGCATCGCGCCGCACACCAGCAGATCGGAGGTCAGGTCGCTCAGGCGTTCCGGCGACAGCGCCAGCCGGCCGCCCGCGGGGGCGTCGGCCACGATCTTCGGCGGCATGGTCATGCCCAGGCGCTCGAACAGCGCGGCCGAACCGTCCTTGGGATCGGCCAGCACCATCAACTGCTGCGGGCCGGTGAGCATGCAGGTCAGGAAGGTCTTGCCCTTCAGGCCCGGATGTTTCGCGGCGACCGCGTCGATCTTGCCGTTCACATCGCCGACGACCTTGGCGGCCTCGGCGTCCTTGTGCAGCACCTTGCCCAGCGTGGTCACCTGGTCCTGCCACGGGTCGATCTGCGCGCTGGACAGCGAATCGATGGTCGGCGCCAGCTTGGACAGCTTGTCGTAGGTGGCGCGATCGGCCATGAACGACGGCGCCACAATGAGATCCGGGTTCAAGGCGGCGATCTGCTCGGTGTAATCACCGGACATGTCGATGCGCTTGGCGGAATCCGGGATCTTCGGCTCCCACGGCACCGAGGACACCAGTCCGGGCACCACGTAGCCGACCGGGGTCACGCCCAGCGACAGCACGGCGTCCAGCCACTGCGGGCCGAGCGCCACCACCCGTTTGGGCACGCCCTGGATCTCGGTCTCGCCCATCACATGCTTGACCGTGAGGGATCCGCCGCCGGACCCGCCGTCACCGTCACCGGATCCGCAGGCGGCCACGCCGATCACGAGTCCCATTGCCAGCACGCCGAATCCGGCGCGACGCACCAGTCCTCGCAGTCGACCTGTTCTCATTCCGCTCGCTCCTCGAATCCGGTGAACGAGGACCCCGCGGTCCTCGAAACTGCTGTGGCCTCCAGCACGGCGGCCAGGGCGCAGACCGATGGGGTGTCGAACACCGCCCGCACATCGATCTCGAACCCGAACTCGGCGTGAATCCGCGCGGCCAGTTGATTGGCCAGCAGCGAATGGCCGCCGAGCTCGAAGAACGAATCGTCCGCGCCGACCTGCTCCGCTCCATCACCCTGCGCTAGGCCGAGCAGCTGTCCGTACAGGGTGGCCAGGCGAATCTCGGTGCCGGTCACCGGCTCCCGATATGGCAGGGCGGTCACGCGCACCGGTTCGGGCAGGGCGCGGCGATCCAGCTTGCCGTGTTCGGTCAGCGGAATCGCGTCGATCACCGCGAAGGCCGTCGGCACCATGTAGTCCGGTAGTGCGGCGGCCGCGTGCGCACGCACCGACTCCACCTGCACCGCACCGGATTCCGGTACCAGGTAGGCGGCCAGCAGCGGGCCGACGGCGGCGTCACCGGCCAGCGTCACCACGCAGTCCCGCACATCCGGATGCGTGGAGAGAGCGGCCTGCACCTCACCGAGTTCGATGCGGTAGCCGCGCACCTTCACCTGTTCGTCGGCGCGGCCCACGAATTCGAGTTCACCGTCGAGATTGCGGCGGGCCAGGTCACCGGTGCGGTACAGGCGCGCACCGGGAGTGAACGGGTCCGCCACGAAACGCTCCGCCGTCGCGGGCGCGCGATCCAGGTAGCCGCGCGCCAATTGCGTTCCGCCCAAGTAGATCTCACCGACCACACCCGGTGGGACCAGGCGCAGACGGTCGTCGAGCAGGTACAGGTCCACATTGCGGTTCGGGCGGCCGATCGGCACGATGCGGCTGCCCTGCGGGCCCTCCACCGGCATATGAGTCGCACTGACCACGGCCTCGGTCGGGCCGTAGTGATTGCGCAGCTCGGCATCCAGCACGCCCGCGAAACGGTCGGCGATCTCACCGAGCAACGCCTCACCGCCGACCGGGACGAAACGCAGAGTGCGCCAATCACTCACCTGTGGCAAGGACAGGAAGGTACGCAGCAGCGACGGCACCATGTGCAGCACCGTGATGCCGTAACGCGACATCAGGCCCGCGATGTAGGCGAGATCCGCGAATCCACCCGGGCGCGGAATGACCAGTCGCGCACCGAGAGTCAGCGTCACGAACACATCCAGCAGCGAGGCGTCGAAACTCACCGAGGACGACTGCAGCAGGCGATCCTCGGCCGTCATCCCCCACTGGGCGGTGAACCCGACCAGATGATCGGCGATCGCGGCATGACTGACCGGCACCCCCTTCGGGCGGCCCGTCGAACCGGACGTGTAGATGACATAGGCCAGATTCCCCGGTCGCAGCGGACGCACCCGATCGGCATCGGAAGGATCCTGCTCACCGAACCCGGTGGCCTGCTCCTCGGCCGCATCCAACTCCACCCGGCCCAGCACCAACCGCGGATTCGCATCGGAGATCAGGAATTCGATGCGCTCATCCGGATAAGCCGGATCGATCGGCAGATACGCCGCACCCGACTTGAGCACCGCCAGCACCGCCACCACGAACTCCACCGAGTTCGACAGCCGCAGCGCGACCACATCCTCGGCACCGATGCCCTGGCCGATGAGCCAGTGCGCCAGGCGATTCGCGCGCCGATTCAGCGCGCCGTAGGACAGTTCGAGATCCCCGGACTCCCGGGGCGCGACCAGCGCGATCGCGGCCGAGGCGGCATGCGCACGCTCCTCGAACAGCGCCACCAGCGTGGTCGGCGGCAGCGCCGAACGCTCGCCGTGCGACAGCGCCAGCAGCTCCGCCCGCTCGGTGACACCGAGCATGTCGAGCTCACCGAGCCGGCGCTCCGGCACGGCGACACCCTCGGCAAGCAGCCGCACATAGTGGGTGAGCAGCCGATCGATCAGCTCCGGAGCGAAACGCCCGGTGCGATACTCGGCCTCCAGATACGCACCGCTGTCATCGCGAACCACGGTGAGCCGCAAAGGCACTCGCGGGGTCGGGCTGCCAAGCTCCAGGCGCGCGGACTCGACACCGTCCAGGTCGGGCCCGATGGGTGCGCGGCGCGCCCCGAACCCGATGCGTACCAGATGATCCAGTCCGTCACGATCGACGCTGCGCCCGGGATTGACCGCGTGCACCACCCGGTCGATCCCGACCTGCCGATGCGCCTCGGCCTGCCGCCACGAATCACTCACGCACGCAACGAAATCCTGGAACACAAAATTCGAATCGACGCCCGCACGCACCAGCACGCTGTTGCCGAAGTAGCCGATCGGCGCGCTCGCACGGCTCGGCGCCGACTGCTCGTCACGGGTGTTCACCGGCACCGACACGAGGAAATCGGCGGCCCCGGTGTAGCGGTGCGTCAGCACCTCGAACACGGCCAGCAGGACCTCGAACGACGTCAGTCCGCGCTCTTCCGCGAACTGATCCACGCGGGTCACCAGCTCCCGCGGCAACTCCCGCGCGGACCGCTGTGCTCGTTCCGTCTCTGCCCCCGCGCGGCCGGGCAGCTCCAGCGGCTCCGGCAGCGGTGACAACACAGCACGCCAGAATTCGAGGCCCTCCGTATCGGCAGGGACAGCCGAGGCGAGGGCGGTGTGGGGGGTGGCGGGGGCCGCGGGGAGGCGGCCGTTGTAGGCGGTGGTGAGGTCGCGGGCGAAGATTTCCCAGGACTCGTCGTCCCAGCAGAGGGCGTGGGCGACCAGGACGAAAGCGAATTCGTCCGCGCCCGTGCGGAAGAGGGCGAAGCGGATGGGTGAGGCGGCGGCCGGGTCGAAGGGTTCGGCGCAGACGCGGCGGATGAGGACCTCGGCGCGGCGGGCGCGGCGCACCGGGGAGAGGGGCGAGAGGTCGTCTTCGCGCCAGTCGGGGGCCGCCTCGGGGGAAACCAGCTGGTAGGGCTCGCCGTTCGCGACACCGTAAGTGGTGCGCAGGATTTCGTGGCGGGCCACCACCTCACCGACGGCGGCGCGCAGCAGGGCCACGTCCAGGGCGCCCGTCAAACGGTAGGTCACCGCCACATTCAGGCTGGCGTCCGCGGGTTCGCGGGTCTGCAGGAACCAGGCCCGGCGCTGCCCCGGGGAGAGTGGGTGGCGCATCTCCGTCTCCTCGGCGGCGGCCGGCATGACGGCCCGTCTCATTCGGGGGCGTCGGTGAGATAGCCGCCGCGCACGAAGAATTCGGCGCCGTCGCGCTCCACACCGTCGGCGGTGCGCACGCGGGTGATCACCAGGCCGTGATTGTGGCCGTGCCGCGGATTGGGGCCGCAGACCACCGCGCCACCGTCCTCCTGCACGATCACGCGGCCGGGGGTGCCGCCGTAGCGGGCCTCGGAGACGCGGGCGGCCAGCACCTCGACGCGCTCACCTCGGTAGCAGGAGAAGGCCGGCGGGTACGGGGCGGCCAGGGCGCGCACGAAACGCTCCAGATCGACCGCGTCCCAGGACCAGTCGATGCGGCTGTCCCGATCCGAGCGCTTGTGGAAGTAGGTGCGCTCGGCCTTGTTCTGCGGCTTCCATTCCGCATTGCCGCTTTCCAGCGCGCGCAGCGCCTCGTGCACCGCGCCCGGGATCAATTCCATTCCGGCGCGCACCAGTTCGGGGCCGGTGGCGTCGGCGGGAATGGTGAGGCGGTGCTGCACCAGGATGTCGCCGGTGTCCAGCTGCTCGTCCATGCGGTGCACGGTGAGGCCGAATTCCTCGGCGCCGCTGATCAGCGCCCACAGCACCGGGGAGAAGCCGGTGAACTTGGGCAGCAGCGAATCGTGCAGGTTCAGGGTGCCGTGCGGGGGCAGCTTGTACAGCTCCGGCGGCATCCAGGTGTACCAGCTGTTCACCACGATCACATCGGGTTCCGCGCGCTTGACGAGGTCGATGGTCTCGGCGTCGGCGCGCTCGGTGAGATGCACCGGGATGCCGTGCTCGCGGGCCAGCTCCTCGACCGAATCATTGAAGATGGCCTTGTAGGACGATTCGCTGGCCGGGTGGGTGACCGCGAGCACCACCTCGTGCTCCGAATCGATCAGGGCCTGCAGGGTTTTGCGTCCCCAGGTCTGGAAGCCGAACGACACGATACGCATTGAACCGAACCTCATCTCCTCTAAGTAAGGCAAGCCTAGCCTAGGAACCGACCCGAGTAGGTTCCGACCCCACCCCGCTCACACGGTGTGCTTGCTCACTCGTAGCCACACCCGCCGACCGCAGCACACGATCCGAGAGTTCGCCCAGGCAGCTGAGATTCGGGAAGCCCGGACCCTGGGTCAACGCGGCCAGATTCGGCAGGAACAACTTCGACTCCAGACCGGAAACCGCCAGGTCATAGCCGATCGCTGTCTCGATGCGCGACTGCGTCACCGGACCACCCACCGCCAGCTCCAGCAGATCCGCGGCATCGGAATCGAACAGGTCCAGGAACCAGAGCGGTTGCCCGCCGGTCGCGTCCACCACCAGATCGAAGGTGTGCACCTGATCCGGGCGGGGCGAATTGCGAAGGGTCAGCGCCACACCCGCGCCCTCGTCGGCCACCCGCATGACCCGGCCCTGCAGGTGATGCACCCGATTGTCGCCGAGCAGGCTCTCCTGCACGCGCACCGAGAACACCCCGCGATCGGTGCGGCGGATGACATCGCGGCGCTGATCCACACTCAGCCCTGCCCACTTGGCGGGATCGCTGTAGAGCGAATTCTCGAAGAAGCTCTCACCGCGGGTGTACAGGGTGGCCATCGGCGAGATCACCGACACCGTCAGCATCTCGTGCCGGACCAGCTCGTCCAGCGCCGAACCCGCGGTCTCACCACCGCCGATCACCGCGACGCGGGAGGACACCGGCAGTTCGCGACGGCCCGCCAGCTCCCAGAATGCCGCGATGCTCAGCACTTTCGGATGCTCGGCGAGGGTCCCGCTGCTGCGGCCCGGACCGGTGATCATCAGTTCGTCCGCATCCAGCTGGGTGAGCACGCCGTCCGCGTCGATCACCGAGACCAGCCAGCCGTCGGCGGCGGGTGAGATCGAATTCACGCGCCCCTGCACCAGTTCCAGATCGATCCGGTGCCCGACCCACTGCAGGTACTTGGCCCACACGTGATGCTGCGGGCTGGGCCGGCCGCGATCGATCCATTCCGCGTAACCACCCTGATCCACCAGGAACGATGTCCAGCTGAACGCCTGCATGCCGGCATCGATCTCGCGATTGCGGCCGCGCGCCCAGGTCGAGTGGTACGGGAAGCCCACGTCCTTCTCCGGGCTGGTGCCGAGGCGGTGGCGGCCGTCGGTCCAGCCGCCACTGGGCAGCCAATTGCCGCCCACCGCATGCGCTTCGACCACCACGACGCGCGGCGCCGGTAGTCCCAATTCGCGCAGGACGTGCGCTTTCGCGGCAACCGCAAGGGCTTTCGGGCCCGCGCCGACGACCAGAAGTGTCTTCACCGGGTTCACACTCACTCTCTCTCGACCGCCTGGCGATCGCGTCACAGCTGCGGGGATCCCCTCCTATGTTTGCATAGGCTTACCTTATATTGCAGGGTATGGCCAGAGCACTGCTCGCGGGCTCACCGACCACGACGATGGGATGAACACATGCGCACCACCACTCGAAAGAAGCTGGGAGCAGCGGTTATCGCTGTCGCCGCCACCCTCGGCGGACTCACGGTCGCGGCCGGCGCACCGGCCCAGGCCCTGCCGATCGCCGCCCCGATCCGCGCCGCCCAGCCCGGCCTGGGCGACCTGCAGTCCCAGCTGCAGCTGCTGCTCAACACCGGCGCCTCCCGCAGCGACCGCGCCAACCAGCTCGAAGCGGGTGAGGCCGGACTGCCACTGCTCGACCAGATCGGCGGCGTCATGAACACCGTGCCCAGCCTCGAGTGGACCCTCGCCGGACCCGTCAGCACCAACGGCGACACCACCACCGCCAACCTCCAGGTCAGCGTCGCCGGCTACGGCACCTTCCCGAACATCGAACTGACCTGGCGTGAGATCGACGGCACCTGGAAGCTCACCAAGGACTCCGAGTGCAGCATCGCCTACTACGCCGGCCTCGGCTGCAACATCTGATCGGCTGTAATACGCAGCACCGCAGAGGCCCCGGAACATCCGCTCCGGGGCCTTTCGCGTAACCCTCAGGCGTGCACCGCTTCCAGGCGCCAGCCCGCGGCACGGGTGCGCTCGTTCCAGAAGGCGGCATAGCGGCCGTCCAGGGCCAGCAGCTCGTCGTGCGTACCGCGTTCGACGATGCGGCCCGCCTCCATGAACAGGATCTGATCGGCGTGCGCGATGGTGGCCATGCGGTGCGCCACCACGATGACCGTGCGGTCCCGGGTCAGCTCGTGAATGCCGCGCACCACCACCGCCTCGTTCTGCGGATCGAGGGCGCTGGTGGCCTCGTCGAGCAGGACCACCGGCGCGTCCTTGAGCAGGGCGCGGGCGATCGAAACTCGCTGCCGCTCACCGCCGGAAAGACCGGCGCCGCCCTCACCGACCAGGGTGTCCCAGCCCTCCGGCAGCCGCTCGGCGATCTCGTCGACCCGCGCCGCGGCGGCCGCCTGCCGCACCTCCGCATCGGTGGCATCGGGGCGGCCGGCGCGAATGTTCTCCAGCACCGAGCGATTGAACAGATAGACATTCTGGAAGACCAGCGACACCTGGCCCAGCAGGGTCGGCGACGGCTGCTCGCGAACATCATTGCCGGACACCAGCACCCGGCCCGAATCCACATCGTGGAACCGCGCGGCCAGGCGCAGCACCGTCGACTTGCCGGCGCCGCTCGGGCCCACGATCGCGGTGGTGGTGCCCGCCGGAACGGTGAACGACAGCTCCGAGAGCACCTCGTCACCGGTGCTGTAGCCGAAGCTCACATTGTCGAAGACCACGGCGGGCGCGCCCGGGGTCACGTCCGAATCCGCCTGCGGCAGCGTCGGTTCGGCCAGCAGCGCCGAGACCCGGTCGGCCGCGGAGGTCGCCATACGGAGCGCGCCGCCCAGTGTCGCCGCCTGTGTCAACGGCTCGATGAAACGGGCCGACACCGCGATCAATGCGATCGCCGCGGCCGCCGAGATGGCGCCGCCGGTCACCCGGCCGACCACCAGATACACCAGCACCAGGAATACGGCCTGCACGCACAGCGAGAACACGATCAGGCCCGGCACGCTCGCGAACAGCAAGCCGGACACCGCCTTCCGCTGCCGCACCAGCGCGGCATCGAGGGCCTTGTTGCCCGCGCCCACCGCGCCGAAGGACCGCAGCACGGGCTGCACCTGCGAGAATTCCAGTACTCGCGCATTGGCTTCCGCCGACGCCTCGTGCAACTGCTCGTCCGCGGCCGTATACGAGCGATTCGCCCACAGATTCACCAGATACAGCACCGGCGCGGCCACGAACATGGCCAGTGAGATCCGCCAATCCACGAACAACATGCCCACCGCGACACCCAGCGGCACGATCACGCCCGCCAGGATGGGGCCCAGCAGGTAGGCGATCAGCCGCTGCACCTCGCGCACATTGTCCACCGCGAGCCGCGACAGCTCACCGGCATTGCGGGTCTCGAACCAGCCCAGCGGCAAGGCATTCAGATGATCGCCCAGCCGGGTCTGCAGGCCCTGCTGCATGCCCACGCCGATGCGGAGACCGTAAACCGCTTGGGCGAAACCGAAGCCGATCACACCGGCGACCGCCACCGCGAGGCCGATCGCCCAGCGCCACGCCGTACCGGTGTCACCGTCGAAGAGCGCCTTCAGCACCGGCACCAGCAGCACATAGGCCACGGACTGGCACAGCGCCTGCAGCACGATGGCGACCAGCAGGCGCGGGATCAGCGGCGCGAA
Organism: Nocardia sp. NPDC020380; assembly: GCF_044386975.1. NCBI lineage: Bacteria > Bacillati > Actinomycetota > Actinomycetes > Mycobacteriales > Nocardiaceae > Nocardia > Nocardia sp. NPDC020380. The sequence continues at coordinate 175,834 of NZ_JBIRVQ010000006.1, read as the reverse complement.
TTCGCGCGGCACCAGCGCGAACACCTTGCGAATCATCGAGTTCCCTCCAACACCACGTCCAGCGCCGCCTCATTGATGTCCCACAGTCGCCGGTACAGGCCGTCGGCCGCCAGCAACGACTCGTGATCGCCCTGCTCGGCGAGCACACCGTTCTCCAGCACCAAGATTCGATCCACCCCGGTGATGGTGTGCAGGCGATGCGCGATCACCAGCACGGTGCGGCCGGCGACCAGCGCGGCCAGCGCGTCCTGCACCGCCGCTTCGGATTCCGGATCGGCGAAGGCGGTGGCCTCGTCCAGTACCAGGACCGGGGTATCGGCCAGCAGCGTGCGGGCGATCGAAAGCCGTTGCGCCTCACCGCCGGACAGCGTGGCATCGACACCGATCTCGGAGTCGTAACCGCGCGGCAGGGCCACGATGCGCTCGTGGATCTGGGCCGCGCGGGCCGCGCGCTCCAGTGCCGCGTCATCGGCGTCGGGGCGAGCCAGTTGCAGATTCTCGCGGATGCTGCCGCGGATCAGGCGCACATCCTGGAAGACGAAGCCCACCGTCTTGTACAACTCGGCGGTCGGGAAATCGCGAATATCGCGGCCGCCGATGGTGATCCGGCCCGCATTCACGTCGTAGAAGCGCGGCAGCAGCTTGGCCAGCGTCGACTTGCCGGAACCACTCGGGCCGACCAGCGCGGTGATGGTGCCGGGCGCCAATTCCAGATCGACGCCGCGCAGCACATCATGCCCGGCGCGATAACCGAACGTGACGTCTTCGAACCGGACCTGACCGGCGGGCGCGTCGGCCTCGACCCGGGCGGCAGCTGTCTCGGATTCCGGGGCGCCGGAGGGCAATTCGGGTGTCTGCACGAGTTCGTGCAGGCGCAGGGCGGCATCGCCCGCGGTGCGAAGTGCTTGTCCGGCATAGCCGAGACCCATGAGCGAGCTGCCCAGACCCAGGCCGACCAGCAGGAACGGCAGTACGTCGAGGGGCTCGATCCAACCGGCCCCGACACAGCCCAGACCGGCCAGTACCACCAGGAGCAAGACGAAGACCGGTGACAGCGCGGCATCCGACAGCGACTGCACGCGGATGTACGGCTCCTTGAACCGGCGCAGGCTCTCGGTCTGATGCTCGACCGCGTCCTGGAAGTCGGTGTGCGCCTTGCCGGCCCGGCCGAAGGCGCGCACCACCTGGATGCCGTCCACGAACTCGACCGTCGCCTCGCGAGTGCGCTGCTCGGAGAGGTTGTAGGCCAGAACCCGTTCGCGCCCGGCCTCGTCCATCATCACGCGCATGCACAATGCGTAGATCACCAACGGCACCAGCAGGACCAGGGCCAGCCGCCAGTCCACGGTGAACAGGTAGACGAGCGTCACCAGCGGGATCGTCACACCGCCGACGAAGTCCAGGCGGGCATGCGCGACCAGGTAGTGCAGGGCATCCACATCGTCGTGCAGATACTTCTTCACCTCGGACGAGGTGCGAACACCGAACCAGCCCAGCGGAACCCGGGTCAGCTTCTCCGCCAGCAGGCGGCGCAGGATCAGCTGGTAACCGGCGTCCACGGTGTGCGTCCAGGTCAGCACCGCGGCCTGCAGGATCGCGCGGGCGACCAGCACCAGCACCGCGATCAGCAGCAGCCGCCACACCTTGCCGGTATCCACCGGGGAGTGCAGCAGTTCCCGGCACGCGGACACGATGAGCAGGAAGGGCACCACCGCGCACACCGACGCGACCGCGTAGATCAGACTCGCCAGGGACAGCACGCCGGCCACCGGCGCCATGATCTCCTTGCGGGCGGCGGCCTCACGCTGCTTGCGTTCCTTCGCCGCTGCTTTCGCGGCCGCCTTGTCCGGCGGCACGACCTCGACCGTCATCAGTTCTGTTCCTCCACCCTCATCGGAATCGCCTCATCCTCACACAAAGAACGCCGACTTGATAGGTTAGGCTAACTTTCACTGGAGGCCCAGGGTGCGGCCGCCCGGAATCCCCTTCCACCCGGGTGCGTTGTCGAGATCATGACCTCAGCCCCCGTCGTCAACACCAGCTCCGACTTCGGCTCACACGTCGCCAACCGGCTCGAACGCGACTTCGTCATCTGGCTGACCACCGTCGGCCCGACCGGAACGCCACAGCCCAACCCCGTCTGGTTCCTCTGGGACGGCACCGAATTCCTCCTCTTCAGCAAGCCCGACCAAGCCAAACTCCGCAATATCGCGCACAATCCCCGCGTCGCGCTGAACCTCAACTCCACCCCCGGCGGCAGCGAGATCGCCATCCTCACCGGCACCGCCCGCCTCCCCGAGGAGGCCGCCACCGCCGACGAAATCGCCGCGTACACAAAGAAATACGCCTCGGGTATGACAGATATCGGCCTGACCGTCGAACAGTTCTACGCCGACTACTCCGTCCCCATCCGCATCACCCCGGACCGCCTGCGGGGGTTCTGAAACCCGCCACACCGCCCCGACTAGGGTTTTCTCGGTGAGGCGCAAGCAGAAACCGCCGCTCCCCAAGCGGCACGGGCTGGACCCGGCCCGGTTGCGGTTGCCCGAGGAGGGCGACTGGACCACCATCCGGGACCACCTCGTCGAACGACTGCCGCGCGTCGCACCGGGCCGCATCGACGAACTGCTGCACGAGGGCGGCATCGTCGACCTGGACGGGCCCATCGCCCCGGACGCTCCCTACGTCCCGGGCGGGGCGGTGTGGTTCCACCGCGACCTGCCGACGGAAACCGAGGTGCCGTTCCCCATCGGGATCGTGTACCGCGACGACGACATTCTGGTGGCGGACAAACCGCACTTCCTGTCGACGATTCCGCGCGGGCAGCACATTCTGCAGACCGCGCTGGTGAAGCTGCGGCGCGAACTCGACCTGCCGGATCTGATTCCCGCGCATCGGCTCGATCGGGTGACCGCCGGGCTGGTGCTCTTCGTCGTGAATCCCGAACGCCGCGGCGCGTACCAGACCATGTTCCACAAACGGCTGGTGCACAAGGAATATCAGGCCATCGCCCGCGTCGACCCGGCACTCGAACTGCCGCGCACGGTGATCAGCCGGATCGTCAAGGAACGCCAGGTGCTCAAGGCCTTCGAGACGGACGGCGAGCCCAATGCGGAGACGCATGTCGAACTGCTCGAGCAGCGCGACGGGCTCGGCCGCTATCTGCTGCGGCCGCGCACCGGGCGCACCCATCAGCTCCGGCTGCACATGAACAGCCTCGGCATCCCGATCCTCGGCGACGACTTCTATCCCGACCTCACCGACAAACCGGTCGACGACTACACCCGGCCGCTGCAACTACTGGCCTCGACACTGGAGTTCACCGACCCCATCACCCGCGAACCCCGGCGTTTCGACACCACCCGGACCTTGCAGGCTTGGGACGATTTCGACGGCTGGACGCGCGGAAATCAGCGGCCTTGACCACATTCGAAGACCATTCTTAGATTCCAGGCGTACGCTGGCCGCAATGTCTCAGAACGATAACGGTGAGGTCGCCGTACTCCCGGCACCCGCCCCGATCCCCGGCCGCAAACTCCACGCATACGTCGACGTGGCCGTTGTAGTGATCGTTTTGACCTGCACCAACCTCATCGCCCACTTCACCACGTCCTGGGCCAGCATCATCACCGTCCCGATAGCCGCGGTGGTGCTGGTGGCCATGGTCCGCCGCCGCGGACTGGGCTGGGCGGAGCTCGGCCTCTCGCCGCGGCACTGGCGGCGCGGCACCCTCTGGGCGGTCGCGGCGGTCGGCGTGGTGCTGGGCGCGGTCGCCATCGGGGCCTTGCTGCCGATCACTCGGCCCTTCTTCCTGAACGACCGCTACGCCACCATCTCGGGTGCGCTCATCGCGTCCATGATCGTCATTCCGCTGCAGACGGCCATCCCGGAGGAACTCGCGTTCCGCGGCGTACTGCACGGAACCCTGGACCGGGCCGTCGGAGCACGCGGGCTGTTCGCGGCCGGATCCATGCTCTTCGGGCTCTGGCATGTGGCCTCCTCACTGGGACTCACCAACGGGAACAAAGGCCTGTCCGGATTCCTGGGCAGCGGCCTCGAGGGCCAGATCCTCGGCATCGGCGGCGCGGTACTGGCCACCGCCGCGGCCGGCGTCGTCTTCACCTGGTTGCGCCGGCGCAGCGGAAGCCTGCTGGCGCCCATCGCACTGCATTGGTCTTTGAACGGCGCGGGCGCGCTGGCCGCCGCCATCGTCTGGCATACCGCCCTGCGCTGAACCCGCACCGAGACAAAACAAACCGGGCCCGCTGCCCTCGAAAGGGAAGCGGGCCCGGCTGTTTCGGACCACATTGTCCGGCTCGGATCAGCGGCGTGCCGTACCCGGTTCCGGATCCAGGCGCGCCCACTCGGTATCCAGATCCTCCTGGCGGGAATCCCCGCCGTGACCCGGCCACCAGGCCTTACGGCCGATCAAGGCCGTCACCGCCGGCGTGAAGAACATCGCCATGACGAAGGCCGCGATCGCGATACCCACCGAGATGGCGAAGCCCATCTGCGACATCAAGTCGTTGCCGGACAACATCATCGAGGCGAAGGTACCCGCCAGAATGACACCCGCCGCGGCCACCGTCGGACCCGTGTGGCGCACCGCCAGCGCGGCCGCCCGGTGCGGATCATTGCCCTCCCGGGCCTCCTCCCGCAGTCGCGCCACCATGAGGATGTTGTAGTCGGTGCCCAGCGCCACCACGAACAGGTACATGATCAGCGGCAGCATGAAGATCAGGCCCGAATCACCCTTCAGGTGCTGGAAGACCAGCACGGCCGCACCCAGCGTCGCGGCGAAACCGAGGAAGACCGAGGCCATCAGATACCAGGGTGCGACGAAGCTGCGCAGCAGCAGCGCCAGCACGATCATGATCAGCACCGCGGCCACCGGGAACACCACCATGTAGTCACGGTTCATGGCGGCCTGGAAGTCGACGAACACCGAGGTCATACCGCCCACATAGGCCTTGTCCCCGGTCGGGGCCGCCGCATGCGCGGCATCGCGGAGCGGGCCCTTCACCGTCTTCAGCGCGGCATCCGATTCGGGTGAATCCGACAGCGTCACCTGGTATTCGGCGATGGTCTTGTCCTCGGACAGCTTCGCGTCCGAGACCTGACCCACGCCCTTCACCGCCAGCGCGGACTTGAAGTTGTCCGTCTCGGCCGTGGTCAGCGGGCCGTTCGTGCTCTGCAGGTACACCTGCGACGGCTGCGTGGTACCCGCGGGCATGCCCTTCAGCAATTCCTTCTGGTACACAACCGATTCCGACGCGTTCGAGGTCGAACTGGAAGTCATATCGAAGGTCGGGTGGAAGTTCAGCGCGAAGATGCCCAGGATCAGCAGCACACCACCGGCGACCGCCGCGAACACACCCGGCCGCCGGCCCAGCGCCGCACCGGCCGCCGCGAAACGCGCACCCGTGGGTTCCCGCTGCCAGGCCTTCGACGGCCAGAACACCTTGGTGCCCAACAGGGAAACGATGGCCGGGACCAAGGTCAGGCCCGCGAGCAGTGTCACCGCCACCGCGATGGCCAGCGCCGGGCCGAGCGAACGGTACATGCCCAGGGTGGACAGGGTCAGGGCGCCGAAGGCGATGATGACCGCGGCCGCGGCCGAGGTGATGGCCTCGCCGACGCGGGCGACCGAGCTGACCATGGCGGTCTTGGCATCCTCACCGGCGCGCAGACGTTCCCGGTAGCGGAACATCAGGAAGAGGATGTAGTCGGTGCCGACACCGAAAAGCACCACCGACAACAGGGTCTGGACCGAGGAGTCGATCTTCAGGTCGAAGGCGTGCGAGACGTCCGCGACCAATCCGCCGACCAGCGCGAAGACGCCGCCGATCACGATGATCGGGAGGAACGCCAGGATCGGGCTGCGGAAGATGACCAGCAACAGCACCAGGATCAGGCCGATGGTCGCGAACATGATGATGGCCAGCGCCTTGTTACCGGAGTCGGTCTGATCCAGCGCCTGCGCGGCCGAGCCGGTGATGCCGGCCTTCAAGTCGGTGCCGTTCACATCCTGCTTCAACGCGGTGCGCAGGGCTTTCACGGCATCGGACTGCCGGGTGTCGCTGGGGTTGGTCACCTTGGTCATATCGACCGCGGCGATCTGCACCAGCCGGTTCTCCGAAGGGGGCGTCGCCTGGATCGCAGTGACATCCTTGATGTTCTGCCCCGCGAGCTGATCGGCCGCGGCCTGGATGGTCGCGGAATCGGTCTCGGTCAGCGGTGCGCCGTCGGCGCGTTCGAAGACGATGAGCGCGGCCGGCGTGGTGCTGTTGGGAAACGCCTTCTGCTGCAGGTCCATCGCCTGGATGGACTCGTAATGCGAAGGCAGGAAGTCGGATTGGTCGGTCGTGGCGGTGAGCTTGGGCGCTGTCGCGACCACTGCGACTATGGCGATCAACCAGGCGGCGATCACCAGCCACGGGAATCGGACGACGAAGCGCCCCAATCGGGAGAACATGGCGGGAGAAGTCCTTTCAGGGTTTCGGCCGCGCTATTCAGATATCGAGAAACTGCGTGGACGGGTTCTCCACCACATCGGCGACGATGCGGTAGACCTTGGCGGGAATCCGGTCCCGCAACTCCTCCAGGGAGTCGACGATTTCGAGCGTGAAGTCCCCGGCCCCGTCGTCACCGAGACCGAGCAGTTCGCGCCAGTCCTTGAAACCTTTGGCCCAGTCGGTGAGTACGGAGAAGTCCGAGGTGGTCGAGGCGCGGCGGGCGATCAGGAATTCGTCCTTCTTCTCCTGATAGGCCTGCTTGGTGGAGGCGGTGAAGTCCGCCCACTCCACGATGTGGCGGTGCACGACCAGCTTGCCCTTGCGGCTCTGATACACCCGGATCACTTCGGCGCCTTCACCATTGAAGCGCTGCGATTCGCCGAGCTCCTTGCCGATGAACCGCTGGACGCGGTGACCGGCGGGACCGACCCGGACCTGGATTTCCCGCATGCCGTCGGGCAGTGCGTCCTGCACCAGCGCGGTGGTGGGTCGCGCGTCCTCCGCGCCGGGGTTCTGGATGTCGTCCATGACGTGCTCCAATTCATCTTGAAATGCGCATGTGGGCATGCGTGTGTACAACACCGGTATCTCGCGGCCATGATCAGCTGTGCCGCAACGGCTTTCGTGATTCAGGGTGCTCGATGCCACCCCATGAGAAGACTATAAGTAGACGTATACGTATAGCGCAACCCCGAGAACACCCTGAATTCCCCCTGAAACGCGAAAGGCCCGCCTCCACCTGGAGACGGACCCGCGTGACCAGCCCCGATACGCCGGAAGGCGGACCGGCATGCGACTAGCGGCCGCGCCGCTTACCCGGCTTCTTCGCCGCCGCCTTACCACCCTGCTTCGCGGCCGGCTTCCCGGACTGCTTGCGCACCGGCTGCTTCGCACTCCGCTCCGGCGTGCGGACCTGCGGCGCCCGCGAACTGTTCGCCGAACGCCCGCGCACCACCCCGACGAACTCCTCCACCAGATCACCGGTACTCGCCGCGGGCCAGGCCAGCGCGATCTCCGTCTCCGGCACATCGGTCATGGTGCGATAGACCAGATCCTTCCGATGATGCAGGCGCGCAATCGAATGCGGCACGATGGCGGCGCCGCTCACGGCCGCCACCAATTCCATGGTCATGGCCGCCTCATCCAGATCGGCGGCATCCTGCATCCGCTCATCGGCCAGATCGGCGGTGCTCACCTGATCGAACAGGGAGATCGGGTGATCCTTCGGCACCACCACGACCGGCACCTCACGGTAGAGCGGGATCGCGTTCATGCCCTCGCGGTCGATGGGCAGGCGCACGAAGCACATGTCCACGCGCCCCTCACGCAGCGCCGATTCCTGTTCCGCCATGGGCACATTCACCAGGTGCAGGCGGATATCCGGGAAACGATCGGCCCAGATCCGCTCCCACTTGGTCACCGTCACGCCCGGGACGAAACCCACGCGCAGGCGCTCGCCGCCGTCATCGACGGGTTCGGGTTCCGCCGCCTCGGCCGCGGCGATCAGCTCCTTCGCCGCGGCCAGCAGCTCCCGGCCGGACTCCGCCAGCTCCGTCGGCTGCGCACCCGGCACGAACAGCTTCGTGCCGAGCTCCTCCTCCAGCTCGATGACCGTCCGGCTCAGCCGCTGCCGGGCGATCCCGAGGTCACGGGCCGCCCGCGCGAAGTGCAATTCCTCCGCAACCGCGACGAACCAGCGCAACCGCTGCACATCGATCGCCGCGAACCGGCCGGATACCGCCTCACCCGGCGCGGGCACCGCCTCGCCACCGGTACCGCTCGCCGTCTCTTCCGGGCCCTGACCGCTCATGTCCCCAGGTTATTGCACCGCGCAGTCCGTCCCGCCCGCCCCGCCCGATACCCTTGATCGGTGAGCCCGGACAAGAACCCCCAGAACATGAAGCCGCTGACCGCGGCCAACAAGCTCGACATCTATCTCCCGGCAACCCCCGAGGAATTCCGGAACTCACCCATCACCCGTGCCCAGCTCGAAGAGCTGCGCACCAACCCGCCGCAATGGCTGCAGGACCTGCGCCAGAATGGCCCCTTCCCCCGTGATGTGGTGGCCCGCAAACTCGGCATCACCAACACCGGCCTGGCCCGCAACGGCATCGGCGACGCCCTCACCGCCGCCGAAATCGACGGCCTGCTCGCCGACCCGCCCGAATGGCTCCTCCGCGAACGCGAGAACCTGGTCAACGTCCGCAAGGAAGCCGACCGCGTCAAGGAGAAGGAAGCCGCCCGCCGCGCAGCCACCAACCGGCCCGCCAAGAACCGGTTCGGCAAGTAATCCTCCGGCCTCGGAGCCGAGTGGCACACCAGGTCCGCAAAACGCGAGAAGACCCGTCCCTCATGTGCCACTCGACGGAGAACCCGGGGGGTTAGAGGCGGCGGAGGACTCTGTCGACCAGGTCGGGGGCTGCGCCCAGGTAGTTTTCCGGGCGGAGGAGGTCGTTGAGTTCGGGCTTGGTGAGATGGGTTGCTACGTCGGGGGATTCGGCGAGGACGTCGGCCAAGGGGCGGGAGGTCGCGTGGGATTCGAAGGATGCCGCCTGGAGGGTTTTCTTGGCTGTGGGCTTGCCGAGTAGAGGGGCCAGGCGGATCGAGAGGCGTTCGGAGACCAGTTGGCCTTCGGTGAGCGCCAGGTTTTCGCGCATGCGGTCGGCGTCGGCGGTCAGGCCCTCGGCGAGCTCGACCGCGGTGTGAGCCGCGCCGCCTACCAGGAGCAGGCAATCTCGCAGGGGCTGCCATTCGGCGTGCCAGGCGCCGGCCGGGCGTTCGTCCTCCGCCACCAGGGTGCCGAAGAGGGTGCAGGCGAGGGCCGGGACCTGCAGCGATGCCGCGCGAATCATGGTGCTGAGCACCGGGTTCCGCTTCTGGGGCATGGCCGATGATTCGCCGCGACCGGGAGCGGCCGGTTCGGTCAGCTCGGCTATTTCGGTGCGGGACTGGGAGATCACGTCGACCGCCAGCTTGCCGAGCACGCCCGAGGTGAGGGCCAGGGCGGAGGCGAGGTCGGCGATGGGGGTGCGGATCGTGTGCCATGGGGTGGCGCTCACCGACAGGGACAGTTCCGCCGCGAATCCGGCCGTGAGGCGGTCCATGATCTCGCCGGTGGACGCCTCGGACAGGTCCGACTCCGCGCAGCGGGCGCATTCGATGTATGAGGCCAGAGTGCCTGCGGCCCCGCCCAATTGGACCGGGAGACCGGCACGAACCTGCAAGAGGCGGTCCCGGGCGTCGAGCAGGCCCTGCATCCACACCGCGACCTTCGCGCCGAAGGTCGTCGGCACCGCGTGCATGGCGAGGGTCCTGGCCGCGATCGGTGTGGTGCGATGCCGCCGGGCCAGCTCGGCGAGCGAGACGACGACGTGCTCCAGGTCGTCGATGATCACGCCCAGCACGCGGGAGGCGATGAGCATGGTGGCCGTATCCAGGATGTCCTGGCTCGTCGACCCGTAATGGACGTAGTTGGCGCTCACCGGATCGACCTCGGCGACCGCGACGTGCAGTTCCTCCACGAAGCTCACCACCGGATTGGCCGCACCCCGCGAGGCCCGCGCCAGTGCCCGGGCGTCGAAGGCGTGCTCGCGCAGCGCTTCCGCCATGTGCTCGACGACGCCGGCGGGCACCATGCCCAGCCCGGCCTCCGCGCGGGCCAGGGCCAGCTCCACATCGGACATGGCGGCGATCCAGGCGTCATCGCTCAGCAGGGCTTCCACCGGCGCACCGACACTCACCGGAGCGAACAGACCGCTGTCGTGTGTCATATCGTCCTGTCTTTCCGTGGAATTCACCGCCGGCTCGTAGCGGTGGGCGGTGAGGATCTCGCGGGCGATGGCATCACCGTCCGCGAGGGTGACCGAATTGACGCCGGGGCGCGGGCCGGCCGCCGTCACCCAGCGTACGGCCTCCGTCGGCACGCCGAATGCGTAGCGGCGCGGGTGGATTCGGTGATCGGCGTCCACCAGGTGATGGGATTGCGGGGCGATGGTGAGCCCGCCGGTGACGTACGCGGTGCCGTCGGGCGAACGGATCTCGTAGCCGTGCACCTGGCCGCGATCGAACAGATTGCGCAGCAGGCGATCCGAGGTGCGGCGCAGATCCGGCGCCGGGAGGAACGCGTCCACGAGGACACCGCTCATGGCGCGGGAACCGTCCACACGCGGTGACTCCGCGGTGAAACAACCCAGTTCGGCATCCACGCCGACCCGCATGCCCGGACCCACGACGCGCACGATGCCGGCGCGGATCAGGGCCGCCAGTTCGGCGATGCGCTGGGCGGGCGGGCCGATGGACAGGAAGGCGTTCATCGGCGTGTACCAGCGATCCAGGTCATCGCGATACGACGAACCCGCGATACCGCCGTGATCGACCACCAGCCGGACCTCGTTGCGCAGGTCACGCAGGACATCCAGGGCCGCCTTCACCGGGCCGTGCACATTGCCCAGATTCGCCTGGCGCACATCGGCGTCCAGATAGTCGAGCAGCCATTCCTGGAAAGCGGCCGGATCGGGGAAGCGGCGGCCGCGGGCCGGATCGGTGAGCGTCTCCCAATCCCAGCGCTGGCGGATACCGTTGGCGGCGAGGATCTCCTCGGTGACGCGGGCGGTGGGGGCGGCCAGGTACAGCTCGCGGAAGACCTGCAGGGCGCGCGGGCTGGTGCGGTCGGCGATGAGCGCCGAGTAGTACACCGATTCGACCTCGCGGGCGATCAGCGGCCACACATCGTCACGGAAGGACAAGTCACCGTGATCCCTTGCGCGCCGCTGCAATCCGGCGATCCGCGCGGGAGTCAGCAGGAGTGGCGTGTGGCGGCCGTCCACGCCCTTCTCGTTCTCGCCGCGCGCGTGATGCGGGACGCCGCGGCGGCAGCCGGCGATCACCATCGGTTCCCGGCCGGACGCGACATACTCCAGGCCGCAATCGGATTCCTTGAAACGGCCGCCGCGGCCGACCGTCAGCAGGACCAGATAGTCGAAGAAGGTGAGGCCCAGGCCGCGCATCAGGACCGGCAGCCGCTCCGGAATCCGGTCGATGTCGATATCGGCGGCATTGGCGGGCGGGATATGCGCGAGGCTCGCGCGGCGGGCCGCATCCGGCAGGGAGCCGGGCGCTTCGGTCGGGGTCTCCCCCAGGTGCCCTTGGGTCAGGACGACCGCGTGCAGGCCGCGTATCCATTCCCCGGTACTCAACTGCAGGTCCTGCAGGCCGGTCGGGCCGTCGCGCACATCCACTGCCGTAGCCACGATTTCGCGGACGTGCACCCATTCCGCGTATCTGTCCCGGGTTCTTTCGAAAGCCCAGCGCAGATAATGGCCGTAGTAGTAGCGCGGCGGATAGGTGTCCGGCCGGATACCGAGGGCTTCCTGATAGGCCGATCCGGGGAGGCCGGCGAAGTTGCCGATCTTGGCCAGGAAATCCGACCATTCGAATAAGCTGGGCCCGCGGTCCACGGGCCCAGCCATTTCGACCGTATCGTCGGTGAATATGGTGACCTGCTCCGAAACAGTGTTCATCAGCAGGTGGGGCGACTGATCGGTCCGCCAGACCGCCCCGGTGCCGACTCTTTTCGCATCGAGCAGAATCAGCTCCACGCCCGCGGTGAATCCCAGTTGCCGGGCATTGGCGCAAATACGTTCGAAAACATTGAGGCCACGAGGACCCATACCTACGACGGCGACGCGCAACACATTGTCGAGCATTCAATTTCACCGATCGAGCTCGAATCAGTTCGCCCGATTGCGAACGCGATGCCGAGGCTAGCAGCGCCCCGAATTCTCCTCAAGAACGCGTGGTATGGAATGCCTCGTTTACCCGAAAGGTCGGTAACCCCTGGACGATCAGTCCAGTTCGCGGCTCAACGGCAGATTCACGAAACTCGGCTCGTCCGGATCCAGCATCAGATGCTGCGGCGCGAGCCGGCTCTCCACCAGCAGCGGTGGCAGCAGCACGCCGCGCGGGAAGTTGCTGGCGTACACATCGATTCGCACCCGATGACCCGGCTGCAGCACCGCGTCCACCGGGTTCACCGCGATATCCAGCACCGTCGGCTGACCCGGAACCAGGGGCTGCCGGTCCGCCAAGGTCAGCTTGTAGGCCGTCTCCGTGTAGTCGCCGGCGGCGTCCTTCTTGCTCTTCGACTCGTCCACGGCACGCAGGGACGCGGTCAGCTGACCGCTCGCCAGCACCGTCGAACGACCGTCCGGCGCAACATCGTTCAGCGTGACGGACCAGTAGCCCTCCGAGGTGTCGTACATGGTGTTCAGGTGCGCGGTGATCGGGCCGGAGATGGTGGTGGCCTCCGACACCGGGGCGCTCGTGAAGGTCAGGCCGCCCAGTTCGTGAATGCGGTCGTCCTCGGCGCAGAAAGGGAGAATCGACAAGGCACCCGCGGACTCCACCGCGGAATCCCGCGAGCACAAGGCCGTCGCACCCTGCAATGGCGAAACCGTCAGCTGCGCGGGAGCATCCGGGGCCTGCGCGGACAGGGAACCGTCGTAGACGCTGTTCGCCGTGCCACTTCGGGCCGCGGACAGATAGACCCGCCGATAGTCGGCATCCTGCTTCGCGAAGCCCTGCTGGCTGACGAACCAACCGCCCTGCTGCCACAACACCACTGGGCCGTATTTGTCGATGCCGTTGTCGATGCCCTTGAGCCACTTGTCGTACCAGGCCATTTGCAAGACATCCAGGCGCGGCGGACGACCCGGATTACCGAAACCGGAACCCGGATTCGCGTGATACGTATTGCCCATGATCAGCTTCTTCTGCTCCGGCGGCAGCGGAAGCCGGTCATAGACCATCGAACTCGACGGGGCGAAGATGTCCTGCCAGCCGCCGTACGCGAAGGTCGGCACATGAATGCGCTCGGGATGACTGTCGGTGAACGCATTTCGCAGCGGACTGCCCGGTTCCAGCTGTTTACGCAGCGGCTCGGGTAGCTGACTCACGTCCGGGACCAGCGCCATCAGGATGTAGTCGAAGAATTCGAACGGGGTGCTGATGCGGTCCAGCAGCCACTTCGGGTCCAGATGGCCCAGCAGCAGGCCCACCGGGTCCGGGATATTCTTGAGGGCGTCCACGGCGGCGATATACACGGGCGCGAAAAGGCCCAGTCCGCCACCGGGAGCCGCGACATCGCCGACCACATCGGTGCTGCCCTCCACCGGGAAGATCGCCTTCAGATGCGGCGGATTCTGCTCGGCGGCCAGGTATTGATTGATGCCCGAATACGAGATGCCGTTCATGCCGATATTGCCGTCGGACCACGGCTGATTCGCGGCCCAGTCGATCACCTCGGAAGTGTCCTGGGTTTCCCGGGATTGGAAGAACTGCCAGGTGCCCTGCGAATAACCGGTGCCGCGCACATCGACCACGATCTGCGTGTAGCCCTGCTGGATCAGCTTGCGGTCGGCGCCGAAACCTCGTGCGGCGCCGCCACTCAGCGCGCGGGTGAGGTCGGTGAGCGACTGCAGCGGCGTGCCGGTCAGGTCGATCGAATTGACCAGCTGGATCAGCGCGTCCGACAGCACGGGCACCGACAGCGCCACATCGGCCAGCCAGGACGCGAACTTCGTGTACGGGGTGAGGTTGACGATGGTCGGCAGCGGCGCGGTCACCGGTACGCCGTTCGCGTCCACGGGGCGATAGATATTGGCCTTCAGAACCGTACCGTCGCTCATGGTGATCGGGACGTCGAAATCGATGTGCACCTCGCCCGGGTAGCGGCCCGGGTACTTGGCGGGGCCGTCGTGTGCGGCGAGCCAAGAGGCGGCGAGTTCGCCACCATCCGGCGGGGTGTCGGCGTGCGCGGCCGGCGTCACCCAGAGTGCGGTCAGGGCCAAGGCCACCGATAAGACGGCGGACCTGGCCAGAGCTTTACGGAATCTCCCCATCATGCGGACCCCTTCCGGCGACCCTTGCCCAGGACGCACGGCTTGCAAACACTGGCGTACCCATAGTTGGGTGCGTGCACAATCTGTCTCAGACATTTCGGGATTTTGTGCAGTAGATCACATGACGGCGATCACTATGCTCGAAGAATGGGATTGGAAACCGGCATCGACCGCCGCCGACTACCGCGCGGCACACACGGGCTCGACCCCGCGGATGTCGTGCACTCCCAGCGCATGCGCATGTACATGGGCGTCCTCGAGGCCGTCGCCGAACGCGGCTACACCAACACCACCGTCGCCGATATCGTGGCCCGCGCCAACGTCTCCCGGCGCACCTTCTACCAGCAGTTCCGCGGCCGCGACGACTGTTTCTCCGCCGCCTTCGACGCCGCCGTCGACCTGGTCACCGGTTACCTCGACGAGAGCGTCCGCGACGTCCCGCACACCGACTGGCGCACCCTCATCCACACCACCCTGCGCGAATACCTGCGCACCCTCACCGACAACGACTACTGCGCCCGCGCCCTCCACCTCGAATGCCTGGTCGCCGGCCCCACCGTCGCCGAACAACGCCGCCGCATGAAAACCCGCCTGGCCCAACGCATGCAGGCGGCGTTCAACATCGGCCGCACTCAGGGCGACATCCCCGCCGACCTCCCACCCGAAGTCTTCGAATCCCTCATCGGCGCCATCGACGACCGCATCCGCGACTGCCTCCAACTCACCGGCCCCCACGCCCTCCCCACCCTCCTCCCCCACCTCCACGCCTTCACCCTCGCCCTCTTCGGCACCCCCAACTGGCCCACGACTGCGAACTGACGCAACCCAATACCCCCACTGATCAGCGGTGATAGCATCCCGCTCCATGACCGAAGGCGAGGCCGGCCCCACCCTCTCCGTCGTCCCCGACGACGTCCGAGCCATAGGCGCCTACGCCTACGACCTGGCCGGCACCCTCCGCCAGGCCCTCACCTCCGCAGCCCGCGAAGTCGACGCCCTGACCGGCAAATCCTGGACCGGCACCGCAGCCGACAGCTTCGCCGACGGCTGGTCCGAAGTCCACACCAGCGGCACCGAAATCCTGAACACCCTCACCACCCTCGCCCGAGCCCTGGGCGTCACCGCCGACACCTACACCACCCAAGACACCCGATTCGCCACCGAATTCACCACCCTGGACCTCCCATGACCGGCGAATTCGAAGTAGACCTCCCCCACCTCGACGAGGTAATAACCAAACTCGCCAACCTCACCACCTACCTCACCGACCACCTCGCCACCCTCGACCAAAAAATCACCACCCTCCACACCGGCCCCTGGACCGGCACCGCCGCCGAAGCCCACCGCCAAGCCCACGCCGAATGGTCCAAAGCCGCACAACTTTTCACCACCGGCGTCTCAGACATGACCACCGCCGCCCGCAACGCCCACACCCAGTACACCAACGCAATAACCGCCAACACCAAGATGTTCGGCGGGCAGTGACATGGTTGCGGTCAACCCGCAGGCGTATGCCGATACCGCCGAGCGACTGTCCAAGCTCGGCGACGATATCGACACCGCGGCAACCACACTCACCCAGAGCCTGGCCGGTACCGGGTCCATGGCGGGCACCACCGATCACGCCAAACAGTGGGCCGCCGCCTACGACTCCAAGTCCGCCAACGCCACCGACAACACACGCAAACTGGCCCAAACCCTCCGCTACTATGCGGGTTTGGTCGCGCTCGCGGGCTACAACCACGCCCTGGCCGACTACCAAGCCGATACGAACACCGCCAAGGGCGCTGCCCCGGTGAAGCCGCCGACCCCGGAATCCCCCGTTCCCCTCTGCTGGGTGGGCGCGCCAGCCGCTGGCGGACCCGGCCGCGGCCTCGAAACCGATATCCCCAATCTGCTCGAAAAGATCGGCATTCCGGTCCCGGACGGCGACACCGACAAACTCGACAAGGCCGCCCAGGCCTGGCACGCCTTCGCCCAATCCCCGGCCATAGCCGAATCCCAGCTCACCATCGGCGCGGCCGCCTCCCTCATCAACGGCATGGACTCTCCCGAGGTCCCCGATATCCTCGGCCACCTCACCACCCTCAGTTCCGCGGCCCGCAGCATCGAATTGGCCGCCACCACCCTCGAAGCCGACTGCCACAACCACCGCAGCCGCCTCACCGACCTCCGCAACCAGATCAAGCACTTCATCGACGAACTGGCCGAAATGATCGCGGCCAGCATCGCCGTCTCCATAGTCGCCACCTTCATCACCGCCGGCATAGGCCTGATAGTCGACGCCGCAGCCGCCGCCAAAGCCGCCGAGAACATCACCGACACCGCAGCCCTCATCAAGAACGCCATCGAATCCAGCAAACTCTACGAAACCCTCACCGCCGCAGCCGAAGAAACCGACGCCCTCGCCACCACCAGCACCGACCTCGACAAACTCGCCCAACTCCCCGCCAAGGTCATAGACGTGGAGTCCGGTGCCGACGCAGCCGTCGTGGAGAGCCGGACGACCAGTGAACTCGGCAGTCTCTTCAAGGACGACCATGTCCCGAAGGCCAGCGAGCTGGAACAATTCGCGCGGGATCAGGGCTGGGTGAGGTCGCAATCCGAGAACGGCCCGGTCAAGTACTCTGACGAAAACGGTGTTGTCCGAATGACGATCAAGCAGGGCAGCTCGCGCGCACCAGGTAGCGAGAAACCGCATGTGGAGATCCGCGACGCCGACGGACAGCGGACGGATCCGTTCGGGAATGCCGTCACCCGCAAGAGCCCAGCCAACCACACACCGATCGATTGGGATCTCCAGTGACGCGCGATTACACCGATTATCCCGCACTGAGCGGCGTCTATCTCGAGGACAGCTATGTTCTCGGAATCTCCGAGCTGCCCAACGAGTTCAGGTTCTCGCTCGAAGCCGTGCTCACACCGGAGAGCCCGGGCTACCACGATCCGCTACCGGGCGAACAGTATTGCTACGTGCGGGGACAGCTGATCTTCCCCGATGTCTCTCGCACCGAGTGGATCTCGAAATCGCTTCGCGAATACACCGATGCCGCCGGCGAGGAGGACCTCGGCAATATCGATGCGCTCACGAACGACGCGGGCGCCTATACCGCCGAAGGCGACTGGGGCAAGGTGCGGATCTGGACCGACAAGGATCCCGAGTTCCAGCTCACCGACTGAGGTTCCCGTGACGGCAAAATGCCCACCGCCGAATTCGGGAGTGGGCATTGGGGTTTCGAATCAGCAGTAGTAGCAGACGCCGTTGGCGGGGAGTTCGGTGAAGCAGTTGGTGCAGACTGCTTTGCGGGCTTCGGGGTCTGGTTTGGGGGTGGAGGCGGGGGTGGTGGAGGTGACGCGGAGGGGGGCGCCGCCGTTGCGGGGGATGAGTGGGGGGATGCCGCCGTCGGCGGGGATGTCGGCGCCGTAGGCGGCGTAACACTGCCAGCGGGCGTAGGCGGCGTGGACCTCGAGGTCGGCGGGGATGGGGAGGTGGGCCAGTTCGAGGACGTATTTGTAGCTGTCGCTCACCTTGTGGTTCTGCTTGACGCACAGGGCCGTCAGGGGCGGCTCGCCGGCGTTGTGGCAGCGGCGGGCCACCTTGCGGAGGATGGCGTCCATCCAGGTGCGGGTGGGGGCGTCGGTGCGGATGCCGGACATCTCTTGGATGCGCTCGGCGAGTTCATTGATGGTGACGAAATGACCGTAGCCGGAAGCGGATTCGACCAGGACTTCGTGGGCGGCCAGTGCCCATGCCACTGCGGCATCGCGGAAAGTCACCGCTTCGCCGTCGTCCGTCCGCCAGGCTCCCGAAGTTGTTGCAGCATCCCTCATAGCCCGTTCAGGCTAATGCGTCGCGCGGGCGACACGCCAATCCTGTTTGGACATATAGAGTTTCAGTTTCATCACACTTGGACGAGTGCCCGCATGCGAGTGACGAACCCGCAAGAAATATGCGAAGGACCCGCCCCCGGAAAGGAGGGCGGGTCCACCACGAAACACACTGGCCCGCTTCCGGAAAGGAAGCGGGCCAGTGTCATGACTCGATCAAGTCGTGGAGCAGGCTTACTTGGCCTTCTCCAGGACCTCGACCAGACGCCACCGCTTGGTGGCGGACAGCGGACGGGTCTCCATCAGCTGCACGCGGTCGCCGACACCGGCAACCTCGTTCTCGTCGTGGGCCTTGACCTTCGAGGTGGTGCGGATGATCTTGCCGTAAAGCTTGTGCTTCACACGATCTTCCAGCTCGACCACGATGGTCTTGGTCATCTTGTCGGAGACGACGTAGCCGATGCGCACCTTGCGCTGACCGCGTTCCTCCTGCTTGGCCGGCGTCTTGGCCGGGCCCTTTACGTCGCTCATGCGGCGTCTCCCTTGCCTTCAGGACCGGAGGCCAGGCCGAGCTCGCGCTCACGCATGACCGTGTAAATACGGGCGATCTCGTGACGGACCACACGCAGGCGCCGGTTGTTCTGCAACTGGCCGGTCGCCATCTGGAAGCGCAGGTTGAACAGCTCTTCCTTGCCTTCACGCAGTTTCGCGACGAGCTCCTCAGCGGTCAGCTCGCGCAGCTCTGCAGCCGGAGTTCCGGTAGCCATCAGAACTGCTCCTCTCGCGTCACGATCCTGCACTTCATCGGGAGCTTGTGCATCGCGCGGCGCAGGGCCTCACGAGCGGTCTCCTCGTTCGGGTAGGACAACTCGAACATGACCCGACCGGGCTTCACGTTCGCGATCCACCACTCCGGCGAACCCTTACCGGAACCCATGCGGGTTTCGGCCGGCTTCTTGGTGATAGGACGGTCCGGGTAGATGTTGATCCAGACCTTGCCGCCACGCTTGATGTGGCGGGTCATCGCAATACGCGCCGACTCGATCTGACGGTTCGTCACGTAGGCCGGCTCCAGGGCCTGAATGCCGAACTCGCCGAACGAAACCGCGGTGCCGCCCTTGGACATGCCAGAGCGCTTCGGGTGATGCTGCTTACGGTGCTTGACCTTGCGGGGCATCAACATTGGTCAGCCCTCCTGATTTTCTGCCGGAGCCGGCGCCTCCGCAACGGCGGTAGCGGCCCGGCCGGCCTCGGTGCTGGTCGCAGTGGTGCCCTGGGCACCCGAGCGACGCGGACGGCTCGGACGCTCACGACGCTCGCGACGATCACGATCACCGGACGGCGCGGCGGCGGCAGTGACCTCACGCTTGCCACCGACGATGTCGCCCTTGTAGATCCAGACCTTCACGCCGATACGGCCGAAGGTGGTCTTGGCCTCGTACAGGCCGTAGTCGATGTCCGCACGCAGGGTGTGCAGCGGCACGCGACCCTCACGGTAGAACTCCGAGCGCGACATTTCGGCGCCACCGAGGCGGCCCGAGCACTGCACACGGATGCCCTTGACGTTCGGCGAACGCATGGCCGACTGGATGGCCTTACGCATCGCGCGACGGAACGCCACACGGTTCGACAGCTGCTCGGCAACACCCTGAGCAACGAGCTGCGCATCCGACTCGGGGTTCTTGACCTCGAGGATGTTCAGCTGCACCTGCTTCTTGGTGAGCTTCTCCAGCTCGGCACGAATACGGTCGGCCTCGGCGCCACGGCGACCGATCACGATGCCCGGACGCGCGGTGTGGATATCCACACGCACACGGTCACGGGTGCGCTCGATCTCGACCTTCGAGATGCCGGCCCGCTCCATGCCGGTGGCGAGGAGCTTGCGGATCTGGACGTCTTCGCCGACGTATTCCTTGTACTGCTTGTCGGCGTACCAACGCGACTTCCAGTCGGTGGTGATACCGAGGCGGAAGCCATGGGGATTGATCTTCTGTCCCATTTACTTTGCCCCTCCCTTCCGGCGGCTACGAGTGGCAGCGCCGGCGGTGGGCACGCTCTCGACCTCGATGGTGATGTGGCTGGTGCGCTTGCGGATCCGGAACGCGCGGCCCTGGGCCCGCGGCTGGAAACGCTTCATGGTCGCGCCCTCGTCGACATACGCCGTCGAGATGACCAGGGTGGCCGGGTTCAGGCCGAGGTTGTTCTCGGCGTTGGCGGCCGCCGAGGCGACAACCTTCGCGACCGGTTCGCTCGCGGCCTGCGGCGCGAACTTCAGGATGTTCAGCGCATCCTCGACACGACGGCCACGGACCATGTCCACGACACGACGCGCCTTCATCGGCGTCACGCGAACGTGCTTGGCGGTCGCGCGCGCGGTCGGGTTCTGAGTTTCAGTGCTCATCGCCGCTTGCTCTTCCGATCTTCCTTGACGTGGCTCTTGAACGTGCGAGTCGGCGCGAATTCACCGAGCTTGTGTCCAACCATGTTCTCCGACACGAACACCGGCACGTGCTTGCGGCCGTCGTGGACCGAGAACGTGTGACCGATGAAGTCGGGAATGATGGTGGAACGACGCGACCAGGTCTTGATGACCTGCTTCGTGCCCTTCTCGTTCTGGACGTCCACCTTCTTGAGGAGGTGTCCGTCGACGAACGGGCCCTTCTTCAGGCTACGTGGCATCTTTAACCTCCTCCTTAACGCTTCTTGCCGCGGCGGCGGACGATGAGCTTGTCGCTGGGACGGTTGGGCTTACGGGTACGGCCCTCGGGCTTGCCCCACGGGGAGACCGGGTGGCGACCACCGGAGGTCTTACCCTCACCACCACCGTGCGGGTGATCGACCGGGTTCATGACCACACCACGGACGGTCGGGCGAACGCCCTTCCA
This sequence comes from Nocardia sp. NPDC020380, assembly GCF_044386975.1. Lineage (NCBI taxonomy): Bacteria > Bacillati > Actinomycetota > Actinomycetes > Mycobacteriales > Nocardiaceae > Nocardia > Nocardia sp. NPDC020380. The sequence continues at coordinate 154,708 of NZ_JBIRVQ010000006.1, read as the reverse complement.
CCGCATACGGCCGGCCTTGCCCCAGTTGATGTTCGACTGCTCGGCGTTGCCGACCTCGCCGACGGTGGCGCGGCAGCGCACGTCGACACGACGGATCTCACCGGAAGGCATACGCAGCACGGCGTACTGGCCTTCCTTACCCAGCAGCTGGATGCTCATGCCGGCCGCACGGGCCAGCTTGGCGCCGCCACCGGGACGCAGCTCCACCGCGTGGATGGTGGTACCGGTCGGGATCGAGCGCAGCGGCAGGTTGTTGCCGGGCTTGATGTCCGCGCCGGTGCCCGACTCGATCTTCGTGCCCTGGGCAATGCCCTTCGGCGCGATGATGTAGCGCTTCTCGCCGTCCGCGAAGTGCAGCAGAGCGATATTGGCGGTGCGGTTCGGGTCGTACTCGATGTGCGCGACCTTGGCCGGGATGCCGTCCTTGTCCAGCCGACGGAAGTCGATCAGACGGTAGGCGCGCTTGTGGCCGCCACCCTTGTGACGAGTGGTGATGCGGCCCTGCGCGTTACGGCCACCGGTCTTGGTGAGCGGACGCAGCAGCGACTTCTCGGGGGTCGAGCGGGTGATCTCGGCGAAGTCCGAGACCGATGCGCCGCGGCGACCCGGGGTCGTGGGCTTGTACTTACGGATTGCCATGAGTTCTTCTCTACTTTCTGGATGTCCGCCCGCTTACGCGACCGGGCCTCCGAAGATCTCGATGGGCTTGCTGTCGGCCGAGATGGTCACGAGCGCGCGCTTGGTGCTCTTACGCGTGCCATAACCGAAGCGGGTCCGCTTGCGCTTGCCCTGACGATTGGCGGTGTTGACGCTGGTCACCTTGACGCCGAAAACCTTCTCGACGGCAATCTTGATCTGCGTCTTGTTCGAGTCCGGGTGCACGATGAAGGTGTAGGTGCCCTCCTCGATCAGTCCGTAGGACTTCTCGGAGATCACCGGCGCCAGCAGAATGTCGCGCGGGTCGGCGATGGTGGTCACTTGCTCTCCTCCTGTGCAGCTTCGGCAGGGCCGTGCACGAAGGCGTTGAGCGCCTCGACGCTGAAGATGACCTCGTCGCTCTTGAGAACGTCGTAGGTGTTCAGCTGATCAGGGGCGATCGGGTGCACGTTCTGCAGGTTCGCCACGCTCTTCCACGCGGTGACATCTTCACGACCGACGACGACCAGGATGTTCTTCCGGTCCGAGATCTCGGCCAGGAAGGACTTGGCCACCTTGGTCGACGGGGTCTGTCCCGCAACCAGTTCGGTGATCACGTGGATGCGCTCGTTGCGCGCCCGGTCCGACAGGGCGCCACGCAGGGCGGCAACCTTCATCTTCTTGGGCAGGCGCTGGGTGTAGTCGCGCGGCTGCGGGCCGTGGACGGTGCCACCGCCGGCGAACTGCGGCGCACGGGTCGAACCCTGACGCGCACGGCCGGTGCCCTTCTGGCGGTACGGCTTCTTGCCACCACCGCGGACTTCACCGCGGGTCTTGGTGGCGTGCGTGCCCTGGCGAGCCGCGGCCTGCTGGGCCACGACGACCTGGTGCATCAACGCGATGTTCGCGGTCACGTCGAAGATCTCCGCGGGGAGCTCGACGGTGCCCTCGGTCTTGCCGCCAGCGGCCTTGACCGTGAGCGTCAGGTTGGTCTTGGTCTCGGTGCTCATGCCCGGGCACCACCCTTCACTGCACTCTTGACGACCACGATGCCGCCGGTGCGGCCCGGGATCGCGCCCTTGATCAGCAGCAGGCCGTTCTCGGCATCCACCTTGTGGACCGAGAGGTTCTGCGTGGTCACACGGTCGTTACCCATGCGGCCCGACATGCGCATGCCCTTGAACACGCGACCCGGGGTGGAGCAACCACCGATGGAGCCCGGACGACGGTGCACGGCCTGCGCACCGTGCGAAGCACCCTGGCCCTTGAAGCCGTGACGCTTCATGGTGCCCGCGAAGCCCTTGCCCTTGGAGGTGCCGGTCACGTCGACGTAGCCGCCGGCCTCGAAAGCATCGGCGTTGATCTCCTGGCCGACCTCGATGCCGGCGACATCGGCGAGACGGATCTCGGCGATGTGGCGGCGCGGGGTGACACCGGCCTTGGTGAACTGGCCGGAGACCGGCTTGTTCACCTTGCGCGGGTCGATGGCGCCATAGGCGACCTGGACGGCGGAATAGCCGTCGCGCTCGACCGTGCGGATCTGGGTAACGACGTTCGGGCCCGCCTTGATGACGGTCACGGGAACGACGCGGTTCTTTTCGTCGAAGACCTGGGTCATGCCGAGCTTGGTGCCCAGGATGCCCGCGGCCGGACGAGTCTTGTTGTCAGTCATATTCGAAGTCCCCGTCACTGAATGTTGACGTCGACACTGGCCGGCAGGTCGATGCGCATCAGGGCGTCAACCGTCTTCGGCGTCGGGTCGAGGATGTCGATAAGCCGCTTGTGGGTGCGCATCTCGAAGTGTTCGCGCGAATCCTTGTACTTATGCGGCGAACGGATGACGCAGTACACGTTCTTTTCGGTCGGCAACGGCACCGGTCCGACGACACGGGCGCCGGTACGGGTCACCGTCTCGACGATCTTGCGCGCAGACGCGTCGATCGCCTCATGGTCGTAGGCCTTGAGCCTGATGCGGATCTTCTGTCCCGCCACGCTGAGTGTCCTTTTCTCCGCTTGCGTTGTGGGCCAAAAAGGCTATTGCCCTCTCAGACCACCCTCATTTGCACAGCCCGAACACACGAAGACGCATCAGCCACCACACGACCGGCCACCTGGGCCCGATCCATCGCCGCTGTTCATCTGTCATGGTTCATCCGGTCCACGCGGTCGGGCGTGTCGCTCCGCCGCTCATTCCTCGGCCCCGGAGTAAATCCGCTATGGCCTCGGAACATTGTCCCGGACGCACCCACGCCGCTATCAGCGGGGTGCAAAATTGGGTCATACTCACCCACGACCTGCATCTTTCCAATGGAATAGACACAACTCGGTGTGGGCAACCCGAACAGTATGCCTCGAGCGCAGGGCCGACTTCAAATCGGACCCCCTCCCCCGCCCACGGCCGATGGCCCTGGTCACAACCACCGCGCGGGGTGATCCGCTCGCCCAGCCCATCCGGCACCACCGCCGCAGCCCAGCGAGGTGATTGCAAGGCCGGCAAACACCGGCGCATCTGTCGGACGCTGGGTAGGCTCAGAAGTATGGCGAAGATGACCGTCCGGCTGCCGGACGACCTAACCGACGCAATCAAAGCCGAAGCGAACGGCAACGTGTCCGCATGGGTGGCGAAGGTGTGCGAAGAGGCCCTGCTGCGCGCGGCCGTCCGCATGGAACTGGCCGCCGAGCGAAAGGTGCCCGGCGCGTTCATTTCCCACGAAGACCGCGAAGCGGAGATGGAGGAGTTTCGATCTTGAGCCATGCTCGCGGTGAAGTTCGCGCCTACCAGGCGATCGGCCGGATACGGAACGTGCTTGTGGTCAGCGCCGACCCGGTCAACGCCGAAGGTGCGTGCGTATGCATCGACATAACCGATGTGATGCCGATCAGCGAAAACGTCGCCCTGTCCCTGAGCGTTGCGGTCGGAGACGGCCTGTACGCGAAGTGCTTGAACGTTTCTCGCGTCAACCCCGAGAATCTACGAGATTTGCTGTTCACGGTGAGCGAGGACGTCATGGACAGCGTCGACAGGGCGCTACGCCGTTTGCTGAATCTCCCCTGAGGCGGACATCGTGTCGAGCAGCTCCTTCCGCTGAACTTACTTCTGAGTAAGATCGGCGGCATGACCAAAGAGACCGCCACCTACCGCGGCTGGAAGAAGCTTCCCGACAACCGCATCGGCCACACCTTGTTCTCCCTCGGCATGGTCGCGCGGGTCCCCTACTTCGGCACCGTGCTGCCCAGCGTGGTGCGCCTCGAACCCGGCCTGTGCGAGGTCACGGCCCCCAAGTGGTTCGGCATCCACAACCACCTGGGCACCTTCCACGCCATCGCGGCCTGCAACCTCGCCGAGGTCGCCATGGGCATGCTCTCCGAGGCCACCGTCCCCGGCACCCACCGCTGGATCCCCAAATCCATGAATGTCCAATACCTCGCCAAGGCCAACTCCAGCCTCCGCGCCGTAGCCAAACTCCCCGAACTCCCCGACTTCGACAAGATCACCGAAGGCCAGGACCTGATCGTCCCCGTCTCCATCTACGACAAGTCCGGCCTCGAGGTAGTCCACGCCGACATCACCACCTGGGTCACCCCGAAGTAGCCGCGGACGGGCCCGGAATGCCGGGCCCTTTTGCCGTCCGCGCGGGGCCGGGGCGGTGCTGGCGGACGTAGGGGCCGGGCTGGTTGGATGCGGGTATGAGTGGCCGGGAGGTCGGCGGGGCGGCCGACGTGTGTGTGGTGGGGCTCGGGCCTACGGGGCGGGCGTTGGCGCATCGGGCGATGGTGGCGGGGATGCGGGTTGTCGCGGTGGATCCGCGGCCCGAGCGGCTTTGGGGGCCCACTTACTCGTGCTGGATCGATGAATTGCCGGAGTGGTTGCCGCGCACGGCGATTGCGAGCCGGATCGAGGCGCCGGTGGTGTGGACCACGAGTGAGCATCGGATTCCTCGGCCTTATTGCGTGCTGTCGAAGCAAGGGCTGTTCGATTCGGTGCCGCTGGATGATGCGACCGTTATTGCTGGGCGAGCCCGGACTGTCGAGGCGCATCGGGTGGAGTTGGGCGATGGGACCGAGGTTCGGGCTGCGACCGTCATCGATACGCGAGGGCAGGGCGCGCCAGGGGCGCGGCGGACTGCCAGTGCGCATGGGATTTTCGTGGATGAAGACATTGCGGCGCCGATGGTGAGCGAGGGGCAGGGGCTGCTTTTGGATTGGCGGGCGGAGAATGGGGCAGGGCCCGATGAGCCGCCGTCGTTCCTTTATTCCGTGCCGCTCGGGGATGGGACGGTCATTTTCGAGGAGACCAGTCTCGGGTTGCGGGGTGGGATGCCGCAGCATGAATTGCGGCGGCGGACGTTGAATCGGCTTGCCGCGCATGGGATTACATTACGGGGGGATGAACCTACCGAGGCGGCGCATTATCCGCTGGATCAGATGCCGCCGAAAGCCGGGCGGGGGCAGGTGATTCCGTTCGGGTCGCGGGGCGGGATGATGCATCCGATCACGGGATACTGTGTGGCGGATTCGCTTTCGCTGGTGGATACGGCGGTGGAGGCCATTCGGCAGGGGAAGGATCCGATCGAGGCGATGTGGCCGTGGGAGGCGCGACTCGTCTATTGGATGCGGATGCGGGGCGTGTACGGGCTGGGGCGGCTCACCACCGCACAGTCGATCGCCATGTTCGAGGCGTTCTTCACGCGGCCGCCGCGGCAGCAGCGGGCACTGTTGTCGGCGCACGACGATTACACCGCGCTGGGGTCGGCGCTGTTCATGACGGTGGCGCGGACGTGGCCGTTCCGGTGGCGGTTCGATCTGGTCGGGTGGACCAACCGGAATCGGTGGGTGGGGTGGGAGTATCCGCGGCCGACGCCCGCGGGCGGGACTTCGCTTTCCCGGCACGAGGATTCCCGTCACGAGGACTCGGCCACGCCCTAGCGGTCACACCCAGTTTTCGATCCAGTACTTCCAGATGATGGGCGCGTAGGCCTCCAGCGGCGGGACCCGGATATCGGTGCCGGCCAAGGCGGCGGCGGTGTGGCGCGCGTCGAGATGGCAGCTGAGCTGGGTGTGCTCGATGAGGTCGGTGGGGACGCCGACCTGGCGCAGCGCCCAGCCCATGCCGGGGACGCGGAGGGTGAGGTCGAGGGTCTGCTTGGGCATGACCTCGACCAGATGCGGTGCGCCCGCTTCGTCGGCGAAGAGGTTGAAGACCTCGGCGACGGTTTGCCGGCGCGGGTCGACCAGGTGGTAGGTGGTGTTGTCGCCGCCGGCGCGGTGCGCGATGTGGTCGAGGGCGCGGGTCACGAAATCGACCGGGACCAGGTTGGTTTCGCCGAGCTTGGGTGCGACGACGGGCAGGATGCGCGGCAGTTGCGCGGCCATGCGCAGCAGCCGGAAGAAGTAGTAGGGCCCGTCGATGCGGTCGATCTCGCCGGTGCGGGAGTGGCCGATGATGATGGACGGCCGGTAGATGCGCCACGGCACGGCGGCCTGTTCGCGCACGGCGTGTTCGGCCTGCAGCATGGCGCGCTGGTACGGGGTGGCGAGGACCTGGCCGACCTCGGTGGTGTCCTCGGTGAACATGCCGTCCCAGGAGCCGGCGACCTGCACGGTCGAAACATGGTGCAGGCGGCCCGCTTCCACGGCGGCGGCGAGTTCGGTGACGCGGCGGGTGCCGCCGGCGGGGCCGGCGGTGTCGTAGCCGCCGGCGAGGTGGAAGACGTGGTCGATCGAACCGCGCTGTGCGGCAATCCAGCCCGGGTCGATGCCGAGTCCGGGTGCGCCGAGGTCGCCGCGGACCGGTCGGACGCGACCGGTCGGTCCCCAGGTGCGGAGGCACCGGTTGAAGCGGAGCACGGAGTCTTCGCCGGGGCGCACGAGTACATGGACGTCTTCGCCTCGACGCAGAAGTTCGGGGACGAGAAACCGACCGATGAACCCAGTTGCCCCGGTAACCAGGTAAGCCATGCGGCCACCTTAACGTGACACAACACGCATTCCGCCCGTACCACGGTCGGGGCGCGCGTATTTCGGCGATCCGCACAGTAGGTGCGGATCGCCGAGGCAATCGGAGTGAGCTACGCGCCCGTCTCGGCGGCGCGGCGGTAACCGCGGATCGCGGGGTAGGCGAATATGACGATGGTGCCGAGCACCCAGGCGAGCGTCTTCCACAGCGGCGTGAAGATCGGCCCGTCGTAGGCGAGCCCGCGCATGGCGTCGATGGTGGTGCTCATCGGCTGGTTCTCGACGACCTTCTGCAGCCACCGCGGATACGCGTACACGGGCACGAAGCCGGAGTTGAAGAACATCAGCAGATTGCTGATGATGCCGACCACCGATACCAGCACGACACCGTCGGAGAGGGTGGCGAGCGCCGTGACCAGCACCGCGAATCCGATGCCGAAGAAGACCGGCATCAATATCATGCCGATGGCGCCGCCCGGCCCGTACCAGAATCGGAAGCCGAGGCAGATCCCCACGATGAGCACGAACAGCGTGGTGACGAGTACGCGGATGGCCTCGGCCAGCAGGCGTCCGGTGAAGCCGGCGGCCCGGTGGGTGGGCATGGTGTAGAAGCGGCCGAGCAGTCCGGTCGCCTTCTCCGCCTTGAATCCGAGCGCGCTGATCACGGATCCGGACATGGCCGCGACCAGCATGACCATCGGCACCTGCCCGTAGACGGCGGGGATTCCGGTGACGGAGCTGATCGTATCGCCCAGCACCACATGGAACATGAGCAATGTGAGGGCCGGGTAGATGAGGGCCTGGACCGCGGTAGCGGGGTCCCTGGACCACCCGATCAGCAACCGCTTGGTCTGGATGAGGGTCTGCTCCGCCCAGATCCCGATCGTCCGCTCGGAGCGCGGCTTCACCTCGGGCAGCGGCTGGTATCCGGCCCAATCCTTTTCGGCCACACCGGCCTCGACTGTGGTCATGATCGCCTCACACTCGCCCAGACCGCCATCGGCAGGAATACGACCGCGAGGCCGATCAGCCAGACGAGCGGCACCCAGAACACATGCCATGTCACGCCGCCCTGGGCCATGTCACGCAGCGCGTAGGAGAACTGCGAGATGGGCTGATTACGGGCGAACGGCCGAATCCACTCCGGGAAACCGGCTTCCGGAACGAATCCGCAGGACAGCATGCCGAAGATGAGCGTGGGCAGGGTCAGCGCCTGACTGAGGGATTCGGGACTCTTCGTGAGCGATCCGAGTCCGTCCGCCCCGATCGCCAGCACGGTGCCGACCAGCAGCGAGAACGCACAGAACAGCACGGCCTGTCCCGGACCGGCGATGAATCGGAAGCCGATCATGTAGCCCCAGCCGATGGCGGCGGCCAGCGAGGTCACCGACCGCACCAGGCCCGCGGACAAGCGGGACAGCAGTGGCACCAGTTTGCCGATCGGCATGGTCTGCATGCGCATATTGAGTCCGGTCAAGGTCTCGAATGCGGCAAGCTGCGCGTTCGACATCATGGTGAAGGACATGGTCTGCAGCACGATGATCGGCATGACGTACTGCGCGTAGTGAATGCCCTTGACCTGCATGACGAATTTGAGCGGCAGGTAGAAGCCGACGGCGAACACCAGCGGTGTGATGGCCGCGACGACGAGTTCGCCCTTGGTGGCCATGACCCAGACGATGCGCCCGGTGAGCGCCCGCCACTGCGCGAAGCTGTTGGGCCGGGTGGGGGGGACGTCGGTGAAGAGGTCGGCGGCGGTGGTCGCGGGGGCGCTCATTGCGACTCTCCCGCTTCGATTTCCGGAGTGCCGGAATGCCCTGTGAGGGAAAGGAATACGTCGTCCAAAGAGGGCCGCCGCAGCCCGATGTCGGCGAGTTCGATGCCGACGCCGTCGAGCCGGCGTAGCGCGTCGGACAGGGTGGCGGCCCCGTCCGGCGCGGGGATCGAAAGCCGGTCGTGGCCACCGATATCCGCGAGGACCGCGGCCGGCACCAGATCGCCGAGCGCCTCGGCGACACGGCTCAGCTGGGTCGGGTCGAGCGGCACGATCTCGCAGTAGCTGCCGCCGGTCTTCTGCTTGAGGGCGTCGGCGGTGCCTTCGGCGATGACGGTGCCCTTGTCGATGACGATGATGTTGTCGCTGAGCACGTCGGCCTCTTCGAGGTACTGCGTGGTCAGCAGGACGGTGATGCCCTGGTTCTTGAGGGCGGTGACGAGGTCCCACACGCCTTGGCGGCTGCGGGGATCCAGGCCGGTGGTGGGTTCGTCGAGGAAGACGACCTCGGGCCGGACGACGAGCCCGCAGGCGATGTCGACGCGGCGGCGCATGCCGCCGGAGTAGTGGCGGACGGCGCGGCGGCCGGCGCCGGTGAGATCGAATTCCTCGAGCAGGGTGTCGGCGCGGCGACGGGCGTCCTTGCGGCCGAGGCCCATGAGGCGGCCGAAGAGTTCGAGGTTCTCGCGGCCGGAGAGATTTTCGTCAAGGGCGGCGAACTGTCCGGTCATCATGATGGATCGCCGGACCGCCGCGGGGTCCTTGCGGACGTCGTGCCCGGCGACGCGGGCGATGCCGGAGTCGGGGCGCAGCAGGGTGGAGAGGATCTTGACCGTGGTGGTCTTGCCGGCGCCGTTGGGCCCGAGGATGCCGAGTACGCGGCCGCGGTCGGCGGTGAAGGAGATGCCGCGCAAGGCGTGCACCTCGCCGAATGACTTGCGGACGTCTTCGACATATACGGCCGGGTCTCCGACGCCGGTTTCCGGGTGCGGCGTTTTCGAATCCGGTCTGTCCAAGCTCGGCATCAACTCTCCACTATTGCTGGGCGGGCACGATTTTCTGACGCCCCGTCGGACGGGTCCCCACATCCCTCCCGGGATGATCCACACCGTCGGCCGTGATGTTACAGGCGAGTCTGGAACGGGACCTTTCCTTCGCCAAAGCAGTTATTGGGCAAACGTGTCCTTGGTCACAAACCGATCGGTCACCGCATAGCCGCTGATCCAGGCGCGGACCGGGCGGTATGCAGTGATTTCGCTACCTTGTCGCATCTGCGACTCGAACCATAGTCTGGCGAAGCGGGGAGTAGTTCAATGGCCGCGAGAGGGTAACCATGGCCGAATCCGCGCAGGCTCGTTCCGAACAGCCGCGCGCAGCGCGTACCGGGGCGAGCAGACCGAAGGTCCTCACCTCCTACGATCCACGCACCGGAGAGGTGCTCGGCGAATACGCCGTCATGGGTGCGGGTGAGCTCACCCGCACCGTCCGTTCCGCGCGCACCGCCCAGCAGTGGTGGGCCGCAATCGGATTCGACGGCCGCAAACGCTGGCTGCTGGACTGGAAACGCAGCATCGCCCGCGGCACCCGGGACCTGGTGGAGCTGATCAGCAGCGAGACCGGCAAACCCCGGATGGACGCCGCCATCGAGGTGACGCTCGCGGTGGAACAACTGGATTGGGTTGCCCGCCATGCCGAACGGATGCTCGGCCGCCGGGTCGCCGCCCGCTTCCGCCGCGACCGCAACGGCTCGGTGGCGCGGCTGCCGCTGGGCACGGTGGGGGTGCTGGGGCCGTGGCACAATCCCGTTCTCACACCGATGAATTCGATCGCATCCGCCATGGCGGGCGGCAACAGCGTGGTCTTCAAACCCAGTGAACTGACCCCCGGTGTGGGCGCGTGGATCGCCGACACCTGGAGTCATCTGGCGCCGAATCAGCCTGTGCTGCAAGTGGTCACCGGTGACAGCACCACGGCCGCCGCGCTCACCCGCGCCCGCCTCGACAAGATCGCGTACGCCGGTTCCCCCGCGGGCGCCCGCGAATTGTCGGTGCTGTGCGCGCAGTCCGGAACTCCCCTGACCGTGGAGCCCGGCGGACGCGGCGCGATGGTGGTGCAGGTCGACGCGCGGCTCGATACCGCGGCGGCGGCAGCGGTGTACGGGGCCATGGCGAATTCCGGCCAGCATCCGGCCGGGGTGCACATCGCGTACGTCGCGGATTCCGTCTACGACCCGTTCCTCGAACTGGTCGCCGATCAGGCCCAGCGGCTGCGGCCCGGCGCGGACAAGCGCGCCTCGTACGGCCCGATGCTGGTCGAGGCGCAGATCGACCTGGTACGCAAGCAGGTTCGCGATGCGCTCAGCCGCGGCGGTCACGCACTGGTGGGCGGACTGGACTCCATCCGGGAGCCGTACATCGAGCCGATCGTGCTCACCGATGTGCCCGATACGAGTTCCGCCGTGACCGGGGAAGCGGTGGGCCCGGTACTGATCATCGACCGCGTGGCCGACATGGACGAGGCCGCCGAACGCATCAATGCCGCCGAAACCCCGCTTCCCGTAGCGGTTTTCACGCGGGACGTACGGAGCGTGCCGGACTTCGCGGGGCGGCTGCGCACCGAACTGGTCACCGTCAATTCCACGCCGGTCTACGGCATCCACGGCCCCGGCCGCACGCGGGACCCGCTCACACCGGAACTGTTCACCCGCGCCCAGACCATCAGCGACAAGCACCCGACCGATCAGGTCACCCTGGGCACCTTCGAACGTCATCCGCAGCGTCTGCGGGTGGCCCGGGCGCTCTTCCGCCTACGACATCGGGTGTGACACAGACGATGCCGCGGTAGGGCGGGGTGGGCCCTGCCCGGCAGCAATGTCCGGTTTTCCCCGCGGGGGCATTCGGCCGAGCCCCGGTCATCGGCCCTGCCCAGCGCGGACTCCGGCCTGCCACGCAGCGGACTACGGCCCGCAACGCGGCGGGATTCAGCCCGCCACGCGGCGTGGTTCAGCCTTGCCGGGCAGCGCTATTCGGCGGCGGCATTGGCGCCGAGCAGCACCGCGCGCATGAGTGCGCTGACGCGGGCCAGGTTCTGCGGGCGGCCGTCGAAGCGGATGCGGCGGCCGACATCGATGACCTGGCCGATGGCGGCGTGCACGCGGAAGCGGGCCTCCACCTGATCGCCGTCGAGCAGGTTGGCCCACTCCAGGACGTTCTGGCGCTGGATGGATCGGAGCCGATGTTGTTCGGAGGCCGGGATGTTCGAGAATTCCGAGAAGTAGACGGGCAGGATCTCCGGCATGGCGAAGGTCATGCGGGCGAAGCGGTCGGCGATGCGGACCGCCGCGTCGGCGCGAGAGGTGGCCTCGGACAAGGCTTCCGTATTGGCGATGGCGACGCGTTCGCCGGTGCGGTGGAAGGCGGCGGCGAGCAGATCGGCCTTGCTGCTGAAGTAGCGGTAGACGCTGGAGGCGTTGATACCGGCCGCGGCGCCGATCTCCTCGATGCTGGCCTCGTGATAGCCCTGCCGGCCGAAGATGCGGATGGCCTCGGTGAGCAGTTGCTCCCGCTTGGAGATGACCGGCAGGCCGCGCAGGATCGGGTCGCCGGCGACCGCGGGCGGGGCGGGCGGCAGTTCGACGCGCAGGATGTCCCAGCAGATGTCGTTGATCAGGTTGACCAGACGCGTGGTGGACAGGGCCGTGCGGTGCGCGGTGATGCTGCCGATGACGCTGAGCACGGCGGCGGCGCGGAGCTGGCTGTCGGCCGGGTCGGCGTCGGGGTAGAGCGCGGCGATGGGCGCTTCGACGGTTTCGTGGAGTTCGGTGTAGATGACGCGGATGCGGGCGCGGTCCTCGCGTTCCAGGTAGCGGCGTTCCCAGCGGTAGAGACCGCCCTCGCGGCGCACGTCGATGGTGTACTCGGCGATGCCGCGGATCAGGGCGGTGAGTCGCGGTTCCGGTTCCAGGGCCGGATCGTCGGCGGCGCGGGCGGCGTCCAGCAGATGCTGTGCGCCCATTTCGGCGGCGGCGACGAGCAGCGCGTACTTGTTGGTGAAGTGCCGGTAGAGGGCCGGGCCGGAGATTCCGACCTCGGCGGCGATCTCATCCACGCCGACGGGGTGATAGCCCCGCTCAGCAAAGGCGCGCGCGGCGACGCGGACAATCTGCGCCTTACGATTCTTGGGGCGGCGCCGCGGTCCGGATTCGCCGTCGGGTCGCGCGGAAGCGAGGCCTGCCTCGCTGCTGTCGGCGACCATGCGGTTTCTCCTTCTCAGTGGCTCCGGCTGTTGACACCGCCGGACGGACGCCCCTAAGTTAACCACAATTCGCAAAAGTGAACATATCGCTCCGCGTGCGTACCGCACGCGGAGCTAGGAGCGAAAAATGGCTACAGTATCGCGCAGCGATTCCTCGGGGGGCGGTGGCCGGGCGACGGGTGGGCGTTATACCGCGACCACCACTGGCTACACGGCGGTTCTGGACAAGCGGGTGCTACGCATCACGCTCACCAACCCCAAGCGCAAGAACGCCATCGACTACGCCACCATGCTCGGGCTCGGCGACACCATACGCGCGGCGTCGGCGGATCCCGCGGTCCGGGTGATCGTACTGACCGGCGAGGGCGGCGACTTCTGCACCGGCGCCGATCTGTCGGTGAGCGGCGATTCGATCGACGAAGACACCGCCGATCAGACCATGGTCGCCGCCAATGCGATGGTGAAATCCATTGTGGACGCGCCTATTCCGGTCATTGCCCGGGTGCGGGGCGCGGCCGCGGGCATCGGCGTCGCCCTCGCGCTGGCCGCCGACCTCACCTACGCCTCCGAGGAGGCGTATCTGCTGCTGGCGTTCATCAATATCGGCATCATGCCCGACGGCGGCGCGGCGGCCATGGTCGCGGCGGCGGCCGGACGCCCGCTGGCGGCCGAGATGGCATTGCTGGGGAATCGGCTGCCCGTGACCGAGGCCGTGAAGCATGCCCTGATCGCCGGGGTCTACCCGGAGGCGGAACTGGACGCGAAGGTGGAGGCCGCCGTGGACAAGATTGCTCACGGTCCACGCCGGGCCTTGGAACTCACCAAACGCGCCCTCAATACCGCCACCCTGACTCCGCTCGATGCCGTGCTGGCGGCCGAGCGGAAGGGCCAGGTGGAACTGCTGCAGCAGCCCGACTTCGCCGAGGGGGTGGCCGCCATGCTCGGAAAACGCAAGGCGGTTTTCGGGGAATAGGGATCAGTTGCCCTTCACGGTCAAGTAGATCAGCAGGATATTGAGGACGCTGATGACCGCCGCCACCAGCCAGGCCAGCGCCGTGGTGACGCGGTGATTCACGTTGTCCCCCATCAGCTCCCGATTGCTGGTGAAGCGGACCAGGGGGATCAGCGCCAGCGGAATGCCGAAGGACAGGACGACCTGGGAGATGATGAGCGCCCGCGTCGCGTCGACGCCGGCGGCGAGCACGGCCAGCGCCGGGATGAGGGTGACCACGCGGCGCACCACGAGTGGAATGCCACGATGCAGCAGGCCCTGCATGATCATGGCGCCCGCGTACGCGCCGACCGAAGTGGAGGCCAGCCCGGAAGCCAGTAGTCCGACGGCCAGCAGCAGACCCGCGAGCGGTCCGAGCGAATCCCGTACGGCCGCATGGGCGCCCTCGATGGTGTCCACGCCCTCGCGGCCGCGCAGGGTATTGGCGGCCATGAGCAGCATGGCCAGGTTCACCGCGCCGGCCAGCAGCATGGCGAGGCCGACGTCGTAGCGGGTGATGCGCAGCAGCCGCTTGCGCGCCGGGCCGGGTTCCGGATGCCCGTGCCGGTCGCGGGACATGCCGGAGTGCAGGTAGACGACGTGCGGCATGACGGTCGCGCCGATCATGGCGGCGGCCAGCAGCACGCTCTCGCTGCCGTCGAAGCGGGGTATCAGGCCCTCCAGGGTGCCGGAGGCGGAGGGCGGTGAAATGACCACGGAGGCAAGGAATCCGATGGAGATGATGCCGAGCATGCCGAGGATGATGCGTTCGAAGGGTTGCTGCCCGCGCCGGTTCTGAATGGCGAGCAGGCCCAGCGAGACCACGCCGGTGATGACGCCGCCCAGCAGCAGCGGCAGTCCGAACAGCAGTTTCAGTGCGATGGCACCGCCGACCACCTCGGCGAGATCGGTTGCCATGGCGACGATTTCGGCCTGCCCCCAGTAGGCGAGGCGAACCGGCCCACTGGCCTTGTCCCGCACCAGTTCCGGCAGGGATCTGCCGGTGACGAGTCCGAGTTTGGCGGAGAGGAACTGCACCAGCCCGGCCATCACATTGGCCATGACGATGACCCAGACCAGCAGGTAGCCGAACTGCGCGCCGGCGCTGACATTGGAGGCGACGTTACCCGGGTCGACGTAGGCGATGGCCGCGACGAAGGCGGGCCCCAGGAGCAGCGAGGCGGATCTGGCTCGTTGGAACGCCGTGCGATGTTCGGCCACGCTGGTACTCATTTCCATAGTTTACGGGTACCCGAACTTTTTTGTTAAGGCCGTGAAACTGTGAACTGGACCGCATGACGAGACCACAAAAAGAAACCGCCCCGGCGTAATACGCCGGGGCGGTCAAGTATGCGCTGGTTCGGATCAGATGCCGAGGCCCTGGGCCAGGACCGGCCAGGAGTTGATGAAGTCGTCCCGCCAGTAGCCCCACGAGTGGGTGCCGGTGGGCGGGAAGTTGTAGGTGGCCGGGATGCCGATCGAGTTCAGCTTGTTCATCAGATTGTGGCTGCAGAAGTTGGTGCCGGACTCGATGGCGCCACCGATGATCATCTGGTTGGCCAGGCCGTAGGCGCCGGGCAGCGCGTACTGACCGTTGAGGGTGTCGTACTGGCCGGGCAGGCCGCTGCCGGACGAGATGTAGAGGTTCATGCCGCGCAGCTTCTCGGCATTGATGACCGGATCGTGCTCGGCCCACTCCGGGGAGTTGTCGTCGCCGTACATATTGGTCAGATCGCCGCCACCCCAGGTGTCGACGGTGAGGCGCATGAACTCCCGGCCGACCGGGTCGGCCATCTGCGCGCAGCCGGAGTAGGCGGCGACGGACTTGTACAGGTCCGGCTTGGCCTCGGCGAGGGTGAGCACGGTGGTGCCGGAGGTCGAGATGCCGGCGACGGCGTTCACGCCGTTGGTGCCCAGCGCGGCGTCGATCAGCGGCGGGAGTTCCTGGGTGAAGAAGGTGGTCCACTTGTTGACGCCCAGCGTCGGGTCGGTCTTGTCCCAGTCCTGGTAGTAGGACCATTTGCCGCCGATGGGCTGGATGACATTGACGTTCTTGTCACCGAGGAAGCCGCTGACGATATCGGTGTTGTGCACCCAGGTGGCGCTGTCCTGGCCGCCGCCCGCACCGTTGAGCAGGTACAGGGTGGGGCGCGGGACGGACGCGTCGGAGGGACGCTGCACATCGATCGGGTAGGTGGCGTCCATGGCCGCGGAGTAGACGTAGAGCCGGATGTTCCGGCCGTCCTTCATCTCGGCCTTGGTGATCTTCGACCCGTCGGGCGAGACCGGATCCGCCAGGAGCTTCTTGCCGTCGATGATCGGGTCAGCGGAGGCGGTGCCGCCACCGATGCCGGTCATGAGGCCGGTGAGAACCGCTGTGGCGGCGAGGAAGGCCGCGGCCTTGGCGCCACGGCGGCGCGCTACCCCGTTCCGGACAGTTCGACGAATCAATGTTTCGCACCTTCATCTCGTGTCGATTTGCAGGTCGGCAGACCCCGCGGCCGGGTGCTCCGGTGTAGATGGCCGACCCTGACAGACCGTACGGCCTATCCAATCGCCGCGACAGCGCCCCATGTTACGGGTTGATCGCTGGGATGGACGCACCGGCCGGACGGAATGTCATCGATTCCGTCCGGCCCGCCTGCTATGTCGCAATTACGCTGCGCTGCTCCGTCACTGCGGTCCGGTGCGGGCGTGTCACTGCCGGCCCGCAGAGTGGTGTCACTGCCCCGCGGAGCGGCCGTGTTCGGCGAGTCCGCCGAGCGCCTGCACCCAGCCTTCGACCAGTTTCTTGACCTGTTCGAGGTCGAGAACCGCACCCGCGAAGTCGAAGCGGGCCACCAGGCCGTCCTGGCTGGTGTCGACGGTGACGTCCAGGTACAGGTCGTCGGCGACCGGTTCCGGGTAGACCCGGGCCGGGCGCAGATCGCGGTAGCGGAAGCCGATGCGGCCGACCGGCAGGGCGGCGATATCGGCCACGGTGGCCGAGTTCAGGTGCGCGAGCAGCCCGAATCCGACACCGCGCGAAGGCACTTCGCGGCATCGGTCGCGGATCTGCTCGATGACCGAGCCGGCGTCCCGGCCGCCCGCTCGCACCTGGGCGAAGTCGATATCGTCCAGGCGCAGCGGGAACGGGTAGGTGGTGCTGAACGCGCCGACGGTGCGCAGTCCGGCCGGATCGCCGGGCAGCCGCCCGTCGGCGACGAGGCGCACCACCGAACCCGCGGTGTCGCGGGCGGATTCGGCGCCCGGGTCGAGCAGGGCCACGGCGAGCGCGCCCAGCAGGACCTCGTCGATGGTGGCGCGGTAGCGGCGGGCCGCCATGTCCACGGCTGCCGCGCCCTCACCGGTGATGGTCACCGAGACGCGGCCGCGACCGCCGAGGCGGCCGTCGGCGGCCACCTGTTCCGGGGAGACGCCGGGGAGGGCGCCGGCCAGTTCGGTACGCCACCAGCCCAATTCGGCGACGGTGCCCGGGTCGAGGGCGCGGTCGGCGAGGGCGCCCGCGATGCCGACCGGGTGGGCGTCGGCGCTGGGCGGGGTGGCGTGGCCGCCGGACCAGGAGGCGGTGAGGTCCTCGATGACGGTGCGCCACGAGGTGTCGTCGACGACCAGGCCGTTGGCGACCACGACCAGGATGGCCGCGGGGCGTTCGTCCGGGTCGGCGGCGTTGGCGGTGTTGGCGGCGGCGTTCTCCATCAGGACGAAGCGGATGTTGTACCCCTTCTCGGGGTCGAGTTCCGCTGCGGCGGCGTGGATCACGGCCTCCACCGGATCGCCGACGGCCTCGACCGAGGGATCCAGCTGCCACACGACAGCCGCGCCACGCGGCTGCTGCGCCGGAATGTCCAGCACGGCGGCTTCCCCGTCGCGCCGCAATCGCGCCCACAGTCCCGGATGCCGATCCAGCAGCGTGGCCACGGACCGCCGCACCCGGCTACCGGAGATCCCGGCCGCGATATCGAGGGTGATGGCCCGCACCCACAATCCCGACGGCTCGAGCTCCAGCAGCGTCATCGCACCGGCGGGCAATGCCGAAACCTCCCCCACCGCAGTGAGTCTCGGCCCCATGTGCACGGGCCGAACCCCAGCCGACTCGGCCGCGGAGTCCCCGGCCGCCGCCGTGGCAGCGTCACCGGTGGCGGCAGTCCGCTCCGAGCCGGCTGCACCGGTCCGCGCTGCGGCAGTCTCGTCCGCCTCGACTGCGGTCGGCTGAGTGGTTGTGGCGGAGGTGGATTCGGGTGCCGGTGTGGTGGTGACGGGTTCCGGGTCGTCCGGTTCCGTGGTTTCCCCTGCTTGTGCCGATTTCCTGTCGGCCGTTTCCCCATTTGCGGGAGCATAAACTTCGGATTCCGGGTCGTCGGCCGGATTCGGCTGGGACTCGGCGAGTTCCGGGTGCGTGTCGGAAAGCAGCTTGACCGGTACGAGGTCTTCGGGGCGGATGACGGGGAGGACCTGGGTGACGGCCCAGTCGTCGCCGGTGTCCGGAATGTCCCGGGTGTCGCGTTTGCGGTCGGCGGCGTCGAGGAGTTCGGTCAGCTGCGGGCCGATGAGCGCGAAGGCCTCCGCGGTGATGAGCAGCTGATGCCGGAACGGCATGGAGTGCACAGTGATCCGGCCCGTGGTGTACGGCCGCCACTCCTCCGGGGAGCGCTGTTCATACCCCTCGGTCGGCACCTCGGCGTAGAACAGTTCGATATCGCCGACGAAGACGCCCGCCCGATGCTCGGTGCGCAGCGCGACCGTCCGCACCGCACCCTGGTAGATGCGCCGCACCCGTTCGAGGGTGAGCACGCCCAGGTCGGTGGGCAGCGCCGCGTGCAGTGCGGCGAGCGCCTCCTCGCTGAGTTCGAGGAGATCCCCGTCGGGGAACGCCTCGGGCCCGATGCCCAGCTGCGCGAATTCGTCGATGATGGCGTCGCGGAAGTCCGCGAATTCCATGTCCGGGAACGTGTCCAGGATCGCCACCAGATCGACCTTGTCGCCGTCGGCTTGGAGTTCGGTGGCAATGGCCTGGGCCAGGGTGCCGCCGAGGGAGAACCCGGCGAGCCGGTACGGCCCCTCGGGCTGGATGGCGCGCATCTCGGCGATGTACCGCCGCGCCACCTCCCGCAATGACGTCGGCGCGTAATCGATTTCGGTGAACACCGGCGACTGCAGGCCGATGATCGGCTGATCCTCGGGCAGCACCCGCGCGAGACCGGCGTAGCACCAGGCCATTCCGGACATGGGCGGCGGGCAGAACAGCGGTGTGCGGGTACCGGTCGCCCGAATCGGCAGTACGACGGCGAGCGCGGCCTCGGAGGCCGAGTCGTAGTCGTGCTCGCTCTCCAGCGCGGCCACGATCTGCGCCGCGAGCCCGGCCGCGGTGGGCCCGGTGAAGAACCACGCCACCATGACCTGGGCGCCGGTGAGCGCCCGCAGCCGGCTGACCACCTGGGTGGCCAGCAGCGAGGTGCCGCCGAGCGCGAAGAAGTCGTCGTCGATGCCGACCTGGTCGATGCCGAGGACTTCGGCGATGGTCTTGGCGACGGCTTCTTCCAGCGGAGTGCGCGGAGCCCGGTATTCGCGTTGCCGCAGTACGGGTTCCGGCAGCGCGGCGCGATCGAGCTTGCCGACCGGGGTGAGCGGCACGGCGTCGAGCACGGTGACCGCGGTGGGCACCATGTACTCGGGCAGCCTGCCGGACACGAACTCGAGGAGTGCGTCGACGTCGATCTCGCGACCGGCGACGGGCAGCACGTAGGAGGCCAGGATGGTCGCCCCGGCGTCGGTCTTGTGCCCGACGGTTACCGCGAAGTCGACGGTGTCGTGCGCGACCAGGGCCGCGTCGATCTCGCCGAGCTCGATGCGGAAGCCGCGGATCTTCACCTGGAAGTCATTGCGGCCCACGTATTCCACGACGGCCTGGCCGTCGTCGTCGGTGCGCCAGCGCACCACGTCACCGGTCCGGTACATGCGGGCACCGTCGACATACGGGTTGGCCACGAACCGTTCGGCGGTCAGTCCGGGTCGCGCGTGGTAGCCGCGCGCCAGCTGGATGCCGGACAGATACAGCTCGCCCGCAACGCCTTCCGGCACCGGCCGCAGCCGGTCGTCCAGGATCAGCGATTGCATGCCGCGGATCGGGGCGCCGATGGTGACCGGATCGCCCGGGGTCAGCGCGTCGCTGATATTGGTCATGATGGTGGTCTCGGTGGGACCGTAACCATTGTGGAAGGCGCGAATCGTGCCGTCCGCCAGCGGCACCGCCCACTTCTCCACCAGATCGGCCGGTACGGCTTCACCGCCGGCGACCAGTACCCGCAGCGAATCCAGTCCGGCCGGTCCGAAGGTGGACAGGGCGGCGGGCGTGATGAACGCGTGCGTCGCCCGTTCGCGCCGGATCACCTCGGCCAGTTCCTCGCCGCCGTAGATGCCCGGCGGCACGATGACCAGGGCACCGCCCGCACCGATGGCGAGCAGGTATTCCAGCACCGACGCGTCGAACGACGGCGATGCGAAATGCAGTGCGCGCGAGTAGGAGTCGAGCCCGTAGCGCTCGTTCTGCTCGGCCCGGAAGTTCGCCAGGCCCGCGTGGGTGACGATGACGCCCTTGGGCAGGCCGGTCGAGCCCGAGGTGTAGATGATGTACGCCGCCTGCTGCGGCGACACCGGCGCGAGCCGGTCGGCGTCGGTGACCGGGGTGGCCGCGCGGGTTTCGACCTGCGCGATGAAGCGCGGGTTGTCCAGTGCGATCCACCCGGTCAGGGTGTCGATGGGCGGCAGGTCCGGGGACTTGACCGACAGCATGAGACCGAACGCCGCGCCCGAGTCGCTCACCATGTGCGCGATGCGATCGGCCGGATAGTCGGGGTCGACCGGGATGAAGACCGCACCGGTCTTGATCACGGCCCAGATGGCCAGCACCGATTCGATGGACCGCGAGATCGCCACGGCCACCCGCACTTCGGGTCCGGCGCCCTGCACGATGAGTTCGCGCGCCAGCTTCGACGAGGCCGCGTCCAGGTCGCCGTAGCTGAAGGACCGTCCGTGCAGCGAGACCGCCGGGCCCTTCGGGTTGGCGAGGACAGCGGCGCGCAGCAGTTCCGGCAGGGTGACGGGCGGGACGGCCGGGCCGCCGGTGCGGTCCAGCAGGTCCGCGCGTTCGGCCGGGGCCAGCAGTTCCAGATCGCCGACCAGCGCCTGCGGCGCGGCCACGATCTGTTCGAGCAGGCGGGTGAACCGCTGTGTGAACTCCTCGGCGGTGACCGGGTCGAACAGGTCCCGCGCGAAGGTGAGGATGGCGTGCATGCCGGCGTCACCGCCGTCGCTGACGGTCAGCTGCAGATCGAATTTCTCGATCTCCACATCGAATTCGACGGGTGAGACGGTCAGCCCGGGGAGTTCGAAGGTGCCGGTGGGCAGGTTCTGGAAGGACAAGGCCACCTGGAAGAGCGGGTTGCGCGCGGTGGAGCGTTCCGGGTTGAGCAGTTCGACGAGCCGCTCGAACGGAATGTCCGCGTGCGCGAACGCCTGCAGGTCGGTGTCCTTGGCCCGGTCCAGCAGTTCGGTGAAGGTGTCCCCGCCGTCGACGGCCGTGCGCAGCACCAGGGTGTTGACGAACATGCCGATGAGATCGTCGAGTTCGGCCTCGCCGCGACCCGCGATGGGCGTGCCGATGGCGACGTCGTTCACGCCGGCCAGGCGGGAGACGAAGACCGCGAGGGCGGCGTGCAGCACCATGAACATGGTGGCGTTGCGGCCGGTCGCGATGTCCTGCAGGCCGTGCCGCAGTTCGGGGCTGATCGGGAAGGCGACCGCGCCGCCGCGGAAGGACTGCACCGGCGGGCGCGGGCGATCCGAGGGCAGGTTGGTCTCGTCGGGCAGGTCGGCGAGCTGGGTGCGCCAGTAATCCGCCTGTGCCGCAATGAGACTCGACGGGTCGTCCTCGGCGCCGAGTACCTCGCGCTGCCAGAGCGCGAAGTCCGCGTACTGCACGGGCAGCGGCTGCCACATCGGTTCCTGGCCGTTGGCGCGGGCCGCGTAGGCGAGCATGACGTCGCGGGTGAGCGGTCCCATGGACCAGCCGTCCGCCGCGATGTGGTGGGCGGTGAAGACCAGCACGTGTTCGGCGGGTTCGGTGTCGAGCCGGAACAGCTTGGCGCGCAACGGCACTTCGGTGGTGACGTCGAAGCCCGGTGCGATGACCTCGATCACGCGGGCGACCACCTCGGCGGGGCTCACCGGGATGGGCGTGAGGTCCGGAACCGCCTGTGCCGCGGGCAGGATCACCTGTGCGGGCGGATTGCCGTGTGTACCGGCGTCCGCGGGCTGCGGGTAGACGGTGCGCAGCGTCTCGTGCCGTTCGATGACATCGGCGACGGCCTGCTGCAGGGCGTCCGTGTCCAGATCGCCGCGCAGCCGCACCGCGATGGGCACGTTGTAGGCGGCGGAGGCCGGGTCGAACTGGTTGAGGAACCACATGCGCTGCTGGGCCAGCGACAGCGGAATCGCTTCCGGCCGTAGCTGTGCGGTGAGCGCCTTGCGCCCGCCGGTGCCTTCCAGCGCGGCGAGTTCGGCGGCCAGCCCGGCGACGGTGGAGGCGGTGAACAGGGTGCGCACCGGTACCCGGATGTCGAGGGCCGCGCCGAGGCGGGCCGCGACCTGGGTGGCGAGCAGCGAATTACCGCCGAGTTCGAAGAAGTCGTCGTCCGCGCCGACGCGTTCCACGCCCAGCACATCGGCGTAGACCTTGGCGACGGCGAGTTCGGCTTCCCCACTGGGAGCACGGAATTCACGCGTGGTGAGCACCGGTTCCGGCAGTGCCCGCCGGTCGACCTTGCCGACCGGGTTGAGCGGGATGGCGTCCAGCACCATGATCGACGCGGGCACCATGTATTCCGGCAGCCGCACCGCGAGATCCGTGGTGAGCGCGTCGGTGTCGATCTCGCGGCCGGCGACGGGCAGCACGTAGGAGACCAGAATGGTGGCCCCGGCTTCGGTCTTGTGGCCGACGGTCAGCGCGTAGTCGACGGTGTCGTGCGCGACGAGGGCCGCGTCGATCTCGCCGAGTTCGATGCGGAAGCCGCGGATCTTCACCTGGAAGTCGTTGCGCCCCACGTATTCGATGGCGGGCCGCCCGGTGCCGTCGGCACGCCAGCGCACCACGTCACCGGTGCGGTACATGCGCGCGCCCTCGAGGTACGGGTGCGCGATGAACCGTTCGGCGGTGAGCCCGGGCCGATCGTGGTAGCCGCGGGCCAGCTGGATGCCCGCGATGTACAGCTCACCGGAGACGCCCTCCGGCACCGGCCGCAGCCGCGCGTCGAGCACGAGTTCCTGCACGCCGCGGATGGGCCCGCCGATGACGAGCGGATCGCCCGCGGACAGCGGGTGACTCATATTGGTGACGATGGTGGTCTCGGTGGGCCCGTACACATTGTGGAACGCGCGGACGCGGCCGTCGGCGCCGGGCACGGTCCACTTGGCGACCATGTCGGACGGCATGGCCTCGCCGCCCGCGGCCAGTACCTTCAGGTCGTCGAGGCCGGTCGGGTCCATGGTGGCGACGGCCGCGGTGGTGATGAAGGCGTGGGTGACGCGTTCGGTGCGCAGGATCTCGGCGAGTTCCTCACCGCCGTAGACACCCGGCCGGACCACGACCATGGTGGCGGCGGGCCCGGCGGCCAGCAGGATCTCCATCATGGCGCCGTCGAAGCTGGGCGACGCGAAATGCAGTGTGCGCGAGGACGAGTCGAGCTGGTAGCGGTCCAGCTGCGCCTGGCTGTAGTTGGCGAGACCGGCGTGGGTGACCACGACGCCCTTGGGCACGCCGGTGGAACCGGACGTGTAGGTGATGTAGGCGATATTGCCGGGCCGCAGCGGCGCCCGCCGGTCGGCGTCGGTGATGGTGGCGCCGGAATGATTCTCGACGTCGGCGGCGAACGTGGGGGTGTTCAGCGCCAGCCAGGGGCCGGGCAGTTCGGGCAGCGCCGGAATGGCGCCCGCCATGGCGATGCCGAAGCGCACGCCGGAATCGCTCACCATGTGGGCGATCCGGTCGGCCGGGTAGGTCGGGTCGACGGGCACCAGGGCCGCGCCGGTCTTGGTGATGGCCCACATGGCCAGCACCGATTCCACCGAACGCGGAATGGCCATGGCCACACGGACATCCGGTCCCGCGCCCTGCGCGATGAGTTCCCGCGCCAGGCGCGAGGAGGCGTCGTCGAGTTCGGCGTAGGTGAAGGTGCGCCCGGCGTAGGTGATGGCGTCACCGTCCGGGTTGGCCGCCACCGTCACCCGCAGCAGCTCGGGCAGGGTGGAGGCGGGCACGACCGGGCCGCCGGTGTGGCTGAGCAGATCGGCGCGTTCGGTGCCGGAGAGGATCTCCAGATCGCCGACGGCGGTCGCTCCTCCTCCCCGCGCTTCCGGCGCGGCCACGATCTGTTCGAGCAGGCGGGTGAACCGCAGCGCGAACACCTCGATGGTGGCCTCGTCGAACAGGTCTCGCGCATAGGTGAACAGCGCGAGCATGCCCGCGTCGGCGCCGGTGTCCCGCATGGTCAGCGAGAGGTCGAACTGGGAGGCCTCGATACCGGAGTCGAGCGCGGCGATGCGCAGGCCCGGCAGTTCGAAGTCGGTGTCCGGCAGGTTCTGGAAGGACAGGGCGACCTGGAAGAGCGGGTTACGCGCCGTGGAGCGTTCCGGGTTGAGCAGTTCCACGAGCCGCTCGAACGGAATGTCCGCGTGCGCGAACGCCTGCAGGTCGGCGTCCTTGGCGCGGGCGAGCAGATCGGTGAACGATTCCCCGCCGTCGACCGCGGTGCGCAGCACCAGGGTGTTGACGAACATGCCGATGAGATCGTCGAGTTCGGCCTCGCCGCGGCCCGCGATGGGCGTGCCGATGGCGATGTCGTCCGTGCCGGAGAGCCGGGCCAGTAGGACCGCGAGCGCACTGTGCACCACCATGAACAGGGTGGCGTTCTGCTCACGCGCGATGCGCCGCAGCCCTTCGTGCACCTCGGGGGTGATCGGGAAGGTCACCGCCCCACCGCGGAAGGATTGCGCCGGCGGGCGCGGGCGATCGGCGGGCAGGTTCAGTTCGTCGGGCAGTCCGGCGAGCTGGGTGCGCCAGTAGTCGGCCTGCGCGGTGATGACGCTGTCCGGATCCTGTTCGGAGCCGAGGGTTTCCCGCTGCCAGAGCGCGTAATCCGCGTACTGGACCGGCAATTCGCTCCACTGCGGGGCGGCGCCCTGACTGCGCGAGATGTAGGCGGTCATGAGGTCGCGGGCCAGCGGGCCCATGGACCAGCCGTCGGCGCTGATGTGGTGGGCGACGAGCGCCACCACGTGTTCGTCCGCGCTCAGTTGGTAGAGGCGGACGCGCAGCGGGATTTCGCTCGTCACATCGAATTCGGCGGCGACCAGGGCGGCGATCCGCTCCGGCAGGATCGCGAGTTCGACCTGTTCGGGTGCGAGGTCGACAACCGCCCGTTCGACGGGCAGCACCATCTGGTGTGCGACACCGGCGGTTTCGGGGTAGACGGTGCGCAGCACCTCGTGCCGCGCCACCAGGTCCGCGACGGCCTGCCGCAGGGCGGCGACATCGAGTTCGCCGCTCAGCCGCAGCGCGATCGGCAGGTGGTAGGCGGTCGAGGCGGCGTCGAAGCGGTTCAGGAACCACATGCGCTGCTGCGCCAGCGACAGCGGAATGCGTTCCGGCCGTGCACCGGCCACCAGCGCCGGTCGGCGGATCGCTCCGGAGTGCGTGGCCAGCACGGCCGCCAGTTCGGTGACGGTGGGTGCGTCGAAGAGCATGCGCACCGGCACCCGGGTCTCGAGGTCCGCGCCGAGGCGGGCCGCGACGCGGATGGCGATGAGCGAGTTGCCGCCGAGTTCGAAGAAGTCGTCGTCGGCGCCGACCCGTTCGAGGCCGAGCACATCGGCGAAGACCGCGGCCACCGCGATCTCGACGGGTGTTGCGGGAGCGCGGTATTCGCGCTCGGGCAGCACGGGTTCCGGCAGGGCCTTCCGGTCCAGCTTGCCGACCGGGGTGAGCGGCAGTTCGTCGAGTACGACGATGGCCGAGGGCACCATGTGCACGGGCAGGCTGCGCGCGACGTGCTCGCGCAGCTGTTCGGCGTGCACTGCGGCGCCGGGCGCGCCCAGCACGTAGGACACCAGCACCGTTGAGCCGGTGGCGTTCTCGCGGCCGAGGGTGATGGCGAATTCCACCTCGGGATGCCGCGCGAGCACGGCGTCGATCTCGCCGAGTTCGATGCGGTAGCCGCGGATCTTGACCTGGAAGTCGGTGCGCCCGACGTAGTCGATCTCCCAATTCACCGACGGCACGGCGTAATTGCCGTTGCGCTGTTCGGTGTGCGCGTACCAGCGCACCAGGTCACCGGTGCGGTACATGCGCGCGCCCGGCGCGCCCCAGGGATTGGCGATGAACCGTTCCGAGGTGAGGCCCGGCCGGCTCCAGTAACCGCGCGCCAGGCCGCCGCCCGCGAGGTACAGCTCGCCCGGGACGCCCGGCGGCACCGGCTGCAGCCGGGAATCCAGCACCAGCGCCGACATGCCGCGCACCGGCGTGCCGACGGTGATGTGCCGACCGGCGCGCAGCCGCGCGTACGAGGAGATGATGGTGGTTTCGGTAGGGCCGTAACCATTGAAGTAGTTGCGGTCCGGCTGCCACTTCTCCAGCAGTTCCGGGGTGGTGACATCGCCGCCGACGGACAGCATGACCAGCTGGTCCTGTCCGGCCGGATCGACCGAGCCGAGCACGGCCGGGGTGATGATGGCGTGCGTGACCTGCTCGGAGCGGATCAGATCGGCGAGTTCGACACCGCCGAGGATCTCGCCGGGCACGATCACCAGGGTCGCGCCGGTGCCGAAGGCGACCATCCACTCCAGCACCGACGGGTCGAAGCTGGGCGAGCAGATGTGCAGGAACCGGTGTTCGGCGCGCAGCTGGTACAGCCCGACGGCGTGATCGAAGAGCCCGCCCAGGCCACCGTGGGTGACGGTGACGCCCTTGGGTTTTCCGGTGGAACCCGACGTGTAGATGACGTACGCCGGGTGCCGCATGTCCAGGGGCTCGAGGCGGTCCGCATCGGTGACCGGCAGGGCCGATTGTTCGGCGCACTGCTGGACGGTGGCGCGTTCGTCGAGCAGCAGCCACTGCGTGTCGTCCGGCAGTCCGGCGCGGTGTTCGCGGCTCGTGATGCCCAGGACCGCACCGGAATCCGCGAGCATGTAGCGCACGCGGTCCTCGGGATAGGTGGGGTCGATGGGCACGTGCGCGCCGCCGGCCTTGGCGATGGCGAGCACCGCCAGCACCATTTCGTAGGAGCGCGGGAAGGAGACGGCGACCAGCTTCTCCGGGCCGACGCCGTGCGCGACGAGCACCCGCGCCAGGCGCGAGGAATCCTCGTCGAGTTCGCCGTAGCTGATGCTGCGGCCGCGGTAACGCACCGCGATGCGCTCCTGGCCGAGTTCCACACCGCGAGTGAGGAGTTCGGGCAGCAGCGCGGTGGCCATGACCTCGTCGCGGGCCACCCGGGTGAGCAGGTCGGTCTCGGCGCTGTCCAGCATGGGCAGGCGGCCGACCGCGGTCTCCGGATGGGTGGCGACGGCCACCAGCAGGCGCACGAACCGCTGCGCGAACACGCGCACGGTGGCGGCGTCGAACAGATCGGTGGCGTAGGTGAAGCCGCCCGAGATGCCTTGCGGCACACCGTCGGCGGCGGTGCGCTCGACCAGGGTGACGTCCAGGTCGAACTTGGCGACCGGCACGTTCAGGTCGACATCGGTGACGGAGACGCCGGGCAGGTCGAGCGCGGCGGCCGCCATGTTCTGCAGGGTCAGCGCGACCTGGAACAGCGGATGCCGGGCCTGCGAGCGCGGCGGATCCAGCAGTTCCACAATGCGTTCGAACGGCGCGTCGGCGTGTTCGAAGGCGGCCAGGTCGATGCCGCGGGCGCGGGTCAGCAGGTCGCTGAAGGACTGCGCCGGGTCCACGTCGGTGCGCAGCACCAGCGTGTTCACGAACATGCCGATCAGGTTGTCCAGTTCGGCCTCGCCGCGGCCCGCGATGGGCGCGCCGACCGCGATATCGCGGCTGCCGGACAGGCGCGACAGCAGCACCGCGAAGGCGGAGTGCAGCACCATGAACAGGGTCGCATTGTGCTGCTGCGCAAGCCGGTTCAGTGCGGCGTGCACGTGCGGGTCGATATCGAAGGCGTAGGTGGCGCCGCGGCCGGAGGCCGCGATCGGACGCGGCCGATCGGTCGGCAACTCCAGCTGGTCGGGCAGGCCGGCCAGGGTGTCGTGCCAGAAGGCGAACTGGCGGGCCAGCAGCGAATCGGCATCGCTTTCGTCACCGAGGGTTTCGCGCTGCCACAGCGCGTAGTCGGCGTACTGCACGGGCAGCGGCGTCCACTGCGGTTCCGCGCCCTGGATGCGGCTCAGGTAGGCCGTCATCAGGTCGCGGGTGAGCGGGCCGCCGGAGAAGCCGTCACCGGCGATGTGGTGGACCACGCACACCAGCACGTGATCGTCCGTGGCCAGGCGCAGCAGACGCAGCCGCAGCGGAGGCGCCACGGTCACATCGAAGCCGGAGAACGCGACTTCGGCCACGGCCGTGGGCAGTTCGGCCTCGGTGATGTCGATCATGGACAGCGACGGGCGGGCTTCCGGATCGTCGGCGCCCAGCACCACCTGGTGTCCCACGCCCTCGTGCTCCGGATAGACGGTGCGCAGCACCTCGTGCCGCTCCACCAGATCGTGTACGGCGGCGCGCAGGGCGTCCACGTCGAGGGGGCCCTGCACACGCAGCGCGATGGGCAGGTTGTAGGTGGCGGCCTCGGTGTCGAAGCGGTTCAGGAACCACATGCGCTGCTGCGCATAGGACAACGGCACCAGCTCCGGCCGTGGCATGGGCCGCAGCGGACCGGTGTGCGACACCGCATGCGAGCCCGCGGTCGCGGCGAGTTCGGCGACGGTGGGCGCTTCGAACACGGCCCTTACCGGAACCCGCACGCCCAGTGCGGCACTCAGCCGCGCGACCACCTGGGTGGCGTTCAGCGAGTTGCCGCCCAGCTCGAAGAAGTCATCGTCCGCGCCGACCCGTTCCGCGCCGAGCACCGCCGCGAACACCTCGGCCACCGTGCGCTCGGCCGCACTCGACGGCTCCCGGTACGCACGCGCCTGGAACTCCGGCACCGGCAGCGCCTTACGATCCAGCTTCCCGGACGCATTGAGCGGCATGGCCTCGAGCCGCACCACGGCCGACGGCACCATGTACGACGGCAGCGCCGCCCGCGCATGCGCCAGCAGATCCGCATCCGTGACCTCGGCGACCGAAGTACCGGCTCCCGCGAGCACGGCGGAATTCGACGCCGCCGCAGCAGATCCCGGCGGCACTGCGTCCTGCGCGGTCGCGCTGTAATCCGACAGTGCCGCAATGGATCCCGGCGATGCCGGGTCCAGCGCGGCGGTGGAATCCGCCCGCGCGGTGCGGGATCCCGCGGCGGCCTCCGGCACGATGTAGGCCACGAGGCGGTCGCCGGTCGCGCCGCGCACCAGAGTGACGGCGGCGCGGTGGACGGCGGGGTGGCTGAGCAGTACCGTCTCGATCTCGCCGAGTTCGATGCGCTGGCCACGGAGCTTGACCTGGAAGTCGCTGCGGCCCAGGTATTCCAGGGCGTGACCATCCGCTCCGCCTCCCCGCGCTTCGATGGGGATCCAGCGGACCACGTCGCCGGTGCGGTAGAGCCGCTCGCCGTCGCTGTGCGCGACGAAGCGTTCCGCGGTGAGGGCGGGGGCACTGAGGTAGCCGCGGGCCAGCTGGACGCCGGCTACGTAGAGTTCACCGGCCGCGCCGAAGGGCACCGGTTGCAGCTGCCGATCCAGCACGTGGACGCGGGTATTGGCGACGGGGCTGCCGATCGGCACCGCATTGCCGGCGGTCAGTTCGGCCGGGTGGGCGGTGACGACGGTGGCTTCGGCGGGGCCGTACCAGTTGACGAGGGCCGTATCCGGCAGGGCGGCGGCGAATTTCGTGGCGCTCTCCGCGGCGAGGGCTTCACCGGCGGCGAAGACCCAGCGCAGCGATGGATGCCGGCGGGCGGCGCCGTCGAGGTAGGCGTCCAGCATGGACGGCACGAAATGCACCGAGGTGACGCCGTATTCGTCGATGGTGCGCGCGATATAGGCCGGGTCGCGGTGCCCGTCCGGTTCGGCGATCACCACGGCCGCGCCGTTCTGCAGCGGCCAGAACAGCTCCCAGGTGGAGATGTCGAAGGTGATGGGCGTCTTGTGCAGCACCACGTGCCCGGGACCGTGCGGGTAGGTGCGCTGCGCCCAGCGGAACTGATTGGCCATCTGCCGGTGGGTGATCACCACGCCCTTGGGGCGGCCGGTGGAACCCGACGTGTAGATGACGTAGGCGGCATTGTGCGGCCGCGGCTGCGCGGGCCGCACGTCGACGAGCGAATCCGCGCCCGCCAGCGCCTCGACGAAGAACAGCGGCACCCCGGAACCGGTGAGGAAATCGTCGTCGGCGCGGGTGAGCACGCAGACCGGAGTCGCACTGGTGAGCACGTATTCATTGCGCTCGGCCGGATGGTCCGGGTCCACCGGAACGTAGGCGCCGCCGGAACGCAGCACCGCGTAGATGGCCACGACCAGGTCGATGCTGCGCCGCATGGCCACGGCGACACGGGATTCCGGGCCGACGCCGCGCAGCGTCAGTTCCTGCGCGAGCCGCCGGGAACGGACATCCAGTTCCGCGTAGCTCAGGGTGGTCGCGCCGAACATGACGGCGGGGGCGTCCGGTGTCCGCGCCACCTGGGCGTCGAACAGGGTGAGCAGGGTCGAATCGTCCAGCAGCTCCGGCACATCCGTGTCGTTGACCGCGGCCAGTTCCGCACGCTCGGCGGGAAGCAGCGCGTCGATATCGGCGACCCGGGCCTGCGGGTCCGCGGCGAAGCGGTCCAGCAGTGCGGTGAGCCGCTGCACCACGGCCTGCGCCGCGTCCGCGTCGAACAGGTCACGCAGGTACTTGAGCGTGAACCGCAGTTCGTCGCCGTGCGGCTGCGCCATGACGGTGAGCGGGTAGTGGGTGCCGTTGGTGGAGGACGCGCCGAGGATGCCCGCATTGTCGATGGGCGCGGCGGCATCGTCGAGGGATTCCTCGTCCACCGGATAGGACGAGAACACCACGATGGAGTCGAAAAGCCCGTCGACTCCGGCGATCTCCTGGATCTCGCCCAGCCCGACGTGATGATGATCGAGCAGCGCGGCCTGATCGTCCTGCAGGGCGCGCAGCACCTGCGCGAGCGTGCTGCCCGCGGTGAGCCGCACCCGCACCGGAATGGCGTTCAGGAACAGGCCGACCATGGTCTCGATACCGGCCAGCTGATGCGGGCGGCCGGACACGGTGGCGCCGAACACCACATCGTCGCGGTCGGCGCTGCGCGCGATGAGCAGACCCCACGCCGCCTGCACCACGGTATTGAGGGTGACGCCCGCGTCGGCGGCCACCCGGGCCAGCGCCGCGGTGGCGTCGGCGGGCAGGTCGAAGCGGATTTCGCCGATGCCGGAAGCGATTTCGCGGGACCGGTCCACGGAGGCGAGCGGCGTCGGCTCGGTGAATCCGGCCAGCGCCTCTCGCCAGGCCTCGCGCGCCGCGCTGTGGTCGCGCGCGGCCAGCCAGGCCAGGTAGTCGCGGTAGGGCCGCACGGCCGGGATCTGCGAGGCATCGCCGTTGGCGGCGTACAGCAGCAGCATGTCCTGCGTGAGCAGCGGCATGGACCAGCCGTCGATGAGGATGTGGTGGCTGGTGATGGCGAGCCGGTACCGGTCGGCGGCGGTGCGGTAGAGCGCGATCCGCATGAGCGGCGCGGCGCTCATATCGAAGTGCCGCGCCACCTCGAAGGCCATCAGCCGGTCGATCTCGGCGACCGCCTCGGCCGGATCCCGGTCGCTGAGATCCAGGTACTGCCAGGGCAGTTCGACATCGTCGAGGACGACCTGGACGGGATTCCCGGCGGCGTCCTCGGTGAACACGGCGCGCAGGTTCACATGCCGGTCCAGCATGGCCTGGGCGGCGGCGTGCACCCGGTCGACCTCGATCTGCCCGGCGATATCGATGGCGAACTGCACCATGTACGCGTCGACCGAGGATTCGGCCAGCTGCGCATGGAACAGCATGCCGGACTGCAAGGGCGTGAGCGGCCAGACCTCGTTGAGGTTCGGGTATTTCGCGCGCAGCCGGGCCAGATCGGCATTGCCGAGGGTGACCAGCGGCCCGGTGGCCAGCTGTTCCTCGGGCTCGCCCGGATCGACCGTCTCGGCGACGGCGGCGAGCGCCTCGATGGTGCGGGATTCGAAGAGATCCTTGGGCCGGAAGGCGACACCGGCCGCCCGCGCCCGGGACACGATCTGGATGGAGGTGATGCTGTCCGCGCCGATGGCGAACAGATCGTCGTCGAGGCCGACCCGCTCCACTCGCAGCACCTCGGCCACCACGTCCGCGATGGCCTGCTGCACCGGCGTTTCCGGCGCCCGGTACTCCTTGGCCCGCAGCACCGGTTCGGGCAGCGCCCGGCGGTCCAGCTTGCCGACCGGGGTCAGCGGAATGTGGTCCAGCAGCATGACGGCGGTGGGCACCATGTGCGCGGGCAGGCTGCGCCCGGCCAGCTCGATGAGTTCCTCGGCGGTGACGGTCTGCCCGTCGCGCGCATGCACATAGGACACGAGAACGGTGCCGCCGCTGGGCAGTTCGTGCCCGACGGTGACGGCCAGATCCACGGCCGGATGCTGCGCGAGCACCGCGTCGATCTCGCCGAGTTCGATGCGGAACCCGCGGATCTTCACCTGGAAGTCGTTGCGGCCCATGTATTCGATGCCGCCGTCGGCGGTCCAGCGCACCAGGTCACCGGTGCGGTACAGCCGCGCGCCGGGTTCGAACGGGTTCGCCACGAAACGCGAA
The DNA here is from genome assembly GCF_044386975.1 of Nocardia sp. NPDC020380. Classification (NCBI taxonomy): domain Bacteria; kingdom Bacillati; phylum Actinomycetota; class Actinomycetes; order Mycobacteriales; family Nocardiaceae; genus Nocardia; species Nocardia sp. NPDC020380. The sequence continues at coordinate 122,119 of NZ_JBIRVQ010000006.1, read as the reverse complement.
GCGGTCAGCGCGGGCTGCTGGTGATACCCGCGCGCCAACTGCGCGCTCGCGAGGTACAGCTCCCCCACCGCGCCGGTGGCGGTGCGGTTCAGCCGCTCGTCGAGCACGTACGAGGTGACCGTCGGGATACCGGGCCCGATGTGCACCGGCTGATCCACCGACTGCTCGGCGATATTGGTCATGATGGTGGTCTCGGTCGGCCCGTAGCCGTTCCAGAACGCGCGGCCGGGAACAGCCCAGCGCTGCACCAGATCCGGCGGGCAGGCCTCGCCGCCGACGACCACGACCCGGAAATCGTCCAGCCCGGCCGGATCGACGGAGGCGAGGGCCGCCGGCGTGATGAAGGCATGGGTCACCCGCTCGCGCTTCAGCACCGCGGCCAGATCCGCGCCACCGAACACGGTCGGGGCCACCACGACCATGGTGGCCGCGCCGCCGACGGCGAGCAGCAGTTCCAGCACCGAGGCGTCGAAGGACGGCGACGCGAAGTGCAGGGTGCGGTCCGCGGCGGTGACGCCGTACCAATCCCGCTGCACCTCACAGAAACCCGCGAGGCCCGCGTGGGTGACGATGACGCCCTTGGGCTTTCCGGTGGAACCGGAGGTGTAGATGACGTACGCGGGATGCTCGGCGCGCAGCGGTCCGACGCGGTCGGCATTGGTGATGGGATCGGCCGGATAGTCGGCGACGGGCAGCTCATCGGAGTCGATGGCCAGCCATTCGATCAGGCCGGGCAGCTCCGGACGGGTATCGGCGACCGTGAGACCCAGTACCGCGCCGGAATCGGAGACCATGTGCTCGACGCGGTCCGGCGGATAGTTCGGGTCGACCGGCACGAATCCGGCGCCGGCCTTGGCGACCGCCCAGACCGCCACCACGGATTCGATCGAGCGCCGGATGCCGACGGCGACCAGATCCTCCGGGCCGATGCCGCGGTCGATGAGCAGCCGGGCCAGCCGGGTCGAGCGCTCGTCGAGTTCGGCGTAGCCGAGCGTGCCGAGGGTGCGTTCGGCATCGGCCAGCACGACGGCGGTACCGCCGGGATTGGCCTCCACCGCCGTGGCCATCAGCTGCGGCAGCGTGGGGACCCGAGGACGCCGGGTTCGAGTGGGACGTACGCGAGCCGTGCGGGTCATGCGAGCACCGCCGGCATCTCATAGCGCCGGTCCCCGACCACTCGAATCATTTAGGTGTCCTCATCCTGTCTGTCATCACTACAGCCGCCCGTTCACCCCTCGACTTTCATCGAGCGGGAACGGGCGGTGTGTTACTCATCCCTGCTGGTCGGCGATGACCAGTGCAGCGACCTGTGCGGTGTGGCGCCGACCCCTTACGCGGCGCCGTCCGACAGTTCCGGCAGAGTGACCAACAACGTTCGTTCCCAGTTCTCCGGCACCTTATCCGCATCCACGACGACAGCGTGCAGATCCTCGAGGGCCCCCGGATCGACTTCGGACAATCGGGCCTGTTCGGCGATCAGATGTGTGACCCATTCGTCGGCCAGCGCACCCGTCAGACCCGCGCTCAGATCCGGCAGCACCATGGACGCGCCGACCCCGCCGACGGCCACCAGTTCCACCAGCGCCAGCGGACCCTGCCCGCGACCCAGCTGATAGGTGCGCGACTCGAAGGTCAGCTCCGCGGCCGAACGCACCCGATCGGCCAGGGCCGCCAGCGCGTCGTAGTCGAGGGTGATCGCGCCGGGTGCGGCGAAGACGGTGTCGTCGCCGCGCAGGGCGCGGGTGCGATGCGCGTAGGTGACCGGGCGCGCGGATTCGGCCGTCATCTCGGCGGCCACCGACGGATCGTCGAGGGCCAGCCAGTCGATGCCGGGCACCGGCGCCGGAGCGCCGACCGTCAAGCCGACCTTCACGTCCAGTCCGGCCGGCGGCACGGTGTCCGTCAGCGGCAGCGGCACCACGGCCGCACCCGCCTTGAGCACCGCCCAGGTGGCCACCGCGAGCTCGACACCGCGATCCAGCCGGATCGCCACACCGGTGCCCGGACCGCAACCGCGGCCGATGAGCACCCGCGCCAGCCGCGAGGAGCGGGCGTCGAGTTCGTTGTAGGACAACGCTTCCTCGCCCCACACCAGGGCCGGACCGTCCGGATCGTCCTCGACCACCGCCGACAGCGACTGCGGCAGCGCCGTGCCGCGGGCATTGGCGGGCGGCTGCGCGACCGGCGTGTTCGCCTGCGCGCGTTCGTGTTCGGTGGCATCCAGGATGTCGATATCGCCGACCGGAATGTGCGGGTCGGCCGCCACCGCGGTGAGGATGCGGGCCAGGCGGCGGCCCAGCGCCTCCATGGTCTCCGCGTCGAACAGATCGGTCGCGTAGGAGAACATCACCAGCAGTTCACCGAGCGCGCCGTCCGCACCGGGCAGCGGGTCCACGCCGATCTGCAGATCGAACTTGGCCTGCGCCAGTTCCGCGTCCACGGCCGAGACGGTCAGACCGGGCAGGTCCAGCACCGGGGTCTCGGTGTTCTGCAGCGCCAGCACCACCTGCAGCAGCGGATTGGCTGCGCCGCGACCGGGGGCCGCCACCTCGGCGACCCGCTCGAACGGCACATCCGCGTTGGCGAAGGCGGACAGATCGGTTTCGCGGGCCCGCTCCACCAGATCGTCGAAGGAGGCCGCGGTATCGACCTCGGTACGCAGCGGCAGCGTGTTCACGAACATGCCGACCAGATCGTCGAGGGCCTGCTCGCCACGACCCGCGATCGGCGTGCCGATGGTGATGTCCGAACTGCCGGACATGCGCGCCAGCAGCACCGCGATGGCCGCGTGCACCACCATGAACAGCGACGCATTGTGCCGCCGCGCAATCCGATTCAGGCCGGTGTGCACGTCCGCGCCGACACTGAAGTCGACGAGCGCGCCGACCATGGACGCCACCGGCGGCCGCGGGCGGTCCAGCGGCAGCAGCGCCGTCTCCGGCAGTTCCGCGAGCTGTTCGCGCCAGTACGCCAATTGCTGTGCGGCGACCGAGTTCTCGTCCTCGTCGGAGCCGATGACCGCGCGCTGCCACACCGCGAAGTCCGCGTACTGCACCGGCAGCGGCGCCCAGCCCGGGTTCTCCTCGCCGGAGCGGGCCACGTACGCGGTCATGATGTCGCGGGCCAGGGGGGCCAGCGACGCGCCGTCCGCGGCGATGTGGTGCGCGACCAGGATCAGCAGGTAGTCGTCGGGGGCGTCACCGGTGAGCAGCCGCAGCCGCACCGGAACCTGTGCCGCCACATCGAATCCGGTGAAGATGAGGTCCTGCACCCGCGCGCCGATGTCCTCGACCCGCTCGGCCTCCAGGCCACGCGCCGGGGTGCCGACGATCTCCGGCAGCGCCTGCGCCACCGACAGCACCTCCTGGTACGGCGCGCCGCCGGGCCCGGACTCCGGGTAGCGGGTGCGCAGCACCTCGTGGCGGGCCAGCACATCCTCGGCGGCCTGGCCCAGGGCGGGCAGGTCCAGCGTGCCGGTGAGGCGGATGACCATCGGAATGTTGTAAGCCGGTGAGCTGGTATCGAACTGGTTCAGCACCCACATGCGCTGCTGTGCCAGCGACAGCGGCACCCGCTCTGGGCGCTCCGCTCCGCCTCCCCGCGCTGCGGCGACCAGCGGCGGCCGGGTGCCGACACCACTGCCCGGCACGATGCGGGCGGCGAGGGCGGCGACCGTGGAGGTCTCGAACAGTTCACGCACCGAGACGCCCGCGTCGAGGGCCTCGTTGATGCGGGACACCGCGCGGGTGGCGATGAGCGAATTGCCGCCGAGGTCGAAGAAGTCGTCGTCCGCGCCGACGCGCTCCACGCCGAGCAGGTCGGCGAACACGCCGGCCACGATCTCCTCGATCGGTGTGGAGAGCGCCCGGAAACGCTTGGCCTCGAACACCGGTGCGGGCAGGGCGCGGCGGTCCAGCTTGCCGGAGGCATTGAGCGGGAACTCGTCCAGCACCACCACGGCCGCGGGGACCATGTAGCCCGGAAGCAGCTGGGCCAGTGCGGTCTTCACCGCCTCGGGCTCGACCGCCGCGGTATCCGATGCGCGGCCCGCCACGGTATCCGATACACGGCCCGCCGCGGTATCCGATGCGCGGCCCGCCACGGTCTCCCGCACCACGTAGCCGACCAGCTGATCACCGGCGTGCGGATCGGTGCGCACCACCACGACCGACTGCGCGACGCCGGGCTGCGCCAGCAGCGCGGCCTCGATCTCGCCCAGTTCGATGCGCAGGCCGCGCAGCTTCACCTGGAAGTCGGTGCGGCCCAGGTAGTTCACCTCGCCCTCGGCGGTCCAGGTGACCAGGTCGCCGGTGCGGTACATGCGCTCGCCGTGGCCGAAGGGGTTGGCCACGAAGCGATCCGCGGTCAGATCAGCGCGCGAGAGGTACCCGATGGCGAGCTGATCGCCCGCCAGGTACAGCTCACCGGCGACGCCCGGGGCGACCGGGTGCAGCCGCGAATCCAGCACGTACAGGCGGGTATTGAAGACCGGGCGGCCGATCGGCACCGCGACGGTGTCGGCGTCGGTGACCTCGTGGTAGGTGACGTCGACCGCGGCTTCGGTGGGGCCGTACAGATTGTGCAGCTCCGCGCCGGTCAGCTCGCGCAGCTTCTGCGCGGTCGGGGCGGGCAGCGCCTCGCCCGAGGCGAACACCCGCCGCAGCCGCAGGCCGCCGGTGCCGATCTCGCCGCCGAGCGTGGCCACGAAGACCGACAGCATCGAAGGCACGAAATGCACGGTGGTGACGCCCTGTTCGGACATGACCTGGGCCAGGTAGACCGGGTCGCGGTGCCCGTCCGGCTTCGCCACGACCAGCTTCGCGCCGTTCTGCAAGGGCCAGAAGAACTCCCACACGGACACGTCGAAGGTGGCCGGGGTCTTCTGCAGCACCACGTCATCGCCGGCGAGCCGGTATTCGGCCTGCATCCACACCAGGCGGTTGACGATGGCGGTGTGCGAGACCGCCACACCCTTGGGGCGTCCGGTCGAGCCGGAAGTGAAGATCACGTACGCGGTATTGCCCGCCCGCAGCGGCCGGATGCGTTCGGCGTCGGTGAGCGGCGCGGAGCTGTGCCGGTGCCCGGCGGTCGCCTCCAACTGCTCGGTGTAGAGCACCGTGAGTTCCCGGTCGCCGACACCGAATTCGTCCCGCTCGGTGGTCAGCACCAGGCGCGGGGCGGCGATGTCGAGGATGTAGCCGGAGCGTTCCAGCGGCTGATCCGGATCGATCGGCAGATACGCGGCGCCCGCCTTGAGCACGGCGTACATGGCGACCACCAGCTCGGTGGACCGCCGCATGGCCAGCGCCACCAGCGATTCCGGGCCCGCGCCGTAGCCGTTCATGAGCAGTTCCCGCGCCAGGCGGTTGGCCCGCTCGTCCAGCTCGCGGTAGGTGAGCGTCTCGTGCTCGTAGGACAGCGCGATATTGTGCGGGGTCGCCTCGACCTGCGCCTCGAACATCGAAACCAGGGTGGCGGCAGTGCCTTCCGGCAGCCCGACGGCGGCCTGCATATCGAAGGCGGTGTCGTTCCAGTCGCCGAGCACCCGCTGCCGGTCGGCGTCGGTGAGCAACGGCAGATCGCCGACCGGGACCTCCGGGTCGGCGGTGGCGGCCGCCAGCACCCGCTGGAACCGGCGCGCGAACGAGGCCACCGTGGCCTCGTCGAAAAGGTCCAGCGCATAGGAGAATTCGGCGGCCAGTCCGCTGGCGTCGCCGTACTCGTCGTACGACTCGGCCATGGTGAGCTGCAGGTCGAACTTGGCGAACGGGATCTGCAGATCCGCGCCCGCCACCTTCAGGCCCGGCAGCTCCAGCGTGGTGGGCGCCATGTTCTGGAACGCCAGCATGACCTGGAACAGCGGGTTACGGGCCTGCGAGCGCGCCGGATCCAGCAGTTCCACCAGGCGCTCGAACGGCACATCGGCATTGCCGAAGGCGCGCGCGTCCACGTCGCGGGCCTGCCGCAGCAGCGTTTCGAAACCGGCGGCCGGGTCCACCTCGGTGCGCAGCACCAGCGTGTTCACGAACATGCCGATGAGATCGTCGAGTTCGGCCTCGCCACGGCCGGCGACCGGGGTGCCGATCGCGATATCGCGGGTGCCGGACAGCCGCGCCAGCAGTACGGCCAGCGCGCTGTGCACCACCATGAACAGCGTGGTGTTGCGGGATTCGGCGAAATGCCGTGCGGCCGCATAGATCCGGTCGTCGATGCGGAAGGCGTAGGTGCCACCGCGGTAGGAGGCGATCGGCGGGCGCGGGCGATCGAACGGCAGCACCAGTTCGTCGGGCAGGTCGGCCAGGGTCTCGCGCCAGAACGCGATCTGCTGGGCCAGCAGCGATTCCGGATCGTCCTCGCGGCCCAGGGTTTCGCGCTGCCACACCGCGTAATCCGCGTACTGCACGGCCAGCGGCGCCCACTGCGGCGCCTTGCCACCGGCCCGCTCGACATAGGCGGTCACCAGGTCACGGGTGAGCGGGCCCATGGAGACGCCGTCACCGGCGATGTGGTGGATGACCGCGACGAGCACATGCTCCTCGGCGGCAATCCGCAAGAGCCGCAGGCGGATCGGCGGCGCGGCGGTGACATCGAAACCGCCGCCGACCACCTCGGCCACCCGGGCCGGGATATCGGCCGCGGCCACATCCAGCACCGGGATGACCGGCAGCGCGCGCAGATCGTCGGCCGCCAGCACCAGCTGGTAGCCCTCGCCGTCGACCTCCGGGTAGACGGTGCGCAGTACCTCGTGACGCGCCACCAGGTCACGCGCCGCGGCGCGCAGGGCGTCCACGTCGATGGCGCCGGTCAATCGCACCGCGGCCGGGATATTGTCCACGGCGCTGGTGGGATCGAAGCGGTTCAGGAACCACATGCGCTGCTGCGCGAACGACAGCGGCACCCGCTCGGGCCGCGGCAGCGAACCCAGCGCCGGACCGGCCGCCGGGACGGGCGTGCCCTCGAGCCGCTGTGCCAGACCGGACACGGTGGAGGCGTCGAACAGCACGTGCACCGGCACCCGCACGCCGAGCGCGGTGCCGATGCGGGCCGCGGCCTGCGCGGCCAGCAGCGAGTTGCCGCCGAGTTCGAAGAAGTCGTCGTCCGCACCCACGCGCGCTTCCGGATTGTCCGGAATCAGCAGCGTGGTGAAGACCTGCGCGATGGCCTCCTCGGCCGGGGTCGACGGCGCACGGAAGGCGCGCGCGGCGAATACCGGCTCCGGCAACGCATCCCGATCCAGCTTGCCCACCGGGGTCAGCGGGATCTCGTCCAGCACCACGAGGGCGGCCGGGACCATGTACGCGGGCAGCGACCCGCCGATGAATGCGGTCAGCTCGGCCGTGTCGAGAGTGGCTCCGGGACGCGGCAATACGTAGGAGACCAGCGCGGTCGCGCCCGAGGGCAGCGTCTTGCCGAGGGTCGCCGCGTAATCCACGTCGGCGTGCGAGGTGAGGGCGTTGTCGATCTCGCCCAGTTCGATGCGGAGGCCGCGGATCTTCACCTGGAAGTCGGAGCGGCCCAGGTACTCGATGACACCGGCTGTGTCCGATTCACCGCTCGCGGTGGCGGTGCGGCGCACCAGGTCACCGGTGCGGTACAGGCGCGCACCAGGAGTGCCACTGACCTCACCGAACGGGCTTGCCACGAAACGCTCGGCGGTGAGACCCGGCCGCAGGTTATAGCCCTGTGCCAGTGCGGGACCCGACAGGTACAGCTCGCCCACCACGCCGTCCGGCACCGGCTGCAGCCGCCCGTCCAGCACGAACGCGCCCACACCCGGGATCGCCGAACCGATGACGACCGGCTCGCCCGGCACCAGCGCCGCGGTGCTGGTGGCGAGAATGGTGGCCTCGGTGGGGCCGTAACCGTTGAAGAAGGACCGGGTTCCGGTGGTCCAGCGGGACACCAGTTCCGGGCCGAACTTGTCACCGGCCACCACCACGGTGGTCAGCGCGTCCAGTCCGGCCGGATCGACCGACTCCAGCGCGCCCGGCGTGATCAGTACGTGGGTGACCTCTTCGCGGCCGAGCAGTTCGGCCAGTTCGACACCGCCGAAGACACCGGCCGGCGCGACCACCAGGGTGGCTCCCGCGGTGAAGGTCAGCAGCAGTTCCAGCACCGAGACGTCGAAGCTGGGCGAGCAGACGTGCAGCACGCGGGAATCCGCGGTGACGTCGTAGTGCTCGCGTTCGGCGGCCACCAGCCCGGCCAGGCCGGTATGGGTGACCACCACGCCCTTGGGCTTACCGGTGGAACCGGACGTGTAGATGACGTAGGCCGGGTGCTGCTCGGTGAGCGGGCGCACGCGATCGGCGTAGGAGATGGTGTGCGCGGGCTGGGCGGCGATGCGCTCGGCCTGCACCGGATCGTCCAGTTCGAGCCATTCGGCGACATCGCCCAGCGCTTCGCGGTACTGCCGGACGGTCAGGCCCAGTACGGCGCCGGAATCGGTCAGCAGGTGCTCGATACGGTCCGGCGGATAGGCCGGGTCCACGGGCACGTAAGCGGCGCCGGTCTTGGCAACGGCCCAGACAGCCAGCACCGATTCGATGGACCGGGTGATGCCGATGGCGACCATATCGCCCGGGCCGACGCCGCGCGCGATCAGTTCGCGGGCCAGCTGCGCCGAGCGGGCATCCAGTTCGCCATAGGTATTTTCGCGCTGATCAGCGGGAATGCCGGTCGGATTGAACCGGATGGCAATGGAATCGGCCGCGGTCTCGACCGCGGCGGTGAGAAGCTGCCCGAAAAGAGGGCTGCCGGACCGACGCCGACGATTTCCGCGAGCTGTACGGCGGGCAGTATCCATTCGAGTGCATTCACCTCTCGGGTCCAACTGGTCCGCGCGCCGAAGATCTTCGGCCGACCCGCGTTCGACGCCAGTCAGTCGAAGCCGGGGGCGGACTCGGGCAATCTTACTGTGCTCGCCGAGCCCGCGACGACGGCTCGAGCTCAGTGACTATCGGTTACCACGCCCGGTTGTTGCAACCATGTGAGCTGTGCCACAAGCATTCACAGTGAGCTGTAACCGTTCACAAGGAACTGTGTCACAGACGGTCGCAGCCTGCCTGCCGGATGCGATTACCGGCCGATGTCACAGCCAGCCGCGACGGGTTGCCTGCACACCCGCCTGGAAGCGGGTGCTGGCACCCAGTCGCTCCAGCAGGCTCGCGGTCCGGCGCACCACGGTGCGCCGGGACAATCCCAGCCGGCGGGCAATGGTGTCGTCGGTCGCACCCATGCTCATCAGCGTGAGAATGGCCTTGTCGCGTTCGTCCAGGGCCTCCGAGGGATTCACCGAGATCGGGGTGGCCATGGTCCACAGCGCGTCGAAGGTCTTCACCAGCAGGTCGAGGGTCGGTGACGGGCCCACCCGGACGCCCATGGGATCGCCACGGCGTTCATCGGTGTGCAGCACCAGCACCGCCCGCCGATCGTCGGCGACGATGAGCTTCATGGGCGGATCCGGCAGGGTGCGGGCCGAGGCGCCGACGGCATTGGTGGCCAGCACATGTCGCAGTCGTTCCGGATCCTGGTAGATGGTCTCCTGGTACAGGGTCTTGTAGTCGATGCCGGCGCTGATGCGCGAGGTCTTGAGCTCGAACATCCGCTCCTCGGTCTCCACATCGGAGAGGAACGGGCCGCGCTCCACCACTTTCACGCAGGAGTGCGCGGTGTGCTGCAGATCCTCGAAATCGGCCAGCAGCTGGCGGCGTTCGTACACGGCCACCACCGCGCCGTCCGCGTCGGTGGTGCGGCGCACCGAGCGGAAGGTCTCCCCCAGCCGGGCGGCCGCGGACTGCATGCGCAGCATCTCCGAGTTGCGGCGGCGAGTCTCGGCCTCCGACAAGGCCTCCGGCGCATGCGCGTCCCAGCGCGACAGGCCATTGCTGTCGGTGAGCCGGACCGCGGCCTCGAGATGACACAGCGCTTCCAGCGCCGCCTCCGTCACGCGCGGCGGAACGCCGAGACGCTCCGCGACCTCGAGTGCGGTGGATCGTGGATGTTGTACGAGCAGTGCGTAAGTGCGGCCGTGCAGCGAGCCCGCGTCGAAGAGATCGTCCAGAGAAGTCACCGCACCCACCGGTACACGCCGGTCCGGGAAACGCCCGGTCGAAGGAGCGGGTGACCTGTCTACTGGGCCGGACCCCACTGCTGCTGCATGAGGACGCCCTTGCTGGCCAACCATGGCAGCGGATCCATCTTCGTGTCGGCGGGATCCCAGATCTCCAGATGCAAATGTGGACCTGTGGAATCACCGCGGTTTCCGACCGATGCGATCACATCGCCGGTGTTCACCCGCTGCCCGACGGTCACGTACATGTTGTTGACGTGACCGTAGACAGCGGTGGTGCCGTCGTCCTGCTTGACGCGCACCCAGAGACCGAAACCCTGAGCCGGGCCGGCCGAGATGACGGTGCCACCCATCACGGAGTGAATGGGGGTACCGATGGGATCACCGAAGTCGATCCCGTAATGCATTGCGCCCCAGCGCATTCCGAAACCGGAAGTGAGGGGGCCGTCGACCGGCTTCACGGCCGGCGCCGGAGCGACCTGCTGCTGCAAGCCCTTGATGGTCGCCTCGGCCTGCGCGAGCGGGCCGGCCACCTCGGGCGGCAGGTTCTGCAGACCGAAGGGGGTGGGGTTCGGGGCGTTCACCTGGTCGGCGACCGGCTTCGCCTGCTGCGGGGCCGGGGCGGCGACATCGGCGGCCTGCTTCAGGTTCGCCGGTGCGGTGTCGTCCTCGACCGCGGCCTTCTGCGCGACCGGGGAGTCGTCGTGGTTGGGGAGTAGCGGGGCGGCGTGCGCCAGGGCGGGAACCAGCTGGGTCGCGGTGCCGATGAGGGCGGCTCCTGCGACGGCGGCTCCGACGCCGATCTTCACCCGATCCCGGGTGGTGTGCTCGGTCCGGTGCTTGCGACGGTTGGTCAGACCGTCCCATTCGGCACCGAAATCGTTGAGCAAGTCCAATACTGAGACGGAGTTCGCGGTCTCTCTGTGGTGCGGCACTACTCGTCCTAGCGTTCGAAGTTCCGGTAACGATTCGGTTTCGCTGTGACGGAAACTGTACTCGGTTGTGACCATTCCGCAACCTTTTGTGCGAAAACGGCAGCTCGGCAGATCGAACTGATGATCACGGCCCGTGACCCCGAGGAGCACACTGGCAGTCATGGTTCTCGACGAGCTGAACACCCCGATCGTTCTCGCGCCCATGGCCGGCGGACCGTCGACTCCGGAGCTGGCCGCGGCCGTCTCCGAGGCGGGCGGGCTGGGCTTCCTCGCCGCCGGTTATCTCACCGCGGCCGATCTCGCAGACCGTATTAAACGGACAAGGGCTATTACTACGGCATCCTTCGGCGTCAACCTGTTCTATCCTTCCGCCCCCACCCCGGCCGACCGGTTCGCCGCGTACGTCGCGGAGCTCGGCCGGGACTTCCCGGTCGGCGAGCCCCGCCACGACACCGACGACTGGGACGCCAAGCTCGACCTGCTGATCGCCGAACCGGTCGCGGTCGTATCGGTGACCTTCGGCTGCCCGAGCGCCGACGAGGTCGCGCGGCTGCACGCGGCGGGTTCCGAGGTGTGGGTGACTGTGACCTCCGTGGCCGAGGCCCGGCAGGCCGCCGACGCCGGAGCGGACGCGCTCATCGCGCAGGGCGCGGAGGCGGGCGGGCACCGCGGCGTCTTCACCGACCGGGCCGAGGACGACGCCGTCGACGCGCTCGGCCTGCTCACGCTGGTCCAGCTGCTGACCGCCGCCGTGGACCGCCCGGTCATCGCGGCGGGCGGCATCAGCACCGGCGCGGGCCTGGCGTCCGTGCTCGCCGCGGGCGCGGCGGCGGCCCAGATCGGCACCGCCTTCCTGCGCTCCCCCGAGGCGGGCACCGCGCCGCTGCTGCGGGACGCGGTCGCCTCCGCGGCGCCGACCCAGCTCACCCGCGCCTTCACCGGCCGGCGGGCGCGCGGAGTCCGCAACAAGTTCATGACAGACCATCCGGACGCCCCCGTCGCCTACCCCGAGATCCATTACGCCACGGGGCCTTTGCGGGCCGCGGCGCGGAGCGAGGGCAACGCCGACGCGGTGAATCTCTGGGCCGGTCAGGCGCATTCGCTCGCACCGGAGCTACCGGCCGGCGAGCTGGTACGACAGCTGTCGGCGGAGGCGAAAACCGCTCTGGAAAAGGCACTTTCGCGACCAATCCAGGGTTGTTGACAACCTTTGTCGATTAGAATCGGCTGACACCTTCCGCCATCCCATGAGGAGAGCGATATGTCACTCGACGTACCCACCGCACTACTCGAGCGTGCTGAGCGCGGTGAAGTCAGCGACGCCGAATTCGTCGATTGTGTCCGTAACTCGCTGCCCTACGCCTACGAGGTCGTCAGCCGGGTCGCCGCGGACTTGCATTCCGGCACCGAAGAGTTCGCCGACAACACCATCGCTCCACCGGATGAAACGGCCCGTGGCCAGCTCCTCCGCGCCATGGCCTCCGACGCCATCCGCGGCGGCCTGGAACGCCACTTCGGCATCAAGCTCGCCTTCCAGAACTGCCACCGGGTAGCGGCCTTCCCGCTCTCCTCGGTAGGCGGCGACACCTACAGCACCTTCATCTCCACCCGCGCCCAGCTCCTCAACCAGAGCCCCGAGCTCCGCAACTGCTGACGCACCAGCTCGGCGCGACCGAAACCCGGTCGCGCCGAGCTACGTCCGCACCCGCCCTACTTCCGAAACCGCCGGAACCTCCTGACCTCGCGAAAAGCCAGCCAGCAGAAGATCAGGAACGGCACCACGAAGATCCCGAACGCGGCGATCCCATCACCCCAGCCATCCCACCCACTGTTGCAGCTGATGCCGATCACAGCGATTGTCAGCACCCCGAAGAGCAACAGCAGCACCCCCAGCACGATCCACCACAGCACCCGGCCGACCCCCGCCCGGCGCTCGGATGTCGGCACCCCGTACCCGAAACCCGGCTGCGCCGCGGCATAGGAACCACCCGGCCCAGGGAAGGCCGCACCCGCCTGCGAACCGTAGAGCGGCGCAAAAGTCCTGTCCCCCAACGGCTGCGCCGTATGCCCGAAGCCCGGCGGCGCCGCGGCATACGGCGGCACTCCGCTGGCCTGCGCCGCGTCGGGCCGATACGGGCCGCCGTACGCCGATGCACCTTGATCACGGACAGGCGGTGAATACGACTGCGCCGCAGGCGATGCCTGCCAGGGGGCTTCGAAGCCGGGCGCATCCCCGGGTCCGCCGACGGTCGGGGCCTGGTGGCGGGGGTAGGGATTGCCGGGGCGGTGGTCGACCGGGCTCGGTGGGGGTGTGAGCGGGGAGTCCTGGGTTTGGGACAGGTAGGGGCCGGAGAGTGAGAAGGGGCTGCTCGCATCCCATTTCGTGGTGGGTGGGGCCGGGACTATGGGGCGGCTGGGGGTCGAGTGTTGCAGGCCGAGGGCGGCGCGGGCGGCGGTGGCGAGGGCGCCGGCGGCGGGGAAGCGGGCGGCGGGGTCCTTGGCCATGCCGCGGAGGACGATGCCGTCGAGGGCGGTGGGGACCGAGGGGTTGCAGGCGCTGGGGCGGGGTGGGTCGAGGGTGAGGTGGGCGGCCATCTGGCTGGCGGGCTCGGATCGGGCGAAAGGCTTTCGGCCGACCAGGCATTCGAAGAGCATGCAGGCCAGGGAGTAGACGTCGGAGCGGAGATCCTCGCTGCCGGAGAAGCGTTCGGGGGCCATGTAAGCCCAGGTGCCGACGGCCGCGCCGGTGGTGGTGAGGGTGGTCTGGCCGATGCCGCGGGCGATGCCGAAGTCGATGAGGTAGGCGAACCCACTGGGCAGGGTGAGGACGTTGGAGGGTTTCACGTCGCGGTGGATGAGGCCGGCGCCGTGCGCCACGTCCAGGGCCTCGGCGACCTGCGCGATCAGATCGACTGCGCGCGAGGGCGTCAGCGCGCCCTCGGCGGCCAGCACCTTGCCGAGGTCGGAGCCGTCCACCAGTTCCATATCGATGAACAGCCGGCCATCCAGTTCGCCGAACGAGTGGATGGGCACGATGTGCGGTCCGCGCAGCCGAGCCGCCAGCCGCGCTTCGCGTTCGAAGCGCCGCCGGTAATCGGTGTCGGCGGCCAGTTCCGAGGGCAGCAGTTTGAGTGCGACCTCGCGCTCCAGATTGGTGTCCTCGGCCAGCCAGACCTGGCCCATGCCACCGCGGCCCAGTAGTTCGACGAGACGGTAGTGACCGAGCTGATCCTGCTGTCCGAATCGGCCGAGTCGGCCATGCGCCGGCACGTGCCCTCCCCCAGGTCTATCTGTGACAAGGTGCTCAGCATACGACCGTGACGCGACACCCGCGGCGGAGCGGCGACGACCCCTAACCGCCGGAATTAACCAATAATTCGCCACGCCGCGATGGCCTGGGGGTTGATTGTCCGGTTCGCTTCGAGCAGCATCCGACTGCATGCCGTCGAATCCGTTGAATCCCACCGGAGATGTTCCCGACACCGGTATCCCCGAAGCCCTGGCCGCACGCATGACGATGGCCGAACAACACCAGTGGCACCGCGCCTACCTGCGCCGCCACCCGGTCTCCCGGCGCAACTTCCTGCGCGGCTCGACGGCCGCCGCGGCGGTCGCGACCCTCGGCGGCTCACCGTTTGCCAAGCGCGCCTATGCCGACGACGCACAGCTCGCCGTGGCGGGCAGGCACGTGAGTTTCGGCCCCGACGCCGCGAGCCAATTGCGCTTCGGCGCGCAACTCTCACGCAATCCGCAGGGCGCCAAGGTCTTCCTCGATCACGGCCCCACCCCCGCCCTGGGCGGCACCCTCGAGGCCGAAGTACGCAACCTGGTGACCCAGATCCCGTCGAGCGACGGCGGTGTCCTCGCGGCCGAGCAGTTCTATGTGCACGCGCCCGTCGACGGCCTGCCCGCCCGTCTCCCGCACTTCTACCGCTGGCGCACCTCCGACGGCTTCACCGGCGATACCCGCGCCGCGTCCACCGCCCTGCCCACGGCGCGGAGTGCGGTGCTGCCCTTCCGTTTCACCATGATGGGCGATCAGGGCACCGACGAGACTCCCACCCAGCCGCCGGGTCTCGCGCCGGGCGACTACGACGACCGCTACTACAAACCCGACAACGACCCGGCCACCCCGCACGCCACCAATGTGCTGCGCCGGATCGCCGACAGCCGGCCGGATTTCCATGTGCTGGCGGGCGATATCGCCTACGCCGATCCGTCGGGCGCGGGTAAGAGCCCGCAGTTCGTCCCCTCCGGCGGGGATTCCGCGAGCGGCTTCGACAAGTTCAATCCCTATGTGTGGGACGTCTATCTGGGTGCGATCGAGCCGAGCGCCTCGGTCACCCCGTGGATGTTCGCCACCGGCAATCACGATATGGAAGCCGCCTACGACACCCACGGCTACGGCGGCCACCTGGCCCGCCTGGATCTGCCGGGCAACGGCCCCGCGGGCTGCCCGTCGGCGTACACCTTCACCTACGGCAATGTGGCGGTGCTGTCGCTGGACGCCAATGACATTTCCTACGAGATCAAGGCGAACACCGGCTATTCCGGTGGCGCCCAGAACAATTGGGTGGAGCGCACGCTGGCCGCGCATCGCGCCGACGGCAATATCGATTTCATCGTCTGCTTCTTCCATCACTGCGCCTACTCGACCACCGATTCGCATGCCAGCGACGGGGGTGTGCGCGATGCCTGGTGCGCGCTGTTCGACCGCTATCAGGTGGATCTGGTGCTGCAGGGCCACAATCACGTTTTCGAGCGCACCGATCCGATTCGCGCGGGCGCCGCGACCCGGGCCGCGGAGGACAATTCCGTCGTCTACCCGGAAACCGACGGCACCGTCTATTACACGGTGGGCGGCGGCGGGCGTCCCCGCTACGGTTTCCAGCCGGGTTCACCGGAGACCTACCGCGGCAATACGGTTGCCGACACCACCGTCCCCAACAGCTATGTATGGACCCCTGACGGCGAGAAACAGGACGAGGCCGCGCCCTGGTCCCGGGTCCGATTCCGCAATTATTCGTTCATCCGGGTGGACGTCCGGCCCGGATTCTTCGCCAGCGAAATGGATGTCGTCGCGGTCGACGAGTACGGCCGCGAATTCGACAAGCTGACCTACCGCCGTCAGGTCCGCGCCTGATCTCACGGTGACTTGACATACATCGCTTGACCGGCGCTCCCCGGTGCGATCGAATTCAGCTCGCAGCAAAGCATTTCCAGCACGAAGCATTCAGCACCGAGGAGCACCAGTGCCCAGCGAGCAGTCCGCCGATACCTTCGACCTGTGGGACCAGGACGGCGACGGCCTCATCTCCGCCGACGATATCCTGGCCGGGATCACCGCTCTCGGCCTCGAAATCGACGCCGACGCGGTCCAGCGCCTGGTCGCCGCCGCCGACACCGACGGCGACTGGCTCGTCTCCCGCGAGGAGTTCGAAGCCGCCCGCGCCGACCACGATCCGGAGATCACCGATCCGGACGCCGCGTTCGACACCTTCGATATCGACCGCAACAACCTCATCGAACTCGACGAGCTGGAATCCCTGCTCCGCACCTGCCCGGGTCTCACCGACGAATCGGCCGAATCCCTGCTCGCCGCCGCGGATGTCGACGGCGACGGCTACCTGTCCCGAGCGGAATTCGCGGCCCTGCTGGCCACGCTGGCCGAGTGACGGTTCCGCGCGCCCTGCTCAGGCCTCCAGCAGCCGGCGCTTGAGCACCTTGCCCGTGGGGTTGCGCGGCAGTTCGGTCAGGAAGACGACCTCGCGGGGGACCTTGTACCGCGCGAGGTTCGACTTCACGTACTCCTTGACCTCGACTTCGGTGAAGGTCGCGCCGTCGTGCACGACCACGAAAGCCTTGAGCCGGGCGCCGTATTGCTCGTCGTCGACGCCGATCACGGCCGCCTCGCGCACGGCGGGGTGGGTGTAGAGCAGCTCCTCCACCTCGACCGGGAAGACGTTCTCGCCGCCCGACACGATCATGTCGTCATCGCGGCCGTCGATGAAAAGCCGTCCGGCACTGTCGAAATGACCGACATCCCCGGAGGACATGAGCCCGCGGACGATCTCCTTGTGCCCGCCGCCGGTGTATCCCTCGAACTGGATGATATTGCCGACGAAGATGCGCCCGGTGACGCCGGCCGGGACCGGCTGTCCCTGCTCGTCGATGATCTCCACGCGCGCGCCCAGCACCGGCCGGCCGACGCAGCCGGGTTCCACGGCCAGGTCCTCGGGGGTGGCGATGGTGGCGTAGGCGACCTCGGTCGACCCGTACAGGTTGTAGACGACGGGCCCGAAGGCGGCGGTCACCTCGCGGCAGAGTTGTGCTCCCAGTTGGGATCCCGCCACGAAGATGATGCGCAGCGCCGACAGATCCTTACCGGTGAACGCCTGCCCGCCCAGGTCCATCATGCGGTTGAGCATGACCGGCACGACGATCATGGTGGTGGCGTGATGTTCGGCGGCGCTGTCGATGGCCGTCTGCGGATCGAAGCGGCGGCGGACCACCAGGGTGGAGCCGAAGCCGAGCGCCAGTACGGCCATGGCGAAGCCGAGCGTATGGAACATGGGCGCACAGCATTCGACCACGTCGTTCGTCCGGAACGGGACCTTCGACAGCAGACCGCCCAGGGCCGCAAACGATTTCGGCTCCCCGCGGGGCGCGCCCTTGGGAGTGCCGGTGGTGCCACTGGTCAGCAGGATGATCTTGGGTTCCGCGCCGGGCGCCGGCGGCGGTTCCGGCGAACCCGCGGCGATGAGCGCTTCCAGGCTGTCGTCGCGCGGTTCCTCGGTCCAGGCCCGGTAGCTGCCGCGGCGCGGGGTCACCTCGTCGAGCATGTGCGCGTACTCGTCGTCGTAGACGAGCAGGTCGGTGCCCTCGCGGGTGGCCACGTCGCGGATCTGCGGGCCCGCGAAATCGGTGTTCAGCAGGATGATCCGGGCCCCGCACTTGGCGGCGGCGAAGGTGGCGTCCAGCAGGCCGCGGTGATTGCGGGCCAGAATGGCCACGCCCTCACGGGGTTTCAGGCCGCGCTCGCGCCAGGCATTGGCCAGCCGGTTGGAGCGGTCCTCCAGTTCGGCGAAGGTCAGCTCGCCGAGTTCGTCGATGAGGGCGGTGCGGTCCGGGTAGCGGGCGGACGAAAGCCGTAGTCCCGCAGCCAGGGTGCCGTAGCGCAGCATGGCGGTGGCGGCGGCCAGCAGATTGGTCGGTGATTCCAGCCGCGCCAGCCCGGCCCCCGCGACCAGGCGAGCCGATTCGAGTTCGGTGTAGGCGCGCTCCCCCACCGATCGGATCAGTCCGAGCGTCATACGTGCACCCCTTCTAGTCCCCGATGACCGCGGGGCCCTCGACAGCGTGGTGCGGGCCCCTCGGGGTCAACGGTAAGCGAAGCGGCGGGTGCGGCGGTTGACCGTTTCCGCCACCCTCCCTTCGCGGGCGGGAGGGTGGCGGTCGCGTTCAGGAGAGGGTGATGACCGTCAGCGAGCCGTCGGCATGCTGGGCGCGCAGCCGCTTCTTGTCGAACTTGCCGACGCTGGTCTTCGGGACTTCCTCGATGAAGGTCCAGTATTCGGGCAGCTGCCATTTGGCGAACTTGTCGGCCAGGAAGTCGCGCAGCTCTTCGGGTTTGGCGTCCGCGCCCTCGGCCAGCACGATCGCGACCAGCGGCCGCTCGTCCCACTTCGGGTCCGGGATGCCGATGACCGCGGCCTCGGCGACCGCCGGGTGGCCGACGATGGCGTTCTCCAGATCCACCGAGGAGATCCACTCGCCGCCGGACTTGATGACGTCCTTGGACCGATCCACCAGGGTCAGATAGCCATTGGGGCTGATCTTGCCGACATCGCCGGTGCGCAGCCAGCCGTCGTGGAACTTGTCGGCGTCGACCGCCGAACCGCTCGGCGAGTAGTAGGCGCCGGTGATCCAGGGGCCCTTGACCTCCAGCTCGCCCCAGGCGACGCCGTCGTTCGGCTGGATGGTGCCGTCCTCGCCGACCAGTCGCGCCTGCACGCCGGCCGGGAAGCGGCCCTGCG
Source organism: Nocardia sp. NPDC020380 (assembly GCF_044386975.1). Classification (NCBI taxonomy): domain Bacteria; kingdom Bacillati; phylum Actinomycetota; class Actinomycetes; order Mycobacteriales; family Nocardiaceae; genus Nocardia; species Nocardia sp. NPDC020380. The sequence goes on along the minus strand of NZ_JBIRVQ010000006.1, from coordinate 103,076 downwards.
TGTAGCGGTAAGCCCACTCGGCTTCACCTTCCGCGCCGACCGGCGGGTGCGCCACCGAGCCGAGCGGGGAGGTCTCGGTCATGCCCCACGCGTGCAGCAGTTTGACGCCGTACTGATCCTGGAAGGCGCGCATCATGGCCGGCGGTACCGCCGAGCCGCCCACCACGCAGGTGCGCAGATGCGTGATGTCCTGCGGGTTGGCCTGCAGGCCGGCGAGCACGCCGCCCCAGATGGTCGGCACGGCCGCGGCGAAGGTCGGCTTCTGGTCGGCCATCATCTGCAGCAGCGGTTGCGGCTGCAGGAAGCGGTCGGGCATGAGCACATTCGCGCCGGACATGAGGGTGGCGTACGGGATGCCCCAGGCGTTGGCGTGGAACAGCGGCACGATGGCCAGCACATTGTCGCGGGCCGTGAAGCCCATGCCGTTGGGCGAGATCACCTGCATGGCGTGCAGCCAGTTGGAGCGGTGCGAGTAGACGACGCCCTTGGGGTCGCCGGTGGTGCCGGAGGTGTAGCACATGCCGGCCGCGGACCGCTCGTCGATGACCGGGAAGTCGTAGGTGTCCGACTGCGCGGCCAGCAGTTCCGCGTAGGAGTGCACGGTGACGCCCGCGGGCGCGGTCAATGCGCTCGCGTCGCCGTTGGCCACGATGACGTGCCGGACGGTCTTCATGCCGGGCAGGTACTGGGCGAACATGGGCAGCAGCGAGCCGTCCACGATGACCACCTGGTCCTCGGCGTGATTGGCCACGAACACCAGCTGCTCCGGGAACAGGCGAATGTTCAGCGCGTGCAGCACCGCGCCCATCGCGGGCACCGCGATGTAGGCGACCATGTGCTCGTTGTTGTTCCACATGAACGTGCCGACCCGGTCACCCACCCGGATACCCAGGCCGTACAGCGCATTGGCGAGCCGGGCGGCATCCTCTCCGACCTCGCGGTAGGTCTGCGTGCGAACCCCGTCACCGGTCCAGGTGGAGACGTGGCTGTCGCCCTGGAAGGTCGACGCGTAGCGCAGCAGCGTCGCCAATGACAGCTGCTCGTCCTGCATGGTGCTCAACATTTCCCAACCGCTCCTCGCCAAGTGCCAACTGAAGAGTGAACTGAGTCACTAGCCCGCAGGATAGCCGAAATCGGACACAAAGAGCTGCGGGCGGCGAACCCCACATTCGCCGCCCGCAGCTTTGTCGGCCGGCCCGCCACCGCCCAACACGACGACCGGCCGACCCGGAGGTCCTGATCTGCGACGACGCGCTGATGACGCCCCCTGCGGCGCCACAGAAACAGCCAATCACCAACCAGGACAAGCAAATTGGAGCAATATCTTCCGTGAATATATGCAGGCCGATGGTGAGCTGTCCAGTCGAGGACATCGGCGCAGGTCAGCACCGTGGCCGAAAATACCGATTCACTGACCGGGCATGTCTTCGCCACCAGCGGTGATAGCTCTACCGTTCAGCTATGCAGCGAGAACCGTCCATCCTCATCATCGGCGCCGGATTCGCCGGGCTCGGCATGGCGCTGGAACTGATGCGCAACCGGATCGGCAACTTCACCATCCTGGAGAAGGCCGAAGATCTGGGCGGCGTCTGGCGGGAGAACACCTACCCGGGCGCGGCCTGCGATGTGCCGTCACCGCTGTACTCGTGGTCGTTCGAACCGAAATCCGATTGGCCGCGGCGGTTCTCGCATCAGGCCGACATCCACGAGTACATGGGCACGGTCGCCGAGAAGTACGATCTGACGTCCCGGATCGAATTCGGGGTGGAGGTCACCGACGCGGAATTCGATGAGCAGTCCGGGATCTGGCGGGTGCACACCGCCGACGGGGTCACCCATATCGCGGATGTCCTCATCCCGGCGGTGGGGCAGCTGTCGCGGCCGGCGCTGCCCAATCTGCCGGGGATCGACACCTTCACGGGTGCGGCCTTCCATTCGGCGGAATGGGATCACTCGGTGGATCTCACCGGGAAGCGGGTGGCCTGTATCGGCACGGGAGCCAGTGCGATCCAATACATTCCGGCGATTCAGCCGAAGGTCGAGCACCTCACACTGTTCCAGCGGTCGGCGGCGTGGGTGCTGCCCAAATTCGATACCGAGTACAGCGCGCTGCATCACGCACTGTTCAAGTACGTGCCGGTGACGCAGCTGGCGGAGCGGTTCGCCATCTGGAGCTTCTTCGAGGTACTCGCCTTGGCGCTCACCGATATTCCGGCCATGAAGGCGCCGGTGATCGCGATCGCCGACCGGCATCGGCGTGAGCAGGTGCCGGATGAGGCGTTGCGCGCCAAGCTGACTCCCGACTATGCGGCCGGGTGCAAGCGCGGGCTTTTCTCCAACGAGTACTTTCCGGCGCTCGGGCAGTCGAATGTGAGTGTGGAGACGACGGCCATAGAGTCGGTGACGCCCAAGGGGATTCGCACCGCGGATGGCGTCGAGCATGCGGTGGACGTGATCGTCTATGGCACGGGTTTCAAGGGGACGGAATTCCTTGCGCCCATGAACATCTACGGCATCGACGGACGCAAGCTGGCCGACGAATGGTCGCCGGAGGGTGCGCGCGCTTACCTGGGCATGTCGGTGCCCGGATTCCCGAATCTGTTCATGATGTACGGGCCGAATACCAATGTGGGGTCCGGGTCGATCATCTACATGCTGGAGTCGCAGTCCCGGTACATCCGGCAGGTGGTGCGGTATCTGACCGGTAAGCCGGGGCAGTTCCTGTCGGCGCGGCCGGAGGTCGAGCAGGGCTGGGACGATTGGCTGCAGCGGCGGTTGCGGGACACGCCCTGGAACTTCTGTTCCAGCTGGTATCGGAATGCGTCCGGCCGGATCACCAATAACTGGCCCGGTGCGACGGTGCTGTTCCGCTGGAAGACGAGCCGGTTCACGCCGAAGGATTTCGACGAGCGGCGGGCGGCCCGGCGCTGACCGGGTGCGGGCACCGCTCCTTGACTGGGCGCGGCAACTGTCTGAGACTGTGTTCATCTCGGCGCTAGATTGTCTGAGACACAGGCGACGGCGTCGGGGATTATCCGATCCCTTCGGAGGTCTCAATGACGCTGACCACCGCCGGCATCCCGGTCGAAACCCTGCCCGAGCGCACCTCGCGCTGGGCCCGCGAATGCCTGGAGTGGGCCAAGGTCCCCTTCCTGCCGACGGGCCAGCGCGTCGGCCGGGTCTACGACATCGTCGGCCCGCAGAACCTGTTCGGCGAGGATTCCCTCTTCATCAACCTCGGCTACTGGCACGACGCACCCGACAGCCTCGACGAGGCCAGCCGCGACCTGGCCCGGCTGGTCGCCCGGGAGGCCGAACTCGGACCCGGCGATATCCAGCTCGACGTCGGATTCGGTTACGGCGACCAGGATTTCCTGTGGGCCCGCGAATACGGGCCCAAGGAGATCATCGGCATGAACATCGCCACCGAGCAGATCGATATCGCGACCCGGCGGGCCGCGGAGCTCGGACTGTCCGACCGTATTCGCTTCGAATACGGTTCCGCCATCGATCTGCCGCGCGCCGACGCCTCCTGCACCAAGGTGACGGCCCTCGAATCGGCCTTCCACTTTCCTTCGCGCGCAAAGTTCTTCGCCGAGGCGCATCGGGTCCTGCAGCCCGGCGGCAAACTGGTGACCGCCGATATCACAGTGCGCCGCAATGCGATCACCGAACCCATGCTGCGCGTGCAGGATCGCGCCGAGTCACGTCAGCAGCCCGGTGACCATGTCGAGCGTGACGTCCTCGACCTCGGCCGCTATCGGAAGGCCCTGCAAGCGGCCGGCTTCGACCAGGTGAACGTCTACTCGATCCGCCGCGACGTCTACTTCCCCCTGGCCCGCTTCCTCGGCAAGCGCCTCCGCGACCCCGACATGCACCGCGTCAACCCGGTGCTGCGCGCCACCTTCAGCCGCCCCGGCCTGCTGGTCTGGGGCCCCTGGGCCGACTACATCATCGCGGTCGGCACCAAGAGTTAGCCCATAACCCGGATCTATGACGGCATAGGTCGCCGCGGTCTACCCGGCCGGCCGCGGCAAGGGCACGCTCGAACTTGAACGGCCGAAAGGAGCAAACCATGACCCGCCAGCGCCGCCGCCCCACCTTCCCCGAATGGCTGGGCTACACCGTAGGCCGCCCCATGCCCGAAGACCTGCACGCCTGGGTCCTCCACGACCTCACCGGAAAGCACGCCTACACAAGGCATCTCATCCGCGGCATGGCCCCCTTCCTGCCCATCTTCGCGGCCTTCCTCCTCTTCTTCCCCGGCCCCTTCTGGATCCGCGCCGCCATGACCCTCCTCTCCCTGATCCTCGCCCTCTTCTACTGCGCCGCCTACATGGCCCCCAACCGCGCCTTCCGCCTGACACAGCACGGCTTCCCCGAAAACCTGGACGCCCCCGGCATCCTCCACGCCACCCCCCACGAACGCGCCCTCTACACCGCCAATCACCCCCACTGAATGCCCCTCGCACCGCCCCACCACCGCCCCCACCCACCGGGAATGCGGCTCCCCGCCCTCCTACCGGGTAGACTCCCCGACGTCCCGCCAGGCAGCATGCCCCGCAGCCGCCGCCCAGCCCTCGTAGCTCAGGGGATAGAGCACCGCTCTCCTAAAGCGGGTGTCGCAGGTTCGAATCCTGCCGAGGGCACTTCTTGAAATCCTCGTTTACCCAGCTCAGAGGGCCTTTAGAGCAGCGGGAGTCGGGCTATGTGCGCGGGATGACGGGCAGGAGTAGGTACGGACGTTGGCCGGGGGTTCCGGTCAGGGTTGTCTGGCCGTTGTTGGTACGGCATCCAGCTGGGCATGAACTCCGAGGTGATGCCGCCCTGGTGGGTGAACTCGCGGTAGTAGTCCGACGCACCCTCCCACGGGCAGATCGCGGCCAGGTGTGGTGGCGCGAGCTCGGCGACCTGCCACTGGTTGATGGCAAGATAGGAGATGCCGAGCATGCCGATCTTGCCGGTGCTCCACGACTGCGCGGCGGCCCACTCGATGCAGTCGTAGAGGTCCCGCGTCTCGCGCGGCGAGAAGAAATCGATGGCACCCTCGCTGCCGCCCGTACCGCGGGTGTCGATGCGAACGCAGACGTAGCCGGCCGGGACCCAGCGTTCCGGGTCCGGGTACTCCCAAACCTGGTAGGCGTTCGTGGAATGTTCGGAGAGTTCCGGGTGCTCGCGGAGCAGGCTCTCCATCTGATGCGGGTAGCCCTCGGCGAAGGGCAGCCCCTTGCCGTAAGGGCCGGCGGCGAGCAGTACCGGATGGGGATCGTCGTCGTCCGGGCGGAAGACATCAGCGGCGAGTGTGATGCCGTCGTCCATGGTGATCCGCACATCCCAGTCGACGCGCATGCCTTCTCGCACTTCGCTTTTCGGTGGGTAGTTCTCGCTCACAACACACCCCTCAACCAACTAATGTAAAAAAGCCTGCATTAACACCAGTGTGGGACAGCCATCACTAACGCAAGAGATCTTGCATAGCTGTGGTCTGCTCAGAGATCGCCGGCGAAGGCCCGGTCGACAAGCGTTTCGAGCTGGGAGTCGGGAGTGGCGTACCCGATGATCGCGCGCAGATAGATGGGCGCGAGCACGACATCGAAGATCCGCTCCACGCTCGGCGGGTTCCCACCATGCGTGACCCGATGATGATCGATCGCCTGCTGGATCTGATCGGTGCGCCGGCGCAGATAGGCGCGGCCATCAGCCGCCGGCTCTTCCTCCGCGCTGCCATAGAGGGCGGACCCAGCCATGGCCAGCGCCCGATAGAAGGCAAACCCCTCATGCGTCTTCACCTGTGCGGCAACAGAATTCGCCCACTCCAGCAGGTCGCGCCGAAGGTCGCCCGAGTCAGGAAACGGCGACTCCTCGATGAGCTCGGTGACCGCAACATCCAGCACCAGCGATTCGATCGTGCCCCACCGCCGATAGATGGTGACCTCATGCACGCCCGACCGCTCGGCAACCTCCCGAACAGTCAGCACATCACGCCCCTCCCCGAACAGCGACCGCACAGCATCGAAAACCGTCCGGCGAGTGCGTTCGGTACGCCCCCCAGGCCGGGCGCGACCAGGCTGCGGCTGCGTCATGGTCGAAGGCTAACCGAGTCCACAATGCAAGTCTATTTGCATTAAACTGCCGCGCCGGACGGCCAGGCGCTGCAAAAGTCGATCTTCACGGCCGGTTCGTGCTACGACAGAGTTCATGATGCGAGGCATACTCAGGGTTGCGGCAGTATCAGTTCTTCCGGTTATCGCGTTCGCGGCGACGGCCGGCCCGGCGTCCGCGGATACATCGTCCTTCGATCCCGCTCACGTCGATGGTGGAGACGGCTGCTCGGGCACGGTCAGCGCGTCGGCTTCGCCCCAACAGGGCCAGCAGGGCGGCGATCATGCGACCTTCTTCGACAGTTCGGTGCAGGTCCAGGTGAATTTCAAGGCCGACGCCGCCGACAATCCGCTGGCTTCGATGTCGGGCTCTCCCGCCGCGGGCACCAACTGTTCGATTTCCGCGACGGTCACCGCCACCAATCTCGATACCGGCGTCACCGCGACCGATACCCAATCCACCCGATACGACAGCCACTACGGCTGGAATGCCACCTTCTTCACTTTCCCCGGCTCGGGCCGGGTGAGTATTCAGGTCAGCACGAACCCCAGCCCCGCCGAACTGGTCGTCGACGTACCGGCGCCCCGCTGACCTCGGATACGCACGCGCTGAGGATGTCCGGGAAACCGAAGAGTGGGACCAGGGTTGGGTCGTGGAGGGCGGTTACGCGGGAGACGCCGGTGGGGGTGGTGTCGAGAACTACTACGCCATATGCGTGGTGGGGGCCGGGGGGTTCGCGGTGGTAGATGACGGCGGCGGGTTGGGCGTTGGCGGTGGTGGCGAGCATGCGCCAATCGCCTGGTGTGCCTAGTACATAGGTGGCTAGTAGGTGGATGCAGCGGGTGCGGCCGGCTTGCCAGTCGCGGAAGGGGGTTGCTTCCAGGGTGGCGTCGGTGCGGAGGATCTGTTCCAGGAGGGTGGCATCAGATTTTTCGAAGGCCGCTATGTAGCCGTCGAGGAGGGCTCGGGCGTGGGGGTCGGTCGGTTCCAGTAGGGCGGCGGGCTGGGGGGCCAGGTCGTCCAGGCGGGCGCGGGCGCGTTGCAGGCCGCTTTTGACTGCTGCGGTGGTGGTGTCGAGGATTTCGGCGGTTTCGGGTGCGGTGAAGGCCAGGACCTCGCGTAGGAGGAGGATGGCGCGTTGGCGGGCGGGGAGGTGTTGCAGGGTCGCGATGAGGGCCAGGCGTAGCGATTCGCGCGCGATCACCACTGCTGCCGGATCGTCGGCGGGTGGGGTGATCCACTCGTCCGGGAGGGGTTCCAACCACGAGACATGCTCTGGTGCAATGAGATCCGGGATGCGATCGGGGCCGCCGTAGGGGCCGCCCAGGCCCGAGGGCAGGACGCGGATGCGGCGCGGCTCCACCGCTGTCAGGCAGACGTTGGTGGCGATCTTGTAGAGCCAGGAGCGGATCGAGGAGCGGCCTTCGAAGGTGGGGTAGGAGCGCCAGGCTCGGAGGTAGGTTTCCTGGACCAGGTCTTCGGCGTCGTGGGCGGAGCCGACCATGCGGTAGCAGTGGGCCAGCAGTTCGCGGCGGAAACGTTCGGTTTCGGCGGCGAAACGGTCCTGGCTCGGTGGCGACCCCGCAGGCGACGTCATGCGGGTGAGCTTAGGGCGCGGGGGGGCGGTCAGGGCAGTAGGGCCAGTTTGCCGACGGTGGCTCGGGATTCCAGTTCCGCGAGGGCCTTCGGGGCATCGGACAGGTCGTAGGTGGTGGGGCGGACGGGGGTAAGTACGCCGGTGGCTATGAGGGTGAAGAGTTCTCGCATCACCTCGCCGAAGATCTGCGGGGCGGCTTGGATCAGGGCGCCGATATTGAGGCCGATTACGTGAATTTGGTGCTGGTACACCAGATCCCAGTTGGACAGCGTGGCTCCACCGCCTGCCAGGCCGTAGACTATGACCCGGCCGGTGACTCGTTTGGCCACGGCCAGGCTCGCACCGAAAGTGCCGCCGCCGGCCGACTCCAGGACTACATCGACGCCGACGCCCTCGGTCAGCCGCAGTACCTCGGCGGCGAGGTCGACGCCAAGGGAGTCCAGGACATGATCGGCGCCGAGCGCTCGCACCGTCTCGTGCTTGCCGGGCGAAGCGGTGGCAATGACCTTTGCGCCATAGTGTTTCGCCATTTTCACCGCGGCCTGACCGGTTCCGCCCGCGGCCGCATGGATCAGCACGGTCTGCCCGGCAGCAAGACAACCCAGCGGTCTGAGTGCAGCCAGGGCGGTTGGCCAGTTCACGACCAGACCCAATACCTCCTCAGTCGTCCAGCCCGCTGGGACCGGTACTGCCGCGACCGCGGGCAGCACCATGTACTCGGCGAAAGCGCCGTATCCGACGCCAATAACCAGAGCACCAGCTTCGAGACCGGTCACCGCCTCGCCCACCGCAACAATCTCACCGGCGGCCTCGAACCCCGCGATATACGGCGGCGGCGGACCGCCCGGGCTGGTGCCGCGGGCCTGCGAGATATCGCGGAAGTTGATGCCCGCAGCGCGCACTCGGATCAGGCTCTCCCCTGCACCAGGGGTCGGCACCGGTGCGTCGGTGATCAGTTGCAGGTCCTGCGGGCCGTTCAGCGAGATTTGCCGCAGCGCGCGCATGGTCGTGGGAAGGCTCATAACAAGGTAGACCTCCGCCACCACGGAAAGGAATCGCTCGGGTGGGGACAGCCCCACCCGAGCGGGGAGCCAAACGCATGTCGGTGACACCCCGGAACTCATATGTTCGATGGTGCAAGCGATTTCGAGGAGCAGCGGAGGAAAGACGATGAGCGAAGTGGTGCTGGTGACCGGGGCCGCGAGCGGTATCGGTGCGGCGCTGGCGCGGTGTTATGCGCGCGGCGGGGCGCAGGTGGTGCTCGTGGATATCGATGAGGACGCGGGGTTGGCGGTCGCCGCGGAGACCGGCGGGCATTTCGTCGCCGCCGATGTTGCGCGGCTGGACGATAATCGGGCGGCGGTCGAGGTCGCGGTGTCCGCGTTCGGGGGGCTGGATGTGGTTCATCTGAATGCCGGGACCGGGGGTGCGGGCGGCGTCGGTGAGGATTTCGACGTCGAGCGTTATCGGCGGACCATGGCGGTCAATGTGGATGGAGTCATGTTCGGCATTCACGCTGCCTTGCCCGCGTTGCGGGCGCGTGGTGGCGGTGCGATCGTGGCGACCTCGAGCCTCGCGGGTGTGGCGCCCACGCCGTTCGATCCCATTTACGGGGCCAGTAAGCACGCGGTCATCGGGCTGGTGCGGTCGCTCGCGCCGAAGTGGGCGGAGGCCGGAATCACCTTCAATGCCATCTGTCCCGGTTTCGCCCGGACCGGCATGGTGCCCGATGCTCTGATCGACCACCTGCACGGGGAGGGTTACGCCGTCGCCGAGCCGGAGGAGATCGCCGCCGCGGCCGTGGACATCGCGCACGGCAAGGGCACCGGGCAGGCGTGGGAGCTGCAGGCGGGACAGCCGCCGATCTCGGTCGAGTTCCCGCATATCGCACTCAGCCGCAGCACAACCGACGCCCGTTGACCTGCGGCGGCGTTTCGTTCACTGCGGGTAGTTGCCGTATACGCGGTTGATTTCGAACTGGTAGATGAGGCGTCGTTCGGCACGGACGTGGTCCATGAATTCGGCTTCGGTGAAGGGGCGGTCGTGGCCCAATTCGTCGTCGTGGCCGAAGACCATGCCGGGGCCGGCGGCCTCCCCGTGCCGGGCGCGCATGAAATCGACCAGCTGACGCGGGGTTTCGGGGCCCTCGAGAATGGTCACGACGGCTTCCACGCCGACCCAGTCCGGGTGGGCGCCGAAGACGAACAGCGAGCAGCGCGGGTCACGCCGGAGGTTGTGCGTGCGAACCAGGGCCGCGGAGCCGGAGGCCCAGAGCCGCCCGTTCACCACGGCGACCTCGATTCGAGCCATGTGGGCCGAACCGTCCGCGCGGAGCGTGATCATTGCGGCGTCGGGGGTCTTCCCGAGGAAATCGGCGAGGTGTCGGTCCATGGGATCCACCCTGAAGGACGCCGGCCGCGCACTCCAGCCACGCACCGGGCGCGCCCGAATTTCCGCCTCTTCCAGGCGCGATAGGTACCGAATCCGCCACCGATGGGCGGATTGCGGCGCCGAACCGTCTCGTTCGCCCGCGAAGGCTCCGGAAATTGTTGCGGCGCATGCCGAAGGGAGTGCTGCGAAAACCATGATGACCTCGAACCCGATCGAGAGCCGCGCTACGGGACTCAGAGGCGATTGATAGCCACGATACGCGGACTCGAATACGCAAGGCCCGCCAAGCGGACTCGACTGCCAGGATCTCGAGGCACCCGCCTGCGAGGATGTAGCGATGGTCGATCAGCAGGCGCCGCCCGCGGAGCGCGCCAAGGTCTCTCCGACGTACGTGCTCGCCGGGCTGGTGGCCGTGGGCATCATCGCGCAGGCGTGGCTGGCCACGGTGGTGGGCTCGTTCGCGCGGCTGCAGACCGCGACGACCGTGTTCGTGGGTGTCTTCGTGCAGGCGGTGCCGTTCCTGGTGCTCGGTGTACTGGTGAGTGGCGGGATCGCGGCCTTCGTCTCGCCTGCCCTGTTGCGTAAGGCCTTGCCGCGCAACGAGACCGCGGCCATCGGAGTCGCCGGGCTGGCGGGGATGGCGCTGCCGGGCTGCGAATGCGGTGTGGTGCCGGTGGCGCGGCGGCTGATCGATCAGGGTGCGCCGAGTTCGGTGGCCCTCGCTTTTCTGCTGTCCGCGCCGGCGACGAATCCGGTGGTGCTGGTCGCGACGGCGGTCGCGTTTCCGGGCGAGCCGGGGATGGTGTGGGGGCGGTTCGTCGGCTCGCTGGCCACCGCTCTCGTGATGGGTCTGCTCTGGTCCAGGATCGGACGTCCGGGCTGGATGCTGCCGCGGAGTCGCGGGCACGACCACTGCACCGAGGGCAGCACCCGCTGGGAAGTGTTCACCGAGGCGGCGCGGCATGATCTGTTGCAGGCCAGCGCCTTTCTCGTGCTCGGCGCGGCGGCCGCGGCGGCTCTGCACGTCCTGGTGCCGCCCACCTGGTATCAGCGGCTGGGCGGGGAGATGGTGATCGCAATTCTGGTGATGGCCTTGCTGGCCATCGTGCTCGCGCTGTGCTCGGAGGCGGATGCGTTCGTCGCGTCGAGCATGTCCGCGCTGCCCTTGCTGCCGCGGCTGGTGTTCCTGGTGGTCGGGCCCGCGGTCGATGTGAAGCTGTTCGCCATGCAGGCGGGCAGTTTCGGGCGGCGGTTCGCGATTCGGTTCTCGCCGTTGACCTTCGCGGTCGCGGTGGTCTGCGGCACGATCGCCGGATATCTCTGCCTGGGCGGTGCCCGATGAACCGGGAAACCCAGAATCTGTTGCTGCTCTTGATCGGCGGCGCCGTGCTGTGGACGGCCCTGGACGGCAGCTACCTCCGCTACGTGAAGCCCGGACTGTTCCCGTTCCTGCTGATCAGCGGCGCGGGCTTCCTGCTGCTCGGAATCATCGCGATCGTGCGCGATATCCGGCGCGCCCGCCCCTCGGACGACCATGAACACGGCACCGGCCGAGCGCAATGGCTGCTCCTCGCGCCCGCCGCCGCTCTCCTGCTCATCGGCCCGCCCGCCCTCGGCGCCGCCGCCGTCACCACCTCGGCCCCCATGCCGGTGGCCGCCGATCAGCCACAGCAGCACCCTTTCCCGCCCCTCCCGGAGGACCCCGCCCCGACCCTCACCATGTACGACCTGGTCGAGCGCGCAGTCCTGGACTCCGCCCATTCCCTCGACGGCCGGGAGGTGCGAGTCTCCGGTTTCGTCATCGCCCCCGGGGATTCCACCCTCGAACTGGCCCGTGTCCTCATCACCTGCTGCGTAGCCGACGCCCGCTACCTCTACATCCACCTCGACGGCATCCACGACCGTATCGCCGACAACACCTGGCTCGAGGTCCGCGGCACCGTCGACCCCGGCAGCGCCACCCGCGACCCCTCGCGCATCCCCACCTTCAAGGTCACCGACTACCACCAGATCCCCGCCCCGGCAGGCACATACGAACTACCCCATTGACGGCTGCCGGGCGGAGACCGGCGCTGTCAGCGGAAGTCGGATACGTGCTCGTCGGCCCACTCCGCGAAAGACACAGGGGGATAACCGAGTACACGGCGCGCGGTATCCGTCGTCGGTGAGCCCCCGTGCGCGGCCGAGCGGATGAACGAGAGGATCGCATCGACGGTTGTCAGGTCTTCGAATTCGCCGAAGCGGCGGCGGGCCTGCGCCTCGGTCAATTCCTCGACCCGAATGTCGCGTCCGATTGCGGCGGCGATCAACTCGACCTGGCGGCGGTGGGTCACGGGTTCGGGGCCGGTCAGCAGGGCGCTGGGATCGGACTCGGCTTTCCCGGTCAGGGCGGCGACCGCGACGGCGGCGATATCGCGTTCGTGGATGGGGGCGGTGACCGCTTCCGGATGCACCAGCCGGACCAGCCCCTCCGCACGGATCGATGCTGCCCAGTTCAGTGCGTTATTGGCGAGGACGAGGGGACGAATCGGCGTGCAGGACAAGCCCGATGCGGCCAGCGTGCGTTCGATTGCGCGGTGTTCCTCGGCGATCGGATTACCGGCGGCGTCGGGCAGCAGGACGCTGCCCGAAGACATCAGCACCACATGCTCGATCCGGGCTGCGCGGGCGGCGGATACGAAGGCCTCCGCGCCGTCCGGGGGTGCGTAGAGGAAAACGTCGCGCACGCCGTGCAGTGCGGGGGCGAGGGTTTCGGGGCGGGTCAGGTCGGCGGCGACCACCGAAACCTGTGGTGGCAGATCGGCAGTCGCGATATCGCGAACCGACGCGCGCACCGATTCTCCCGCGGCGAGCAGTTGATCGACGACGTGGCGCCCGACGCTGCCGCGCGCTCCGATAACGAGAGTGGTCATGGCTCACACTCCTTCATGTCGGCGGAAGCCGACTTCGAAGTGCGCCAATGGGCCGATCACGGCACACGAAGCGTTCCGACGCCGCACTTCGTGCCATCCAACCGTAGCACCGGACCGATTGCGCCGATCCCCGACAGCGCGGTGCAAGTGCCCTGCAATCGGTGCGGATCAGGCTGAATGGCATGAGCGGAAAGAGCCTGACGGCCACAGCAGCGGAACTCGGCGAGGTCCGGGCGGATGACGGGACGCGGATCGGATATCGCAGGACCGGGCGGGGACCGGCGGTGGTTCTGGTACACGGGGCGATGATGACGTCGCAATTGTTCGAGGGGTTGGCGGCGGCGCTGGCTGCCGATTTCACCGTGTACTCGCCTGATCGGCGTGGCCGTGGGTTGAGCGGTCCGACCGGGCCGGGGTACGGGATCGGCACGGAGATCGCGGATCTCGCGGTGCTGTTGCGGGAGACGGGCGCTCACAATGTGTTCGGGTTGAGTTCGGGGGCGCTGATCTCATTGAATGCGGCGCTGGAATTGCCGGAGATCCGGAAACTCGCGCTGTATGAGCCGCCCCTTGCCGTACCGAGAACAGCACGTTGCAGGAGTGGGGGGCACGGTACGAACGTGAGGTCGCGGCGGGGCGGCTGGGTGCGGCGCTCGTCAGTGTGATGAAGGGGACCGGGGACAAAGGCGGATTCACTTCGCTGCCGCGGCTTTTGCTGTTGCCGCTCATGACCTTGGCCGTGCGGTTCGACAAGGGCGACAGCACTCGGCCCGCCATGCGGACCGTCATTCCGACCGCCCGTTACGACCTCACGCTCGTGCGTGAAGGGGCGGACGTGTGGGACCGTCTGGGTGAACTCCATTGCAGGACTTTGCTACTCGGCGGCGACCGGAGCATCGATTACCTCGGCACGGCCCTGGACCGATTGACCACCGTCCTCCCCGACGCGGAGCGAGTCAAACTGGCAGGCGCCGGGCATACCGTCTCCTTCACCGACGAGAATCCCGAACTCGTCGCCGCGCAGCTCCGGCGCTTCTTCGACTGAGCGGTGAGCCGATGGTGAGCGCCCGGTGAGCGGTTCCGCCGAAGCTCTACTCATGACGAACAACCTGATCAACATTGTTTCCGGGCCGATCTTCCAGGTGGCCTGGGTAGTCGAGGGCATCGACGCCGCCGAGGCGGAATTCAGCGGCCGTTACGGCGTCGAGAAGTGGGTGCGGATGCCCCGCATGACCTTCGGTCCGGAACAAGCCACCTACCGGGGCGCGCCCGCCGACTACACCATCGACACCTCGCTGGGCTACGCCGGCGGGCAGCAGATCGAGCTGATCGCACCGGTCTCGGGCGAGAACCTGTACACCGAGCAGCTCGCGAAGTCGGGACCCGGCCTGAACCACATCGCTTGGGTGCCAGAGGATTTCGATGCCGCGCTGGCGCAGGCGCAGGCCGGGGGCGTCGAGATCGTGCAGCATTGCGCTGTCCCCGAGATCGGGATGGAGTTCGCCTACCTGTCCGGCGGGGCGCTCGGCTCCTATGTCGAACTGCTGCGGCTGCCCGCCGAGGCCCGCGCCATGTTCGACGGCATGATCCCGGAGGGCTACCGGAACCCTTGGCAGCTCGTCGCTGTGAAAGCGGTGTGAGTTCGGGGGTGGGCGGGGGCGGGCGGCTTAGGGTGGGTCGCATGATGCCGCTGCAGCGTTATATCGCGGAGGAAATCGCCACCGATCATGCGGAGGGGCTGCTGGAACGCCGGGAGGCGTTGCGGCGGCTCGGGATGATGGGGTTGGCGGCGCCGGCCGCTGTCGCGCTGTTGGCTGCTTGTTCCAGTTCGAGCCAATCGGGTTCTTCCGCAACGACATCCGCTGCGGCGACGTCCGGGGGCGCGACGCCTACCGGGACGCCGCCCGGGATGAGTACCGCGGTGCCGGCCGGCGATATCACGTTCGCCGGGCCGGAGGGGCGGACGTTGAAGGCCGCTTGGGCGGAGGCGGCGCAGGCGCGGGGCGGGGTGCTGGTCATTCACGAGAACAAGGGGTTGACCACGCACATCAAGTCCGTGGCCGGTCGGTTCGCGGGAGTCGGGTATTCGGCGCTGGCGGTGGATCTGCTCTCGGAGGAGGGCGGGACCGGGACGTTCACCGATGACGCCGCGGCCACCGCGGCGCTGGCGAAGGTTCCGCAGGAGCGGTTCGTCGCGGATCTGCAGGCCGGGATCGCCGAGTTGCAGCGGCGGGTACCGGGAAAGAAGCTGGGGGCCACCGGGTTCTGCTTCGGGGGCGGGCTGACCTGGCTGCTGTTGACCAGTGGGACACCGGAATTGGCGGCGGCCACCCCGTTCTATGGACCGTTCCCGGATGGGGGCGTGATCACGAACTCCAAGGCCGCGGTGCTGTCCGTGTACGGCGCGCTGGACAAGCGCGTGGACGCGTCGAAACCGGCCGCGGATGCCGCACTCGACAAGGCGGGACTCACGCACGAGTCGTTCGTCGCGCCGAATGCGGACCACGCGTTCTTCAACGACACCGGGCCGCGCTACCAGGCCGCGGACGCCGCGGAGGCTTGGCAGCGCGTGAACGATTGGTACGGCAAGTATCTCGTGTGAGGCCCGCTAGGTGGGTTTGACCGCGGCCAGGCCGTAGAGCACCGGGATGATCGGGTCGGCGGGAGGCAGCCGCCACCAGCCGTTCTCGGTGGGCACCATCTGCGGCCAGCGAGGCCACGGGAGCATGTCGGTTTCGGTCAGGCCGGTGATCCGGAGCCCCGCGGCCAGCAGGGCGGTGACGACCTCGCCCAGCCCGTGCCGCCATTCGTAGACGGTGGTGGCGTCGGTGAGCAGGGGGCCGTCGGTATAGGTGTGCTCACTGTCGCGGCGCTGGGCGCCGCGGCCCGCCAGGTAATCGTCGTACAGCACCAGGTGACTCGGGTCGATGCCGGGCGGCGGCGTGGGGCCGAGAGCGTGCAGCAACGGGTGGAATTCGACGAGGTAGAAGAGGCCGCCGGGACGTAGCAGGTTCGCGATCACCCGCGCCCAGCTCGTCAGGTCCGGGAGGTAGCAGAGCGCGCCCTTACCGGTGTAGACGATGTCGAAGACGCGGCCGGGCAGGGCATCCCGCGCCTCGTAGACGTCCGAGCAGACGTATTCGACTGTGTCACCGGCCAATTCCTTGGCATGCCGCACCGTTTCCGGGGAGAAGTCCAGGCCCACCGCCCGCGCGCCGCGGCGCGCGAATTCCACAGTCTCCGTGCCCAGATGGCATTGCAGGTGCAGGACGTCGCGATCACGCACGTCGCCCAGCACATCCCATTCGAACGGCGCGAACCAGAACGCGGCCTCGTGGTCGCGATAGAAATGACTGACAGCGTGAATGGGTGCGCGCGCATCCCAGTTCTGCCGATTCACGATCAGCGGATCGATGGTCACCACGCCATCGTAGGCCCACGAAAGGATCGTGAGCCCGCGAAAGGCGCAGTGGGCCTGCGGATGTCGATAAGTCCGGCGCAGGTCAGTGCGCCTGCATCACCTTGCGGTGCACCGGGCCGTGCGAATCCGCGCAATGCGATGCGTGACCGTGGTCGTCATGGTCGTGGTCGTCGTGCTCGTGATCGTCGTGGGCAGCGGATCCGGCGTGCTCGCCGTGCTCGTGCTCCTCGTGATCGACCTGCAGCACCACGTGGTCGATGTGGTAGCGCTCGGCGAGCAGGCGGGCCACGTCGGCGCGCACCTTGTGGCAGTCGCCGCCCGGCTCCACCACCACGTGGGCGGACAGTGACGGGTCGCCCGAGGTGATCTCCCAGATGTGCAGGTCGTGGATCTCCACCACATGGGGCGCGGCGGCCATCTCGCGGCCGATCTCGGCCGGATCCAGGTGTGCCGGTGCGGCTTCCAGGAAGATGCGGCCCGAGGCGCGCACCAGGCCGAGGCCGGCCTTCACCATGAGCACGACCACGATCAGGGTGGCGATGCCGTCCGCGCGGGCGAAACCGGTGAGCAGGATGATCAGGCCGGCGATCGCGGTGGCGATGAAGGCGAAGAGGTCGTTGAGGATGTGCTGGTAGGCGCCTTCGACATTCAGGCTGGTGCGGTTGGCGCGGCTGATCATCCAGCTGGCCAGCACGTTCACCACGATGCCGACCAGGGCGGTGCCCAGGACCAGGCCACCGGTGACTTCCGGCGGGTCGATGAGGCGGCGGACGGCCTCGTAGGCCAGCCAGGCCGAAAGGCCCAGCAGGGTGAGGCCGTTGGCCTGCGCGGAGAGGATTTCGGCGCGCTTCCAGCCGTAGGTCATGCGGCCTTCGGCGGGACGGGCAGCCAAGCGGATCGCCCACAGCGCCAGCACGATCGATGCGGCGTCGGTGAGCATATGAGCGGCATCGGAGATCAGAGCCAGCGATTGGGCGACGATACCGACGACCACCTCGCCCAGCAGGAAGGCGACGATGACCGCCAGCGCGCCGGCCAGCCAGCGCTTGTCGCTGTCGGCCGTCGCACCATGCGAATGCCCTGAATGATCGTGCCCGGCGCCCATATGCCCTCCTTTGTCCCGTTCCGATCACACACCATATGCATACATCGCTATGTGTGCAAGCAGTGTTGCCAACTCTCGGAACTCGCGGCTCCCCCTCTCGGCGCCGGGGCAAGCCCCTGAAACCCCGGAAGGGGCGGTTCCGGGGCGCCGGCGCGCGAACAATCCCCCTTCTTCACAAGCCCTCGAAACCCCTGAAGAAGCGGTTCCCGGACGCCGGCGCGCGAAACAATCCGCCGCTTCGCAAGCCCCTGATCAGGGGCGGAGGAGGAGTTTGCCGCGGAGGCCGCCCTTGATCAGGCGGCGGTGGGCTTCCGGGGCTTCGGCGAGGGGCAGGGTGTCGGCGATGCGGGCGCGGAGCTTGCCGGCTGTGACGAGGGACACCAGGGCGGCGAGGTCGGCGCGGACGTGGGAGTAGACGACGATCTCGGGGAGGATGCCGCGTTCGGGGTCGAACTGGCCGCCGGGGATCCAGAAGGGCGGGACGATGGTCGCGTAGCGGCCGTTGTCGCGGACCAGGGTGAAGGCGGTGCGGGCGGAGGGGCCGCCCACCGTGTCGAAGGCCGCGGCGACCGCTTCGAAGCCTTCGGTCCGGAGCTGGTCGGCGAGGTTTCCGTGCCGGTCCAGGGGGATCGCGCCGAGGGAGCGGACGTAATCGTGTTCGTCGGTGGAGGCGGTGCCGAAGACGGTGACGCCCTCGAGGACGGCCAGCTGTGCGATGAACGAGCCGACCGCGCCGCCCACGCCATTGACGAGCAGGATCTGGCCGCGCTCCAGGCCGAGGCGGCGCAGGGCCTGCAGCGCAACGGTTCCCGCCAGTGGGAGGGAGGCGCGCTGCTCGGGGGTCAGGCCCGGGGCAGGGACCACCTGGTCGGCGGGGACGACGACACGTTCGGCGTAGGAACCGATTTGGGTGTGGGCGTGGGCGGTGGTGGCGGTGACCGTATCGCCGGGGGCCAGGCCGGTGACCTCGCGGCCGACCGCTTCCACGACGCCCGCGATGTCGTAGCCCGGAACCAAGGGGAAGCGGGGCTCCTCGGACCACGGGTAGCGGCCGTCGCGCATACCCAGCTCGGCCGGGTTCACGCCGGCTGCCTCGACCCGCAGCAGTACTTCGCCCGGTTCGGGGGTGCGCAGCGGAAGTTCTTGCAGCCGAAGGACTTCCGGTCCGCCGAAGGATTCGATGGTGATTGCTTTGGTGGTGTTCATGCGGATAAAACTACGAATCCGCGGAGCCGCGAGCATTGATCCGGATCAATGCCCCGCGGGCTCAATGATGTACGCCGGCCCGGCGCCGCTGCGTCCGGATGCGGCTCAGCGCCTCCGGTGTGATGCCGAGATACGAGGCGGTGTGCCGGCCGCTCAGCCGGTCCGCGAGATGCCCCTGGTCGTGCAGGAATTCGTCGTAGCGGGCCTCGGCATTGCCGATCAGGAAGCGGCGGTGCGCGCTCTCCTCCTCGAGGAAATGCCGTTCGGTGAGGCGGCGCATGACGGTGCCCCAGCCGGGATCGCCCATGGTCAGTTCGTCGAAGCGGGCACGATCGGTGACCAGCATGACGCTGGGCGCGAGCGCCTGAATGAACAGGTCCGACACCTGCTTGCGCAGGCTGGCCCCGTACGGGCAGACGAGTTGCCCCGGCTCCCGGAAGGATTTGGTGCGATCGACGCCGTCCTCGGTCAGGTAGTAGGCGCGCAGCAGGCCCTCCACCAGGAACCCGACCTTGTCCGCGGGCCGGCCGGCATGCGCGAAATGGTCACCGCGGGCCAGCCGCACCGGCCGGAAGATGGCCTGCGCCCGCACGAATTCCGCGTCCGGAATGGGTGCGACGGCGCGCATGGCGGTGACGAACGCGCTGAACTCCGAATCCATCTCTGCTCCAACCGCATCGAGCCACCGGGCGATTCCCGTTCAGGACAGATCCCGGAAGGTCATCACGAATCCCACCATGGCGAAGGCCACCAGCGCGACATAACTGACCACCCGCACCCACAACCACGGCAGATCCCGGACATACAGCCCGGCGATCATGAACGTGATCAGCATGAGCATCCCGTAGAAGGGCGTCCGCTGCGGGTGGCTTCCCATACCTCCTGCATACGCCCATCGGGTCCGGCCCGCAGCGCCCGCCGGTCAGGCTCCGCGCCGCGCGAACAGCAGGTGCACCACCACCCCGACCAGGGCCGCCATGGTCACGCCGCTGCCCAGCAGCAATCGCGCATCGGCCGGAAACCCCTGGTAGAGCGTGGGCGTGAGAATCGGCAGCAGGCCCGCGGCGAGCGCGGCCGTCGCGGTGACGACCGTCCCGTCCGCCTGCGGATCGACACCCTCGAACATGCCGATCCCGGCCACGATGATCATGGCGAAGGCAATGGCCGCCGTCCCGCCGACCACCGGGCCCGGCAGCGAGTTCACCAGCCGCCCGATGGGCGCGACGAACGCGGCCACCGCCAGCAACAGGCCCGCCAGCCCGGTGACATACCGGCTGCGAACCCCCGTGAGCCGCACCAGGCCGATGTTCTCGCCGCTGGTGAGCATGGTCGGACCACCCATGACACCCGACAGCAGCGAGGTGACCGCATCACCGCGAATGGTGCGCCCGACCGTCACCGCGGTATCGATCTCCTTGCCGACCACCTTGGCATTCAGCACGGTCTGCCCCGTGGCCTCCGCCATCGACCCGATACTGAAGACCAGCAACGGAATCGCCGCCAGCACATCGAAATGCGGTGTGCCGAAAGGGAACAGCGCCGGCGTCTGCGCCAGACCGGAACCGGGCTTCAGATGGAACTGCCCGGTGGCCGCCGCCACCGCACTCCCCGCCACCATGCCGAGCAGCACGGACAGCCGCCGCCACCCGGCCGGCAGGAATCGATGGGCCAGCACGGTCGCCAGAATGGTGACGGCCGCCAGCCCCACGGCCGACATGGTCGCCCGTTCACCCGGCGCGACGATCAGGCCACCGGCCACCTTCACCAGATTCACGCCGATGACCACCACCATGCTCGCCAGCACGACCGCGGGCAGCCGGGTGACGAGCCGTTTGGCCAAGGGCACCAGCAGGATTCCGGCCGCCGCCGTGAGAATGACCGCGCCGCTCGCCGTGGCCGGACTCGACTCCTGAGCGATCTGAATGAACAACACCACCGCCGCGCCGCCCGGCAGCATGACGAAGGGCAGTCCCGCGCCCAGCCCGAAGCGGCCGCCGGACTGCAGCAGAGTGCCGATGCCGCAGCACAACAGCGTGGCGCTGAGCAGCGCGCGGGCGGTCGAATCGCTCAGGTGCAGGCTGTGCGTGATCAGCAGCACCGAGGTGATCGGCGTGGCCAGCATGACCGCCAGATGCTGGATGGCCGCCGCGAAAGCCCTTCCCAGCGGCGGTATCTCGTCGACGGGATGCACGGCCGTCTCGTCCGCCGGCCCGCCGGTCGCTGCCACGGTCGGGCTCTTCGATCCGCCCGGCGAGCTCATCGATCCGCCAGCCAGGGGATGTCGGAGGCGGCGTAGCGGTAGGCGCGGAAGATGGCGTTCGAGATGCCGGGGAAGGCTTCGGCGGTGCCTGGTCCGGGTATTCGGTGAAGGACGGGACCACGTACTCCCAGCAGATCTGTTGTGCCGGAGTGACTTCGAAGATGCGGCCGAAGGCGGCCTCGGTGATGAGCGTGTTGCCATTGGCCAGGCGCTGCGCGCCGCCCATGAAGGGCGTGAAGAACGCCTCGCGCGGGGAGTCCTGGTACTTCCAGGTGATTTCACCGGTGGCCGGATCGATTTCGATGACCCGGCTGAAGGTGACCGATTCGGCGGTGCGGAAGGTGCCGTTGTCGAAGATGAGGATCTTGCCGTCGCCGACCGGGGTGGCGTGGTGCTGCTGAGCGAGAGTCGCGCGATCGGCGAGCAGCGTGTATTTGCCGGTGGCGCGGTCGATCAGGATGACCGCGGAGACGCTGCGCAGGCTGGCGATCACGGTGTGCTCGCCGAGCGGGTGCACGCTGTTGATGAGCGGCCAGTGTTCGCGCCAGTAATGCGGCTGCAGCACCGCGTCTTCCGGATCGAGGTGTTCGGCGGCGCGCCATTCCCAGAGCGGGGTGCCGTCGGCGGCGACCTCCCGGATGACATCGGCCCAGACCACGCCGTCCGCCTCGGTGCCCGGTACGCCACCCAGGATGCGTTCCGCCGCAGGCCCTTCCAGGGGTTCGACGGCGGTGTAGAGGATGCGCCCGTCGTCGTAATGGTGTGCGTCGTGGTGTTGCAGGTCGTCGCGGTATTCGTGCAACAGGGTGCCGTCGGGGGCGTATTTGCCCATGGAGCCGCCGCTGTATTTGCGCCACATGGGGAACAACGCGCCCGCGGCGAGGGTGTTGCCGTTGTAGGCGAGGGTGCCGCCGGGCAGCAGGCGGGCGTGCCGGCCGGGCCGGTACGGCAGGTGCCAGCGGTGCGCGAGCTCGCCGTCGAGGCCGACCAGGTCGACGATCCCGTTCCCCGCGAGCGGTGCGTACAGGGTGTATCCGGGGAACGCGTGCTCCTGATCGACGCCGATCAGTCCGGTGCCGCGCCGCTTGAGAGTGTTCTGCTCCACTGGTCCTCCATCGAATATTCAGCTCCACTGAATATTCAGTAGGCTAGGACCGAACAGAAGGTTTCCGATCACCTCGAGGTAAACACTGGGATACACGCCCGCCGGGCAGACAATGGGGCACCGGCGCAGCTCGACCGGACGTGCCGAACGAAAGGCGGAGGGTGAGCATCGAGCAGGACATCGCGGAGAACGGCCGCTGGCAGCGCCTGGGCCATGTGGTGCACGCCCATCGCCTGGAGGCCGGCCTCACCCTCGCCCAGCTCGCCGAGCAGGCGACCCTGTCCCAATCCTTCCTGAGCCAGTTCGAGAACGGCCGCAGCAATACGAGTCTCCGCTCGCTGCAACGCATTGCGGACGCCCTGGGCACCACCGCCACCGCACTGCTCGCGGCCGCCGACACCGCGCCCCGCTCCCCCGTCGTGCGCGCCACCGAGGACACCCGCCTGCCGCAGGCCGACCCGGAGGACGGGTCGGTGCGCTCACTCGTGCACGGCGACCGCAACCTGCGAGCACTCGAGTTCACCGGCGGCCGCACCCACGGCGCCCGCGAATTCGTGCACGACAACGACGAATTGATCCACGTGGTGCACGGCGCCGTCACCGTCGTCGCAGGTGACGAGGAACTGATCCTCACCGCCGGGGACAGCTACTACTGCGCGGCGGGAGTGCGCCATCGCTGGTGGGCGCACACCGACGACACCACGACATTGGTGCTCACGGTCGCCGACGGCCTGACCGTCCGACGCCGCCCGCATCGGCCCCGCAACCCGTAATATCGTTGGTATGGACGCAATCCTGACAACCATAGGTGTGGTGGTCGTCCTCGGTCTCACGGGCGCCGCATGGATGGCCTTCCTGTTGCTACGGGGTCGCAAGTAGGCGAAACCCGCATCGGCACAACCATTTCGGTATTTCCGCCGATTCAGCTGTTGATCTTCGGCCAGGGGTAGAAGGACAGGTGGATGAGCAGTACCACCAGGCCCGCCAGGATCAGCGCGGCGGCCGGATGCGCCCGGCGTTCGAGATACCCGATGGTCCGGAACAGCGTGGGGAAGGGGACATCCCGGCTGAAGAACAATGCCAGCACACTCGGCACGATCACCCACATCAGGGCGATCAGACCGTAGAGCACATACGCGCCCACATACGATCCCGGATGCATACCGCGATCGGTGGCGGCGAAGGCGATACCGAAGGCGAACGTCGCCACCGCGGTCAGCAGATAGCCCGCGCCCAGCAGGGTGATAGGTGAATCCGGCTTGGCGATACGGCCGTTGACGGTCAGGGTGCGGCCGCCGACACTCGCCGGGATCGGCTTCGGGTCGATCGCGAGTTGCGGGACAGCGTAATACGCGAGTACCGAGATCACGGCGACGACCACCAGGCGGACCCAGGCGTGCTGAGTCTCCAGGTGCCCGATGGTGTTCGAGATGGTCGGCCAGCCGGCCAGCCGGAATACCGACGCCAGTTCGGGCCCGGCAATGGCGAGCCCGGCCAGCCCCCACATGCTGTAGCCCCAGAATTCGACCGAACGTCCTGCCGCCGTGGGCGGGTCGTCGGGAGCAACGTGCACCGTCATACCAGTCGGTTTACCACGAAAATCGGCCCCTACCTGGGATTACGCCTACTCGATATCAGGCCGGTACGACGCCGACACCGACCTCGGCCGCCAGCTCGGCCAGTGCGCCGGCGGTGGCCGAATCGGCCGGGGCGGTGTACACCACCAGCAGCAGATCCGGGTCCCCCGGCAGCGCCAGCGTCTCATATCCGAGCTGCAGCCGCCCGGCGCGCGGATGCTGGATGATCTTGCGGCCGTGCGTCTTCTCGCGCACCGGATGACTGGCCCAGAGCCGCCGGAACACCGGATTGTGATCCGATAGCTCCGCCACCAGGGCCGCCAGTTTCGGATCGCCGGGATGCAGGCCCGCATCTCGGCGCAGAAAGGACACCGTCTCCTCCGCCACCGTGTCCCACTCCGGATAGAACTCGGGCGCGGCCGGATTCAGGAACAGATAGCGCGCCTGATTGCATTCGGCCGGTGACACAGTGGAAAACCCGGAGACCTTGTCCCCCATCGCATTCCACGCGATCACATCCATCCGCCGCCCCAGCACGAAGGCGGGCGCCGTGATCGCGTCCAGCACCAGCCGCGCGCCGTCCCGCAGCGCACCGATGTACACGCCGGCGTTCCCCGCCGGACGCGCGGGCGTGCCGCCGCTCCCGGCGGGCCTGGCCAGCGCGTAGAGATGCGTCCGCTCGGAATCGTTCAACCGCAGCGCCCGCGCCACCGCGTCCAGCACCGCGTCCGAGGCGTGCTTACCGCGGCCCTGTTCCAGCCGGATGTAGTAGTCGACGCTGACCCCGGCCAGCTGCGCCACTTCTTCGCGGCGCAGGCCGGGCACCCGCCGCCGGCCGTACTCGGCCAGGCCGGCCTCGGCGGGCTGGATGCGGGCGCGCCGGGTACGCAGGAAGTCGCCGAGTTCGCTCATGGCGTCCAGCCTACGAATCCATCCTGGTACTGGCAGACCCAGGAAACGCCGAACCCTCGTTGCCCCGCGCACTCCGGCACAGGATTGGTTCCAGCAACAGCGAGAACCACCGAGGAGCGAAGATCATGAGCTACGAGAACCTGACCGGCCGCACCGCCGTCATCGCCGGAGCCGCGAGCGGTATGGGCGAGGCCACCGCCCTGCTGCTGGCCCGCAACGGCGCCCGCGTCGCCCTGCTGGCCCGCCGCCTGGACCGGCTGCAGACCCTGGCCGCCAAGATCGAGGCCGAAGGCGGTGTCGCCCTGCCGGTTCCGGTGGACGTCACCGACTCCGAGAGCGTGCAGGCCGCCGCCGCGCAGGTGCACGCCGCCTTCGGGACCGTCGACCTGCTGGTGAACTCGGCCGGCGTCATGCTGCCCAACCCCATCACCGCGGGCCGCGAGGACGAATGGCTGCGCATGCTGAACACCAATGTCGCCGGGCGGCTGCGGCTGATCCGCGCCTTCACCGGCGACCTGCTGGCCGCCGCCGACGCGGGCCGCACCGCCGACCTGGTGAACATCTCCTCCATCGGCGCGCACGTGCCCTTCCCCACCTACGCCGTGTACGGGGCGACCCAGGCCGCCATCACCCAGCTCTCCGCCACCCTGCGCACCGAACTGGGCCCGCGCCGGGTGCGCGTCACCAATATCGAGCCCGGCCTCACCGATACCGAACTCGGCACGCACATCGACAATGCGGAACTGAGCGGCCAGCTCGACGGCATGTTCGGCGCCCTGGAGGCGCTCACCGCCGACGACATCGCCGACCTCATCGCCTTCACCACCAGCCGCCCGGCCCGCGTCAACCTGCGGCAAGCCGTCATCCTGCCCACCCAGCAGGCCTGATCGACCTACCGGCCCCGCGCCGATCCGCTGCCTACTATCGACGTATGCGGGCAGCGCGAGGACTTCAAGGGTGTCTGGCCTTCGCACTCCTGCTCGCCGTGGCCCTGGCCACGGCGTGGGAGCAACAACCGCACGGCTATCGGCCCGCCTCCGCACCCGCGGACACCTTCAGCGCCGGACGCGCACTCCAGGTCATCGATGAGATCGCACAGCGCACCCATCCGATCGGCAGCAGCGACCACGACCGGGTGCGCGACTATCTCGCCGGCGCGCTGCGGAATTCCGGACTGCAGACCGAGATCCGGACGGGGATCGGCAAATGGCCGGTCTCCTTCAATCACGACAGCGTCGGCCTGGGCCGGGTGCAGAACATCGTCGCCCGCCTCCCGGGCGAGCATTCGACCGGCACCGTTTACCTTGTCGCACACTACGATTCCGTGCCCTCCGGACCGGGCGCCAATGACGACGGTTCCGGCGTGGCGGCCATTCTGGAGACCGTCCGGGCACTGCAGGCGAGCGGGACCGCGCTGCGCAACGACCTGGTGGTGCTGCTCACCGACGGTGAGGAACCCGGGCTGCTCGGCGCGGAAGCCTTTGTGGCGGCCGGGAATTACGATCGCGACCACAGTGTGGTGATCAATCACGATGCGCGCGGCGCGGGCGGCCCGCCCCTGCTGTGGCGGCTCACCCGGCCCGACGCGCCACTCATCGGGGCGCTCAGCGGCGTGGTGCCGCATCCGAATACCGATGCGGTGAGCACCGCCCTCGCCGGGGACGCCACCACCAGCACCACCGATTTCAGCGCCTTCCAGCCCGGCGGGCTGCGCGTACTGGACTGGGCGTACGCGGGTAAGAGCGCGTACTACCACAACCGCATGGACGATCCGGCGCACGTCGGCCTGCCCACCCTGCAGCAGCTGGGCGAGAACACCCTCGCGCAGGCGAAGGATTTCGGGCAGAAAGATCTCGGAAACCTCGGAAACGACAGCGATCGGACCTTTTTCACGCTGCCGTTCGGCACGCTGGCGCTGCTGCCCGTCTGGGTGATCATCGCGCTCGCCGTGCTCATGGTGCTCGCGCTGGCGTGGGTGATCCGGCAGGTGAAGCGCAATGGCGATACCGGTGTCATCCGGGTATTGCTCGCCGCCGCAACCGCTCTGGTGACGGTGCCGCTCGCCGCGGTGGCCACCTACGGGGTGTGGGAACTGCTGAAGACCGTGCGGCCCGCCTACGGGGAGGCGGGGGTCGACCCGTACGTGCCGCAGTACTACCAGGTCGCGATGGTCCTGGCGGCGGCCGCGGCGCTGCTGGCCTGGTATGCGTTCGCGCGCCGCGTGTTCGGGCCCGCGGCCGCGCCCGTCGGGCTGTTGACGGCGACGGCGGTGATCGCCGCGGTGGCCGCGGCACTCGCACCGGCGCCGGCCTACGTGCTGGTCATCCCCGCGTGCGCCGCCACGGTCGGGGTGGCGCTCACCTTCGTGCTGCCCGAGCGGTGGCGGCTGCCGCTGCTCACCGTCGCCCTGCTGCCGGCCGCCGTGTTCCTGGGCGTCACCGTGTGGATCGGGGCGCAGGCGGGGCTGGAGGGCGCGCCCTTCCTGGTCGCGCCCGAGGTGGCCTTGCTGGGTGGCCTACTGCTGCTGACACTCTCGCGCAGCTGGCCCGACCGGCGCGGCTGGACCGTGCCGGCCGTCGTGGTCGTGGTGGTGGCCGCGCTCGCCGCGACCGGGCTGACCGTCGATCGCTACGGGGACAGCCGACCGCGGGTGACCCAGCTCGTCTACGCGCTGGACGCCGATCATCATGACGCCCGCTGGATCTCCGCCTTCGCCCCCAACGACTGGACCCGGACCTACGTGATCGGCACCGGTCCGGGCGCGCCGTACACGGATCTGTGGCTGCCGGCCGTGTCCAGCGGCCAGGCGGCGGATCAGGCGCTCACGCCACCCACCGCCCAAATCCTTTCCGACAGCACCGATTCCGGTCATCGCACTGTTCGGCTACGGCTGCAGTCACCCCGTGGCGCGCCTCGCATCGACCTGCACTGGAACGACCCGGTCCAATCGCTGCGGGTGGCCGGGCGGGACATCACGCCCGTCCCCGCCAAGGGTTTCCGCTTCTACGCGCCGCCGGCCGGGGGCATCGAGGTCACCCTCGTCGCCCCCGCCGGGCCGTTGCCTCTGCGTCTCGCCGACCAATCCTGGCTCCCCGACTCCAATATCCAGGGCTTCCAGAACCCGCCGCCCGACTACTACTTCCGCCAGGACAGCACGGCTCTGGTCTTCACCGCCGTGCAACTGCCCTAGCGGCCGGGTCAGGCGCGGCCGTGGTGGTCGAGTTCGCCGTCGCCGCGCCAGGAGGCGAGTTCGCCGGTGCGGAACATGCGGTCGCCGTGCATGAAGGGATCGGGGATGAAGCGGTGGGCGGTGGCGCCGGAACCGCGGTGGTAGCCGCGGGCGATGCCGGGACCGGCCACATAGAGATCGCCGATGACGCCGGGCGGGACGGGGTTGAGCCATTCGTCGAGGACATAGCAGCGCGTGCCCACCGCCGGGCCGCCGATGGAGACCGCGTCACCGGGACCCACCGGGTCCAGCGGGCGGCTGACGGTCGCGCAAACGGTGGTCTCGGCCCAGCCGTAGCCGCTCACGAACGACCGTCCCGCGGACCAGATTCCGGTCATGCGGGGCGGGCAGGCCGCGCCCGAGGTGGCGAGCAGTCGCAGTTCGGGCAGCGGTTCGGCGCCGGGCAGGGTGGCCAGCAGATGCGGGGTGAGCGCGGCGTGCGTGATACCGGAGTCGGCCAGCAGTTCGTACAGATCGGCGCCGGCGCAGCGGACAGGCGCTTGCACCAGGGTGGCGCCGGAGCCGAGGGCGAGCAGCAGCTCCCATACCGCGGCGTCGGAACCGGGCGCGGCGATGGCGAGCACCCGGGCATCGAGGTCGGAGTCGCAGCGCTGTGCCTGGGTCACCACCAAATTGGCCAGTCCGGCGTGAGTCACCTTGGCGCCCAGTACTTTTCCGCTGGACACGGCCGGGTACACCACATACGCCGGATGTTGCAGCCGCAGCGGCCGCACCCGGTCGGCATCCGTGATCGGCGGCGCGTCCGCGGTCTCGGCGTCGCCGGTCTCCAGCAGCTGCCATTGCGCGCCCGGCAGTTTGGGCAGTGCGGGCCGCCACTCCTCGGTCGTGATCCCCACGGCCGCATCGGAATCCGCGAGCACGCACAACAGTCGTCCGGCCGGGGCGTCCGGATCCACGGACAGGAAGGCCGCGCCCGCATGCGCCACCGCGCACACGGCCACCACCCATTCGGGCGAGCGCGGTAGCGCCACGGCCACCACGTCCTCGGGTCCGATGCCACGCTCGATCAGCTTGCGCGCCAGGCGATTCACGCGCGCGGCCAGTTCTCGATAGGTCATGGTGCCCGCCCCGGACACCACGGCGGCGGCTTCGGGGTTGTAGGCGGCCGCGCGAATGAGCAGCTGCGGCAGGGTCAGGGCGACGGCCTGGCTGGTGTCGTTCCACTGCCGGAGCAGTGTCATCAGCTCGGGAGCCGCGCCCGCCGTCTCGGCCAGATGCGTGTAGAGCACGCCGGCGCGCGGGCTGGTGAACTGCGGTACGGTGTCGCAAACATCCGGTGAATCGGCCAGCATTGTCCCTCCCGGAGTAGAGACCTGCGAAGTTATCGCAAACGTGGCGGTTCCACGCTTTGCCTGCGGAGGGTACCGCACCTCCATGGCAAGCTCACTGCTATTCGATACCGGCCCGGAGTGGCGCGCTAAATGGACAAATGATCAGCCCGCCACCTCGGTCCCGGACGACTCCGGCGAGCAGTGCTAGCTGGTCTGCGTACCCGACCAGCCGAAGCTGAAGCTGTGCCCCTTCGAGTTGCAGCTGATGGCACCGCGGCCGCCGCCCGAGCAGGTGGCGCCGGCGTAGCTGATGGTCGAGCCGTAGCCGTCCGGGCCTTGACCCAGCCACTGCGCGTCGGCGCGGCCGTAGGCGCCGAAGACGCCGAAAGTCGGGTGCGCCGGCAGGAACGGCACGTCGATGGCCAGATCGGTCACCGGAATCATATTCAGCCACTTGGCGATGCCCGGCGCGATATCGCAACCGGTGGTGCCGTCCGGGCCGATCGAGCACTGCGCGGGGCCGGCATTGAAGTACACCGTGTTGCCGATCAGATAGTCATTCGGATTCACCGGGTCCGCACCCGCCGTGGCGCTGCCGACCAGCGAAACCGCGATGGCCGCCGTGGCCATTCCGAGAACCGCACGCATCTTCATTCGTTACCCCTTCGTTGTTTCCCGACCCGGGCTATGACCCTAGGAATGTCGTTCCCCGAAGATCGCAAGTTACTTGCCCTAACTTTTCGGGGCTGGACATCATCAAGCGATTCGGACCGCGACCCGCCCGAGATTGCGCCGCGACGCCACAATTTCGATCGCGGCCTCGATCTCCTCCAAGGGCAGCACCGTGGTTCGCGGGCGAATCCGACCGGCAGCCAGCAGTTCCCACAGCTCGGCGCGCCACGCCTCGAGGAGATCACCGCAGGTCCGGCTGAGCATGCCCATGGAGAACCCGGTGACGGTCTTGAGCCCGGCCAGCAGACTGTTGGCGTCGACGGCGCCGCCGCCGGCGCTGAAGGCGAGCAGACGGCCTTGGGCGGCAAGGGCATCCACGCCTCGCTGCACCAGGTCGCCACCCACGCCGTCGAGTACGACGTCCACGGGGTCACCCCACGGCTCGTCGTAGGTCACGACGGTGTCGGCGCCGCAGTCGCGCAGGAATTCGGCTTTGCCCGAATTACCGACGACCGCGACCACCCGAGACGCCCCGCGCGCCTTGGCCGCCTGCACGGCCAGGTGTCCGACCCCGCTGGCGGCGCCGGTGATCAGCACCGACTCCCCCGCCGCGACCCGCGCGGTCCGCACCAGACCCTGCGCGATGAGCCCGCCGCGCGCCAGCGCCAGCGCGTCCGCGGCATCGACGCCCGCCGGGATCTCGGTGAGCAATTGCGGTACGGCCAGGGCATATTCGGCAAACGCGCCCTCGAAGACCAGGCCGCACACACGTTTTCCGGTCCACTCCGCGAGATCCGGCCCGGCCGCGACCACGGTGCCGGCGATCTCGCCGCCGTCTACTCCATTGCCCGCGTTGATCATCCGCACCAGCCCGAGCCCCACCCCGGTGAGTTCGATTCGAATGAGCAGCTGCCCCGGACCGGGCACGGGCTGCTCGGCGGTGGTGGTGAGTTCCGGCCGGCCGGTAAAGCTGATCTTGCGCACGGGTGGTGCCTTTCGAACGATCCAATCTTGGTACGGACCCAACTTTAGATCCACCAAACTTTCTATGTCAAACCCAAAAAAAGCGCGACGGCCGCCCGAATGGACGGCCGCCGCGCTGAACAGCGGTTGCGGTGACTCAGCCGGAGACCTTGGCCTCCTCGGCCACCTGATGGGACTTGGAGCCCCAGCCCACATGCGCCTCGGCGCGCATGCGCTCGATCATGTGCGGGTAGTGCAGCTCGAACGCCGGCCGCTCCGAACGCACCCGCGGCAACTCGTAGAAGTTGTGCCGCGGCGGCGGGCAGGAGGTGGCCCATTCGAGGGAGTTGCCGTAACCCCATGGATCGTCGACCGTGACGACCTCGCCGTACCGGTAGGACTTGAAGACGTTCCACACGAACGGCAGCATCGACGCGCCCAGAATGAAGGCGCCGATGGTGGAAATGGTGTTCAGCGTGGTGAATCCGTCGCTCGGCAGGTAGTCGGCGTAGCGGCGCGGCATGCCCTCGTTACCCAGCCAGTGCTGCACCAGGAACGTGGTGTGGAAACCGAGGAAGGTGGTCCAGAAATGCCACTTCCCGAGCCGCTCGTCCAGCATGCGGCCGGTCATCTTCGGGAACCAGAAGTAGATGCCCGCGAAGGTCGCGAACACGATGGTGCCGAACAGCACGTAATGGAAGTGCGCCACCACGAAATACGAGTCCGAGACATGGAAGTCGATGGGCGGCGACGCCAGGATGACGCCCGAGAGCCCACCGAAGAGGAAGGTCACCAGGAAGCCGATCGACCACAGCATGGGCGTCTCGAAAGTGAGCTGCCCCTTCCACATGGTGCCGATCCAGTTGAAGAACTTCACCCCGGTCGGAACCGCGATCAGGAAGGTCATGAACGAGAAGTACGGCAGCAGCACCGATCCCGTCGCGTACATGTGGTGCGCCCACACCGCGATGGACAGCGCCGCGATGGCCATGGTCGCGTAAACCAGTGTGCTGTAACCGAAGATCGGCTTGCGGCTGAAGACCGGGTAGATCTCGGAGACTATCCCGAAGAAGGGCAAGGCGATGATGTACACCTCGGGATGCCCGAAATACCAGAACAGATGCTGATAGAGAATGGCGCCGCCATTGGACGCGTCGTAGATGTGCCCACCCAGATGCCGGTCGTACGCGAGCCCGAACAGGGCCGCGGTGAGGATCGGGAAGGCCAGCAGCACCAGGATGCTGGTGATGGCGATGTTCCAGGTGAAGATCGGCATCCGGAACATGGTCATACCGGGGCAGCGCAAGCAGACCACGGTGGTGAGCATATTGACGCCACCCAGGATGGTGCCCAGGCCGGAGACGGCCAGACCCAGGATCCACAGGTCGCCACCCACACCGGGCGAATGCTGCATATCGGACAGCGGCGTATAGGCGGTCCAGCCGAAGTCGGCGGCGCCACCGGGGGTGAGGAATCCGGCGGTGGCCATGCTGGCGCCGAACAGGTACAGCCAGTAGCTGAAGGCGTTCAGGCGCGGGAACGCGACATCGGGCGCGCCGATCTGCAAGGGCAGCACGATATTGGCGAAGCCGAAGACGATCGCGGTCGCGTAGAACAACAGCATGATCGTGCCGTGCATGGTGAACAGCTGATTGAACTGTTCGGTGGACAGGAACTGCATGCCCGGGCGCGCCAGTTCGGCACGCATCAACAGGGCGAGCAGACCGCCGATGAGAAAGAACGAAGTCGCGGTGGTGATGTACATGATCCCGAGCACTTTCGGGTCGGTCGTCGTCACCAGTTTGTAGACGAATGAGCCCTTGGGACCGAGCCGGGCCGGATAAGGCCGAACGGCCTCCAGACCCGATTCCGGTTTAGGAGCTACGGCAGTCACCACATCCTCCTCGAGGTCTGGTCCGTAGCTGGATTACCTGCTCCGGAACCCGCAATGAACGGCGATCAGCGTACTCACAGCAATTCGATTCTGGCAGAGAACACTCCGACCGGTAGTCAGGACACCGGTTTCAGCTCGGGTGGTTGCCAGAGACCCTCGATGGCATCTGATCTGGGAGCGTACAGGCGCATGGTCAGGGAGAATTTGCCGGAGCCCGGAATCGGCAGCCAATTGCCGCGCGGCACGGCCGGTCCGGGGTCGGCATTCTGCACCGCGATTTCGACCGAGCCATCGGGTCCGGGCACTACCGGAATCTCGTGTCCGACGGCGTAAATGTGTGCCGGATTGGCCACCAGATAACTATCGGCATCGTATGCGGTGACGGACCAGAAGGCGTCCACCGGCGGCAGTTGCCCGGGCGCGAAACGCAACCGGAAGCGGCGCGGCGCGCCATTGTCGTCGGCCACCGCCTGGGTGGTCGGATACAGCGCGTCCCGCGGCAGATTCACGCCGAGGGCGGTGGCGGCGGTGCCGGCGCGGAAGAGGTAGTCGGTGCCGTAGCTGCCGAGGTCGGTGGCGATGCGCCAGCCGTTCACGGTCCGCGCGTCCGGGTTCACATAATCGGCGATGCGCCGGCGGCCCGCCGCGGCCGCGGTGGCCAGGGTCGCGCCCGGGTAGTGGGCCACGGCGCCACCCGGTTCGATTCCTATGGCGGCGAAGCGTTTCAGCGCGGGCGCATCCGCCGGGGCGGGCGCGTCGACGGCCATGAGGGCGCACAGGCGGTCGTAGAAGGTGCGGCCGTCCATGGCCGCGACGTCCTTCCCGGGGCCCGCGCCCAGCGACCGCGCCGGGAGCGGCAGGCCGGGAGTGGGCGCGTGCGGATCGGCGAGCCAGGCGGGCAGCGGCGCGAGGCGCAGTTCCTGCTGGACGGCGTGCACGGCAGGCAGATCCGCCCGGCCGTTGATCTGGATCCGGCCCGTCAGCCAGGCGGTGTGGGTGGGCATGGGCAATCGCGTGACGCCGGCCGGCACCTCGCCGGTCCAGCCGGGGCCGGTGATCAGATAGGTATAGGGCCCTTGCGGATTCGCGGTGCCCGGCCGGGGCGCGCTGGGGTCGTGGACGGTATTGGTCCAGGCGTCCAGCAGTTGCATGAGCCAGTAGCGGCCGCCCGGGACGGACGGCACTTGCAGGATCATGGGTTCGGCGGCCAGGTCCAGCCACGCCATCGAATAGAGCGTGTCGAGATTGAGGCGGACCACCAGGCGGTCGTCGGCGCTCGGCAAGTAATCCGCGTGTTGAAAAATATTGACCGGTCCGGCGGCATCCCTGGTGGCGTGCACCAACAGCAGTGGCAGGCCGAAAATGTATGCGTCGGTGGCGATTGCGATTGCGTCGCGGTCCGCTAAGGTCGTCGGCGTGGAAGTTCCGGGAGGGGCGGACCGGCCGCACGCGGGGAGAGACAACCCGGCGGCGATGGCCAGTCCGAGCATGGCACGTCGATCGAAGGCACGGTCCAGGGCGCTGTCCATGACGCCGGAAACGTATCAAACCGACCGGCCGGAAATAGTTTTGACGCGTAATTCATCCCCAATTCACCCTGCTACATCACGAAATCCTCACAAGCCACGATTCACTATCGGAACCATGAGTCGATCGCTGCGCACCCGCATCACCACCGCCGTTGTGGTCGGCGCTCTCGGCACCCTGCTGGCCGCGGGCGTCGCGACCGCCAACAGCGAGCCCAAGGCCACCATCCAGGGCCACTCCGATCTCACCGCCCGGATCACCGGCGAGAAGGCGAACAATCGCTGTCAGATCGCCGGTAAGGACGTGAGCGGTCCGTGGGGCACCGTCCATTCCGACGGCACCGTCACCCTCACGCTGGGGACAGCCCATTCGAATAGCCGGGATCTGCGGGTCATCTGTGAGGACCCGGCACGCGGCGATGTCAGCATGCATACCGTGCGCACGGACCGGATCACCCACGAAGGCTTCCTGTCGCCCATCCGGAAGATCGTGAACAGCCGCCTCTTCGGGTAGCCGGGCGGCCGGTCCGGCCGTGCCGCCGGCTAGTTCACCCGTGCCGCCGCGACCGCCGCCCGCACCGCGGGCACGGTCTCGGCCGCGAACTGCTGGGTCGCCCATTCGCCCTCCGGATCCACCGGCAGCAGGAATTCGCTGATGCCATGGGCCAGCGCCACATCCGTGAGCTGCGCGGGCGTCATGGTCGGGTCGATCACGTAGGCGCGCCGGATGAGTGCGGGCACCCGGCCCGCATCCCGGGCCCCGGTATCGATCGCCGACATGAGCGCGGCCAGCCGATCCGGCGGCGCGTAGGCGAAGCTGCCGAGCCAGCCGTCGGCCAGTTCACCCGTCAGACGCAGGGCGCGCGGGCCGTACACGCCGAGCCAGACGCCGACCGGATGTGCCGGGGCCGGACCGGCTTTCGTGCCGCGCAGGGAGTAGAACTGCCCCTCGGCGCGCGGGCGTTCGTCCGTACTCCACAGCGCCCGGATGACCGTGATGGCCTCCCGCAGGGCGGTCAGCGCCTGCCCCGGTGTGCGCCGCGGCCCGCCCATGGCCTCGATGGCATCCCAGAAGGCGCCCGCGCCCAGCCCTAGTTCCACCCGGCCGCCGGTGAGCAGATCCAGGCTGGCCACGCTGCGCGCCAGCACGGCGGGCGGGCGCAGCGGCAGATTGGCGACGGCGGGCATGAGGGTGAGATTGCGGGTCATGGCGCCCGCGTAGGACAGCAGGGTCCAGGTGTCGAGGAAGGCCGGCTGATACGGATGATCTTGCACCGCCAGCACTTCCAGGCGGGCCTCGTCGGCCTGGCGGATGAGCCGCAGCAGCGCCGGGCCGCGCGCCGCCTCGGGCGGAACGAAGATCCCGAACCTCAGTTCATGCCCGTAATCGCCCATAGCGAATATCAGGCTACCCACGCTGACCTGCGGCTCCCCCGAGCCCCGCGTCCGCTCGGCGAGTCCATCCGGCCGTGCTCGGCGCCGCCGGAAGATCACGGACCGCCATCCGATCGTGATCAACCGGCGACCTGAATCAATAGTCGTTGCCCGGCAACGGATTACAATCAGAAACAGGGCCGCCCGGGGGTGCGGCCCGGTCTTCCGGCAGCCGGACCGCGCGCGAGACGGTCCGGGGAAGGACGTAACGGTGCACGACAACAACATGCTCGAACTGGCCCGGCGACACCTCCCGAGAGTGGACGGCGACGCCCTGCACCATGCTCGGAATCGATTGGCGGAGACCGGGATAGCCCGGCTCGGCTTCCTGCTCCCCTACCGCGTGAAACGGGCCCTGGCGGCGGAGGCGCTGACCCTGCTCGATCACCATCGGCAGTGGGGCGAGCTGCTGCCCGACGCCGAGCACACCGCCCGGCAGCAGCCGGTGGACCTGTCGCAGCAGGAGGTCGACGCGCACGCGGGCTGCATCCCGCAGCTCTACGACTGTGAACCCTTGCGGGACAGGCTCTCCCTGGTGGCCGCCGAACCCGTGCTGCCCAGCCCGGGGACCGGGCGGTACACGGTCAACCGGCTGCACCACGACGGCACGCCGAGTCAATGGCATTGGGACGATTACGCTTTCACGCTCGTGCTGGTGGTGGAGTGCCCGCCGCTGGCGGACGGCGGCTTCGTGCAGACGGTGGCGCACACCCGCCGGGACTGGGACCACGCCGACATCTATCGGACCTTGACCCGCAACCCTATTCAGTCCTGGGAGCTGAACGCGGGTGATCTCTATCTGATGCGCACCGACACCACGCTGCACCGCGTGCATCCGTTCGTGCACGGGCGGCGCACCAGCGTCAGCATGACCTTCGCCTCGCGGACCGATGTCGAGCGCCGGCAACCCTCGGGCAGCACCGCCGCCTAGATTTGGACGATCGCTCAAGTTATGACGAATCAAGTGCGGTGCTAACCTGATTCATCAGTTAAGGCAGGCGGGGGGCAGCGTCGCCGCACCGTGTCTCTCCGGGCTCGCATGCCCATCGGTACCAGGCGGCTCCCAATGGATCTTCTCAATCCGCTCGACGCTCTTTTTCTGGCCCTCGAATCCCGTGAACATCCCATGCACGTGGGCGGTCTGCAGCTGTTCGAACCGCCCGCCGACGCCGGGCCGGACTTCGTGCACGACCTCTACGAGACCATGGCCGACGCCACCGAGGTGCGCACCCGGTTCCGGCGCCAGCCCCGCCGGCTGCTGGGCGGCTTCTCCAGCATCGCGTGGTCCCATGCCGACAAGGTCGATCTGCACTACCACCTGCGGCGTTCCGCGCTGCCCGCGCCGGGCGGACTGCCCGATCTGCTGGATCTGACCGAGCGGCTGCACGGCATCCTGCTGGACCGGCACCGGCCACTGTGGGAGGCCCGGGTCATCGAGGGCCTCGACGACGGGCGCTTCGCCGTCTACGTGAAGATGCATCACGCTCTCATCGACGGGGTGTCGGCCATGCGGCTGCTGCAGCGCACCCTCACCGACGATCCCTTCGACTCGCGCGTCCGGGTGCCGTGGGGCGCCGCGCCGGTCGTCAAGGATCCGGGCGAACCCGAGAACCCGCTGCAGCAACTGCGCCGGACGCTGCCGCGGATGATCCGCAGCACCGGATCCATCGCCGCGCCGCTGCGCGGGGTGCTCGACGGTCGGCTGACCATGCCGATGACCGCGCCGCGCACCATGTTCAACGTGTCCATCGGCGGCGCCCGCCGGATCGCGGTGCGGTCCTGGCCGCTGGAACGCATCGGCAATATCCGGCAGGCCACCGGCGCGACCGTCAATGACGTGGTGCTCGCCATGAGTGGCGCGGCACTGCGGTCCTACCTGATCGAACACGATGCGCTGCCGGACGAGCCGCTCATCGCCATGGTGCCGGTGAACGTGCGCACGGTCGCCGAGGCCGATACCTCCGAGGGCAACATGGTCGCGGCCTGCCTCGCGAATCTGGCCACCCACCTGGATGATCCGGCCGCCCGGCTGGCCGCCATCAGCACCTCCATGCGGGAGGCCAAGCAGGTCTTCACCCAGCTGCCGAAGCTGGAGGCCATGGCGTTGTCGGCGCTGCTGATGACCCCGCTGGGCGTATCACTGCTGCCGGGCTTCGAAGCCTTGCCGCGCATGCCGTTCAATCTGGTGATCTCGAATGTGCCCGGGCCGCGCAAGCCGGTGTACATGCAGGGTGCGCGGCTGGACGCCAACTACCCGCTCTCGATTCCCTTCGAATCCCAGGCCATGAACATCACCCTCACCACCAACGGGGACAACCTCGATTTCGGCCTGGTCGGCTGCCGCCGCACAGTCCCGGATCTCGACCGCATGATCGACCACTTGGAGAACGGTCTGGCAGAGCTGGAGAAAGCCGTCCTCTGAGAGAGGCGTCCGGCGTGCGGGGTTTCAGGGGCTTGCCCCGGCGCAGGGAGGTGGAGCCGCGAGCTACGAGAGTTGGTCCCTCTACGCTTGACCCGGTGGAGATGGATTGGCCGGAGCTGCGGAAACAGTGCTTGATCACCGAAGACGATGCCGTGCTGGCGCTGAACAAGCCGGCCGGCATCTCGGTGACGGGTGAACGCCACGACACCGACATCGTGGAAATGGCCGCGGCCCAAGGGGAAACGCTCTACCCGGTGCATCGCATCGACAAGGTGACCTCGGGTCTGGTGCTGCTCGCCAAGCAGCTGCCCGCGCACGGTGAACTCACCCGGCAGTTCAACAAGCGCACGGTCGGCAAGGCGTACCTGGCCGTCACCGAATCCACCGGGCTGCCCGACCGTGGCGTCATCGATCTCCCGTTGAGCGTCGGCCGCAAGAACCGCGTGCGCATTGCCGCCCCGCGCGAGAGCATCCGCCGCGACGGCGACACCTGGCGAGTGGCCGAACAAGATCTGTTGGCGGGCAAGAACTATCCGTCCGTCACCGAATTCGCGACCCTCGCCCGCACCGATTCGCACACCGTCCTCGCCCTGCGCCCGATCACCGGCCGCCGCCACCAGATTCGCGTGCACCTGGCCTGGATCGGCCACCCCATCGTCGGCGATCCGCTCTTCGACCGGACCGGCACACACCAGCGCACCCACCTGCATTCGTGGCGGCTGCGCCTGGACGCGTCGTGGCGGGATTCGGGCGTGCTCGAGCTCGAGGCGGACCCTGACCCGGACTTCTGGCAGGTCGGCGGGATATCGGTGGTGGACAATCCCGTCGAGTTCGCGGCCCGGCTCGGTCTGGACTGACGGAGCGGAGGAGGGAAGACCGAGCATCCGGCTCCATAAACCTGCGCCTTGGCCGCGAACACGCCCGGAGCGAAGCGCAGGGCTGATAGAACACAGCTATATTCGGTGGCGAGTCTCACTGAGGTCGCATCAGGGCAGGTCATTTAGCCTGTGAAGAGTGCCTTCGCTGCTGCGGGCACGTTCGGGCGCAATGATGCGGCCCTTCACAGAAAGCGAACGCCGATGGTTCTGGTGGCCCAGCTCAGTGACACTCACTTCAACATGAGCGCGCGCAACAGCGAACGCACCGAGCGGGTGATGGCCTTTCTGGCCGACCTTCCGCAGCGACCGGACGCCATCCTCGTCACCGGCGATATCGCCGATGAGGGCGATATCGAGGAGTACCAGCAGGCGCGCGCCGCCCTGATCGCCGACCTGCCCGTGGTGATCCTGCCCGGCAACCACGACGACCGCGCCAATATGCGCGCCGTGCTGTTCGGCCAAGAGGCCGGCTACGGACCCATCAATCAGTCACTGCGCCTGGACGGCGTCACCCTGGCCCTGCTGGACTCCAGCATTCCCGGCAAGCCGGAAGGCCTGCTGGACGACGAGACCTACGCGTTCCTCACCGACCTGCTGGCCGCCACCCCGGATGACGATGTGGTGCTGGTGGCCATGCACCATCCGCCGCTACCGGTGCAGTCGACCGTGGTCGACCCCATCCGGCTCACCAATCCGGAACGGCTGGCGCAGATCGTGGCGGGCGACGATCGGATCGCCGCGGTGCTCACCGGGCATGTGCACTCCGGGCTGATGACGCAGTTCGCGGGCAAGCCGCTGATCGTCGCGCCGAGCGTGTCCTCCACCATCGGCTGCGAATGGGAAACGGCCGCACCGGGTCACGTGCCGATCGACTTCGCGCCGGATCCGTCGCTGGTGTTCCATTCGATCACCGACGGCCGGCTGCTGTCCGCGTTCCGGCCCATCGCCATGGGCGGCTGGCTCGGCGAACCCCGCGAATAGCTCAGCGGATGACGGCGGTGACCGCGCCGCGGCGGTAGGCCGACGGGGTGGTGCCGGTCCAGCGTTTGAAGGCGTGGATGAACGTGGACGCCTCCGCGTACCCGAGCCGGATCGCGACATCGCTGACCGACAGCGGTGTGGCCGTGAGCATTTCCTCCGCCAGCGCCCGCCGCACCTCGTCGAGCAGTTGCCGGTAGCTGGTGCCGGCGGCGTCCAGGTGCCGGCGCAGCGTGCGGGTGCTCATATTGAGATCCTTTGCCACCGCGTCGATTCCGGGCGGGGCGGCGAAACCGTCCACGCCGCCGCGGGGCACCAGGCGTTCCCGCACCTCGGCGGCGATGCCGGTGCGGGCGCGGCGGCGTGACACCAGTTCCCGGCACTGCGCCAGGCACATGGCCCAGGTGTGCTCGTTGGCCTGCGGCAGCGGTTTGTCCAGCACCTCCGGGTCGAGCACGAACAGATTGTGCGGCTGCTCGAAATCCGGTCGCAGCCCGTAGATCTCGGTGTAGAGGTCGAGGCGCTCCGGGGTGCGGAAATCGAATTCGGCGCGCACCAGGTCCACCCGGTGCCCGACCAGATCGCAGAGCATCTGGTACATGGCGGTGACATCGCGTTCCACCAGGAAGCGCCGCACATCGGCGGGGATGCGCTCGTCGTGGATGCGGGCCACGAACTCGCCCGGCTGCCAGCGCGCCACCGGGATGCAGAAGGTGAAGCTGAGTTCCAGGTAGCGCAGCGCGAAGGTGATGGCCTCCCCGAGCGTTGGGCTGCTGACGCAGGCGAACCCGAAGATGCCGAAGGTGGTGATGCGGTAGCGCCGCCCCACCTCGAGTCCCAGTTCCGGCCGATGGCCCAGTTCCCGCACCAGATTGCGGATGACGGCCAGTTCGGTGTGGGCGTCGATCTGCGCGTCCGGATCGGCGAGGGCCTGCTCGCTCAGCCCGCTGCCCTGCAGTATGCGGGCCGCCGGTACGCCGTGTTCGCGGGCGAATCCGACCATGAGCGCGACACTCGCGACCCCGCGCGGGAAATCCCAGTCCCGGATCCCCGCCTCCTGCACCGTGCTCATACACGGATTATGGCCGAAATTCTCGATCAGGTCGCCCACCAAATCGGGCGCTCACTTCTAGGCTGAGATGAGTCTTCGACGTAGAGGAGCACCACATGCCGTCGATCATCATCATCGGCGCGGGCTTCGGCGGACTCGGCATGGCGATCGAGCTGCAGCGCAATGGTTTCCGCGAGTTCACCATTCTGGAAAAGGCCGCCGACCTGGGCGGAGTGTGGCGGGAGAACACCTATC
Source organism: Nocardia sp. NPDC020380 (assembly GCF_044386975.1). Lineage (NCBI taxonomy): Bacteria > Bacillati > Actinomycetota > Actinomycetes > Mycobacteriales > Nocardiaceae > Nocardia > Nocardia sp. NPDC020380. Next base: position 61,894 of record NZ_JBIRVQ010000006.1, on the reverse strand, counting down.
CGGGCGCCGCCTGCGATGTGCCGTCCCCGCTGTACTCGTTCTCGCACGAGCCCAAACCCAAGTGGCGGCAGCGGTATTCGACGGGCCCGGACATCCGCGAGTACATGCGCGAGGTGACCGAGCGCAACGGCCTCTACGACCGCATCGTGTTCGGGGCCGAGGTCACCGAGGCCGAATTCGTCGCCGGCCCCGGACCGGACGGCGGGCGCTGGGTGGTGCGCACCGCGGACGACGGAACCCGCACCGCCGACATCCTGATCTCCGCGGTGGGGCAGCTGTCGCGGCCCGCCATGCCCGCGATCCCCGGGGTGGAGACCTTCGCCGGGCCGTCCTTCCACTCCGCGCGCTGGGACCACGGCGTGCCATTGGCCGGGAAGCGGGTGGCCTGCATCGGCACCGGGGCCAGCGCCATCCAATACGTGCCGGAGATCCAGCCGGAGGTCGCGCGGCTGACCCTGTTCCAGCGCACGGCCGCCTGGGTGCTGCCCAAATTCGATACCGACTACAAGCCGGTGCATCAGCGCATTCTCATCGAGATCCCGGGAATGCCGCTGGCGGAACGGCTCTCGTGGTGGTCGATCGCGGAGTTCGTGGCACTGGGCCTGGTGGAGTTCCCCGGCATCGTGCGCATGGTCTCGCGGATCGCGGAGAAGCATCTCGAGGAGCAGGTCACCGATCCGGAACTGCGCGCGAAACTGACGCCCGACTATCCGATCGGGTGCAAGCGCGGGCTGTTCTCCAGCGATTACTATCCGGCGCTCACCCAGCCGAACGTGACCGTGGAGACCACGCCCATCAGCGAGATCGTGCCCGAGGGCGTGCGCACCGCCGACGGCGTCCTGCACGAGGCGGACGTGATCATCTACGGCACCGGGTTCAAGGGCACGGAGTTCCTGTGGCCCATGAAGATTCGCGGGCGCGGCGGCGCGAACCTCTCCGATGTGTGGGACGACGGCGCGCACGCGTACCTCGGCATCACGGTGCCGGAGTTCCCGAACCTGTTCCTGGTGTACGGCCCGAACACGAATCTCGGTGTGGGGTCGATCATTTACATGATCGAATCGCAGGCCCGCTACATCCGCCGCGCGGTGCAACTGCTGGCCGAGCATCCCGGGCAGTGCCTGGAGGTGAAGCCGGAAGTGGAGCGCGAATTCAATACCGCGCTCCAATCACGACTCGCGCGTACGCCGTGGAACTTCTGCACGAGTTGGTATCGGACCGCCTCGGGCCGCATCACCAACAATTGGCCCGGGACTACCCGCAGCTACCGCCGTCGCACCCGGCATGTGCAGACCGCGGACTACCGGTTGACCTCCCCGTAATCGCCTGGCTACCAGGATAGTTCGGCGCTCTACCACGATAGTTCGGCACAGTGCCGAGCCGATTCGACATCCTCCACTTGCAAGGTCGCATGCTCGATCCGGAAGTCCTCGGCCAGCACCCGCTGGGTCGCGCGCAACACCTCGTCGCCGACGCGCCCGGGATTCACCGCGATGTGCGCCGAGGCCACCTCCATGCCCGAGGTCAGCGTCCACACATGCAGATCGTGCACATCGGCCACGCCCGGCACCGCCTGCAGCGCCTTCGCCACCCGCTCCACATCGAGCCCTTCCGGGCTGTGCTGGAACAGGATTCGCAGGGACCGCCGGGCCAGCAGCCAGGTGCGCGGCAGCACCCAGAACCCGATGGCCACACCGATGATCATGTCCGCGTACCGCCAGCCGGTGGTGAGCGTGATGGCCGCGGACAGCAACACGCCGATCGAGCCGATGAGATCGGCGAACACCTCCAGATACGCGCCGCGCACATTGAGGCTCTCCTGTGCGCCCGTCCGCAGCAGCAGGAACGACACGATATTCGCGGCCAGCCCGAGCGCACCCACCACCAGCACCGGCACCCCGGGCACCTCCGGCGGTTCACCGATGCGGCGGATGGCCTCGTAGAGCACGTAGATCGCGACGGCGAACAGCAGTACCGCGTTCGCGAGCGCCGCCAGCACCTCGGCCCGGTAGTAGCCGAAGGTGCGCGTATAGGTGGGTTTGCTGCGCTTGGCCAGCAGAATCGCGGACAGCGCCATGGCGATTCCGACCACATCGGTGAGCATGTGCGCCGCATCCGACAGCAGGGCCAGTGAATCGGTGATCGCCGCCACCGCGAACTCGACCACCATGAACACCAGGGCGATGCCCAGCGCCAGGGTCAGCCTGCTCAGATACTTGCCCGACGCGCTCTCCGGCGCGACGGCGTGCGTGTGTTCGTGTCCCAAAGTCCGGCCTGCTTCCGCTCGCGAGTATGAGATGCCGAAGGCAAGATCCTGTGGAGATGTTGAGAGGTCACCCTGGGGACCCCCTCGGACACGGCAGACTGGAATGCGTGACCGATTCGTCCCAGGCCCACGGGGCCGCGCCCACCCGGCTCGGCGTGCTCGCCGCCGGTGCTCCGGCGCCCGGCCTTCCGCACGGCCCACTGCGTCCCATCGAATTCGCGACCGCGGCGGTGCTCGGCGGTGCGACGGTCGGGCTGGTGACGGTCGGGTCGCTGGTGCCGTTCGCCGCGGCGCTGCAACTGGTGGCGGCGGTGCCCATGGGCCTGCTGTCGCATCGGCATCGGTTCCGGGTGCTGCTCGGCACCACCATCGCCGCGACGCTGGTCACCTTCGTGGCCGCCGGGCTGGTGCCCGCCACCAACCTGATCGGGGTGGCGGTGGTCGGCGGCATCATCGGCACGGTCAAGCGCCGGCACGGCGGTCTGCTCGCGGTGCTGGGGCTGTCCACGCTGGCCGGGCTGACGATGGCTTCGTTCTCCGTCGGGCTGCTGCTGCTCTTCTCCGGGTCACGCCAACTGCTGTTCGACAGTATCCGCAACTCCGCGCAGGGCGTGGAAAATCTGGCGGCGCGCCAGCGGCAGCTGGAACCGCTGGGCCGGGCCGTCGCGAATCTGACCGGGGACGTACTGCATTGGTGGTGGGCGTTCATGGGCGGCGGCATCGTCGCCGCCATGATGGTCAGCGGCGTGTTCTCCTGGTTCGTGCTGGGCTCGGTGCTGGACCGGCTGGCCTGGCTGCCCGGCCGCGACGATCTGCTCGACGGGCCCGCCGACGACCGCGCGGTGGCGCCGCTGCCGGTCACCTTGCGCGGGGTCACCTTCCGTTATCCGGGCGCCCGCACCGACGCGCTACACGGCATCGACATGACTGTGCGGGTCGGCGAATTCGTGGCCGTGGTCGGGCACAACGGATCCGGGAAGTCCACGCTCACCAGGATTCTCGCGGGCCGATCGCCGAGCACGGGCACGGTCACCCGGCCCGGCTCCGCGGGGCTGGGCGTGCTCGGCGGCACCGCGATGGTGTTGCAGCGCCCCGAAAGTCAGACCCTGGGCGTGCTGGTGGCCGACGACGTGGTGTGGGGCCTGCCCACCGAGATCGCCGCCGAGGTGGATATCGAGGGACTGCTGGGCGAGGTCGGGCTGGCGGGCATGGGCCGGCGCGAGACCGCCACCCTGTCCGGCGGGCAGCAGCAGCGGCTCGCGGTCGCGGCGGCGCTGGCCCGGCGGCCCACCCTGCTCATCGCCGACGAGGCCACCTCCATGATCGATCCGGCGGGCCGCCGGGATCTCGTTGCGCTGCTGGCGGATCTGCCGCGCCGGCACCCCATGGCCGTGATCCTGGTGACCCACCACGAGGCCGACGCGGCCGCCGCCGACCGGGTGGTGCACCTGCGCGACGGCCGATCCGTCGACCATCTGCCCGCCTGGCCGCGCCCGGTGCGCGATACCCGGCGCCGGCCCATGGGCGAACCCGTGCTCGAATTGCGCGGCGTCCGGCACACCTACAATCGCGGCACGCCGTGGGAGGCGCCCGCGCTGCACGGCATCGACCTGAGCGTGCGCCGCGGCGAGGCGCTGCTCATCGTGGGCGGCAACGGTTCCGGCAAGTCCACGCTGGCCTGGATCATGGCCGGCCTCACGGTGCCCAGCGAAGGCAGCTGCGAACTGGTCGAATCGAACGGCGCGCATCCGGTCTACAAGCGAATCGGCAAGGTGCAGCTGGCCTTCCAGCATTCGCGGCTGCAGTTGCAGCGCCAGGACGTAGGCACCGAGATCGAGGACTGGGGCGGGCGGGGCTCCGCCGCGGTCGCGCGGGCGCTGGACGCCGTGGGCCTGGACCGGGCCCTGGCCTCGCACTCCGTCGAGGAACTCAGTGGCGGGCAAGCCAAACGCGTGGTGCTGGCGGCCATCGTGGCCAGCCGGCCGCAGGTGGTGGTGCTGGACGAGCCGCTCGCCGGGCTGGATCCGGAGGGCCGCGCGGGCGTGGTGGAACTGCTGGCGCGGCTGCGGGATTCCGGGCTCACCCTGATCGTCATCTCGCACGATGTCGCCGATATGGCCGCCGTCTGCGATCGGACCGTCCATCTACGAGACGGCCACATAGTCGAAAAAGATTCCACGGCACCGGCTTTCGCGACGCAGGGCCACGATGTCACCGGAGGCGCCCGATGAGCGGCATCGTGCTGCGCGAGGTTCCCGTCGAGAGCCCCGTGCACCGGCTGTGGGCCGGCACCAAGATGATCAGCGCCTTCGCGATCAGCGTGCTGCTCATGTTCCAGCCGTCCTGGTGGCTCCTGGGATTCAGCGTCGCCTTCCTGGTGGCGGTGTGGATCGTGGCCAGGTTGCCGCTGGGCACGCTGCCGCGCTTCCCGTGGTGGCTGTGGGTCGGCATCGCCATCGGCGGGGCCATCAATGTGCCGGTGGGCGGTGCCGCCGTGCTGCGGTACGTGCAGGTGGTGCTGTTCGGGTTCGTGCTGCTGGGCGCCTCTTTCCTGATCGCCTGGACGACGCCGCTCGGCGAGGTGGCGCCCGCGCTGGCCAAATTGGGTGCGCCGCTGAAGAAGATCGGCTGGACGCGGCGCGGGGTGCGGCATTCGGTTCCGGTGGACGAGTGGGCCGTGGTGGTGGCGCTCATGCTGCGCGGCCTGCCGCTGCTGCTGGAGGAGATGCGGGTGCTGCGGGCGGCACGCAAACTGCGGCCGAAGGATTCGCTGCTGCATCGCGCATCCGAGAACCCCCTCGTCGACATCCTCACGGCGAGTATGGCGGTATCCAGCCGGCGCGCGGGTGAACTCGGCGAGGCGATCACCACGCGTGGCGGAACCGGTGAATTGACGGCCCGGCCGAGCGCGCCGGGGCGGCGGGATGTGATCGCATTGCTGCTGGTAGCGCTGGTATGCGTGGCGGGCGCCGGAATCGACCTGCTGTTTTGATCGAGACTCGAGCCGAAAATTATTCGCGGTGTCGGTGGATCGCGCTACCGTAACTAGCTGTAACGCGTTATCGCATCATCGGCTCGGCCCGAGGTGCACAGGGAGGGAATTTACGCGCGGGCCGGGCGTTGCCCCGAGAACCTGATGAAGATTGGAACACCTCATGATGCTGCGCAAATTCACCGCTGTCGCCGCACCCGTCGTCACGGCCGTCGCCATTGCCGGAGCCGGTGTGGCGCACGCTGATACCAACGCACCGAACATCGGTTACCAGACCAATCTGGTCGGCAACAGCGTGGTGACGACTCTGACCAACGGCTCGTTCGAGCTGGCCGGTACCACGGTGAACATCAAGGACACGGCCGGTAACACGGTCGTGAGCCTGCCGGCGTCCTTCCAGGAGGGTGGCCTGGAATACCCGCTCCCCGCGAACATCTCCAACGACGGCCGGACGCTGAGCCTGACCGCCGTCAAGGACGCGGCCGCGGCCCGCCCGGTCGCCCTGCGCGATGTGGCCTCGCCCATGGAGAACGAGCACGCGCTGGACGCCTTCGGCACCCAGTTCGGAATCGCCACCGCCGTCGGCAGTTTCGTCGGCCTGGCCATCGGCTTCGGCATCGGCCTGCTCGGCTTCGCGGGCGGCGCCTTCGGTTTCGCGACGGTACCGGTCGCCGCCGGTGTCGGCGCCATCATCGGCACCATCGTGGCGGGCGGCCCCGCCCTGCTGATCGCCGGTATCAACCTCATCAACACGCTGAACGCCGCACCGGGCACCACCCAGTGGGCCAACGGCGGCAAGTGATCCCGGTCTCCGGGTCCTGAACCCCGGGTGCACCGTGCTGTCTCAGCGCACGGTGCACCCGGGAACCACGGGCCGCCCGGCGAACCGGTCGGCCAGGAAATTCATTGCGCCCCAGGACTCCACGATGGCGGCGGGATTATGGCCCGCCACCGTCGAATGGATGGCGGTCAGATTCGCGCCCAGGGCGCAGTAGCGGTCCACCAGGGCGCTGAAGCCCGCCACGGGGACCACATCGTCGGCATTGCTGTGGTACAGGTACAGCGGCACATCGGGGGCCCGGCCGCCCAGCTCCTGCCGCCCGGCGGCGCGCTCGAATGCGGGCTGCCCCAGCAGATCCGGGGTATCCGAATACTGGTCCACGTGCCGGAACAGGTGATGCACCACCAGATCGCCGCCGCACGCGGTGGCCTCCTGCGTCATCAGCGCGCGGCCCTGATCGTTGAGCGTCGCCGCCAGGCCGGAGCCGGGATCGTCACGCGCCAGGGCGATCAGGATGAGCACCGCCAGCCCGGCCTGATAGCCGCCGTCCACCCCGCGCGCGATGGCCGGAATGTTCGCGGGCACACCACCCGAGGTGACCCCGGCGAACATGAGATCGGGCGCGTAGCTCGCGCGCAGCTGCATGGCCCACAGGGTGGCGAAGGCCCCACCGGAATAGCCGAAGGCTCCGAGCGGACTGTCCGCGGTGATAGCCAGTGGCACAAAGGATTTGGCGGCGCGCACGCCGTCGAGCACCGCGCGGCCGGAGTTCACGCCGTCGAAGAACCGGGATTGCGGGCCCTCGTAGTCGGAGACCACCACCGCCCAGCCGCGGCGCATGGCCTCGGCCAGGAAGGGCACGTCCAGCACGGTGTTCACGATGGAGAAATCGCGGCCACCACGCAGCGCGAAAGACGGTGCGCAGCGGGTGCCGAGACTGTCCTCGGCGATCTGATACGAGAGCAGCGGCCGCCCGCCCGGCGCGAGCCACGGGGTCGCCGGGACCATGACGGTGGCCATATCGGCGATGGCCGCGCCCGCGGAATCAGTGGTGCGGTACTGCAGTTGCCAGCCCAGGACCGGTAATGGCAAGCCCAGCACCGAGATCGGGCGGGAGTCCAGTACCGCGCCGGCGGGGTCGCCGTCCAGTCCCGCGGGGGCGGCGTAGAACGGGTCGTCGTCCGGGTACGGCATATCGGCCCGGGCGCCCGGCGCCACCACGAGGGCCGCGAGCAGCAGCACCGCCCCGATCATTGCTGCGCGCCAACAAGATCGAGTCCAGGCACCCACCCGCCGCATACCCGCCTCCAGCGTCGTATCGACCGACGCTCCAGGTATGAAACGGATTCGCTGCCGCGCCGACTCGATCTCCAGCGCATCGGAGCTCTCAAATTAACTCGGCCGTCGCGCAAGGTCAACGTTCGCCCGCGCGTCGCGGCAACCTGAGTGTTGACAGGCTAACGGCATTAGCCATACAGTTGAGCTAACAACGTTAGCCGCAGCTCGAAGCCTCGGAGACACCGATGACCACGTTCACCGCCACCCCCTCGGCCACCACCTCGCACCGCCTCCCGGCCGGCCTGCGCACGAAGGAGGGCTTCCTCCGTGACTGAGTCCACGGAAACACTCACCGAGCGGCAGCGGCAGATCGCCACTGCCGCTCGGGCATTGCTGGACCGGCAGGGACCGGCCGCGCTGACCATGCGCACTGTCGCGGAGGCGCTGGGGATCAAGGCGCCGTCGCTCTACAAGCATGTGCCGGACAAGACGGCGCTCGAAAACCTCGTCGTCATCGATGGATTCACCGAGATCGCGGTGGCCCTGGAAGCGGCCGCGCCGCACGGCCTCCCCGGTATCGCGCGGGCCTATCGCGACTGGGCGCTGGCCCACCCGCACCTGTATCGGCTGATGAACTACCGCCCGCTGCAACGGGATCTGCTGCCCGCCGGTCTGGAGGAGCGCACCGCCCGGCCGCTGGCGGCGGCGGTCGGCTACGACGCGGATCGGGCGCGGGCGCTGTGGGCGTTCGCGCACGGCATGGTGAGTCTCGAGATCGACGGCCGATTTCCGGACACCGCCGATCTGGATGCGGCCTGGCGCGCGGGGATAGGCGAATTCACGGCCGAATGAGGGCGGCCGCGAACATACGGGTGACGCGGTCGGTGAGTTCGTCTGTGGCCAGGCCCATTTGAGCGACGCGCTTACCGAGCTTGCCGTCGAGGATGAGCGAGGCCAGGCCGTGGCCGAGACTCCAGTACATGAGCGCGAGGGCATCCGCGTCACCGGACGGGAGGACGCCGGCGCGCACCGCCTCCTGGACCGTCTCCTCCAGTGCGGCGAAAGCGTCGTCGCCGGCGTCGGGTTCGTCGCCGTCCGCGGCGACGTGTTTACCGGACTCGACCAGTTCGGGGCGGAACATGAGCCGGAAGTACGACGGATTGCCCACGGCGAACCGCACATAGGCCGCACCCATGCAGGCCAGCGCGTCGGCCGGGCCGGCGGCCGCGGCGCGGGCCGCCTGGATCTCGTCGCGCATGAGCTCGAAACCGCGGGCGCGCAGGGCGGAGAGCAGGGCGGCGCGGTCGGCGAAGTGGTGATAGGGGGCGCCGGGGCTGACGCCGGCCTCGCGGGCGACCCGGCGCAGGCTGACCGCCGCGACTTCGCCACCGTGGACGTGCGGGACGTCGCACTCGCGCATCGGCTCGCCATGGAGACGCCCGAGGCCGCCGGCAACCGGTACATCGCTGCGGGAGAACAGATCTCGTTCCCGGAGATCGCCCGCATCCTCGCCATCCGGTACCGGGTGCCCACCCGCGTGCTGCCGGACTGGCTGGTGCGCCTGGCCGCGCGCTTCGATGCCACCGCCCGCACCGCCACGCAATACCTCGGCCGCGCGGAGCATGTCTCCGCCGCCAAAGCCGGGCGGGAACTCGGCTGGACGCAGCGGCCCGTCGAGGAGACGCTCTTCGACACCGCGGAGAGCCTGATCCGCTTCGGGCTCGCGAATCCGGTCCGCATCGCCGGTCCGGCCCGCGGCAGCGCCGCCTGAATCCAGGCCAGCAATCCCTGACCGGCTCTGTTTCCGGGGTCCAGTTGGCCTCGATGATGGAGCGATGCTGGTTCGCCGACTCCTCGCCCTCTATGCCGGATTGTGGTTGTACGGGTTCTCCATGGCCGTGATGATTCGCGCGGCCATGGGCCTGGACCCGTGGGATGTGTTCCACCAAGGCGTGGCGAACCACGTCCCGCTGAGCTTCGGCACCATCACCGCCCTCACCGGCGCCGCGGTATTGCTGGCCTGGATTCCGCTGCGGCAGTGGCCCGGCCTGGGCACCATCAGCAATGTCTTCGTCATCGCGGTATCGGTGGACGCGGGCCTGAACTGGCTGCCGCAGCTCGAGGGCCTGCCGCTGCGCATCGGCGCCATGCTCGGCGCGGTGGTCCTCAATGCGATCGCCTCGGTGCTCTACATCGGCGCGGGCTTCGGGCCGGGCCCGCGCGATGGCCTGATGACTGGACTGGTCCGGCGCACCGGCCGCCCGGTCTGGCTCATCCGCACGAGCATCGAAGTGACCGTGCTGACCATCGGCTTCCTGCTGGGCGGCAGCGTGGGCGTCGGTACCGTGCTGTACGCGCTCGGCATCGGGCCGCTCATCCACCTGCTCATCCCGCTCGTCCACGACCACCTGCCCGGATTCCACACCGTTCAGCGGGCCGCCGAATCGGAGCCGGGTAGGGTGGAAGATCGAAACGCCTTGTGGGAGCTACCGATAACGGAGAGCGATGCGACACGGTAACGGGCTGGACATTCCGGAGACGCTCGAGGACGTGTGCGCGCCCGAGCGCCTGGCGCTCGTCGTGTACGACATGCAGGTCGGCGTGCTGTCCCAGCTGGACGACGGGCAGCAGATCATCGACCGCGTGGTCCGGGTGGTCGAGGCCGCCCGCCGCGGCGGCTATCCGATCGTCTTCCTGCGGCACATGTTCCTGCCCAAGCGGTTCATGGGCGCCTTCGCCCTGCGCATGGCCATGAACTGGCAGGGCGTCGACACGGTCGACGCGGTCACGCCCATCCTGCAGCGCGACAGTCACGGCGCCCAGCTGGTACCGGAACTGCAACCCCGCGCCGACGAGATCGTGCTCGACAAGACCACCATGTCGGCCTTCGAGGGCACCCCGCTCGCCTCGACCCTGCGCGACCTGGGGATCGGCGCCTACGCCATCGTGGGCGTCGCCCTGGAGATCGGCATCGCGCCCACGGTCGCGCATTCCACCGATCTGGGCTTCATCCCGGTCGTGGTGCGGGACGGCGTCGGCGGCCGCGACCAGGCCGGATTGGCCCGCGCCTGGGACGAATTCGCCTTCCAGGGCAATGCCATGGTCACCGACACCGACACCCTGGTGCCGCTGCTGGAGAAGACCGGCTAATCCGACGACGGAATCCAGGCCGGATGCCACAGGCGTCCGGTCTCGGTCCAGTTCATGAAACGCACCGTGCCGGTGAGCTTCGGGCTCACCCAGACCGCGTCCTTGGTCTCGTCCGCGGTGAGCCGATTGCCGAACGGGCTGGTCTTGCGTTCCAGCCGATGCAGCCTGCCCGACAACTCGTTGAGCTCCTGCTCGGTGAATCCGGTGCCGACCCGGCCCAGGTAGAACAGGTCGCCATCGTGCGGCACACCGACCAGCAGGGACGCGAATTGCCTTGCCGTCGAACGGCGATAGCCGCCGACCACCACCGAGAGGGTGCGCCAATTGCGGGTCTTGACCCAGGACTGGCCGCGCTTGCCCGGTAGGTAGATGGAGTCACGGCGCTTCGCCACCACGCCTTCCATCCCGTACTCCTGGCTGTACCGCAAGGCCTCCGCGCCCGAGCCTTTCAACTGCGGCGGGACGATGAGCGAGGGCGCCTGCGCCGCCAGCGCTTCCAGCACCCGGCGGCGATCCTCGTAGCGTTTGCGCACCAGCGAGGTGCCGTCGAGATACAGCAGATCGAAGGCCAGGAAGACGGCGCGGCCCGAATCCTCGCGGAGCAGGCCGATATTCGCCGCACCGTGATCGTCGAAGACCACCGCCTCACCGTCCAGCACCGCGCGGTGGCCGGAGAGCTCCTGGCCGAGCACGGCCACACCGGGGTATTTGCCGGTCACCACCAGGCCCGCGCGGCTGCGCAGGGTCACCGCGCCGTCCTCGATCTCGGCGATCAGGCGGAAGCCGTCCCATTTGGTCTCGAAGGCCCAGTGCTCCGCGTCCAGGGTCGAGACGTCGCCGGGGGTCGCCAGCATGGGCGTGATCCCGTGCGGCATGGCGGTCTCCGACCGTGTCACCGGCTTCGGCTGCGCGCCATTACCTTCCGGAGATCCACTGCCTTCCCGGAAATCAGCGCGCTGATCCTTCATCAGGTGCATGAGCCACTGATTGCCGTTGGTCTGGATGAGCGCGTACCGCCCGTCCAGCCGTTCTCCGTGCAGGCGCACGATGACCTCGTCGTCGCGCCATTTCTCGGTCTCGTAGGTACCGGTATCCCAGATCGTCATCTGCCCGGCCCCGTACTCCCCCTTGGGAATCGAGCCGTGGAATTCGAGATACTCCAGGGGGTGATCCTCGGTGTGCACGGCCAGCCGGTTCTCGTGGGTATCGGTCGGCGGGCCCTTGGGCACGGCCCAGGACACCAGGACGCCGTCCCGCTCCAGGCGCAGGTCGTAGTGCAGCCGCCGGGCCCGATGTTCCTGGACCACATAGCGATTCCCGGCGCTCGGTGCGGGCGCGGTGGCGGGCACGGGTTCCGGCGTGCGGTCCGGGTCACGCATGGAACGGTAGGTGTCGAGGCGGTCCGGCGCCCGCGCCGGCAGGTCCTCGTCGAGCTCGGCGAGCAGGTCGCCCTGGGCCTGGAAGCGTTTCAGCACCTCGTCGAAGTGCAGGTGCCGCAGGCGTTTCCGGTCCTCGATCTCGTCCCAGCTGCGCGGTGCGGCCACCCACGGTTCGGTGCGGCCGCGCAAGGAATACGGGGCGATGGTGGTCTTGGCCGGATTGTTCTGGCTCCAATCCAGGAAAACCTTGCCCTCCCGGGCGGATTTGGCCATGGTCGCCGTGACCAGTTGCGGCCGCAGCTGCTGCAGATTGGTGGCCACCTGCTTGGCGACCGCGGAGGCCCCGTTCGGGCCGAGCTTGCGGTCGAGGGGCACGTAGACGTGAATTCCCTTGGAGCCGCTGGTGACCGGATACGCCGTCAGGCCCACCTCGTGCACCACATCGCGCAGGATGAGCGCGACCTCGGCGCATTGCGCCAGGCCCGCGCCGGGCCCGGGATCGAGGTCGAAGACCAGGCGGGTGATGTCACCGACTTCCGCGCCGTCGAAGCGCCATTGCGGCACATGCAGTTCCAGCGCCGCCTGCTGGCCGAGCCAGGCCAGGCCGGCCACCGAATCGAAGACCGGGTACACCACCGGCCGGTCGGAATGCTGAACGGTGTAGCGCTCGATCCACTTCGGGGCATGCTCCGGCAGGTTCTTCTCGAAGAACGACTGCTCGTCCACCCCGTTCGGCCACCGCTTCCGCGTCACCGGCCGCCCCGCGATATGCGGCAGCAATGCCGGCGCTATGGCCGTGAAGTAGTCGATGACCTCTCCCTTGGTGGTACCCGTGGCCGGGTACAGCACCTTGCCGAGGTTGGTCAGCGCAACCTCGATACCCCCGAAATCCCTGCGGGAGGACATAACAGCAGTTTACGGGCGCGCACCGACAAAACTGCGGTACTCGCCGTAACCCGGCACACCCGCGAAAAGTCAACGGGCCGTTCAGATCACCTGCGGCACCCCAGCCGCACCCGAACGACCCGTACAACCGCCCCCGGGACTAGGCCGGAGGCTGCTCGCCCGACGGCGCTTCCGGCGCGGGTTCCGGGGCCGGTTCGGCCGGCGCTTCCGCGGGCGCGGGCTCGGCCGGAGCCGCTGCCGCCTCGGCGGGAGCTGCCGCCGGAGCCGACTCGTCGGTCGGGATGGCGTGCTTCACCGCTTCCGCACCCTTGTCGATCTGCGCGTCGTACTTGCCGCCGGTCTTCTCCTTGATGGCCGCACCGGCCTTGTCCACCGCCTGCTCGATTTTATCGGCGTTCTGGGCCGCCACTTCCTTGCCCTTGCCGACCAGTCCCTTGAGGGAATCAACAAAACCCACAGCCCTGCTCCTCTCACTCTCGGTCTTCGGTCACTGGCGAACATCTTCCCACCACGAATCCCGTGGTGGGAGGCCAATCGGGTCGATCCGCTGCCCCGGCTTCGGCACGGCGATGCGTGTCCCCGCCTCCTGGGCCGCGGCCACCAACCTCTGGACCGGTTCGGACCAGCCGTGGAAGGCCAGATTGAAGGTCGCCCAGTGAATCGGCACCAGCACCCCGTACCCGGGGTCGCCGACACACAGATCCGAGTGCGCCCGCACGGCCTCCTCGGGGTTCATGTGGATGTCGGGCCAGTGCTTGTCGTAGGCGCCGATGGGCAGCAGGGTGAGATCGAACGGGCCCAGCCGGGCCCCCGCCTCCGCGAAGGCCTTGGTGTAACCGGTGTCGCCGCCGAAGTAGACGCGCCGGGTCGGGCCGGTGATGGACCAGGACGCCCACAGCGTCGTATTGCGCACCAGGCCGCGGCCCGAGAAGTGCCGCGCCTCCGAGCAGGTGATCACCAGATCGGTGCCGTCACCACGATCCCGGCCCAGTTCGGACAGCGAAACCGAAGCGGCCCAATCCAATTCGACGATGCGATCCTCGGGCACCTGCCAGTGCCGCAGATGCGCGCCGATACCGATCGGCACGATGAACACGGCCTGCTGGGTACTGACCAGCCCGTCCACGGTGTCGCGGTCCAGGTGGTCGTAGTGGTCGTGCGAGATGAGCACGGCGTCCAGCGGCGGCAGGTCCTCGAGCGGCGACGGCACCGGATGCAACCGGGCCGGGCCCACCAGCGCGGACGGCGAAACCCGTTCGCTCCACACCGGATCGGTGAGCACGCGGTAGCCGTCCACCTCCACCAGGCAGGTGGCGTGCCCGTACCAGGTGACCGCCAGATCGCCGGCCTGCTCCGGCAGGGCCGGCTGCTCCAGCGGGATCACGCCCGGCGGGCGGCCGTGATTGCGCTGTGTCGCCAGCTGATACAGCACCTCCACCATCGAACCCGAGATCTGCGTGCTCGGTTCGGTGTTGTGGAACTGCCGATTGCGATAGGTGGTGGCGCCCCGCGCGGTCGGCGCGATCGCCGACACCGACGCGCCCATGGCGGAGGGAATCCCCCACGCCGCCCGGACCAACCAGGAAATACCGAAAGTACCCGCAGCCATACCCACCAGTCTCCGCGGATTCATCCCCATGCGCTTCCTGTTCATCGGCCGGCGAACTTCGCCGGGCGCTTCTCCAGCCGGGCCACGCGCGCCTCCTGGGCGTCCGCGCTGGACCAGGCCGCGGCCAGGGCCGCCGTCTGCTCCGGCGTGTCCAGGCCGCGGGTGTCGTCATCGTTGAACACGAGCTTCATATGCCGCAGCGAGAGCGGCGCCAGCTCGGCGATCTGCTTAGCCCAGGTCTGCGCGTCCGCCAGGGTTCCGATCTTGTTGGCGAACCCGAACGCGTAGGCGTCCGCGGCCTGGACCCGCTCGGCGCCCAGCAGCACCGTGCGCGCCGGACCCGGCCCGAGCAGCGCGGCCAGTCGCCGCACCGTCCAACGGTCAACGGAGATACCGAGTTTCGCGGCCGGAATGGCAATGAACGAGTCGGGCGTCATGACCCGTAGGTCCGACGCCAAGGCTAGTTGCACACCCGCACCGAACGCCCCGCCGTTGATCGCCGAGATCACCGGTACCGGCGCCGTCTCGATGGCGCGCAGCATGCCGAGCAATCCGGACAGGAAACTGTCCGAATACACCCCGTCCAGATCCGCGCCCGCACTGAACAGCGGGCCCTGGCCGGTCAGCACGATCACCCGCGCGGTCGCGGCCGCGTCCTCGATCGCCGCACGCAGCTCCCCGACCAGCGCTTCATTGAGTGCGTTCCGGCGTTCCGGACGCTGCAGTTCGATGGTGACGACCTCACCATCGCGGCTGATACCGAGCATTTGCCCTTCCCCACTGTGCTGCCTACCCATGGTCAACCCCACTCTAAGCGCGCGTAACGTCGGGCCCGTGACAGCAACACCCGATGTCGACATCCTCGTGATCGGTGCGGGGCAGGCCGGACTCTCCGTCGGCTACCACCTGAAACGGCTCGGATTACGGCCCGAACAGGACTTTCTCATTGTCGACCACGCTCCCGCGCCCGGCGGGGCCTGGCAGTTCCGGTGGCCGTCTTTGACATTGAGCACAGTGAACCGGGTGCATGATCTGCCGGGAATGTCGTTCGCCGAAACCCTGCCCGACGGATCCGCGAACGCGCAGGCCGCGACGGCCGTACCGCACTATTTCGCGCTCTACGAGAAGACCTTCGACCTGCGGGTGCACCGGCCCGTCTCGGTGACCGTCGTCTGCGACCGCGCCACCACCGCCACCTGCCCCAATGCCGAAGTCGACGGACTGCTGCACGCCGAGGTGAAACCCGGCGACCCGATCCGCACCCGCGGACTGGTGAACGCCACCGGCACCTGGGACAAACCCTTCATCCCCTACTACCGGGGCGCCGAGACCTTCGCCGGACGGCAACTGCACGCCCACGACTACCACAGCGCAACGGAATTCACGGGGCAGCACGTGGTCGTGGTCGGCGGCGGGATCACGGCCATCCAACTGCTGGACGAGATTTCGGAGGTCGCCACCACCACCTGGGTGACCCGGCGCGAACCCGTCTTCCGCACCGGCGAATTCGCGGCCGAGGACGGGCGGCGCGCGGTCGCCATGGTCGAGGACCGGGTGCGGCGCGGGCTACCGCCGGGATCGGTGGTGTCGGTGACCGGGCTGCCGGAGAACGATCGGATCCGCGCGGCCCGGGAACGCGGTGTGCTGCAACGGCATCCGATGTTCGCGGAGATCGAGCCGGAGGGTGTGCGCTGGGCCGACGGGAGTTTCCAGCGGGCCGACGTGATCCTGTGGGCCACCGGATTCCGCAGTGCGCTGGACCATCTCGCGCCGCTGCGACTGCGCGGGCCGGGTGGCGGAATCACCATGACCGGGCGGCTCGCGACGCAGGTGGCCGCGGATCCGCGGATCCATCTCATCGGCTACGGACCGTCCGCCAGCACAATCGGGGCAAATCGGGCGGGACGAGCGGCCGCCGTGGAATTGACCGAATACCTGGGGATTCGGACCGCGACGCACTAAACGGGCGCGTCCATGGCGAACGTGTCCGGGTCGCCGCCCTGACGGCCGTCCTTGTCGATGGCGGCGATCTGGGTCATCTCGCGGCCGGTCAGCTCGAAATCGAAGACCGCCAGGTTCTCCGCCATGCGGGACGGGGTCATGGATTTCGGAATCGCCACATTGCCCAGCTGCATGTGCCAGCGCAGGATGATCTGCGCCGGCGTGCGCTCGTATTTGGCGGCGAGACCGATGATCACGGAATCGTTGAACTCGGTGCCACGGCCCAGCGGACTCCACGCCTCGGTGACGATGCCGTGCTGGGCATGGAAGGCGCGCAGCTCGGCCTGCGCGTAGTAGGGGTGCAGCTCAACCTGATTGACGGCGGGCGTCTCACCGGTCTCGGCCATGACCCGCTCCAAGTGCGCTTTCTTGAAGTTCGAGACTCCGATCGAGACCACACGGCCCTGCCGCTTCAGCGCTTGCAGCGCACGGAAAGTATCGACGTACAGATCCGCCGACGGGACCGGCCAGTGGATGAGGAACAGATCCAGGTAATCGAGGCCCAGCCGCTTCAGGCTGGTGTCGAACGCGCGCATGGCCGCGTCATAACCCTGATCGGCGTTCCATAGCTTGGTTGTGACGAACACCTCATCGCGCGGCAGACCCGATTCCGCGATCGCCCGGCCGACTTCTTCCTCGTTCCCATAGAACGAGGCGGTGTCGATGCTGCGGTAGCCGAGTTCCAGAGCGGTGTGAATGGTGCCCACGGCCTCGTCACCGACGACCTTGTACACACCGAACCCGAGCTTCGGCATGACCTGGCCGTCATTGAGGACGATCGCGGGGATATCGCTGGTCTCACTGCGGTAAGTCACCATTCCGACCGTAGCACCAGATGAGGGTCAGTTAACTCTCAGCAGACAGGCCCAAGCGGCGATAGCGGCGGTGCCGATCGGCCACCAGCTTCTCCACCGGAGTCGCGGTGAGGCCGGCCAGCTCCTCGGCAATGGCCTCCACCATGCGCAACGCGAAATCAACCGGTTCATCCGCCGCATCCGGGTACTCGTGCACGATGCGATCGACGATGCCGTCGGCCTTCAGATCCGAGGCGCGAATGCGCTGTGCGGCTGCCAGTTGCGGGGCGTGGAAGGTATCGCGGTAGACGATGGCGCTCGCGCCCTCCGGCGGCAGCGGGGCGAGCCAGCCGTTCGCCGCGGACAGCACCCGATCGCACGGCAGCAGGGCGAGCGCGCCGCCGCCACTGCCCTGACCCAGCAGGACCGACACCGTCGGAGTATCCAGAGTCACGAGATCGGCTATGCAGCGGGCGATTTCGGGCGCCAGGCCACGCTCCTCCGCCTCCCGCGACAGGGAAGCGCCCGCGGTATCGATGACCAGCACCAGGGGAACCCGGAGTTCGGCGGCCAGGTGCATGCTGCGGCGGGCTTCTCGGAGAGCGGCCGGGCCCATGGTGTTGTCCGGCGACTGACCCGCGCGGTCGTGACCGAAGACGATGCAGGGCTGACCCCGGAAACGGGCCAGCGCGTGCACGATCGTGCGATCCAGTTCGCCTTGTCCGGTGCCGGACAAGGGAACTCGCTCGGTGGCGTGCCGCAGCAGTTCACGAGTACCCGGGCGATCCGCACGCCGGGAGATGAGGACCGACTGCCAGGCGTGCACATCCAGGACGTCCAGCAGCGCAGGCCCCTCCTCGTGACCGGCCAGGAAGTCGCCCACCCCATTACTGGATCGGTTTGGGTCGCTTTCCTTTTCGGGCAGCGGCAGCGGACCGTCCAGGAAGACCGTGAGCGCGCGGTGCACGATGCGGCGGAAGACCGGGACAGGCACCACACCGTCGATCACGCCATTGCGGTACAGATTCTCGGCCGTCTGCACGCCCTCAGGAAAACTGCGGCCGTACAGCGCCTTGTAGACCCGCGGCCCCAGGAACCCGATCAAGGCCCCCGGCTCCGCAAATGTCATGTGCCCCAGCGAACCCCAGGACGCGAACACCCCGCCCATGGTCGGATTACGCAAGTACACCAGATACGGATGACCCGCCGCCTTGTGCGTCGCGAGGGCGCCGGCCACCTTCACCATCTGCACGAAAGCGATTGTGCCCTCTTGCATCCGGGTACCACCCGAGGTCGGCGAGGCAAGCAGCGGCAGCCCCTGCGCGGTGGCGCGCTCGACCGCGGACACGATGCGTTCCCCGGCGGCGATGCCGATCGAACCCGCGAGAAAACCGAACTCGCAGGCGATCACCGCGACCCGCCGTCCGCGCAGCAACCCCTCCCCGGTGAGCACCGACTCGTCGACGCCCGCCGTTGCCGCGGCAGCCTGCAGTTCCTCCTCGTACCTGGCGGACACAGGTACCGATACCGGCGGTCGATCCCAGCTCACGAACGAACCGGGATCGAGCAATTCGCCGAACAGTTCTCGCGCCGAGATCTTCACGGCGCGAGCTTAGCTTGCCGGTAGCCCTGCACAGCTCTACCAGAAGTCTGCGTGCGACAGCTATGACCAGTAGCCCCGCACAGGTGAAACTAGTAGCCCTGCACGACCTTGCGCAGCGCGTACTCGGTGACGGCGACCAGGGCCTGCTTCACAGGCTCCCGGCGGCGCGCGTCGATGGAGAGGATCGGGACATCGGCCGGCACCGCGAGTGCCGCCCGGATGTCCTCGACCGGATACCGTGGCGCATCGTCGAACTCGTTGATGGCCACCAGGAAGGGTAGGTGCCGCGCCTCGAAGTAGTCGACGGCGGCGAAACTGTCCTCCAGCCGGCGGGTGTCGACCAGCACCACCGCGCCGATGGCGCCACGGATCAGGTCGTCCCACATGAACCAGAAGCGATACTGACCCGGCGTACCGAACAGGTACAGCACCAGGTCGTCGGCCAGGCTGATACGGCCGAAATCCATGGCCACCGTAGTGGTGGCCTTCGACGGGACTCCCGTCAGGGAGTCCACGCCCACACTGGCATTGGTCACCAACGCCTCGGTGCGCAGCGGAACGATCTCCGACACGGCACCGACCAAGGTCGTCTTACCCACACCGAAGCCACCGGCCACCACGATCTTGGCCGACGTAGGCTTGCTGGTGCGGGTGTCGACGTGTGTCGTCGAATCAAATACGCCGGAGTCCACTGAGAACCCTTTCGATCAGCTCGCGACGTTCATCGTCGCTGGAATCGTCTTTCAATGTCGCCGATACCCGCACATGGCCGGCTTCGATGAGGTCGGCGACCAGCACCCTGGCGACCCCGATCGGGATACCCAGGCGTGCGGCTACTTCGGCAACCGACGGCGATTCTCTGCACAACTCCACGATTGACGTCTCGATGTTGGTGAGTTCGAACTGCCGCTCCAAGGCGACCGGATGCGATGCGACGAGCGCCTCCAAGGCGAGCTCCACCTTCGGCCGTGTCCGACCGGCCGTCAGTGAATAGGGGCGAACCAAGCTCGGTTCGGCGCTCCCTACTCGTTCGTTGTCTATGTCCATCCCGCCATCAGGAACCCATCGTGACGCGAGGTGTGGCCTGGACTGTCTGGCCCACCCGCTCGACCAACAACGCCATCTCGTATCCCACCTGTCCGATGTCACACGAGGTATTCGTCAGCACCGCGAGGTAGGAGCCGTCACCGACCGCCATGAGCAGCAGGTAGCCGTGCTCCATCTCGACGACCGACTGCAACACGGTGCCGCCTTCGAAAAGGTTCGACACACCCACCGAGAGGCTCGCGAGCCCCGCGGTCACCGCGGACAGCTGTTCGGCACGGTCCACTGGAAGCTGCGCGCTCGCGGCCATGAGCAGGCCGTCCGCCGAAACGAGCACAGCATGCGCAACGCCGGGAACCTCATTGGCGAAGTTCGAAACCAGCCAATCCAGCTGACGCTTCGTTCCACCTAGATCGGGGTTCATCGGTCTCCTTTATCTCCGGTTAGGTTCATAGCTTTCATCGCGCGGCCATCCCGGACGCCCTGCTGGTGACGACTCAGACTTGACCTGATGGATTCTGGGTCCCGATGGGGTGCCTTGTCAGCGTTTCCGTTCACACCGCCGGGAACAAGTCGGTTACCCGGATCGCGTTGCGGCAGACCGGCGGCCGTCCGCTTCTCGGCCGAGGACTCCACCGCGCGCCGCGCGGCCTGCCAACCCTCATCACCCGGTGATTCGAAGGAGGAGGCCACCTGGGACCGGTCGGCATTCGGATCGGACAACCATGCCGACATCATCTCAGCGAAGATCGGCGTGCCGCCCATGATGGGGTCACCGGCGTCCGCCGGCTGCAGCCGCGTCTGGAAGAACGAGGCGGCCTTCTGCGGATTCGAGCGGAAACTGTGCCGGCCCGGCTCCTTCACGCCATCGGAACCGTTCGGCGACAACCCCACTCCCGGAATCGGCGCGGGACGCTGCGGCAGACCCGCACCCGGATCACGCTGCGGCAGACCACCGGTTCCACGCTGCGCCGCTCCACCTCCCAGCGCTTGACCCGGCGCGCCCGCACCCGGCTGCCGCTGCGGCAGCCCACCCGCAGCGGGATCCCGCTGCGGCAGACCGCCGGAAGCCGGATCCGCTCCGCCTCCCCGCGCTTGCTGGGGCAAACCAGTGTCCCGCTGCGGCAAGCCGCCTTGACCGGCCGCGGCCGGATCACGCTGCGGGAGACCACCATCACGCTTGGGCAGCCCACCGGCCGCCGGATCACGCTGCGGCAGACCATCACGCTGCGGCAGGCTGCCACCGAACGGCGACTCCGCCTGCGGCGCACCATTGCCACCCGGACTGCGACGCGGCAAACCCCCACCAGCGGGGTCCCGCTGCGGCAACCCGGACGCGCCGGAATCACGCTGCGGCAAGCTGCTCAGACCATCACGCGGCGGAAGCCCGTGCCGGCCCGAATCGGTCAGACCATTGACGCCCGGATCACGCTGCGGCAGACCACCGCTGGCATCCCGCTGCGGCAAGCCACCACTCGCGTCGCGCTGCGGCAAGCCACCCGCAGCCGGATCACGACGAGTCGGACCGGAATCACGCTGCGGCAACCCGCCATCGCGCTGCGGCAACCCACCATCACGCTGCGGCAGACCACCACTCACGTCACGCTGCGGCAACCCGCTATCGCGCTGCGGCGCACCGCCGTCGCGCTGCGGAAGCCCGCTGCCGCCATCACGCTGCGGCAAGCCACCGTCACGCTGGGGCAGACCACCATCGCGCTGGGGCAGACCACCACTGGCATCCCGCTGCGGCAAGCCACCCGCGGCCGGATCACGACGAGTCGGACCCGAATCACGCTGCGGCAAGCCGCTATCACGCTGAGGCAACCCGCCATCGCGCTGGGGCAGACCACCATCACGCTGCGGCAGACCACCATCACGCTGCGGCAAGCCGCCACTCACGTCACGCTGCGGCAAGCCACCCGCGGACGGGTCACGACGGATCGGACCGGAATCACGCTGCGGCAAACCACCGTCGCGCTGGGGCAGCCCATTGCCACCGTCACGCTGCGGCAGGCCGCCCACGGCGGAATCCCGCTGCGGCAGGCCGTTACCCGGGCCACCCTCACGCTTGGTGGCGGAGGAGTCGCGGGAGTCGCGGGACGGCGCGCCATTGGCGCCCGGCTCACGCTGCGCCGCTCCACCACCCAGCGCTTGCCCACCGGCGGCAGGACGCTGCGGGAGGCCCGAATTCGGATCCCGCGGCGCACCGTTCGCCCCCGGCGCGCCATTGGCGCCCGGATTGCGCTGAGGCA
Source organism: Nocardia sp. NPDC020380 (assembly GCF_044386975.1). NCBI lineage: Bacteria > Bacillati > Actinomycetota > Actinomycetes > Mycobacteriales > Nocardiaceae > Nocardia > Nocardia sp. NPDC020380. The sequence continues at coordinate 39,839 of NZ_JBIRVQ010000006.1, read as the reverse complement.
GCCCACCGGCCGAGTCCCCGCGCTGCGGGAGTCCGACCGAGGGGTTGGGGCCACGCGGCGGCAATCCGCCCGACTGGTTCTGCCCGGGCATCGAACCCGGTCCCCCCGGACCGCGCGGCGGCAATCCGCCACCCTGGCCCGGCTCCCCCGGTGCGCCCGGTCGCTGCGGCAGTGTGCCGCCGCCCTGGCGCTTGAGCATGTTCGCGGCGAGACCACCCCGCGGTGCGGCCGGGGCCTCGCCCGGCTGCCGCGGCTGAAGGTTCGTTGCCGGCTGCGACTGCGGCGCGGCCGGACCGTGCGCACCCGGCTCGCGCTGAGGTAGGCCGCCGGGTCTTCCACCGCCCGGGGCCACCGGAGCGGCCACGGTGTGCTTCACGGTCGGGCCGTTCACGCCCGGCTGCCGCTGCGGCAGTCCGCCACCCGGCCCGGAGATACCCGGCGCCGCGGCACCCGGATTGCGCTGCGGCAGACCGGTCGCCGCACTGGCGGCGGCCGGTGCCGGGGCCGCGGGAGCCGGCGGCGCGGACACGGACGGCGCCGCGTTCGCCGGAATCGGCCCGCTCACACCCGGATCCACGGTGACCATCACATTGCCGGTCGCCGTGCGGGTGACCGCACGCATCTGCATGGAGGACGGCGCACCCGCCTGATTGCCCGCACCCTGCGGGGCGGCGGCCGGATCCGGGTTCGGCGTCATCGGATTCGGCTGCGGCGGCACCGAGATGGTGCCACCCTGCGCCACGATCAACGGCTTCGGCACGTGCACGGTCACGGTCACACCGGGATCGCGCGCGGTGTCGAAGGTCGGGCGCAGCCGCACGGTCAGGCCGTGCCGCTCGGCCAGCCGGCCGACCACGAACAGGCCCATGTGGCGGGCGGTATCCGGACCGACCTCGGCGACTGCTTCCAGACGCCGGTTGATCTCGGCCATTTCGGACGGCGGCATACCGATGCCGCGGTCCGCGACCTCGATGAGCAGGCCCTGATCGTGCGCCTGCGCGAAGGTGAACTTGACGTCCGTCTCCGGCGGCGAGGCGCGCAGCGCGTTGTCCAGCAGCTCGGCGAACAGGTGCGCCATATCGGAGGCGGCCGGTTCGACCAGCGAACCACGCGGCGTCGCACCCAGTTTGACCCGCTCGTAGTCCTCGACCTCGGAGATGGCGGCCCGCAGCACGTCGGCGATCTCGACCGGCGCCGACTTGGTGCGGCGCTGCTTGGTGCCGGCCAGAATCAGCAGGTTGTCGCCGTTACGGCGCATACGCGCGGCGAGATGGTCCAGGCGGAAGAGGTTTTCGAGCAGGCGCGGGTCCTTCTCGTCGTACTCCATCGCCTCGATGAGCGAGAGCTGGTGATCGACGAGCGATTTGGATCGGCGGGCCAGGGTCTCGAACATGTCGTTGACCTGGGTACGCATGGCGGCCTGGTCGGCGGCCAGGCGCAGCGCCTGGCCGTGGATGTCGTCGACGGCGCGGGCCAGCTGGCCGATCTCCTCGTCGGTGTGCACCGGCATGGGTTCCAGCGGAACGTCTTCCGGGTCGGCGCCCTCACGCAGGGCGGCGACCTCCTGGCCGAGGTCGTATTCGGCGACGCGCAGGGCGGCCAGGCGCAGACGGCGCAGCGGCACGATCATCGCGCGCGCGATCAGCACGGCCAGCGCCAGCGCGCCCAGAATGGTGGCGATGACGATGATGGAGTAGCGGATGGCGCCCGAACGCGCCTGCGCGGCCAGATCATCCACGCGGGACACGATGTCCTTGGTGGAGTTGGTCGCAATGCTCTGATAGTTGTCGATGCTCGCGACCAGCGAGTCCTTCAGATCCGACACCGGCAGCTGCCCGGCCTGCGCCTGCGGGCCGTTGACCAACTGCACGCGGTTGTCGGCCGCCTTCTGCAGATCCGAGATGATCGGGTCGCCATCCTTGAAGCGGTGCGCGAGCACGGCCAGCATCTGGCGCTCGGTGTTCACCGCGATCTGGATGTCCTTCAACCCGTCCTTGGGGTTGTTGCGTAGCGCCTCGGCCATGCCGGCGACCTCGTTGAACAGCATCCAGCGGGCGTTCAGCGAGTCGACCAGCTGCAGTTTGGACTGGTCCACGCTCTTGTCGGCGATGCTGGAGACGATGTTCTCCACCGTCTTGACGCTGTCGCCGCGGATCTTCTCTTCCTGCGCGACCGTGTCCGGAATCGATGCGGAGGGGGCCAGGCCCTGGGCCCGGATCGCCTTGGCGCCCACGATCATCTCGTCGAGCGCGGCCCGCGCGCTCGGTACATCGCTCAGGCGGGACGCGGCTTTCTCGGCGAACTGGATCGAGGTGTCCAACTGCGCGAGTTCGGGATCGGACGTCATCGACTGATTGGCGCCCAGCATGACCATCTGACCGGAGGCCACCTGGCCCGCGGTCGCACTCAAACCCGTGATCGCCGGGATGACCCCGACGTGATCGACTGCCGTCGAGAGCCGGCTGGAGTCGGCGAATTCCGCCGAGATCCTGGACGCACCCAGCACCACCGCGACCAGCAGCGGCACGGCGAGCACCGCCGTAACCTTCCAGCGCAGGTCCCAGTTGCTCAGCGCCCAGCGCCTATTGCTGCCGGACCTAGCGGCGTCACGCATCTCCCACTCACTTTCCAAACTGGCCCAAGCCACGCGCCATCAGCGAGCCTCCGCGATCGCACGCTGGGCTCGACAGACAGAGCTGGCCGAGAACTGCGGCTGGCCGAGAAATTGCGTCCAAGACGGCCGAAATATGTGACATGCGATTCTAACGGATCAATAACTTCTTGTGTGACTTCTTGGCAACCACCGGGCTCTGACCTGCCGATTCCAGGCAAAATCAAAGGTCGCGGCGTCCGCCCGGACGTCGCGTGAAGTCTGCCACAATCAGGCAGATCTATCGAGGCGGGCATCGAGGCGGAGCTAGGGAGTCACGGGGTTGAACGCGAAGCAGGAGTATCGGCCGGCCTATCAGGTCAGCCTGGTCGATCCCTCGGAGTTCTGGCGCACCGCGGCCGAGTTCATCAGCTGGGATGTGCCTCCCACGCAGATTCTCGACACCACGGCCCGCCCGACGGCTCGGTGGTTTCCCGATGCTCGCCTCAACACCTCCTACAACGCGCTGGATCGGCATGTGCGCGAGATCACACCCCAGGAAGACCCGGCTGGGGAATCAACCGGTGGTCGCGAAGGTGGTCGCGCTGATCAGCCCGCCCTAATATACGACTCTGCTATGACCGGCGCCAGGCGCGTCTATACATATGCCGAGTTGCTGGACGAAGTTGCCCGATTTGCCGGATCCATGCTGCGCCTTGGTGTTCGGACCGGCGATCGTGTCGTCATATATATGCCGATGATTCCCGAAGCCGTGGTCGCCATGCTCGCCTGCGCCCGCATCGGGGCCGTGCACTCGGTGGTCTTCGGCGGGTTTGCCGCCCCCGAACTCGCCGCCCGCATCGACGACGCCGAGCCTGTGCTCATCATCACAGCGTCAGGGGGGCTGGAACCCGGCCGCCGCATCGAGTACCCGCCGATCGTGCTGCAGGCCCTCGACCTCGCCGCCACCACCGCACCCCGCACCGTGCTCGTGAAACAGCGCGAAGGCTTCCCCACCATTCGTTTTTCCGCCGAACAGGCCGCCACCGAACACCTCCCCGCCTCCTCGGAGACGGTGGCCGCCCGCTGGCTCGACTGGGAGGACGCGGTCCGCGACGCCGAACCCGCCGCGCCCGTCTCCCTCGCCGCGACCGACCCGCTCTACATCCTCTACACCTCCGGGACCACCGGTAAGCCCAAGGGCGTGGTGCGCGACAACGGCGGCCACGCGGTCGCGCTCGCCTGGTCCATGCGCAATATCTATGACGTGCACGCCGGGCAGGTCATGCTGACGACCTCCGATATCGGCTGGGTCGTCGGGCATTCCTATATCGTCTACGCGCCACTGCTGGTCGGCGCGACAACCGTGCTCTACGAAGGCAAACCGATCGGTACCCCCGATCCCGGCACCTTCTGGCGGCTCGTCGACGACTACAAGGTCGACGTGATGTTCACCGCACCGACCGCGCTGCGCGCCATCCGCCGCGCCGACCCCGACGCCGAATTCGCCCACCGGCGTGACCTGTCCACCCTGCGCGCCCTCTTCTGCGCCGGTGAACGCCTCGACCCCACCACCTATGAATGGGCCCGCGACACCCTCCTCGCCGACCGGCCCGACTGCCCGGTGGTCGACCACTGGTGGCAGACCGAGACCGGCTGGCCCATCTGCGCCAATCCGCTCGGGCTGCAACCACTTCCGATCAAGCCCGGCTCGGCCTCGGTGCCGGTGCCCGGATATCGGCTGCGCGTACTGGATTCCGAGGGCAATGCCGTCGCCCCTAATACAGAAGGAAACATCGTCATCGGGCTGCCGCTGCCGCCCGGCACGCTGACCACCCTCTGGCGCGACGACGCCCGCTACGAACGCTCCTATCTCTCCGCCTATCCCGGCCACTACCTGACCGGCGACTCCGGCTTCTTCGACGAGGACGGCTACCTCTTCGTCCTCGGCCGCAGCGACGACGTCATCAATATGGCCGGGCACCGGCTCTCGGCCGGCGGTATCGAGGCCGCCATCGCCGGACATCCGGCCGTGGCCGAGACCGCGGTCGTCGGCATCCCCGACGAGCTCAAGGGCCAGCGGCCCATCGGTTACGTGGTGCTCAAGACCGGTATCGACATCGACGCCGGCGTGCTGCGCGCCGAGATCATCGAACGGGTGCGCCAGCGCGTCGGATCCATCGCCACCCTCTACGACGTGGTCGCCGTGACCGCCCTGCCCAAGACCCGCTCCGGAAAGATCCTGCGGCGCACCATGCGTCAGATCGCGGCGGGCGACGAGTACGAGGTGCCGCCCACCATCGAGGACTCGGCCATGCTCCCCACCTTGGAAAAGCAGATCCGCGATGCCGTCACAGTGATGGAAGACCGCGAACGCATCGCCGCCGCCGAATCCTCCGCCGCCCAGACCATGCCCATCCGCCGCATCGACCTCCCGCACCCCGACGGGAATCCTCCTATGCCAACAGGAGATTCAGCCGTCACCAGCTGATGCCGCGACCCTGAAGTTCGCGGCCCGCCCCGGTTCTGGACTGAGTGGAGCGGGGGAGCGCAGCGGAGGAGCGGAAGGAGGGAAGAACCGGGGTCACAAGGGCCGCGAACCGCCGCAGCGAAGCGGAGGCAGAAAATCCAGCCTCACAGATTTCTCAGACGGCGTTCATCAGCGCCCCAACGGGATGCTTTACCGTCGGGCAGGCGCGGATCATCCGCGTGCCAGACCGATCTGGAAAGGCCTGATGAATGAGTTTCATGCGTAATCGGCGGACGGCAGCGGTACTCGGCGCGGGCGCGCTCGCCTCGCTCGCCATCGCACTGGTGCCCGCCACGGCGTCGGCGAGCCCCGCGGATCTGCTGTCGCCGCTGCTCGACACCACCTGCAGCTTCGCCCAGGTCGACGCCGCGCTGCACGACAAGGCCCCGGCCATCGCCTCGTACCTGGACCAGAACCCCGACACCAAGGCCCAGATCAAGGCCAAGTTCGACGAATCGCCCGAGCAGCGCAAGGCCGACGTGCAGGCCTACATCGACGCCAACCCGGACGCCGCGAACAAGGCCCAGAGCGACCCGCGGGCCGGCGGCCTCGCCGCCACCGTTCAGCAGGTCGCCGACTCGTGCCACAACTACTGAGCTAGCGGCTGCCAGAATGGAGTCCGTGGTCGAACGCGGTGAGTTACCTACGGTCCTTGTCGTCGACGACGACGAGGATGTCCTGGCATCCGTCGAACGCGGACTCCGGCTGTCCGGCTTCAAGGTGGTGATCGCCAGGGACGGCGCGGAGGCGCTGCGCTCGGTCACCGAGCAATCCCCCGACGCCATCGTGCTCGATATGAACATGCCCGTGCTGGACGGCGCGGGCGTGGTCACGGCTCTGCGGGCCATGGGCAACGAGGTCCCCATCTGCGTGCTGTCCGCGCGCAGCTCGGTCGACGACCGGATCGCCGGACTCGAATCCGGGGCCGACGACTATCTGGTGAAGCCGTTCGTGCTCGCCGAACTGGTGGCGCGCATCAAGGCGCTGCTGCGCCGCCGCACCGACGTGCCCGCCTCCACGATTCCGGGCGCGCTCTCGGTCGGCCCGCTCGAGGTCGATGTGGCCGGATACCGGGCATTGCTGCACGGTCGCGAAATCGAGCTCACCAAAAGGGAATTCGAGTTGCTGTCCACCCTGGCGCGCAGTGCGGGCGTGGTGCTGAGCCGCGAACGACTGCTGGAACTGGTGTGGGGCTACGATTTCGCGGCCGATACCAATGTGGTCGACGTCTTCGTCGGATATCTGCGCCGCAAGCTCGAGATCGACGACACCCCGCGGCTTTTGCACACCATTCGCGGTGTCGGATTCGTGCTGCGCGCACCGAAATGACGCGAGACCTATGAAGCGGCGCCGCCACTCCTATTCGCTGCGCACCAGGGTCGCCGGTGCCGCGGCACTGGGCGCGACAATCATTGTGGCCGTTCTCAGTTGGGTCACCATCTCCGCTATCGAACGCAACAATCTCACGCAGGCGGATCAGCAGCTGGCGGTGTCCTCGCGGGTGGTGTTGCTCGAACCCGTTTTATCGGTGACGGTGCTGAACATCCTCGGCACCAATAACAAAATGGCATTGACGGTGCGCAATGCCGACGGTTCCGTGGTCAGTACCTCGACGCAGCTACCCGCGGAACCGGTCGGGAATCACACTGCCACCGTGGGCGGCAATACCTTCCGGATACTCACCACCACCGAGAACCAGCCGACGGGACGCATTGTCTCGCTGGGTATTCCGACCACCGAAACCGATCGGGCCACCGCGCAGCAGCGGCGCTTCGTGCTGTTCGCGGCGGTGGCGGCCGTCGCGGCCGCGGCCGGGCTGGGCTGGCTGTTCGGCGGCCGGGCGGTGCGGCCCATCGTGCTGCTCACGCAGGCCGTGGACCAGCACGGGCCCAATGGCGAGCCGGGCGCCCCACTGCCCGTGGACGGTTCGGGCGTGAAGGAGGCCGACAAGCTGTCGGAGGCGGTCAACACCATGCTGGAACGCGTGGACGTGGCGCAGACCGAAACCGCCGCAGCACTGGAGACCGCCCGCGACTTCGCCGCCGTCTCGGCGCACGAACTGCGCACCCCGCTCACCGCCATGCGTACCGATCTGGAAGTGCTCAGCACCCTCGACCTGGACGAGGCGCAACGCCGGGAAATCCTGAACGACCTGCAGCGCGGGCAGAAACGCGTGGAGAACACGCTCGGCGCGCTGGAACGACTCGCCGCCGGGGATCTCAGCAATCAGCGCGACCACGTCGCCACCGATGTCGCCGAACTCTGCGATGCCGCCGCCCACGACGCCATGCGGCACTTCCCGGCCCTCAAGGTGAGCATCGACACCGATGCGGAGCTGATCACCCGCGGCCTGCCCACCGGGCTGCGGCTGGCCGTCGACAATGCGCTCACCAATTCCGCGCGGCACGGCGGGGCCACCCTGGCCGTCGTGTCGGCGCATCGGAATCCGTTCGGGTTCATCGTGATCGCCGTCGACGACAATGGCCGGGGTATTCCGGCGGCGGAACGGGTGGCGGTGTTCGAGCGGTTCTTCCGCGGTAGTCAGTCCGCCAAGGGCGGGTCCGGGTTGGGGCTGGCGCTGGTCGCGCAGCAGGCACAATTGCACGGTGGCCGGGCCTATTTCGAGGACAGCCGGCTCGGCGGGGCGCGGCTGGTGCTGGAGCTGCCCGATCGGCCCCGGCCCTAGCGGGATTCAGACCTTAGCGAACTCTCAGACAATCATCAGAGGTACGGACAATCCATACCCGTACGGTCTGAACGGTGTTCGGAAAACGTACCCGCTGGGCCCTGATCGTCCTGCTCGCCGCAGCCGTGGTTGCCGCGGGTGCCGTCGGATATCTGCGCCTCGCGAAATCACCCACAGGCATCGCACTCATCAACCACGACACCGGACCGCAGGGCGCGAAGATCGCGAAAGCCCTGCAGGACAGCGGGTCCCCATGGCATGTGGTCGGGTCGGCGAGCACCGCCGACTACGCCGCCGTCATCACGCTGCCCGCCGACCTGTCTGCCGACATCACCTCGCTGGCCACCGATAAACCGCAGAAGGCGCAGGTCACGGTGGAATCCGCGCGCCGCGCCGACAAGGACACGGTGAACGACGCGGTCAACGACGTCACCAAGCGCATCAGCGCGGCCGGGCTGGACAGCCTGTTCGCCGCCACGAATGCCGCGCGCGGCCAGGTTTCGCAGGTCCAGTTCACCTCGCAGCTGCTCAATGCGGGCGTACAGGCCGCGGCCGACAGCGCCGGCCAGTTCCAGGGCGGGGCCGGGCAGATGCTGGACTTCCTGCAGCAGGCGAAAGCCGGTGCGGGACAGCTGACCTCGGGCATCGATGCCCTGAACGGCACCCTCGGAGCGGCCACCACGCAGGCGAATCAGCTGGCCACGGCGCTGGATTCGACCGGGGTCACCATCGGGCAGGTCGGCAATGCGGCGAGCGGGCTGAGCAGCGGGCTGAATCTGGTGCTGCCGCTGCTGCAGGCGCTGCCCTTCGCGAACGATCCGCAATTGGCGCCGATCATCACGCAGCTGCAGGGTTTGCAGACCATCGCGAATCAGGCGAACGCCCAGTTGGCGGGTTTCGCGAGCCTCACCGGGACGCAGCTCACCTCGGATACCCAGGTCGGGCAGTTGCTGCGTGATGCCGCAGGCAAATTGAGCGAGGCAAGCGTCCAATTGAATCAGGGTGCGCAGCTGGCGCAGAGCATTCCGCAGATCGCCGATACCGCGAGCACCGAGCTGACGGCCGCGCTGCAGGCGATGACCGGCGGGGTCGGGCAGTTGCAGACGGTGTCGAACAACTTGGGCAAGCAGGCAAATCAGGCATTGCAGGCGCTGCCGCAGCGCGGAGTGCAACAGCAGGCGGCGATTTCGTCGGTGCTGACCGATCCGGTGGAGATCGTTCGCAAATAACGTTCGCAAATAGTTGGCAACAATCGGCGGTTCGTCCGGATAAGATTGCGTCCGGATTGCTCTAATCGACCCGTTTCACCAGATTCTCTACCCGCGTCACGGCTCCACCACCCCGCGCCTCGGTACCGGAGAGGAAACGATCGTGAGCATGTTGCTGGCCGCGCACGACATGTACGGCTCGGTCCTGGCCCAGATGGGCAACCCCACCGCCGAAACCCCGCCCATGGCGGACAAGATGATGAAGATGTTCCGCTACTTCACCTGGTTCACCCAGATGTCCGGCATCGCCGCCATCACCTACGGCGGCGGCCGCTTCGCCTGGGAAAAGTGGGGCGGCGGCTCCGCCTCCCCCAAGATGATCGCCAACGCCATGGTCGGCGGCGCCACCGCCACCAGCGCCGGCACCATCATGAACGCCGTAGTCGGCTCTTAACCCGGCCCCACGCGCCCCCGCCCCCAGCGGCGGGCGCGGCCCCCGGCCCCACCCGCAACCCGCGCCCGGCATCCAGCGCGAAGCTCGCCGCGCGATTCACGCTCTGCACTCACAGCCCGAGGACCAGCGCTCACTGCGCAATTCGCGCCCGGCACACACCTATTCGGAGCCGACTTGATGTGCGCTGAGCGATTCGGATCCGCACCCCCAGCTCGCGGCCGCGCGGGCCGCGTCTTGCCTGCCGGGGAGCCAGGCGTCAGCGTGCGTGACCGCAGCAGGCAGGCGCCCCCGCCGCTCGAGGCTCGCTACGCGGTTCGCGCGCGGACGTAAACTCCCCCAGCAACGATCGGGCCCGCCGCGCATACTTGCGCGGCGGGCCCGAATCTTGTTGCGCCGGTGGCGCAATGGGTCAGTTCACGACGTCCAGCAGGTCGATGATGAAGACCAGGGTCTTGCCGGAGAGGTGGTGGCCGGCGCCGGCCGGGCCGTAGGCCAGCTGGGGCGGGATGGTGAGCTGGCGGCGGCCGCCGACCTTCATGCCGGGGATGCCGTCCTGCCAGCCCTGGATCAGGCCGCGCAGCGGGAAGGTGATGGACTCGCCACGGCTCCACGACGAGTCGAACTCCGCGCCATTGTCGAACTCGACGCCCACGTAGTGGACATCGACGGTGTCGCCCGGCTTGGCCTCAGCGCCGTCGCCGACGACGAGATCCTTGATCACGAGCTCGGCGGGCGCCGGGCCATCCTGGAACTCGACTTCGGGCTTGGTCATGGGTAGTCCTCTTCGTTAGGGAACGATTGGTATCACCTTATGCCGCGTGACCCACGGCATAACTCAGGGGCTCGGCCCGTGCCGGACCGGCCCCACGCCGAACCGGACACGCCGGTGGCCAAGGTCCCTATTACCCCGCCGCACGCCCGAGCAACCCTCGAGCGGCACAATTCACAGCCGTGGCCCACTTGATCGACATCGACGACCCCGCCGATCCGCGGGTCGCCGACTTCCGCGACCTCAACAATGCCGACCGGCGTCCCGACCTGCCCGGCGGCAAGGGCCTGGTCATCGCCGAAGGCGTCGTGGTGGTGCAGCGCATGCTGGCCTCCCGGTTCACCCCGTTCGCGCTGCTCGGCGTCGAGCGGCGGTTCGAGCAGCTCGGCGAGGAGCTGGCCGGGGTGGACGTGCCCTGCTACCGCGCCACCGCGGAGGTCATGGCGGAGATCGTCGGCTTCCACCTGAACCGCGGCGTCCTGGCCGCGGCACACCGGCCGCGCGAGCTCGAGGCCGAAGAAGTACTCGAGACCGCGCGCACGGTGGCCGTGCTGGAGGGCGTGAACGATCACGAGAACATCGGCTCGATCTTCCGCAATGCGGCGGGCCTCGGCGCGGACACGGTGCTGTTCGGCGACCGCTGCTCCGATCCGCTGTACCGGCGCTCGGTGCGGGTATCCATGGGCCATGTATTGCGGGTGCCGTTCGCGCAACTGCCACCCCTGCCGGACGGCCTGGATGTCTTGCGCCACAACGGATTCCAGACCATCGCCCTCACCCCGAACCCGAAGGCGGACACCCTCGCCACGGCCATGACCGGAGACAAGGTGGCCCTGCTGCTGGGCGCGGAAGGCCCCGGCCTCACCGAGGAGACCATGGCCGCCAGCGATATTCGTGCGCGCATACCGATGACACCGGGCACCGATTCGCTTAATGTGGCGACCGCTGCCGCCATGGCCTTCTACGAGAGAGTGCGAGCACAGTGAGTCATCCGCCGGACGGACCCTACGGCTACGGATACTCCGAGCCCACCCCGTGGGCGACCGGGATCACCGTCGCCGTCCTCGTGGCCGCGCTCGCCGCCTGCGGCGTCTACGCCTTCGGCTCCGCACTGGCGCATGTGCATCCGCTGCTGTCGATCGCGGTGAACCTGATCGCGGTGGGCGGCGCCGCGCCCACGGCGTGGCGCTGGCGCTTCGCGCCGGTGACCCGCTGGGTGATCGCCGGCCTGGCGGCGGGCGTACTGCTGGCGTGGCTGGCGCTCATCCTGCCGGCATTGTTCAACTGACGACCCGGCCGCATGCCGGTCCAGCGCCGCGGCGGCAAGACCCGATCCGGCTCCGGCTCCGCGGTATTGGATCAGGAGACGCGGTCGTGGCCGCGCAGCCAGCCGAACAGGCCGCGTTTGCCATTGTGTTCCAGTTCCGGTTCGGGTGCGGCCTCGGGTTCCGGGGCTTCACCCTTGGGGAACAGCGAGAATCCGCACACCTGAATCTCTTCCGAGACCAGGGCCTCGGCGGGCGTCCTGCCGCGATAGCGGAAGCCGAGCCACACCTCGTTGGCGGCGTCCGCGAAGTCCGGCGGATCGAACGGCAGCAGTTGCGGATCGGGCAATTCACCCGGCTGCAGCTCGATGGGATAGTCGCCCGCCCAGTAGGGCCGCTCCCAGACCCGCGGCAACCCTTCGTCCTCCAGGATATTGACCCGGGTGGCGCTGAACGACCGCCGGAATTCACCACGCTCCCAATGCGCGAACGCACCCCAGCCCAGCGACAGGTCATAGGAGATGAGGAACGTGTGCTCCGAAGCGAGCGGGCGAACCAGCAGCTCCGGCAGTTTGGTGGGCCGCGGCAGCGCCGCCTGGGTGGAGCACACGACGGTCACCCCGGGATAGCAACCGATGTAGACGGATTCGGGATCGGGTCCCGCCCAGACCTTCATGGTGCCGGACGCGGCGGGCACCACATCGCGATCCGGATTGAGCTGGCGCGCCAGGGCCCACGCGGCCTCCGGATCGGGGCCCGGGTGTTCGCGCAGGACGGAAACCGGATCGGAGGCGTCGACGTACCAGATCGATGACACTGTGGACGGCACCTACGTCACCTCCCGAAGTCATTGCATACGAGCTGGCAACTCTTGAGCAACATGGGGCGGCCATGGCACGGCGTCGGCAGGAGGTCGGCCCTGCATGCACCGCCACCAGAACTGAATCTACCCCCGACGACAGCCGAAATGTCGCTGTTGCGCAAGCGGGTTCCCGGCGCGGCGCGACAATCCCCGGACCGCCGGGATCAAATCGCTAGCAAACTCTCAGTGACCGGAGCTGCGCACGCCTAGGAGCACGTCCTCCCAGGACGGCATGGGCGCCTTGCCACCGCGCTTGGCGCGATTGGCCTTCTGCGCGTTCGGCTTGGGCGCCGGCTGCGCCGGAGCCTCGGCCTCGGCGGGCGCCGATTCGGACGCGGGGGTTGCGGGCGCCTGCGCTGCCGCAGGAGCAGCAGCCGGCGGAGTCACAGGCGCGGGCGCCGGAACCGCAGGCGCCGCAGCCGAAGCGGTCACGGCCGGGCTCGACTGTGCCGCGGCCGGAGCCGGGGCCGAATGCGCCGGAGCCGCAGGCTCTTTCGGAGCGGCGGGCGCGGCAGCGGGTTCCTTCGGCGCGACCGGGGCCGGAGCCGCGGCCGTCACCGCGGGCACGGTGCCATCCCCTACCGCGGCGCGCTGCTCGAAATACGCGGCCGGGGCCTGCTGATTCGCCACCCGCGCGGTCTGCTGCGACGGGACGCGCGTGGGCGCGGGTTCGTAGTCCGCCACGCGCTCCTCGCGCGCGGCGGGCGCGTGAATGGGACTGCTCGTCGCCACCACCGGTTCCGGGGCGGCCGGTTCGTTCTGCGCGGGCAGGATGGTCGCCAGCCCCCGCAGGGCGCGGCCGAAGTCGGGATCGATGAGATCGGAGGCCGGATCGTCGAGCGGCACCACGGAGCCGCCGTGCGCGTCGGGCTGGTAGCGCCAGTGCGCGGCGATCACGGAACGGCCCGCCTGCCACTGCAATTGGGCCACCCAGTAGCCCTTCTCGTCCTTCCAGGCGTCCCATTCGGCGACCTCGATGGTGTGGCCGCGCTCCGCGAACGCCGCGGACACGATTTCGATGAGGGTCTCGATGGCCGGGCCGTCATTGCGGACCGGATGCGCCTTCTGCGCCAGTTCGGCGGCCCGCGCGCGCTCCAGCAGCACGGGGTAGGCGAAACGCTCGACCCGGGAGAGCGGCATGCCGGACTCTTCGGTCACCTGCTCGACCGAGGCACCGGCGCGGATACGGGCCTGGATATCGCGTGGACGCATCGTGGCTTCCATTTCGATCTCGATCTGGCCGAATCGGGCAAGGTCTCCACGGGCGGCGGCGCGCAATTTGTCGTCGGCGGGCAGCCGGTACTTCTGGCCGGTCTCGGTATCGATGCACACGATGTGCGCGGAATCGGGCGTCAATCCGATTACTCGAAGTTCACGCACCGTTACCTCCTTATCGCTGCGTCCGTCACAGCCAGGCTCGCGCTCGCGACACCGCTATCGGGGTAGCACCGTACGATACTGCCCACGATCTGGAACAGTAGTGCACTTCTGAGGATCATGGGGCAAGACACGCGGCGCGGAAATCCATTGCTGGACTACCGCGCCGCAATAACCTGCTCGTTTCGGGATTACCCGATCTGGCCCACAACCCAGTCGATGCAGCGGGTCAGCTGCGACACATCCTCCGGATCGATGGCCGGGAACATGCCGATGCGCAGCTGGTTACGGCCCAGCTTACGGTAAGGCTCGGTGTCGACGATTCCGTTGGCGCGCAGCACCTTCGCGACCTGCGCCGCATCCACCGAATCCGCGAAGTCGATGGTGCCGACCACCTGCGAGCGCAGCGCCGCGTTCTTCACATACGGGGTCGCGTATTCGCTGGTCTCGGCCCAGTTGTACAGGCGCGACGAGGAATCCGCGGTGCGCTTCACGGCCCAATCGAGACCGCCGTTGCCATTGAGCCATTCGATCTGGTTCTGGAACAGCAGCAGGGTGGCCAGCGCCGGGGTGTTGTAGGTCTGGTCCTTGGTGGAGTTGTCGACCGCGACGGGCAGCGACAGGAACTCCGGAGTCCAGCGACCCGAGTTCTTGATCTCCTCCACGCGCTCCAGGGCCTTCGGGCTCATGAGCGCGATCCACAGGCCACCGTCGGCGGCGAAGCACTTCTGCGGCGCGAAGTAGTACACGTCGGCGTCGGTGATGTTGACCGGCAGGCCGCCCGCGCCCGAGGTGGCGTCGATGGCGATCAGCGCGTGGTCCGAGCCCGCGGGACGCGAAACCGGAATGGCCACACCGGTGGAGGTCTCGTTGTGCGCCCAGCCGATGAGGTCCACCGACGGATCGGAGGTCGGCTCGGGGGCGTCGCCCGGCTCCGACTTCACCACGATCGGGTCGCCGATGAACGGGTTGCCCTTGGCGACCGCGGCGAACTTGGAGGAGAACTCACCGTTGCTCAGGTGTAGCGACTTCTCGCGGATCAGGCCGAAGGCGGCCGCGTCCCAGAACGCGGTGGTGCCGCCGTTGCCGAGCACGACCTCGTAACCCTCGGGCAGCGAGAACAATTCGCGCAGACCGGAGCGCACCTTGGCCACCACATCCTTGACCGGCTTCTGCCGGTGGGAGGTGCCGAACACGGAGGCGCCGGTATCCACGAGGGACTGCAGCTGTTCGGGACGCACCTTGGAGGGTCCGCAGCCGAACCGTCCGTCGGCGGGCTTCAGATCGGCGGGGATGGTCGGGAACGCAGAGGTCATGGCGACAAGGGTAGAGGTGGTATCGCACGCGTACGCGAGTGGGTTCCGCCTGCAGAACATGTGATTGAAACTGTTGAAAGCCCGTAACGAAAACGCCAGGTCGACAAGCCGGCATGCGCGTATTCCTGTGGCACATACCACACAACCACTACGGTTTACCGCCATGGACATGGCGCCGCCCGACCGTCCCGGCACCACCACCCCCGAATCGGAAACCCAGCTGAATCCTGGCCGCCCGCAACGGCTGCCCGAACCCGCGGGCCGGCCGCGGCCGAGCCTGTTCACGCGGCTGTCGTCGCAGTTCGGGTCGCGCGGCCTCACCCGGCGCGGTCCCGCCCTGGACGATGCCGCCCGCCGTGAGCTGCTGCTCCACGGCGTGGAGGGCACCGCGACGATCCTCAGTGTGCGGTCCCCGGTGAAAAGAGCGCCCGCGCCGCCTGATTCGACGGTCCCCTCGACAGCGGATATTCGAACCCGGGCGGAGCGCCGCGTCGACGCGCGCCTCGCGGCGGACCGCAAGGCCGAGGAGCGGGCCGCGGATCAACTCGATCGCGGCGACGAATTCTGGGTCCGAATCCAGCTGGAAGGACGACATCCGTACGAAACGCGCGTCCGGCAGCGCGTTTCCGCAGTGGATCGCGAGTGGATGCAGCCCGGCGACATCATCGCCTGCCGGGTGGATCCGGGCGATCACGATCGCATGGTGCTGTATCTGCCCGCGCCGGAGGAGACCAGCCGCACCAATATCGGGAAGATCCTCAGCGACGGCCGGCGGGCCCGGGCCACCGTGCTGGCCGCGACCCCGGTGGCGGCCGATTACAGCGGGCGCGACGATCCGGTACTGCGGCTGGATCTGGAATTGCATGCCTGGGACGAGCCGCGACCGTGGCGGGTCCGGCTGGTGCAGCCGGTTCCCTTGTCCGCGCTCGAACTGGTGGATCTGGGCCGGCATCTGGAGGTCGCGTTCTTCACCGTCGACCACGGCGAATCCGTGGCAGTCGACTGGCTGACCTCCCGCGAACTGTGAATCCGCGCGCTCCGGCCCCGGGAATCCCTATGGCAGATGCACGAATTCGAAGCCGGCGGACCGCAGGGCCGGGAGCGCATTGAGCATGCCTGGACCGGTGCCCGATTTCGGGCGGTGCATGTGCGCCAGGGAGATGCCGCCGGATTGCGCGGCGGCCATGTTCTGCTGCACGGTGGCGGCGGAAGCGGTCGCGCCGTAATCGGCGTTCACCGAGAATCCGACCGGCGTCTCCCCCAGGGCCTGCACGATCGCGACCGCCACATCGTCGTAATGCGCGGTGCCCGTGCGGAAGAAGCGCGGGGCCTTGCCGGTGAGCGTGATGATGCGCTGATGATTGCCCCAGACCTCGTCCACGGCCTCCTGCGCGGAGCCGGTGCCGTCGATGTCGTAGGCCGCCTTCCCGGTGACCGACAGCGGGCAGTGCTTGGTCCCGTGATTGCCGATCTCGAACAGCGGATTCGCGGCGAGCTGCCCGGCCCGGTTGTTGTTGGCGTCGATCCAGCGCTTGTTCAGGAACAGGGTGGCCGGAATCTGCTGGGCCTGCAGGAAGGCGATCAGATTCTCGTCGATGTCATTGTTGTTCGGGCCGCCGCACGCGTCGAAGGTGATCGCGAACTGCTTTCCGCTGGGGTCGAATCCGGTGCGGATGCCGTCCAGGTCCATGCCCCAGCCCTGCGGCTGCCGCCCGGCGAACTTGGCGGCCACCGCGGCCGGGTCGACCGCGGGCGCCGCGATGGCCTGCGGCGCGGCGCTGGTGACGGCGGTACTGGCCGGCGCGGCCGGGCCGACCGGGGGGATCAGGACCTTGTCGGCCGAGTTGCCCTTCGCCGTAGCGCATCCGGCGGTCACGAAACCGGCGGCGAGCGCCGCGCCGGTGGCCAGCAGACGACGGCGGGATACTCCTGCATCGAACACCGGTGCAGGTTATGCGAAATCGATCGCGCGGGCCAGGATCAAACTGGCCGTTTTCTCAATCTCCGGTCCGCCCATAGGACGCCGGACGGCCCGCAGCGAATCACGCTGCGGGCCGGACTGCTTCGACTCGCTACCGCTCCGAGCCGGTATTACTTGGTGATCAGGTCCCAGCCGGCGACCGTATCGGCCTTGCGCGGGGCCGGGCCGGTGTAGATCGCGGCCGGGCGGACCAGCTTGCCCAGCTTCTTCTGCTCGAGGATGTGCGCACACCAGCCGGCGGTGCGGCCACAGGTGAACATGGCGGGCATCATGTGCGCCGGCACCTCGGCGAAGTCGAGGATGACCGCGGCCCAGAACTCGACATTGGTTTCGATGGCGCGATCCGGGCGACGCTCCCGCAGTTCGGCCAGCGCGGCCTGCTCCAGCGCGGCGGCAACCTCGTAGCGCGGGGCGTCGAGACGCTTGGCGGTGGCGCGCAGCACGCGGGCACGCGGATCCTCCGCGCGGTACACGCGGTGGCCGAAGCCCATCAGCTTTTCCTTGCGGTCCAGGATGCCCTTGACCAGCGCCCGGGCGTCACCGGACCGCTCGACCGCCTCGATCATGGGCAGTACCCGGGCCGGGGCGCCGCCGTGCAGCGGGCCGGACATGGCGCCGATCGCGCCGGACAGCGAGGCCGCCACGTCCGCGCCGGTGGAGGCGATGACGCGGGCGGTGAAGGTGGAGGCGTTCATGCCGTGCTCGGCGGCGGACACCCAGTAGGCGTCGATGGCCTCGATGTGCCGCGGGTCCGGGTCACCCTTCCATCGGGTCATGAACCGCTCGGTAATGGTGGTGCACTCGTCGATCTTCTTCTGCGGCACGGCGGGCTGGTAGATGCCGCGCGCCGACTGGGCGACATAGGAGAGCGCCATCACCGAGGCGCGCGCGAGGTTCTCGCGGGCGGTGTCGTCGTCGATGTCGAGCAGCGGCTGGTAACCCCAGATGGGCGCCAGCATGGCCAGGCCTGCCTGCACGTCCACGCGCACGTCGCCGGTGTGCACCGGCAGCGGGAAGGGTTCGGCGGGCGGTAGGCCACGGCCGAATTCGCCGTCGACCAGCAGGGCCCACACGTCACCGAAGGTGATGTGGTTCGATACCAGGTCTTCGATGTCGACGCCGCGGTACCGCAGCGAACCACCGTCCTTGTCCGGTTCGGCGATGTCGGTGGTGAAGGCGACAACGCCCTCGAGGCCGGCGACGAAGCCATCGGGGATGGCAGAGCTGGGAACCGCAGCGGCAGTCATGTTGTGACTCTCCTTGCACATCGGGCTACCCGATCCGAGGGCAGCCACGCCGATCTCCTAGACCTTAACTCCCCGATTACTGCGGAGTAACGTCTGGCCCATGCCCGACCAGGAGAAATTCGCCACTCCCGACCTCGACATCGCGGCCATGCGCGTGGAGTACGGCGTGGATCAGGGTGACAATCACCCCGGCATCGAGACCGATCTGGACGAGAGCTGGCTGACCGACGGCTGGGAAGCCTTGCTGCGCAATTGGATCGAGCACGCCACCAGCGCGGGGGTCACCGACCCGAACGCGATGGTGCTCGCGACCATCGAAGTGGCCGAGGACGGCCCGCGACCC
Source organism: Nocardia sp. NPDC020380 (assembly GCF_044386975.1). Taxonomy (NCBI): domain Bacteria; kingdom Bacillati; phylum Actinomycetota; class Actinomycetes; order Mycobacteriales; family Nocardiaceae; genus Nocardia; species Nocardia sp. NPDC020380. Next base: position 21,211 of record NZ_JBIRVQ010000006.1, on the reverse strand, counting down.
ACCACCCGAACCGTGCTGTGCAAAGGCCTCTCTCCGGAGGGTGTGACTTTTTACACGAATTACGAATCCTTCAAGGGCCGGCAGCTGACCGAAACGCCGTACGCCTCGGCCACCTTCGTCTGGCCGGCGCTGGGCCGGCAGGTGACGGTGCGCGGTCCGGTGCATCAGGTCTCGCCGGAGACCACCGCCCTGTACTGGCAGTCCCGGCCGCGCGGTTCACGATTGGGCGCCTGGGCCTCGAAGCAGTCCCGCCCGATCGCCTCGCGGGAAGCCCTCGACAATCAGCTTGCCGAGGTCACGGCCCGTTTCGAAGAGGTCGCCGAGATTCCGGTGCCGCCGTTCTGGGGCGGTTTCATGATCCGGCCGGATTACGTGGAGTTCTGGCAGGGCCGCCGCAGCCGCATGCACAATCGCATCCGGGTGACGCTGGAGCCGGGAAACACCGATGTCGCGGCGATGAAAGTCGAACGGCTGCAACCATGACCGCAAGGGTTGTGGTCGTGGGATGAATCACGTTCAAATGGTGGGATGATCGTCCCAAATCGGCTGGCCAGCTCACCTTTTGCGGAGCTAATGTTCTGTCGGTGAAGTTGCTCGCCGATATAACGCCCTTACGGAATCCTGATTACCGGAGACTCTGGACCACCGGCGTTGTCACGGTCATCGGCGCACAACTCACCGTCGTCTCCGTACCCAAGCAGCTGTTCGACATCACCCACAGTTCCTCTTACGTGGGCCTGGCCGGACTGTTCGGACTGATCCCGCTCATCGTCTTCGGCCTGTGGGGCGGCGCGCTCGCCGACGCCATGGACCGCCGCAAACTGCTGCTGATCACCTCCACTGGCACCGGCGTCACCTCCCTGCTCTTCTGGGCGCAGGCCGCGGCGCACTTGAACAATGCCTGGCTGGTGCTGGTGCTGTTCTCGGTGCAGCAGGCGTTCTTCGCCATGAATCAGCCCGCGCGCAGCGCCATCTACCCGCGCCTGCTGCCCGCCGAGCAACTGCCCGCGGCGAATTCGCTGACCATGACCGTGATGCAGTTCGGCGCCATCGCCGGACCGGTGTCGGCGGGCATGCTGATCCCGGTGACCGGCCTGTCCACGCTGTATCTCCTGGACTCCATCGCGCTGCTGGCCACGCTGTGGGCCGTCTGGAAGCTGCCGCCCATCCCGCCGCTGGGCGAGACCCGGCGGGCCGGATTGCGCGAGGTCGCCGACGGTTTCGTCTATCTGGCGACGCAGCGAATCCTGCTGGCCTCCTTCGCCGTCGACGTGGTGGCCATGGTGTTCGGTATGTCGCGTGCCCTGTTCCCGGAGATCGCGCACGATTCCTTCGGTGATTCCGGTGGCGGCGGAACGGCTTTGGGCCTGTTGTTCGCGGCCATGTCGGTGGGCGCGGTGGCGGGTGGCGTGTTCTCCGGCTGGCTCACCCGCATCAGCCGGCAGGGTCTGGCCGTGATGCTGTGCATCGTGCTGTGGGGTGTGAGCATGGTCGGCTTCGGATTGGCGGTCGGCATGGCGGGACACGCGCTGAGCACCGCGGTCGCCCTCTGGATAGCCCTGGGCTGCTTGGCCTTCGGCGGCGCGGTCGACATGTTCTCGGCGGCATTGCGCACCACCATGCTGCAGTCGGTCGCCACCGATGACATGCGCGGACGCTTGCAGGGGGTGTTCATCGTCGTCGTGGCGGGTGGACCGCGCATCGGTGATGTTGCGCACGGTTTCGCGGCCGCTGCCGTGGGTACCGCTGCAGCAGCGGCGGGCGGTGGCGCGCTGGTGGTGGTCGGCATGGTGGTCGCTGCCGTCGTGTTCCCGGCTTTTGCGCGGTATGCGGTGGTACGTGCGCACTCTCAGCTGCAGACGGCCTGAGTGCGATCGATGCACATACCACATAACCTCACAGATCCTCACCTGCTGCGCGGGTGACTGTGAGGTAGTGAGAGTGACCCTCGTTAGTCGGTCGTACCGGACAGCGGCTAGCGTTGAGGTAAGCGCACTGCGCGCCGACCGCGTCCGGTGCCTACGGTTTCAAGCCTGAGAGGGATCCTTCCGTGCCCGCTGAGAACATCATCAACGTCGACGACGACGCCAAGCCGGTACTCACCTACCCCGGCGGCGAATACCCGATGACCGTGGCCAAGGCAGTCGAGGGCAATGACGGGATCGACCTGGGAAAGCTGCTCGCCAGCACCGGGTACGTCACCTACGACCCCGGCTTCATGAACACCGCGTCGACCAAGTCGGCCATCACCTACATCGACGGTGAAGCGGGCATCCTGCGCTACCGCGGTTACCCGATCGAGCAGCTGGCCGGGAAGTCGACCTTCATAGAGGTCTCCTACCTGCTCATCTACGGTGAGCTGCCGACGCAGGCCCAGCTCGACGACTTCACCGACCGGATCCGCCGGCACACCCTGCTGCACGAGGATCTGAAGCGGTTCTTCGACGGCTTCCCGCGCAACGCGCACCCGATGCCGGTGCTGTCCTCCGCGGTGAACGCGCTCTCGGCGTACTACCAGGACTCGCTGGACCCGCGCGACCCCGAGCAGGTCGAGCTGTCCACCATCCGCCTGCTGGCGAAGCTGCCGACCATCGCGGCCTACGCCTACAAGAAGTCGGTCGGCCAGCCGTTCCTCTACCCGGACAACTCGCTGTCGCTGGTGGAGAACTTCCTGCGGATGACCTTCGGCTTCCCGGCCGAGCCCTACGAGGTGGACCCGGATGTGGCCGCCGCGCTGGACATGCTGCTGATCCTGCACGCCGATCACGAGCAGAACTGCTCGACCTCGACCGTGCGCCTGGTCGGTTCCTCCGACGCCAACCTGTTCACCTCGGTGTCCGGTGGCATCAACGCGCTGTGGGGCCCGCTGCACGGCGGCGCCAACCAGGCCGTGCTGGAGATGCTGGACGACATCAAGGCCAACGGCGGTGACGTCAAGGAGTTCATCCGCAAGGTCAAGAACAAGGAAGACGGCGTGAAGCTCATGGGCTTCGGGCACCGCGTCTACCGCAACTACGACCCGCGCGCGACGATCGCCAAGCAGCACGCCGACTCCATCCTGAGCAAGCTGGGCGGCGACGACCAGCTCTTCGCCATCGCGAAGGCCCTCGAAGAGGCCGCGCTCACCGATGAGTACTTCATCGAGCGTCGCCTGTACCCGAACGTCGACTTCTACACCGGCGTCATCTACCGGGCCATGGGCTTCCCGACCCGCATGTTCACCGTGCTCTTCGCCATGGGCCGGCTGCCGGGCTGGATCGCGCACTGGCGGGAAATGCACACCGAGCCCCTGAAGATCGGCCGTCCGCGCCAGATCTACACCGGCTACGGCGAGCGCGACTACAACGGCATCACCGGCCGCTAGTCTCCTCCGGACCACAGCCCGCCCGCACCGATCCCGGTGCGGGCGGGCTGTTTTCATGTCCGGGCCCGACTACAAGGTCTTGTTAAGCATCTTGCTGGCGGGGACCGGCATGCTTCTTCTTGTGAGACGGGGGTGATTCCCTGGGGAGGGAACCGATCTCACGACGCCCGATCCGAGGGCTATTGGGGGGCAATCGGATTCCGCGGGCGGCACCTGCCCTGGAGGGGACGGCAGGTTCCGCCCGCGGAAATTCGGATGCGCAAGTAATCGGGCTCATGGGACGATTCGGACATGGCAACGACGAATGGCATCACCGTGCGCTCGGCCACCAAGGACGACTTCCCCGCAATCGTCCAGCTCCTGGAAACCTGCTTCGGGATGCGCTACGACCAGGTCGAGCTCGAGCACATCCCCGATCTCTTCCCCGTCGAGCGGGCGTTCGTCGCCATCGACGGGGATCAGATCGTCGGTCACACCGTGGACCGCACCATGACCCTCACCGTCCCCGGCGAGCACACCGTGCAGGCCTGCGGCGTCTCCGCCGTCTCGGTCGCACCCACCCACCGCCGCCGCGGCATCCTGCGCAGCCTCTACACCGAACTGCACCGCCGCGTCGAGGACGACGGCCTGCCGCTCACCGTCTTCACCGCCAGCGAAGGCACCATCTACGGCCGCTTCGGCTACGCGCCGAGCATTGCCGAGAACTGGGTGGAGATCGATCGGCGCCGCGCCGAATTCCGGCCCGGCACACCGGATCCCGGCGGCGTCCGGATCGCCGCGCTCGCCGACTCGAAGGATCATCTGCGCGAGGTGTACGACCGCTGGCGGCGGCTGGTACCCGGCGGGCAGGAACGCCCGGAAGCCAACTGGGAGATGTGGTTCGGCGATCCCGAACGCTACCGCGAGGGCGCGTCCACACTGTTCGTGCTCACCCACCCGGACGGGTACGTGCTGTATCGCCGCAAGTACGAGGAGCACAAGTCCACCGCGATCGTCGCGGAATTCCGGGCCGTCACTCCCGAGGCGCATCTCGCGCTGTGGCGGGTGCTGCTGAGCCTGGACCTGCTCACCACCGTGGAAGCACCGCTCACCGACGGGGATCCACTCCCCTACCTGGTGACCGACCCGCGGCTGGTGAAGGTGACCGAACGCTTCGACACGCTGTGGACCCGCATCATGGACGTGCCCGCGGCCCTCACCGCGCGCAACTACCAGGGCGACCTGGACACCGTCATCTCGGTCGACGATCCGTTCCGGAACGCGGGCGGCGCCTTCGCGCTGCGCATCCGTGACGGGGTCGCCGAATGCGCGCTCACCGATCGCACGCCGGAGCTGGAACTCGGCCTCGACGTGCTCGGCGGGCTCTACTTCGGCGGGCACCGGGCCCGGACGTTCGCCGCCGCCAATCGGATCCAGGCCAAGGATCCGGCCGTGCTGCGGGCCTTCGATCAGGCCTTCGCCACCGACCGTGAGGCACAGCTCGGATGGTTCTTCTGACCTGGGGATCAGGGTTCCGGCCGCCGGAAAATCGGCTCCATCACCCTGCGCCTTGGTTTTCCCGGTGGCCGGGCCCGGGCCCGGCTGGCAGGGTGGATGGCATGAAACCGATCCAGTTGATTCTGAACGTCCTGTGGCTGGTGCTGGTCGGGATCTGGATGGCCATCGGCTACATCATCGCGGGCCTGATCTGCTGCGTGCTCATCGTGACCATCCCGTGGGGGATCGCCTCGTTCCGCATCGCCAACTACGTGCTGTGGCCGTTCGGCCGGGAAGCCGTGGAGAAGCCGGGGGCGGGTATCCCGTCGATGATCGGCAATGTCATCTGGATCATCGTGGCCGGCTGGTGGCTGGCGCTGGGACACCTGTTCACCAGCATCGCGCTGGCCGTGACGATCATCGGAATCCCGTTCGCCTGGGCCAACTTGAAGCTCATCCCGATCTCGCTGTTCCCGCTGGGCCGCGAAATCGTCGACAGCGATCGGCGTTTCGCCTACTGATCGGTTACTCCGACTCGTCGACGATCTGTTTCATGATCGAGACGGCCTCGTCGAGCACCTTGAGCTGATCGGGCGAGAGGTTCGAGAGTTGGTCGGTCATCCAGGCTTCGCGGGCTTGGTTCTCGTCGAGGACCAAGGCCCGCCCTGCCTCCGACAGCGAGACGATGATCTGCCGCCCATCGGTCGGGTGCGGGTTGCGTTCCACCAGTTCGAGTTCCGACAGCGAGGCGATCACCCGCGTCATGGACGGCGGTTGCACACGCTCCTTGGCGGCCAGGGCCCCGGGCGTCATGGCGCCCTCGCGGTTGAGCGTCGCGAGGGCGGAGAGCTGAGTCAGCGAAATCTGGGCATCGGCGCGCCTACCTCGCAGATGTCGCGTCAAGCGCACCACCGCCAGTGAGAGTTCACCAGCAAGCGCGCGTATGTCGGAAGGCGTTGTCACAGAGGCACACGATACGTGACCGTTCGCGCAGGAGTCGGGTGTTCGGGTGGTCCACACCCACCGGTCTCGACATGCAGCATTCGGTTCCGGCCATCGCACAGCGAACCTACCGGTACGCAGAAGGAACGGACCGGCGCGGCGCATCGGGCACGCGGACCTTCTAGGCTGAAGGGGTGACGCCCCCCGTGCCCGAGATCCCGCCGCGCCTCACCGACCCGCGGCCGGTGCTGGCGGTCGGCACCATCGGATTTCTGATCGCCACCATCGCGGTATTCCTGAACGACAGCTGGGCCACCGCGCGCCCGGTATGTCTGATGGGTCTGGCCGTCGGCGCCTTGGGGTACACCATTTTCGCGATTCAACGTCGCGGCGCCCGGCGCGGCGACAAGGGCGCGCAACTCGGTCTGGAATGAGGGGCACATCCAGGACGCGCGTCCAGACAAGCGGCGGGAAGCGGACTTTCGGAGTGTGCGAATTGACTGCGCGCGCCGCGAGCGCTTAACTCCCTGGAGTGTCCTCCCGATTGAGCGTCGAAGAACGACGGGCCCACCTTATCGAGGCAGCCATCGGCCTTGCCGAAAAAAAGGGCGTGGCAGGAGTTACCACGCGCGATGTTGCACAGGCAGCCGGTGTTTCGCTCGGTGTGGTGCATTACTGTTTCGAAAACAAAGATCAGCTGATGACCGAGCTGGTCAAGGCACTCTCCATGGAATTGCGAGATTCCGTGGATGCCAACGAAGCAGTATGGCAGGACGTCGGTTCAGGAAAAGAAGCCCTTCAAAATTTGGTGCGTGCGGGGCTGGAACTCATGTGGCTCAACATCGAAGCCACTCCGGAACGCCAGCTGCTCACCTACGAAACCACCACCTACGCACTGCGTGAAGGCGAACAAACTCCGGCGAAACTCGCAATTGCGCGCGAACAGTACACGTTCAACGACTCGACCGTCGCCGACATCATCGAGCATGCGCGCGAAGCCACCGGCTGCCAGTGGACCGTTCCCGTCGGCACCCTGAGCCGTTTCATCCTCGCAACCATCGACGGCATCGTGCTGCGCTGGCTCGTGGACAACGACAGTGGCTCCGTGCGTGAACAATTGGACGTCCTCGCCAGCATGGTCGCCTCGCACGCAACCGCCTGACCCGAACGCAACCGCCCGACCCGTCGAAAACAAAGCCCGCGCCGGAGATTCCGGCGCGGGCACAAGTCCTGCGCGGGTCAGCGCTTGGGGGCGCGCACGTGCGTCACGTCGTCTTCCTGCCACCAGGCGACGGCGACCGTGTCCTCGACCGCGCCGGACAGGCGGATCAGCAGTTCGTCGTGGATGACCAGTTCGCCTGTGCGCGTGGACAGGTCGAACTGCAGGCGCAGCAGGACGCCGAGGGGGTCCGCGATCCAGGTGGTGTGGTGGCCCGCACCCAGCACTTCCGCCGTCACGGCTTCCGAGGCCAGCGGCAGGTCGAGCAGTGTCGCCAGCGAACCTGCGCTCGCGATGTCGCCGACCACCAGGCGGTCCGCCGGCAGTGCCGGGCCGTACCAGGGCTTATCCAGCACGATGGCGTCGGCGGCCGGGATCACCGCGCCGGACAGCGCGCGGACCAGATCCGGCAGGACCAGTTCCTCCACGTCCAGGCGGCCGTCGGCCAGCGCCTCGGACAGCAGCTGGTAGGTCTGCGAAATCGCTTCCGGGATGGGGGTTTTCGCGGGATCCGCGAGCGCGTCCAGCAACTCCTCCGCCAGGTGCGCGTTCACCACCTCCGGGTCGGCGAGGATCGCGCGCAGGACCGCGAGGTCCTCGGTCGAGAAGCCCGGGAGTTGCGGCAGCAGGCCCGCGAACAATTCGTCGGCGGGATGCCGCATGAGGCCCAGCGAGATGCCGTCGATATGCGCGTGATGCCGCAGCCACCAGGCCGTATAGCCATTGCGGTCGGACAGCAGCGGGCGGATCACCGGGTCGGACAGCAACAGGCGCAAGGCTTCCGGCCATTCGCCGTCGTCGACCAGATCCAGGTCGCGGACGGCGAGCAGTTCCGGCGGATCCTCCGCCAGGCCCTCCCACCAGGTTTCCTCATCGTCCAGATCGTGATCGGGGCCGGTCGGATCCGATTCCGCGACCACGGTGAAACCCCAGCCGACGCCGATGGCGCGCAAGGCGTCCGCGCCGAAGCGTTCCACCAGGTCCGGGTCCACGGTGGTGAACGGGGCGTCCTCGGCCAGCACGCGGGCCAGCGGGGCGTCCGGCAGCAGCAGTTCGTCGGCGGGGGCCGATTCGCCTGCGGCATCGGGCAACTCGAGCAGGCCCAGCCAGGACGGCAGCACGCCCGGAGACGCGATGACGTTCGCGGCCAGGGTGAGCACGGCGTCCACCGTGTCCGGGTCGCCCGGGTCGTCGTCGAGGAGAGCGCGCAGGCCGGGATCGTTCAGCAGATCCTCCGGCGTGGCCGGGCGGCCGCCCAGCCGGCCCAGCAGTTCGTGCACGGCCTCGGGATGCGCCAGCCGCGCCCAGTGCACCGGAATCGCCGACTCCAGGTGGTCGTCCAGCACCACCGTGCGCGGACCGGTCACCAGGCGGCCGTCGGCCAGCGGGACCGCCAGCGCGCCCAGTTCCTCCACCGCGAGCGGATCATTGACGAACGGCTCCAGGGCGTCGTAGAACGAATACCACCACTGCGGTTCGCGTTCCAGGCTGCTCGACAGGTCCGCGATGCGCGCCAGCCCGATCCGATGCACGTCCAGCACCGCCAGCGCGTCCGCGCGGCCGCGCTCCGACAGTTCCGGAATCACCAGCGGCCCGACGATATCCGCCAGCAGGCCCGCCAATTCGACTGTGACACCGGTGAATACGCTTGCCCGGCGTGGCGCGGCATCCGGACCGCCCAGCACCGGCAGCCATTCACCCGCCTGCAATTCGGCGACCATGGCCTCACGCAACTGCGCATCCGCCTCACTGCGCGCGAAGCCCGGCGGCGGCACCAGCACCAGGCGATCCCGCGCCGGCAGCGCCCGCGCGAAATCCGCATAACCGGCCACCAATTCGCCGACCTGCACGCCCGGCAGCAACCGGCGGCGATCCGGCTGCATCGGAATATCGGCGATCAGCAATGCGGGCAGCGACAATTCCTCATCGGAACGCGTAGGCGCCCGCAACACATCCGGATGCGCCGCAACCGCCCGGCCATCCCGCACCGGCACCAGCCAGCGCGCCCGTTCCGTCCGGAACTGCCACCACACCCGCTCCTCACCGGCCGGCCCGGAAATCCGGATCTCCTGCAGACCGGCGCCGCCCGCCGCGGACCCATCAGCACGACGATCAGCATCCGAAACCGGCATGCCATCACGAAGATCCGCATCCGACTCCGGGCCACCATCCAACCGATCGGCAGCGGACAGCGGCATGTCGGCATCGGAGACTCGTACGACGTCGAGCGGATCGGCAGTGGAGACCGGCACGGCGGCACGCGAATCGGCGTCCATGTCCTGTGCGCTGCCGCGCCGATCGGAATCGGTGGCCTCGACGCCATCGCGCCGATCAGCATCCGCCGCCGGGACGCCGTTGCGCCGATCAGCGATCGATGCGGTGTCCGCCGAGGTGAGACGCCCGGCTCCCGTCAGGGAGTCGCTCCACGCCACGAACGGATCTACCTCGTCCGCTGTTTCGGCGGGTTCCACCGCCCACAGGTCGGATGCCAGCAGGTCGGCGGATGTACCGCCGGCGGGGTGTGGGTCCTTGCCGGGCTCGGGGGTGTCCGGGAATTCGAGAGCGGTGACGGTGCTGGTGATCTCGTCGTCGCCGATGCGGATGGACTGCAGGGCGGGCAGTTCCAGGAGCAGGTCCACGGCTTCGGCGTGCATGGCGGCGAGCAGGGCGACGATGTCGACGTCCTCGCGCAGCAGCAGCACGATTTCGCTGTCGAAGCCGGTCACGGGGTGTTCCTCGATCGGCCAGGCCAGCCGCAGCGCGGGCGGCACGAATTCGCCTTCGCCCGCCGGAATGTCGATGCCCTGCGCGCCGAGCAGCGCCCAGGTCTCGGCTCGGGAGAAGCGCAGTGATCCGGTGCCGGAACGGAATTCGATCTCCTCGGCCACGGTCAGTACGGCGGTGAACCCCACGCCGAACCGTCCCACCGAGGCTTCCGCCGTCGTCTTGGCGGAGGCACGCAGCGCGGTCAGCGAGTGCACCCCCGAAACATCCAGCCCCACGCCCGTATTCGCGACATGCAGCCGCCGCCCGTCCAACCAGACCGCGACCCGCCCCGCCACCGCGGCCTTGGCGGCGGCGTCGGCGGCATTCTGCGCGAGTTCCGTCAGCAGCCGATCCCGATACCCGGACCGCACCAGATCCGCCTCGGTGGTGGCATCCTCCCGTAGCCGCGTAGGCGATCCCCGCCAGGCGGCGATCACCCCTTCGCGCAGCGCAGCCGTCCCGAACGGATCCCCCGCCTCAGCACCCACCACGTAGCCTTCCCCTCTCGACCCACGCACCGACCACCTCGGCACCGCCAGAACCTACCGCCCAACCCCCCGACTCACCCACCCGGAACGAGATCGGCCCCACCGCACGAGGAGCCGAACCCACCGGGACAGCGCCCGCACTCGCGAACTCGGCCGAGCGAAACGCGATCCGCCGCTGCAGACACGCCCGAAGACGGCATGCCGCGCCCTACTTCAGAGGCGCGGCATCGCAGTCATAGCCCCCTATTGAGCGATGAGCCCTATCGATCCGCACCACGACGCGACAGCGCGCCGCAGTGGTGCGGCGAGCCCCACGGACCCGCCGCTCAGTTCGCCTCTGCGGCCCCGGATTCGCCCGGTCGGCCGGTATCGGGTTCGACGCGCACCGCGGTGACGGCCCACGCATCGTCGTATCCGGCGTCGGGGTCGAAATCGAACAGCGTGACCACATGGTTGTCGGTGGCCTGCCGCGGCGCGGCGGTTTCGGCCGTACCGGATTCCGCCAGGGTGGCTTCCGCCTCCGGCTCAGCCTGCGGCAGGACCGCGTCATCGGCCTGAATCGCGTCCGCGTCACCCGACTCCGCAGCCGCTGCAACGGATTCCGTGCCGGCAATCGGTTGGTCCACCGCACTGGTCGGCGAATCGTCCGACGCGGGCTCGGATGCTTCGGTGTCCGCGGCGGGGGCGGCTTCCACGGCGGCCGAGGTCATTTCGGTCGCTACGGCCGCGGGCGCAGTGTCCTCGACGCCGGAGAGCGGCGAGTCTGCCTCGGCGGCAGCCGAACTCTCGTCGGCGGGCGGGGTGCGGAATTCGGAGTCGGGGATGAGGTCCACGGCGGCGTCGTCGTAGGCCTCGTAGGCGGGGGAACCGCCGCCGGTGGGGATTTCGACGTCGGAGTGGGCGCCGCAGCCGTAGGCGAAGTGGACGACGTGGCCGTCGGCGCCCATGGCGTTGCCGCAGACGCCGAAGGCGGCGCGGAGGGAGCCGGCGAGGGGGACGTAGAAGCCGCAGAGGCCGCAGGTGGAGGGTGCGGCGCGGGCCATGTCGGTGTCGGGGCCGTATTCGGAGAACCAGCGTTCGGCGGCTTCCTCGCGGCCTTCGCGGCTGAGGACCTGGGTGCGGCCGAGGCCGATCTCCAGGGCCACCTCGTCGACCACGGGGTCGCCGGTGGCGATATAGCCGGGCACGAGGCGCGGGTCGTCGGCACGCGGGGCGAGCAGGTCGCCGGGGGCGAGGTCGCCGGGGCGGACGCGCTCCTCCCACGGGATGAAGTCGGGCGCGACGAGCGCGTCCGGGCCGGGCAGCAGGGCGGATTCGCTCACCGTGGCGCGGGTCGCCTCCGGTGGCGCCGCCACCACGACCGCCCACTGCCAGCCGTGATAGCCGGGCAGCGTCGCCTCGAAATGATGGGTGGCCGAGGATTCGTCCTCGGAGGTCACGCCCAGATGTGCGCCGACACCCACCGGCTCCAGGTCCAGGAGCGCACGACGGGCCAGCTGGACCGCCTCCGCCAGGATGGGTCGCACACCGGACTCCGAAACTCCAACCGCGCTCACGCCCTACATTTTGCCGTATGGAGCGCAAACACCGTGCACCGGTAGCGACCGTCCCGCTGATCCTGACCGCCGCGCTGGCCCTGGCCTCGACCGCCGCCGGTTGCGGCGGCACCGACAGCACCCCGCGCCTGCGCGCCGAGGTGATCGCGACACGCCCGCACGACACCAACGCCTTCACCGAGGGCCTCGAAATCGACGGCAACACCCTCTACGAGAGCACCGGTCTCTCCGGGCAGTCGTTCGTCCGCGCGACCGCCCTGGATACCGGGACCGAGCTCGCGCGCGTCGACCTACCGGCGCCCCTGTTCGGCGAGGGCATCACCCGGGCCGGGAACGTGTTGTGGCAGCTCACGTACAAGGACGGCATCGCCTTCGCCCGCGATCCGCGGACTCTCGCCGAGATCCGCCGCACCACCTATCAGGGTGAGGGCTGGGGATTGTGCACGCGTGACAACCGGGTCGTGATGAGCAACGGCAGCAGCACCCTCACCTTCCGTGATCCCGGAACCTTCGCGGTAACGGGCACGGTCGCGCTCACCTCACACAAGAACACGCAGCTCAATGGATTGGATTGCGCGCCGGACGGTTCCGTCTACGCGAATGCCTGGCCCACGGACGACATCCTGAAGATCGATCCCCGGACCGGGGACGTCCGAGCGGTCATCGACGCCTCCGGCCTGCTCCCGAAATCCGCCCGCACCCCCGACACGGATGTGCTGAACGGGATCGCGAGCCTGCCGGGCACCGACCACTTCCTCCTCACCGGCAAGAAGTGGCCCACGTCATACGAAGTCCGTTTCGTTCCGGCGTGAAACGGGACACACGAGCCGTCCGAACCCATTCCCGAAGCGAATTCCCAGGGATTTCCGGCTTGTGTGTCACCGCTTACGTGCGGTAGTGGAGCCGGTTCCGGTCGGCACTGCAAGAATTGGGGGGTGACTGCTCCCCGTGACCCTGATGCCGATCGCGGTCGGTGGGGCGACGAGGACTCTCCACTGATCGAACGGCATCCCGGATTCGACCGGTATCCCCCGGCCAACCAGGCCGCGCGCCGGCCGGGCCGCCGCTGCGACGAGCCGGACCTCCCCGACTTCCTGGCCCGCCGCGCCCCCGATCACCCCGCCGAGTCGTACCCCGGGGACCGCCCCACGCAGGCGTACACCGGTGACCGCTCCATTGAGTCGCATCCCGGGGACCGCTCGGCCGAGTCACGCGCCGGGAGTGGCGCGGAGACCCGCGCGTCGCGCACGTCCCGGTGGTCGCGCCGCCGCCGCGCGGAATCGGCACCGCCCGAGCCGAACCCGCCCGGGCAGCAGCCGCAGCCCCCGGCCCCGCGCGAATCCGCCCCGCCCACGCGCCGATTCGCGACCGAGCGCCCGACCCGCCCCTACGAGACCGACCCGGCGGCCCCCGGCTCCGGCGCCGAACCGCGAACCGGCCGATTCGAATCCGAGCCGCGGACCGGCCGATTCGAGGAGCGGCCGCCGTATCCGCCTGAACCGCAGGCGGGCTCGGGGTCTCGGCGGCGTCCGGGAGCGCAGCCGCCCGCTGGACCGCCGGCGCCGTCCCGGGACGCGCGTTTGCGTGGCCACGAATCCGGGCATCCGCCCCCCGCACGACCCGATGCCACCCGTGGTCCGCAGCCCGGACCGCACCATCCGGAAGACACGCGCCTGCAATCACATCCGAACGATCCCGGGGACGACGCGACCACCGCCGGCCTGCACAAACCCCCGCGCAAGCTGACCGTCACCAGGGTCGCGGCGCGGCGCAGTATCGAGCTCACCGAGCGCGGGTTCGCCACCTTCCAGCGGGCGGCCAAGGCCGACGGCGCGGAGGAGTCCGGATTGACGGCCCTGGTCTACGCGACCATGGCCAATTTCGCGACCGATGCCGCGGTGGCGGTCGCCCTGGCCAACACCTTGTTCTTCGCCAGCGCCACAGCCGAATCCAAGACCAAGGTGGCGCTGTACCTGCTGATCACGATCGCCCCGTTCGGGGTGATCGCCCCGGTCATCGGGCCGATGCTGGATCGTTTGCAGCGTGGTCGCCGGCTGGCCTTGGCGGGTTCGTTCGCCTTGCGCGTGCTGATCGCCGGATTGCTGATCTTCAATATCGACAATTGGGCGTTGTATCCGCTGGCGTTGTGCATGCTGATCCTCAGCAAGTCGTTCTCGGTGCTGAAATCCGCGGTCACGCCGCGTGTGCTGCCACCGGGAATCGACCTGGTGCGCACCAATTCCCGGCTCACGGTGTTCGGCTTGGTGGGCGGGACGCTCGGCGCGGGCGCGATCGCGGCGGCCATCGCGTTCGTGGCGCATTCCACGGGCGCCCTATTGTTCGCGGCCGTATTGGCCGCGACGGGTGCGTATCTGAGCCTGAACATTCCGTCCTGGGTGGAGGACACCGAGGGCGAGGTGCCGGCCACGATCGGCTATCACGGCGAGGATTCCCGCACCGAGGTGCTGGAGCCGAGTCAGGCCGAGAAGGTGAAGCCGAGCAAACGCCGTCAGCCGCTGGGTCGTTCGGTGGTGACGGGCCTGTGGGGCAACGGCACGGTCCGCATCCTGACCGGTTTCCTGTTCTTCTACATCCCGTTCGTCATCAAGAGCAGCCCGCATCACGCGACCCAGCAGGTCGCCATGGCGGGCCTGGCGGGCGCGGCCGCGGCCATCGGCAACTTCGCGGGCAATGCCACGGGCGCCCGCATGAAGCTCGGCCGCCCGCAGCTGATCGTGTTGACCTGCACCATTTCCTGTGTGGCCGCGGCGGTTTTCGCGGCGGTGCTCGGCAATATGATCGGCGTGGTGGTGGCCGCCCTGGTCGCGTCCTGCACCAGCGCGCTGGCCAAGGTGTCCCTGGATGCCTCCATTCAGGACGACCTGCCACCGGAATCCGTCGCCTCGGGCTTCGGCCGTTCGGAGACCGTGCTGCAGCTGGCGTGGGTGCTGGGCGGCGCCATGGGCGTACTGCTACCGACGGAGTGGTGGAAAGGTTTCGCTGTGGTCTCGGCGGTCATGGCGCTCGGTCTGACCCAAACCGTGGTCAGCTACCGTGGTCATTCGCTGCTGCCCGGTTTGGGCGGCAACCGACCTCAGCATGCGAAACAGGAGATCCACGCGCACGGCGCGGGAGAACCGACCCAGTGACGGACAGGAACCAGGACCGGTGAGCACACCCAAAGCCCGCACGATCATCGCACTGTTAGTGGCACTGCTCGTGGTGGCCGTCGCGTACTTCGCCGGGATCGCGGTCCTCGCGCACAACGCGACGAAGCCGGAGCCGGAGCTGACCGCGTACTCGCACGGTAAGTCGGTGACGGTGAACCCGTACCTGTATTGCACGGTGGCGATCGAGGGCAAGCAGCTGCAGCTGAACGACTGCGACAAGAGCCAGTCGGTCTCGGATCTCGATGTGCCGCCGGGTTCTCCGCTGCAGCTCTCGCTGCCGAGCCAGGTGGTGGACGCGCCGTGGGAGATGTTGCTGCTCTACTCGCTGGACGGCAAGCCCGCGCAGCGCATCGCGACGCATCGTGACTATGCCGACGGCGCCCGCGCCATCACCATTCCCACGCCGAAGGATCCGCGCCTGAAGCTCGCCACGGTGGAGATCCATCTGCCGATCCCGGCGCGGGACGCGCAAGGCAACGAGGGCTTCATCTCCAGCGCCATCTGGGCCATCCGCACTCCGGCGTTCCAGGAGCTGGCCCCGAGTCTGGGCTGACGCCAACCGCTTTCACACGTGAAAGGGCCCCGGTGCGCGATTGCGCGCCGGGGCCCTTTCGGTTGCTTCGGTTTTCGCGATCTAGTGGTCGAGCTCCCGCGCGACGCCGCGCACGACTTCGGCAATGCGCTGGGCCATCTTGCGATCCGGGTATTTGCCGCGCCGCAGATCCGGCTGCACCTTGGTCTCGAGCAGCGTGATCATGTCCTCGATGAGGCCGTGCAGCTCGTCGGGCTCCTTGCGCTGGACGGGCGCGTCGGTGCGGGGCCCGCGGCCGCCGCGCTCGCCCCGATCGCTGCGTTCGTTACGCAGAGAAGGGGTTTCGAGCAGTTTGAGGCTCAGGGCCTGCGGGCCGCGGCGCCCGGCCGCCATGCCGAATTCGACGCGCTGGCCCGGCTTGAGGGCCTCGATACCTTCGGGCAGCGCCGACGATCGAACATAGACGTCCTCGCCCTCATCCTGAGACAGGAAGCCGAAGCCCTTTTCGACGTCGTACCACTTAACCCTGCCGGTCGGCACTGCGCTCACCCGTTCGTCATTCGATGCCCGGGCGTGCCGGGCACAGTCGTGGTTGACGGACCAATCGTCCGCAACCTTTCCTTTTGCGAAAAGAACGCGCCCCACACAGCTATGCAGGACGCGATAGAACATCGAGTCTACCCCGGTGTGAATAGGCGAAGCACATCAGTTTTACGGTTCAGAGGTGTCGGACACTTCTTCCAAGCAGGCTCCCCGCAGCTCCGGGAGTCCGCTGCTGTACTTCGCCATGGGACTGTTCGCGATCGGATTGCTGGCGATCGTGGCCATCTTCGGCATAGGGCTCTTGACGGATTCGAAGCCGGGTTTGTGGTTGTACGTGGTCTCGATGACCGCGACGCCGCTCGGCTTCCTGCTGTCGGTCTTCCTCGCGCTGTGGCAGGGCCGCCGCGCACGCTGACCGCCGTGGGGGCTTGCGCGGAGTGATCGTGCTGTGCCTCAACACGCGCGTTGCCCACTCCGTTACCCGGCTATGCATGTGATCTTAGTCACATAACGGGATGGTCACGGAGCGGTGACAGACCCCTATCGGCCGGGACACGCCGTGACCACCTGCAAAGACAAGAAGCGGAACCCCTTGCGCCGGTTCGTGACCCGGACAGACACGGCGGTTACCAAATGGTGATTTTTCGCGGGAGTCGTCGTAATGTCTGTCACCAGCCGGGTCAGCCCGGCGCCACCGGCCCGCCGCACCACACTTCGCCCCGCGGGTACGGACCCCCAACTGGATCGAGGGGCGAAGGCGAGGAACAGCGCACATCCAGTGCGCCGGGCCGGACGACACCTCTCAGTTCGACCCCGGTAGTCGGCCTCGCAGGCGCGTACGAGAGGAAACGACCCGAAAATGAGTGGACGCCATCGCAAGCCGAGTAACACCGGCCGCACCGTCGCCAAGGTTGCCCTGACGGGTATCGCCCTGGGCGGCGCAGGAGTGGCCATGGCAGGCAATGCCAGCGCGGCACCCGACTCCGACTGGGATCGCCTCGCACAGTGCGAAGCCGGCGGCAACTGGGGCATCAACACCGGTAACGGATTCCAGGGCGGACTGCAGTTCTCGCCCAGCACCTGGACCGCGGCCGGCGGCGGCGAATACGCCCCCACCGCCAACCAGGCAACCCGCGAACAGCAGATCGCCGTCGCCGAGAAGGTGCTCGCGACGCAGGGCTGGGGCGCTTGGCCCTCCTGCTCCTCGCATCTCGGCCTCTCCAGCGGTCCGACCCAGCGAGACCTCCCCGCCACCGCGGACACCCACTGGGCCCCCGGGGCGCAGGAGTCGGCGGGCCCGAATGCCGGCAACCCCGCGAACGACAGCACCAAGGATGTCTTCCAGGCCGTCGACCGCGCCGTGCAGGTCGCGCAGCAGCAGGGCATCAACATCCCGCAGCCCGCACTCGATTTCCTCAACGCGCAGAAGGCCAGTGGCGTCAAGCTGGACCCCGCGATCACCAACTTCTTCGAAGCGAACAAGAACCTCCTGCCGCACTAGGCAGGACGGCAATCGCCTCACTCGAACGCCCCGCATCAATGGAGATGCGGGGCGTTTGCTTTGCGC
Organism: Nocardia sp. NPDC020380; assembly: GCF_044386975.1. Lineage (NCBI taxonomy): Bacteria > Bacillati > Actinomycetota > Actinomycetes > Mycobacteriales > Nocardiaceae > Nocardia > Nocardia sp. NPDC020380. The sequence continues at coordinate 3,588 of NZ_JBIRVQ010000006.1, read as the reverse complement.
CGGGCAAACTTCCGGGTGCCGGAGAAGGCAAGCACCGGTGCCGCATGCCAGAATGGGCGGCGTGGTGAACAAATCGAAGAAACCCTACGTCGACAACGGCTGGCCGACCACGGAGAACGGCGATCACGCCGTCACCGAGCTCTCCTCGACGCGCTCCGGTGGCCTGTCCCCGTACGGTGAGGACACCGAGTTCCCGCTGCCGGTCGATCAGCTGCCCTACGTGCACCCGCACACGGTCATCAACCGCTGAGACGCCACCAACCGACAACAATGCGGTCAACGGCGCGGCTCGTTTCCGAGCGGCCGCCGCACAATGGACGAATGTCATCGCGGCGGCCGCTGAACCGCGTCTCGAATACCGTTCCCGCCGGGCCTTCGGCCCGGCTCTCTGTGTTTCCTGCCTGGATCGGGTGAAGTGACCGATACCGCCACCTCCGCCGGAACCGGCGACGCCGCCACCGGCCCGGCCGGTCCCGCGCTGGCCGAATGGCTGGCCGCGCGCAGCGACCCGGATCTGGTGACGCTGCTGGAGCTGCGGCCCGATCTGGCCGTCCCGCTGCCCGCCTCCATGGCGATCCTGGCCGCCCGCATCGAGCAGCGCGCCTCCGTGCTGCGCGCCACGGACGAACTCGACACCCTCGATTTCGCGGTGGTGGAAACCCTTGTGGTGCAAGGCGCCGCGGACGGCCGCCGCGCCGAACCGGTGCCGGTGACCCGATTGCGCAAACTGCTCCGGGACCGGGTGCCGGCCGCCACCGTCGACGCGTCCCTGGCGAAGCTGCGCGCCCGCGCCATCGTCTGGGGGCCGAATACCGCGCTGCGGCTCACCACGGCCGCGCAGGAGGCGCTGCCGTGGCCGCTGGGCAGCACCACGGAACTGCCGGACGCGCTCGCCGAACCCGAAATCGTCTCGGCCCTGGCCGATTCGACGCCGCAGGAGCGCGGCCTGCTGGAGAAGCTCGCGAGCACCGGCCCGCGCGGCCGCACCCGCGATGCCGCCCCGGGCACGCCCGAGGACCGGCCCGTGCAGCGCCTGCTGGCGCGCCGGCTGCTCAACTGGATCGACGAGGAGACGGTGGAGCTGCCGGTCTCGGTCGGTCAGGTGCTGCGCGGCGAACCCGTCACCGATCCACAGACATTGACGCCCCCGCGCCCGGAACCGATCAAGCATTCGCCCACCGATGTGAACGCGGCCGCCGCGGGCGAGGTCGGCGAACTGCTGCGGCACGGTGCGTCCATCCTGGACGCGCTGGGCCAGAATCCCGCGCCCGCACTGCGATCCGGTGGCCTGGGCGTGCGCGAGCTGCGCCGGGTCGTCAAGCAGACCGGCATCGACGAGGCCCGCCTCGGCCTGCTCGCCGAAATCCTCGCCGCCGCACGATTACTCGACAAGGGCACCCCGGAACCGCCGCCGGATCCGGACAGCACCGACGACTACTGGGCGCCCACCACGTCCACCGACGCCTGGCTGTCCGTGGTGCCGCCGCGCCGCTGGGTGGTGCTGGCGCAGGCGTGGCTGGAGCTGGATCGCTTCCCGTGGATGATCGGCCTGCGCGACGCCAATGACAAACCGCTGGCGGCGCTCTCGGCCGAATTGCGGAATGTGCACGCGGTCCGTGACCGCCACACCATCCTGCGCGCGCTCGCCGAATATCCTTCCGGCACCGAGGTTTCCGCCGCGGATCTGGGCCGGGTGCTGGCGTGGCGGCAGCCGCGCTGGCGCCGGCACTATCGGCTGGAGGCGGTGGAACGCATGCTGGCCGAGGCGCAGGCGCTGGGCCTGGTGGCGCGCGGCGCGGTCACCTCGGCGGGACGCGCACTGCTGCACGGCAGTCCGGAGGACGCCGAATCGGAGATGAGCAGCGCGCTGCCGGATCCGGTGGATCACGTACTGGTGCAGGCGGATCTGACGGTCATCGCGCCCGGCCCGCTGACGCCGGAGCTGCAGGATCGGGTGTCACTGGTCGCGGATGTCGAATCCGCGGGCGCCGCAACGGTGTACCGCATCAGCGACACCTCGGTGCGGCGTGCGCTGGACGCGGGTGCGACGGCGGCGGAGCTGCACCATCTGTTCACCACGCACTCGCGCACGCCGGTACCGCAGTCGCTGACCTATCTGATCGATGATGTGGCGCGCCGGCACGGCCGGTTGCGGGCGGGCATGGCGCAATCCTTCGTGCGCAGCGAGGATCCGGCCCTGCTGGCCGAGGTGCTGGCCGCGCCGGTGGCCGGGGAACTGGCGTTGCGGGCGGTGGCGCCGACGGTGGCGATCTCGCAGGCTCCGCTCGGTGAGGTGCTGGCGCACCTGCGGGCGGCGGGTTTCAGTCCGGCGGGCGAGGATTCCTCGGGTGTGATCGTGGATCTGCGGCCGCGGGGCGCGCGGATCACGGCCCGGCAGCAGCAGCGGCCGAACTGGCGGCCGAATCCGCCCAGTACGGAACAACTCCAGTCGCTGGTGGCGGAACTGCGGGCGAGTGAGCGTGCGGCGCATGCCCGTCCGGGGCAGGCCGTCCGCTCGGACGGTTCCCGGACCAGTACGGCCGCGACCTTGAATCTGCTGCAACTGGCCGCGCGGACCCGGCGTCCGGTGCACATCGGCTACGTGGATGCCTCGGGTGTGGCGTCGCAGCGGGTGGTGGAGCCGTTGAAGGTGGGCGGCGGCCAATTGGATGCGCTCGACCCCGTGACCGGCGCGGTCCGGCACTTCACTCTGCACCGGATCGCGTCGGTCGCGTTGGTCGAATAGCGCGGTCTAGCTTTTCGGGCTGCCGAGGCAGAAGGTGGTCTTCGGGTCCGGCACGACGCGGAATCCGACGGCGGTTCCCGCATCGCACTGGAATTCGTCGGCCACCCCGTCGATGCGCTTGGTGACTTTGAAGGACGCTTCAGGGGCGGCGCAGTCCACGAACTTGTAGCCGGTGTTCTGGCTCTCGTTGTAGCAGGCGCCTTCCTTGAAGTTCGGTGTCAGGCACAGGAATGCCGTGGTGCCGCCATTGAGGGTTTCCTCGTAGGAGGTCTGCTCTTCCTTGCAGTCGGTCTTCTTGTCGTAGACCGCCGCGACCTTGTAGACCGCCTTCTGGTCACCGCAGTCGATGGGCGCGGTCTTGGAGTCCGTCGACGAGCCGTCGATGACGTTGATGCAATCCCCGACCTTGGCCTTGGCGGTATCGGACTTACTGGCGTCCTTCAGCATCGAACAGCCGGATACGGCCAATACGGCCACGGCCACCGCCACGAGGGCGAGTACGAGGCGCACAATATGCCTCGTTCCTGCGAGCTTCACTAGCGAAAACCTTTCTCACCGAACAGTTCACGGCTTGTGAACGGCGTGAGAATACCTGCGAGCTGCTGGGGACCGCATCAGTAGCTGGTCATATTCGGTAGCCCGGCGTCGCGACTAGTAGCGGTGAGTACCGATCATGCCGAGCATCGACAGGTTGAGGATGGTGGGCAGGACGTTGTTCATGAGCATCAGGCCGAGCACGTTCACGAGGTTCCCTAAGTTTGTAGGTGTCTGGGGTTGATGCCCTGGACGCCCAGGACAGTGGGGTGTAGCTGATGAGGTTCTGCTGCTTGTGTGGCTCGGAA